>NZ_JAUZVA010000001.1:0-777575 GCF_031844325.1 Curtobacterium sp. BRB10
CAACGTATGAAAGATGTGGCCATCGGCCCTCCATCGAGAATTCGCAGGGGAAACCCTCGTTCTCGGTCGGGGCCGGTGGCCATTTCTGTTTCTGCCGCCGTTCGCTCGACGCCGGCTCCGGTTCGTGATGGACTGGAAGCCGACGTCGGGTGACCGACGCGGCACCCAACACAACGACACAGCGGACGAACGCCCGAGGCTCTGGACCGGGCACGCGATGAGGAGCAACGGTGGCGAACGACGACGATCAGCGGCGGAACGACAGGGACCGCGGAGATCGACCCCGACGGGACGGCGACCGGTTCCCCCGTCGCGACGGCGCTCCGCGTCGGGACGGCCAGAGCGATGGTCGGTGGTCGTCCGGTCCCCGCGAGTTCGAGCGCCGCGAAGGCGACCGTCGTGATCGTCCGCAGGGTGGAGACCGTCCGTTCCGTGACGGCGCGCCTCGACGGGACGGCGCTCCGCGTCGGGACGGCGACCGTCCGTTCCGGTCCGGCGACCGCAACGACCGTCCGTCGTGGCAGGGAGACCGTGGAGACTCCGGTCGGCCGCCGCGCGGCGATGGTCCGCGCGGTGCCGATCGTCCGCGGCGCGATGGCGATCGTCCGTTCCGTGGCGGCTCCGATCGCCCGGCTCGTGACGGTGACCGTCCGTTCCGTGGTGGGAGCTCTGACCGTCCGCGTCGTGACGGTGACCGCCCGTTCCAGGGCGGCTCGGACCGTCCGCGCCGGGATGGCGATCGCCCGTACCGTGGCGGCTCCTCGGACCGTCCCGCTCGTGACGGCGACCGTCCGTTCCGTGGCGGCTCCTCGGACCGTCCGGCTCGTGATGGCGATCGCTCGTACCGTGGCGGCTCCTCGGACCGTCCGGCTCGTGATGGCGATCGCCCGTACCGTGGCGGATCGTCGGACCGTCCGGCTCGTGATGGCGATCGCCCGTACCGTGGCGGATCGTCGGACCGTCCGCGGCGTGACGGCGACCGTCCGTTCCGTGGTGGCTCTGACCGTCCGGCTCGTGACGGGGACCGTCCGTACCGTGGTGGTTCGGATCGTCCCGCCCGAGATGGCGACCGTCCGTACCGTGGTGGTTCGGACCGTCCCGTTCGTGACGGGGACCGCCCGTACCGTGGCGGATCGTCCGACCGCCCGGCCCGAGGTGGTTCCTCCGACCGTCCGTTCCGCGGCGGTTCGTCGGACCGCTCGGGTCGCGACGGCGGTGAGGAACGTCGCCGCTTCGGTGACGGGACACGTCACGCCGGCGCCCGGTTCGGCGAGGCCGCGCGCGACGACTGGGAAGACCGCGACCCCTACGGCACGAAGTCGATCCGTCCGCGCCACGACGACCCGGAGATCCCCGAGGAGATCCAGGCGCGCGACCTCGACCCTGCGGCCCGGATGGAGCTGAAGACCCTCAGCAAGGACAACGCCGACTGGGTCGCGCGGCACCTCGTGGCAGCTGCGCTCTTCGTCGACGACGACCCCGAGACGGCCAACCAGCACGCCCTGAGCGCTGCTCGTCGTGCCGGTCGTGTCGGTGTCGTCCGGGAGACGGCCGCGATCACCGCGTACCGCCTCGGCGACTTCGCCACCGCGCTCCGGGAGCTCCGCACCTACCGTCGGATCTCCGGTCGCAACGACCAGCTCCCGATGATGGTGGACTGCGAGCGTGGCCTGGGCCGTCCGGAGCGGGCACTGGAGCTCGGTCGCTCGGTCGAGCGCTCGGCCCTCGACACCCCGGTGCAGGTCGAGCTCGCGATCGCCATGTCCGGCGCTCGTCTCGACCTCGGGAACCCCACAGCCGCCCTCGGTGAGCTGGAGATTCCACAGCTCGACCCGTCCACCGCCTACACGTGGTCCCCGGCGCTCTACAGTGCTTACGCGGCCACGCTCGAGGAGCTCGGTCGACAGGACGAGGCCGACGAGTGGTGGGCCCGGGTGGACCGCGCGGCAGCGGCCCTCGCCGAAATCGCGGACGACAACGCTTGGGAGACAGTTGATGTGGTCGAGGAAACGCTCGAAGTCGAAGAACACGGAGACGCCGGAGACGACGCCGCCGATGACCTCGGAGCCGACGACGTCGCGACCGACGAACTCGACGGCGACGACGAATCCGCCGAAGGCCTCGATGACGACATCGATGACGAACCCGCCCTCGACGATCTCGACGACGACACCTCCGCAGCCGACGAGCCCGGGGAGATCGACGACGACAACCCCCGCGACGTCGACGGTTCCGCAGCCGACTGAGCACTCGGCGACCTTGACCGACGGCGTCGACGTGGTCCTCACCGACCTCGACGGCGTCGTCTACCGGGGCCGCAACGCCATCCCGCACGCGGTCGAAGCCCTGACCCGGGCATCGCTGACGGCGCGGGTCGGCTACATCACGAACAACGCGTCCCGCCGCCCGATCGACGTCGCCGAGCACCTCGAGCGCTACGGGCTCGAGGTCTCCGAGGGTGACGTCGTCACCTCGTCGCAGGCCGGCGTCCAGCTGCTCGCGACCCTGGTACCGGCCGGATCGACCGTCCTGGTCACCGGCGGGCTCGGGCTGTCGAGCATCGTCGAGGCTGCCGGGTTCACGGTCACCTCGAGTGCCGAGGACTCCCCGGCCGCGGTGATCCAGGGCTTCTCGCCGGACCTCGGCTGGAAGGAACTGGCCGAGGCCTCGTTCGCCCTGGCCGACCCGGACGTGCCGTGGGTGGCCACGAACATGGACTGGTCGATCCCGGTCGAGCGGGGCATCGCGCCCGGCAACGGCACGCTCGTGTCCGCCGTGCACCAGGCGGTCGGCCGGATGCCCGTGGTCGCCGGCAAGCCCGAGCGGCCGATCTTCGACACGGCGGTCGCGCGCTTCGGCGGCGGTCGGACCCTGTTCATCGGGGACCGGTTGGACACCGACATCAAGGGTGCGAACGACGTCGGGATCCCGAGCGTGCTCGTGCTCACCGGCATCGACAAGGCCAAGCAGGTGCTCGCGGCCGACCAGCGCTCACGTCCCACCTACGTGCTCGAAGACCTCCGGGGGCTGGCCCAGCCGTACCCGGCGACGGTGCGGCGCGAGGACGAGGACGGCACCCGGTACGTGAGCGTCGGTACCTCGACGGTGGCGATGCGCGGTCACGTCGTCCGGGTGCTCGACGCCGGGACAGACATCGATCGGCTCCGTGCCGGCGCGACGCTCATCTGGGAGTCCGGGTTGGCCATCTACGGCCTCGACGTGGACCCGCAGCTGTACGGCGGCGAGTAGCGTGTCGGACGTGCCGAACCCCGAGCAGCCGTCCGCCGATCCCGAGCAGCAGGGCGCCTTCGCCGCGCGCACCGCCGAGGCCGAGGCTCTGCCGCTCGCCGACCGTGCCGACGCCTTCTCCTCCCTGCACGACGAGCTGCGGACGCGGCTCGAGAGCGGCGGCTCCGCGAGTGCCTGAGCCGGACGGAGCCGTGCACGACGCGACCCCGGTCCGCCTCGACGCCCTCCTCGCTGCACGCGGGCTCGCACGGTCGCGCACCGTCGCCAGCAAGCTGATCCAGGACGGCCGGGTGCTCGTGGGCGGCCGTGCCGTCCTGAAGCCGTCGACGCCGATCGCATCCGACGCGGACATCGAGGTCGACGCCGCGGACGAGTGGGTCTCGCGTGCGGCCCGGAAGCTCGTCGGCGCACTCGATGCGTTCGACGTCGACCCCGAGGACCGGGTCGTGCTCGACGTGGGCGCGAGCACCGGGGGGTTCACCCAGGTGCTGCTCACACGCGGCGCGCGCCGTGTCATCGCGCTCGACGTCGGCCACGGACAGCTGCACCCCACCATCGCGCTCGACGATCGCGTCGCCGTGGTCGAGGGGACGAACGCGCGGAACCTCACGCGCGCCGACTACCTGGCGCTCGACGGCGCCGCCGGCGAGACGAGCCTGGTGGTGGGGGACCTGTCCTTCATCTCGCTCCGACTCGTGCTGCCGGCGCTGGCCGAAGCCGTCCCCGCGGACGAGTTCGTGCTCCTGGTGAAGCCCCAGTTCGAAGTGGGTCGTGGCGGTGTGCGCGAGGGCATCGTGCACGACGCCGGGCTCCGGAACGACGCGCTCATGAACGTGCTGTGGGCGGCGTGGGACCTGGGCCTCGGCACCAGTGGGCTCGCCGCGTCCCCGATCGTCGGGACACACGGCAACCACGAGTACCTGGCCCGCTTCCAACGCGGTGTCGGGGGCAATCCGACAGAATGGAGAGTCCGGGCGACCGAACTCACGGAAGGGTCTTCATGAGTGACGAACGGCACATCCTGCTCGTGTCCCACACGGGTCGCCGTGACTCGATCGACGCTGCGGTCGAGGTCTGCGACCTCCTGCACGCGGCCGGTCTCACGCCCGTCATGCCCTTCGACGAGTACGCCGACATCCGTCGCGCCGAAGCGTCGGTCGGCAAGGTCGACATCCTCGGCGTCGACGTCCAGCCGAACCAGCTCGAGATCGTCATCGTGCTCGGTGGCGACGGCACGATCCTCCGCGCGGCCGAACTCGTGCGGAACACCGGCGCTCCACTGATCGGGGTGAACCTCGGGCACGTCGGGTTCCTGGCCGAGAGCGAGCGCGACGGTCTGTCCGAGACGGTCGAGCGTGCGCTGTCCGGCGAGTACAACGTCGAGGAACGCGTCACCCTGCAGGTCGACGTGGTCGTGGGCAACCAGATCGTCTACTCGAGCTGGGCGCTGAACGAGGCCACGATCGAGAAGGCTTCGCGGGAACGGATGCTCGAGGTCGTGACCGAGGTCGACGGCCGCCCGCTGTCGTCCTTCGGCTGCGACGGCGTGGTCGTGTCGACCCCGACCGGCTCCACGGCGTACTCGTTCTCCGGCGGTGGCCCCATCGTGTGGCCGGACGTCGACGCGCTGCTCATGGTGCCGCTGAGCGCCCATGCTCTGTTCGCCCGTCCGATCGTCGTCGGGCCGGACTGCACGCTCGCGATCGAGGTCCTGCGGCGCACGAGCGGCGTCGGTGTCCTGTGGTGCGACGGCCGACGGACCCACGACCTGCCCCCGGGCGCCCGTGTCGAGGTCCGGCGTTCGCCGGACCCGGTGCGCGTCGCCCGACTGAAGGACGCTCCGTTCACCGACCGCCTGGTCGCGAAGTTCCAGCTGCCCGTCGCCGGGTGGCGCGGCCCCCAGAGCGACGAGGACGACCGATGAGCCCGGAGGACGACCGATGATCGCCGTGGAAGGGCGCAGCATCGCATCCGCCGGGTCAGCTGTGGCGCAGGGAACGACGGAGGACGCCCGATGATCGAGGAGATTGCGATCCGCGACCTCGGCGTCATCGGCGAGACCACGCTCGAACTCGGGCCGGGCTTCACCGTCGTCACCGGGGAGACCGGTGCGGGCAAGACCATGATCGTCACCGCGCTCGGACTGCTGCTCGGTGCGCGGGCCGATGCCGGTTCGGTGCGCCGCGGTGCGTCGAGCGCCGTCGTCGAAGGCCGCTGGCACGTCCCGGAGCAGGACGCCGTCGCCGAACGCGTTGAGGACGCCGGCGGCACCGTGGAGGACGGCGAACTCATCCTCACCCGCACGGTCTCCGCCGAGGGGCGCAGCCGTGCCACGGTGGGTGGTCGCAGTGCGCCCGTGGCGGTGCTCGGCGAGCTCGCCGACCAGCTCGTGACCGTGCACGGGCAGTCGGACCAGATCCGCCTGACCTCGGCCACCGCGCAGCGGGCTGCCCTCGACGGGTTCGGGGGAGCCTCGCTCGAGAAGGCCCTCGCCCGGTACGTCGCCGCGTACGACGCCTGGCAGCAGCACGCCGGTGAACTCGAGGTGCTGGTCCGGGACCGGGACGACCGGGTCGCCGAGGCCGAGCGGATCCGCGCGGCCTCCGACGAGATCGAGGCCGCCGACCCGCAGCCCGGCGAGGACGTCGAGCTGGCCGAACGCGCCGAACGCCTGGGGAACCTCGAGGAGCTCCGGTTGTCCGCGGCCCTGGCACACGAGGCGTTGTCCAGCGAGTCCCTCGACGGCGTCTCCGACGTCGTCGGCCTGGTCGAGTCCGCACGCCGTGCCGTGGAGCGTGTGGTGTCGTCCGACACTGCCCTGCAGCCGGTGCTCGAGCAGCTCACGGAGCTCGGGATCCAGGCGGCCGAGGCCTCGGCGAGCATCTCGAGCTACCTCGGTTCCCTGGAACCCGAGGCGGGGCACGACCTCGAGCTCATCAACGAACGTCGTGCCCTGTTGGCAGGCCTCACCCGCAAGTACGGCGAGACGGTGGACGACGTCATCGCCTACGGGCAGCGCGCGAGCGACCGGCTGCTCGAGCTCGACGGCGACGACGACCGGATCGCGGCGTTGCAGCAGTCGGTCGAGCAGGACGAGCAGGCGCTCGAGACGGCCGCGGCCGCGCTCACGACGGCGCGCACCAAGGCGGCCGCCGACCTGGCGAAGCGCGTGACCGCTGAGCTGAAGACCCTCGCGATGGGTGGTGCGACCCTGGTGGTCGAGGTCACCGACGCCGGCGAGTACCGCCGCCACGGCCGCGACCAGGTGACGATCCTGCTCCAGCCGCACTCAGGCACCGACCCCCGGCCGATCGGCAAGGGGGCGTCCGGCGGTGAGCTGTCGCGCGTGATGCTCGCGATCGAGGTCGTCATGGCCGGCAGCACCACGGTGCCGACGTTCGTCTTCGACGAGGTCGACGCCGGTGTCGGTGGGGCGGCGGCCATCGAGATCGGCCGACGGCTGGCGAAGCTCGCCGAGCGCACGCAGGTCATCGTCGTCACGCACCTGGCCCAGGTCGCGGCCTTCGCGAACAACCACCTCAACGTCGTGAAGGACGCCAGCGGTGCCGTGACCTCGTCGAGCGTGCGCCGGCTCGAGGGCGAGGACCGTCTGCAGGAGATGGCACGGCTGCTCTCCGGACTCGGCGACAGCGCCAGCGGCATCGAGCACGCCCGCGAGCTGCTCGACGTGGCCGGCCAGCGAGCCTGACGATCGGGCAGGCGGGCACTGTCCGCCGACCCGGCCACGGTCCGAGGACCCGGCCACCCGCCCGCGCAACGCCCACGGCGAACCGAGGTCGCGCCTCCCGGCAGTTCTGACGTACGATGGAATCCCGTGGCGGACACTCTCAGCGGCGGTACCAATTCTTCGAACTCGACCCCGAAGGTGACGAAGCAGATCTTCGTGACCGGCGGGGTCGTCTCGTCTCTCGGCAAGGGCCTGACGGCGGCCAGCCTCGGCAACCTGCTCACGGCTCGCGGCCTCAAGGTCGTCATGCAGAAGCTCGACCCGTACCTCAACGTGGACCCGGGCACCATGAACCCGTTCCAGCACGGCGAGGTCTTCGTGACCGACGACGGTGCGGAGACGGACCTCGACATCGGGCACTACGAGCGCTTCCTCGACATCAACCTGTCGCAGGCCGCGAACGTCACGACCGGTCAGGTGTACTCGACGGTGATCGCCAAGGAGCGTCGCGGCGAGTACCTCGGCGACACGGTGCAGGTAATCCCGCACATCACCGACGAGATCAAGCGCCGGATGCGCGAGCAGGCGCAGAACGACCCGCAGCCCGACGTCATCATCACCGAGGTCGGTGGCACCGTCGGCGACATCGAGTCGCAGCCGTTCATCGAGTCCGCCCGTCAGGTGCGGCACGAGCTCGGCCGCAACAACGTGTTCTTCGTGCACGTCTCGCTGGTGCCGTTCATGAACGCCTCGGGTGAGCAGAAGACCAAGCCGACGCAGCACTCCGTCGCCGCGCTCCGCTCGATCGGCATCCAGCCCGACGCGCTCGTGCTGCGCAGCGACCGTCCGGTGTCGGAGTCGAACAAGCGCAAGATCGCGCTGATGTGCGACGTCGACGAGGACGCCGTGGTGAACGCGGTGGACGTCCCCTCGATCTACGACCTGCCGACGCTGCTGAACAACCAGGGCCTCGACCAGGTCATCGTCGAGGCGCTCAAGCTCGACGCCGGTCCGGTCGACTGGACCGCGTGGACCCCGGTGCTGAAGGCCGTGCACGAGCCGAAGAAGGACGTCACGATCGCGCTGGTCGGCAAGTACATCGACCTGCCGGACGCCTACCTGTCCGTCACCGAGGCACTCCGTGCGGGTGGCTTCGCCCACGACGCCAAGGTGACGCTGAAGTGGGTCGTGTCGGACGACTGCACCACGCCCGAGGGCGCGGCGAAGCAGCTCGGCGACGTCGACGGCATCTGCATCCCCGGCGGGTTCGGCGTGCGCGGCATCGAGGGCAAGCTCGGCGCGCTGCAGTTCGCGCGTGAGCAGGGCATCCCGACGCTCGGCCTGTGCCTCGGCCTGCAGTGCATGGTCATCGAGTACGCCCGCCACGAGGTCGGTCTGACCGACGCGTCGAGCACCGAGTTCGACCCGGAGACCTCGACCCCGGTCATCGCGACGATGGCGGAGCAGGTCGACATCATCGCCGGTGGCGACCTGGGTGGCACGATGCGCCTGGGCCTGTACCCGGCGTCGTTCACGCGGGGGTCGCTGGCGGCGGAGCTGTACGGGGCTCCCGAGGCTTCCGAGCGGCACCGTCACCGTTACGAGGTGAACAACAAGTACCGCGAGCAGATCGCGGACGCCGGCCTCGTCTTCTCGGGCACGTCGCCCGACGGCACGCTGGTGGAGTACGTCGAGCTCCCGCGCGACGTGCACCCGTTCTACATCGCCACCCAGGCGCACCCGGAGCTCCGCTCGCGCCCGACCGATGCGCACCCGCTGTTCGCGGGACTCGTCGCGGCCGCGATCGAGCGCCACGAGGCGTCCAGCCTGTTCGACCCGCAGACCGAGGAGCAGGTCGCGTAACGCGAGTGGTCTCTGACCGGAGGCGCGGTGCCAGCTGGCACCACGCCTCCGGTCCGTCCGGGGGTCGCGTGCACGGAACCTGGTGCCGATGGGGGCGTCAGGGGCGCGCGTGCTTGGATGGAGCCGTGACAGACGCACCGATCGCTGACGAGTCCGCCTCCTTCGAGGTCACCGAATCCACCGTCGTGTACGAGGGCGCCGTCTGGGACGTGCGCCGCGACACCGTCGCGTACAACGGCGACTCGATGGTCCGCGAGTACATCGACCACACCGGCGCCGTCGCCGTGTACGCCGAGGACGACGAGGGCCGCGTCCTGGTCATCCAGCAGTACCGTCACCCGGTGCGGCTGCGCGACTGGGAGCTGCCCGCCGGTCTGCTCGACATGGAGGGCGAGGACCACCTGGCGGCCGCGAAGCGCGAGCTGGGCGAGGAGGCCGACCTCGAGGCCGACACGTGGGAGCCCCTGGTCCGCTACAACACGTCCTCTGGTGGCAGCGACGAGTTCATCCAGATCTACCGGGCGCGCGGTGTTCGGTCGACGGAGTCCGCGTTCGAGCGCGAGGCGGAAGAGGCCGACATCGTGACGCGGTGGGTGCCGCGGGCGGAGCTGCTCGAAGGGATCCTGGGCGGTCGGCTCAACAACTCGGCCCTCGTCGTCGCGACGCTCGCCGTCGAGGCCATCGAACAGCGCGGCAAGTGAGCGGGTCAGCGGTCGGCGGTCTGCGCGACCTGGTCGCCACGGGGACGTGGACGCACGAGCCGGAGGCCGCCGAGTTCGACGGCGACGTGTTCCGCGTCACCGCGGTCGAGGGCAGTGACGCCTGGCGGACCACCTCGTACGGGTTCGTGCACGACTCCGAGCACGCACTGCTGCAGCCGACGGACGGGCCGTTCTCGGTCGAGGCGTCGTTCGTGCTCGACTACACCGAGCAGTTCGACCAGGCCGGGGTGTTCCTGCGCGTCGACGAGCAGAACTGGATCAAGGCCGGCGTGGAGTTCTCGGACGGAACCCCGCAGCTCGGCGCCGTGGTGACGCGTGGGTTCTCGGACTGGTCGGTGTCGCCCGTGCCGGCGTGGGCGGGCCGGGTGGTGACCGTCCGTGCGAGCCGCGATGGTGACGCGGTGACGATCCGGGCGTGGGCCGAGGGTGACGAGTCCCGCTTGGTGCGGGTCGCGTACCTCGACCCGGACGCCGTCGTGTCGGCGGGGCTGCTGTGCGCGGGGCCGACGCGGGCCGGGCTGACGGTGACGTTCACCGGGTTCCGCGTGGACGGGCCGGACGAGGCGTTGCACTGACGGCGGGTGGCCCCGCGCCGGTTAGCCTGCTGAGGTGATGCCCCTCGACCGTGCCGTGGAGACGTACCTGCGGCACGTCGCGATCGAGCGGGGACTCTCGCAGCACACGTTGTCCGCGTACCGGCGGGACCTTGCCGTGTTCACGTCGTGGTTGGCGGCCGCTCCGGTCGTCGAGTCCGACGGTGCGGACCGGGCCGGGGGATCCTCGGCGCTGCTGGACGTGGCACGGTTGGCACGGGCGGACGTCTCGGGGTTCGTGACACACCTGGCCACCCGACCGGAAGGTCCGCTCGCACCGCGGTCGATCGCGCGGATGCTCAGTTCGGTGCGCTCGTTCACCGCCTTCGCCGCGGGGGAGGGCTGGCTGCCGCTCGACCCCGGCACCGCCGTCCGCCCGCCGAAGGCCCCGATGCGGCTGCCGAAGGCGATCCCCGTCGAGGACATGGAACGGCTGCTCGGCGCGGTGTCCGTCGACGCTGACGACCCCGTCCAGCTGCGGGACAAGGCCCTGCTCGAGCTGCTCTACGCCACAGGCGCGCGGATCTCCGAGGCGGTGGGGTTGTCGGTCGACGACGTGACGACGCTGTCGGACGCCGACGGCGAGCTCTCCGTCGTGAAGGTCACCGGCAAGGGCAACAAGCAGCGGATCGTGCCGCTCGGCAGCTTCGCCCGGGCCGCGATCGACGCCTACCTGGTCCGGGCACGGCCGGTGTTCGCCTCGCGCGGGCCGTCGACGCCGGCGCTGTTCCTCGGTGCCCGTGGAGCGCGGCTGTCGCGGCAGAGCGCCTGGCTCGTGATCCAGGCCGCCGCTGCTGCCGCCGACCTGGAGGCGCACGTGTCACCGCACACGTTCCGGCACTCGTTCGCGACACACCTGCTCGAGGGCGGTGCTGACGTGCGCGTGGTGCAGGAGTTGCTCGGCCACGCGAGTGTCGCCACGACGCAGATCTACACGATGGTCACGGCGGACATGCTGCGGGACGTGTACCAGACGGCACACCCGCGGGCGCGGCGGTAGGCGGACAGCGCGGGCCGTGCGGGTGCATGGGCCGTGCGGGTGCGGGACGGGCGCGTTTCGTGAGCAGAAATGGTCGGGTCGCGCCGTCCCACTCGACCATTTGTGCTCACGAAGCGCCGTGGACCGCCGCGGTAGGCGAGCCCTGCGAGCTCAGAACAGGTGCAACTGGGCCGACGCGGCGATGACCGTCGTCGTCACCGCGACGACGAGGGCGCTCGCCGAAGCGCTCCGGGCCAGGACAGCCCAGGCGCCGACGGCTCCGGGACGGACGATGCCGACGACGCCGCACGCCACGGCGAGCAGCCCTGCCAGGCCCCAGGGGTTCGCGATGACCGAGACCACCGCGAGCAGCACGGCGAGCACCGTGAACACGCAGAGCCGACGGTCGCCGGCGGTGCCCGACGCCCACGCGTCCGTCCGGATCGCAGCGGTCTGCACCGAGAACGACGGCCCCGCCGGAGCGACGACGATCGGCGTGACCGGTTCCGCAGCGGCCGCGGGGACCCGCGTGGCTGCGCCCCAGGTGCGACCGTCCCACCAGCGCAGACGACGGGCGTCCTGCGGGTCCGGGAACCAGCCTGCGGCCGGCAGCGTCACGGTTGCTCCTCGAGGTGCGGGGTGGATCGACGCTCCCGAGCCTAGGAGCGCGGTCGGCCTCGCCCCAGTCCCCAGCCGGGTGTCAGCACAAGGGGGGACCACGATGGGGTCAGGCGGGGACGGGCTCCGCGTCGACCTCGGTGAACACGTCCTTCACGGCGGCGAGCAGCCGGGCGTTGAAGTCCACACCGAGCTGGTTCGGCACGGTGACGAGCACGGTGTCGGCAGCACGGACGGCCTGGTCGGCCGCGAGCTCCGCGACGAGCTGCTCGGGCTCACCGATGTAGGACCGGCCGAACCGGGCCAGCCCGCCGTCGAGGTGCCCGACCTGGTCCTGCCCCTCGACCTGCGCACGCACGCCGAAGTAGTGGCGGGACTCGTCGTCGATGATCGGGATGATGCTGCGCGAGACCGACACGCGCGGTTCGCGGTCCCAGCCGGACTCGGACCACACCCGGCGGAAGCGCTCGATCTGCTCGGCCTGCAGCTGGTCGAAGGGCACGCCGGTGTCCTCGGTCAGCAGGGTCGAGGACATCAGGTTCATGCCCTGCTCGGCGGTCCACTCGGCGGTGGCGCGGGTGCCGGCGCCCCACCAGATGCGGTCGCCGAGCGAGTCCGACAGCGGGGAGATCGGCAGGGACCCGACCGAACCGGTCATCTGCGGGTTGGCGTTGGCCATCGGCTCGCCGGCGATCGCACGGCGGAACACGTTCGTGTGCGCACGGGCCATGTCGCCGCCGTTATCGTCAGCGGCATCGGGCACGTAGCCGAACTGCTGGTAGCCGGCGAGGGCGGTCTCGGGTGATCCCCGCGAGACACCGAGCTGCAGTCGCCCGCCGGAGATGAGGTCGGTGGCCGCGGCTTCTTCCGCCATGTAGAGCGGGTTCTCGTAGCGCATGTCGATGACGCCGGTCCCGATCTCGATCCGGCTGGTCTTCGCGGCGATGGCGGAGAGCAGCGGGAACGGTGCGGCCTGCTGCGGCGCGAAGTGGTGCACGCGGAAGTAGGCGCCGTCGACGCCGGCTTCCTCGGCTGCGACCGCGAGGTCGATCGCCTGCACCAGGGCCTCCCGCCCGCTGCGCACCTTCGACCCCGGCACGTCACGCCAGTGTCCGAACGACAGGAACCCGATCTTCGTCATGTCCATGCGAACGCATCCGGAGGCGGGGCCATTCCGTCGCGACTACCGTGGCCGGGATGGAGGACCCCCGCCCAGCACTCGAGGCCGAACGCGCCCGCAACGAACGGCTGCTGCTCGAGGTCGAGCGGAGCATGCGTGACGTCAGCGACGCCCGGCAGGACGCCAACTCCGACGACGAGCACGACCCCGAGGGCGCGACCCTGGCCTGGGAGCGCGGCTCGCTCGGTGCGGTCCGCGACGGCGCCCGGCTGCGGGTCCGTCAGGTGGACGCCGCACTCGCGCGACTCGACGACGGCACCTACGGCCGCTGCACGGTCGGCGGCGAGCCGATCCCGGAGGCCCGCCTGGCCGCCGTCCCGTGGGCGGCGACGTGCGTCGCGCACGCCTGAGGGGCACGCGACCGGTGCCGCCTGACGGTCTGGAGGCACGGTGTGGCCCCGCCACGCGCCTCCCGGCACGCGCACCGTGCGTCCACCCCGTGCGCCGCTGATTCCCAGCCGCGCACCCTACGTTTTCGGCATGGACGGCGACCCGAACGACCGACCCGGCGAAGCCCGGGCCGATGGCGCGCCCCGCCAGCGCTTCCAGTGGTTCCACCGTATGCGCGCCTGGATCCACGCGCGGCCGCACGTCCACCTGTTCTACAAGGTGCTGGTCGGTCTGGTGGGTGGGCTGGTCGTCATCATCGGGCTGATCCTGGTGCCGCTGCCGGGCCCGGGGTGGCTCGTGGTGTTCATCGGCCTCACGGTACTGGCGAGCGAGTTCCACTTCTTCCACAAGATCATCACGTGGCTCAAGGCGCAGCTGCACCGCTTCTGGGACTGGGCCAAGCGGCACGGGCCGAAGCGTCTGCGCGATGCGGCGGACCGGGGCAAGGCCGACGTCGACGCTGCGCACACCGGTGCGGCGCGGACGGTCGGGGTGCGTGCGCGGGCTCGCGGTACGAACTCGGCGCGACCGGGCCACTAGCGCGGCGGCACTAGTCGGCGGAGGCGACCTGGATCGAGCCCGTTGCGGTGCGCTCGATGACCTCGGCGGCGCGTTCCTCGACCTCGGCGGCGTCCTTCGACGACAGCTGCAGCACGAGGGCGACGACCGCGGCGAGCACGATGAAGCCGCCGTACCCGGCGATGACCGGGACGAGGCCGACCGAGGGCTCGAGCAGGCCTCCGATGACCGATGGCACCCCGAACGCCAGGTAGCTGACGACGTAGATCGTGGAGAGCAGCCCGGCGCGGTGGGTCGGGGCGGCGGTGGCGAGCAGCATCCGCAGCGGCGCCTGGAACCCGGCACCGAAGCCGACACCGGCGATCGCGCTGCCGACGACCATGCCCGGCAGGGAGTGTGCGAACACGAACGACACGGTGACGATCGGGCCGAGCACGAGCGCGACGAGTCCGAGCAGGACCGCGCGACGGGTGTCCATCCGCTGGATCGCCAGGCCGGTCAGGGCGCCGACGCCGGTGACCACGGCGATGAGCGCACCGGCGGCGAAGTGGTTCGTGATGCCGAACACCGCGCCGAGCGCCGAGGGGACGAGCGACAGGAACATGCCGCCGAGGGCCCAGCTGGCGACGAGCGAACCGGCGACGCCGCGGAACAGCCGGCGTGAGGACCGCGGCACGCTGATCGTCGGCCGCAGGGAGCGGACCGCGCCGGGGCGGCGCTGCACCTGCTCGGGGACGACGAACAGCGCGAGCACCAGCAGCACGAGGAGTGCTCCGAACAACAGGTAGACGAGCTGCTCCGGCGCCGGACCCCACTGCACCAGCGCGCCGCTCGACATCGCGCCGGTGGCCAGGGCGATCGGCGGGATGACGCCGTTCAGCACGCCGGCCATGGTGGGGTGGCGTTCGAGGGAGTTGTCGATGAGGGCGGCGCCGAGGGCCCCGATGAGCAGCCCGACCGAGACGCCCTGCACGATCCGGTCGACGATGAGCGCGACGACCCCGTCCGCCATCGCGAACAGGCCGAGCGACAGTGCGACGCCCAGGCCGCCGACGACCAGCACGGGCTTGCGGCCGACGTGGTCGGACAGGCGACCCGCGACGAGCAGGCTCGCGAGCAGGCCGGCGACGTAGATGGCGAAGACCCCGGTGAGCATGAGCGGGGTGAGGTGCCACTCGGCCGCGTAGACCGGGTAGATGGGCGACGGGACGGCCGATGACGCGACCGAGACCAGGAGCATCGCCGCCAGGATCCAGAACCCGGCGACCGAACGAGCTGACTGGTGCATGCGCACCCCTTTCCGTCTCCGTGCAGTACGACTGCATTCGTACCGCACTTGAACAGTACGACGCAAGTCGTACAGCGAGCCGAACGGTGGTAGCGTCCCGTCCATGCCCGCGTACGTCGATGCTCCTGAACGGCTGCCGCAGCCGTCCGTGGCCGAGATGGACCTCCCCGTCGTGATGGACGCCCTGAGTGACCCGATCCGACTCGCGATCCTGCACCGCTACCTGGTCGACGCGGCCGGGGGCGAGCGCAGCTGCGGCTGGGTCGGCATCGACCGGCCGAAGTCCACGCTGACCCACCACTTCCGGGTCCTGCGCGAGGCCGGTCTGCTCGAGCAGCACCTGGAGGGCCTGACCCGCGTCAGCCGCGTCCGCGTCGAGGACGTGCAGCAGCGGTTCCCCGGGCTCCTCGACCTGGTGCTCGACTGGCAGGTCCCCGCCGCCCTGCTGCGCGAGGGGATCGCATCGTGAGCGCCGGCGTGGACGCTGTGCACACGCTTCCGTCGATCGTCGCGGACCCTGCTGTCACCACGGCGCTCGCCGCGGACCTGACGGCGGCCGGCTTCACCGTCGAGCGGCTCGACTCACTGTGGGGCGCCGAGGCCGCCGCATCGTTGCACCGTGGTTCGCGGGTCGCCGCGCTCCGTGCGCTCGCCGCCCGCGAGGCCACGCCGCTCGGCACCCTGGCGACGCTGTTCGTGCTCGGCCTGCCGGTGACGCGGTCCGAGGCGGCAGCGGCCTTCCCGACCACCGGGATAGACGCCGTCATCGCCGCGGGCCTGCTGCGCAGCGAAGGCGAAGGCGAAGGCGACGGCGCCGACGCGCTCGTCCACCCCACCGTCGACCTGCGCCCCTACGCCTTCGTCGACGACCTCGGCGCCGGCAGCTGGTGGATCGTCTCCGACCTCGGCGAGCTCGCCCTCGGTCACGCGATCAGCGAGGAACACGTCCTCGGCATCGGCGGCGCCACCACGACGCTGAGCGGCCTGCAGGTGCCCGTGCCGGTCGAGCGGGTGCTCGACCTCGGCACCGGCTGTGGCATCCAGGCGATGCACGCACGGCGGTTCGCCGACCAAGTGGTCGCCACCGACATCTCGCGCCGTGCCCTCGACATCGCACGGTTCAACGCCCAGTTGAACGGCATCGACGGCATCGACTTCCGGTTCGGCTCACTGTTCGAGCCGGTCGCGGGAGAGCGCTTCGACCGGATCGTCTCGAACCCGCCCTTCGTCATCACGCCCCGTCGCGAGGGTGTCCCGTCGTACGAGTACCGCGACGGCGGCATGGTCGGCGACGCCCTGGTCGAGACGGTGCTCCGCGGCCTGTCAGACCACCTGGAGCCCGGTGGGACCGCCCAGCTCCTCGGCAACTGGGAGTACCACTGGGGCGTCGACGGCCTGGACCGCGTGCGCGGCTGGTTCGCCGACACCGACCTCGACGTCTGGGTGATCGAGCGCGAGCGGCAGGACCCGACGTCCTACGCGGAGACCTGGATCCGCGACGGCGGGACGAAGCCCGGCACGGCCGAGTTCGACACCCTGATGGGCGCCTGGCTCGACGACTTCGCGGACCGTCGCGTCACCGGCGTCGGCTTCGGCTACATCGTGGTGCGTCGACCCCTGCCCGAGCCCGTGGGGGGAGGCACGTCCGGCCTCCGCCGGTTCGAGCGCGTCCCCGAGACGCTCGGCTCCAACCCCGCGGGGCTCGGCGCGACGGTCGCCCGCGTCCTCGACGCGGCCGCTTGGCTCGCCGCGCACGACGACGCCGCGCTCGCCGCCGCCCACCTGTCGGTGGCCGGTGACGTCACCGAGGAGCGGTACTACTGGCCGGGGAACGACGACCCCACCGTGATGACCCTGGTGCAGGGCGGTGGGCTCGGGCGCCGGGTGGACGCGGACACCGCACTCGCGGCGTTCGTGGGCGCGTGTGACGGCGACCTGTCCGTCGCCGCGATCATCGGCGCGCTCGCGCAGATCACCGGCGTGGACGAGCAGGCGCTCGCCGCCGACCTGCTGCCGGCGGCGCGCAACCTGGTGCTCGACGGGCTGCTCGTCCCCGCCGCCTGACGATCAGGCGCGGTGGTCGCGCCAGCTGTGTTCGGGCGTGTAGCCGAGGAGTTCGCGGGCCTTCTCCGACGACAGCAGCGAGCTGACACCGTCGATGTCCGCACGGCGCTCGATGTCCGGCACGAAGCGCTCGACGAGCTCGATGGTCGGGGTGTCCATCACCGTGTCGGGGCTGGCGATGACGAACGCCTCGAACCCGGTGAGGTCGGCCTCGAGTGCCCGGCGGACGGCCTGGGCCCCGTCGCGGGAGTCGATGTACGACCACAGGTTGAACGTCTTCGCCTCGGGGGTGGCGTCCCACGGGAACGCCGGGTAGTCGGTCTCGTCCATCACGTTCGAGAAGCGCAGACCGATCATCTTCAGCTCCGGGTCCCAGCGCGTGAAGTGGCGGGCCATCTCCTCCTCGACCGCCTTGCCGAGGGAGTACGACGACTGCGGGCGGACCGCGAACTCCTCGTCGACCGGCAGGTAGGGCGGGTGGTGCTCGCCCATCGGGATGCCGAGCAGGGTCTCGCTCGACGCCCACACGACGTTCTTGATCTTCGCGGCACGGGCGGCGTGGAAGACGTTGATCGACGAGGTCACGTTGTTCGTGATGAGGGCCACGTCGGGAACCTGCCCCGGGGCCGGCACCGCCGCGAGGTGCACGACGGCGTCGACGTGGTCGTACCGGTCGTCGATGCCGAGCAGGGCGTTCAGGACCTGGCCGTGGTCGGTCAGGTCGATCCGCACGAACGGGACACGCTCGGGCTTGTCGGGGGAGGGGACGCGGTCGAGCAGGACCACGTCGTACCCGTGCGCATCGAGGTCGCGCACCACCGCTCGTCCGAGCTTGCCGCTGCCACCGGTCACCACTACACGCGTCATCGCGTCACTCCACATCGTCGTCGGAACACACCCTGGCGGGCACCGACCATCCTGCCCCGCCGCACCTGACGCGACCAGGCCCTGTCCGTACCCCGGAGCGTCGGGGGCGGTGGTCAGGCGGTGGGAGTGACCTGGGCGATCGCGAGGCGGGCGACGAGCTCGACGTGCTCGGCCATGTCGCGGGTGGGGTCGAAGAGCCACTGGATCTGCATGCCGTCGGACACCGCGAGCAGCACGCTCGTGAGTTCGTCGGGGTCGATGTCGGTGCGCAGCCGACCGTCCTGCTGCATGGTCCGGAAATCCGCGGACAGGTCGCGGCGGCTGCGCTCGTAGCGCTCGCGGAAGTACTCGTGCGCCGGGTGCTCGGCGTCGGTGGCGGCTGCGGCGGACAGGTTGACGAACATCTGCACGAGCCCGGGGACCTCGGCGTTGTGCCGCACGATCGCGGCGAGCAGGGCTGCCGGGTCCGCGGCCTGCCAGTCGTGCGCGAGGTCGAGCTCGTCGCGGCGGCGGAGGATCTCGACCCAGAGCTCGTCCTTCGAGTCGAAGTAGTGCAGCAGGCCGGCCTGGGTCAGCCCCACGGCGTCGGCGATGTCCTTGATGCTCGTCCGCCGGAAGCCCTGCGACGCCACGAGGTCCAGCGCGACCGTGAGGATCTCCTCGCGCTTCGCGATGCCCTTTGCGTACGAACCCCGTCGTGCCATGGCCAGACTGTACCGCCCACAGGAGACCCAAAAAACCAAGCAACGGTTGGTTTTGGGTGGTACGGTGCAGGAGCTGCCAGCGCGGGCGGCGAAACCGGTGGATGGTGGGTGTGGGCGACGAGGCCCCGGCCGTCCAGGCGGCGCCCCGCGGCCCTGAACGAGAGGACCGACCACCGTGACCACCGTGAACGACTCGAGCACCGCCTCCAGTCCGTCGATGCCGCTGACCGAGCGCATCGATGCGCTCCTCGGCCAGCTGACCACCGACGAGAAGGTGCAGCTGCTCACCGGACGTGACTTCTGGACCACCTGGCCCATCGAGAAGATCGGGCTGCGCCGGATCCTGATGTCGGACGGACCTTCGGGGGTGCGCGGCGAGGTGTGGGACGAGCGCGACCCGTCCCTGAACCTGCCGTCAGCGACGGCGCTGAGTGCCTCGTGGGACCGCGCGATCGCGAAGCGCTACGGCGCCGCCGCCGCGGTGGAGGCCCGCCGCAAGGGCGTCGACGTCGTGCTCGGCCCGACCATCAACCTGCACCGGTCCCCGCTCGGGGGCCGGCACTTCGAGGCGTTCAGTGAGGACCCGCTGCTCACCGGCGACCTGGCCGCGTCGTACGTCGACGGTGTGCAGGAGAACGGTGTCGCCGCGACCCCGAAGCACTACATCGCGAACGACTACGAGACCGATCGCTTCACCGCGTCGACCGAGGTGTCGGACCGCGCGCTGCGCGAGCTGTACCTGCTGGCGTTCGAGAAGGCCGTGACCGAGGCGCACGCCTGGGCGATCATGTCCTCGTACAACGCGATCAACGGCGTCACGGCGTCGGAGAACGACCTGCTCGAGACCCCGCTCAACTCGGAGTGGGGCTTCGACGGCATCGTCGTGTCCGACTGGACCGGGGTGCGGTCGGTGGACTCGGCGAAGGCGTCGCAGGACGTCGCGATGCCCGGGCCGAACCCGTGGTGGAGCGAAGGCCCGCTGCTCGCCGCAGTGCAGTCCGGCGAGGTGCCGATGGCGGCGATCGACCGCAAGGTCCGCCGGATCCTGACCCTGGCAGCCCGCGTCGGCGCGCTCGAGGGCTTCGAGCCCGTCGCCGCGTCACCCGTGCACGTCGAGGACGGCATCGCGTTCGTGCGCGAGGCCGAGGCCGAGGGCACCGTCCTGGTCCGCAACACCGGTGTCCTGCCGCTCGACGCTCCCGCCGTGTCGCGCATCGCGGTGATCGGGCACAACGCCGACCAGGCCCGCACGCAGGGCGGGGGCTCGGCCACGGTCGTGCCGTCGCGGGTCGTGTCACCGCTGGACGGCATCCGTTCGGCGTTCCCCGGCGCGAGCGTGGACCACGCGATCGGCGCCGTCGTGCAGGAGGGCATCGCGGAGTTCCCGCTGTCCACCATCACGAACCCCGGCACCGGGGAGCCCGGAGCTCGGGTCGCCTTCGTCAAGGACGGCGAGGAGCTGTTCGTCGAGGACCGCCGCGCGACCGCGCTGTTCTGGTTCGGCGGCGACGCCCCGACCCGTGAAGCCGACCGGCTCGACATCACCACCACGTACACGGCGGAGTCGACCGGGACCGTGCGGTTCGGCATCGGCGCGGCCGGACGGTCACGCATGTGGATCGACGGCGAACTGCTGCTCGACGAGGACGTGCCGTTCGAGGGCGACCAGCTCGGCGCCGCGTTCCTCAACCCGCCGGCGCGGTCGGTGCCGGTGTCGGTGACCACCGGCCAGCAGGTCGCGATCCGCATCGAGTACGACATCGTGCAGGACGAGACGCTCGGCGGGGTGCTGGCGTACCAGTTCGGCACCGAGCCGTCGGACGACGACCCCGCCGTGCTCATCGAGGCCGCGGTGGACGCCGCCCGTGGTGCAGACGTCGCCGTCGTCGTGGTCGGCACGAACTCCAAGGTCGAGTCCGAGGGCTACGACCGTTCCTCGCTGGCACTCCCCGGCCACCAGGACGACCTGGTGCGCGCGGTCGCCGCGGCGAACCCGAACACGGTCGTCGTCGTGAACGCCGGGTCACCGGTCGAGATGCCGTGGCGGAACGACGTCGCCGCGGTGCTGCTGACCTGGTTCGGCGGGCAGGAGTACGGCAACGCGCTGGCCGACGTGCTGACCGGGGCACAGGAGCCCGGCGGCCGACTGCCCACCACGTGGCCCGTCGCGATGGCCGACGTCCCGGTGCTCGACGTCACCCCGGTCGACGGGAAGGTCGCCTACGACGAGGGTGTCCACGTCGGCTACCGGGCCTGGCTGCGAGCCGGCACGGAGCCGGCGTACCCGTTCGGACACGGCCTCGGCTACACGACGTGGTCGATCGATGGCGTGTCCTCGACCCCGACCGTGCGCGAGGGTGACGCCGTCATCGTCACGGCGACCGTCGCGAACACGGGCGACCGTGCCGGCAAGCACGTCGTGCAGGTCTACGCATCCCGTGCGGAGTCGGCGGTGGACCGCCCGGTGCGCTGGCTGGTCGGCTTCGCCCCGGTCCGGCTCGCCGCGGGCGCCTCGACGGAGGTCTCGATCGAGGTCCCGGCGCGAGCCTTCGCCCACTGGGACGGCTCGTGGCAGTACGAGTCGGGGACCTTCACGCTGCACGTCGGCGCCTCGGTCGTCGACGACGCCGGAACCGCGTCCCTCGAACTGGAGTGACGAAGTCGTCCGGTTTCCGCGCAGCTCCCGGCTCCGTTCAGTAACATCTACGTGCGCGAGTCGGCTGGTTACCGTCCGCGCACGCACCGACTACGGGGTCGCTGGGTGAGCGACTCGGTCTCCTGATCCGGCCGTTGTCGCCCTGGCCTCCCCGGTGCGTCCCAGAATGCGTCCCCGCGTCCGCGCGGGGACGCATTCGTCGTTCCGGCCGCGATGCGAACCTGCTCGGGCACTTCGTCCCGGTTCGGAAAAACGAGTGACACTTGGTCAACTTCATACGTCCCGGGTGCGCGGATCGGTGTGACAAACCGCTTGGTAGGTGGAACGATGAGTGCACCATCTCGTGTGGATCAGGGACGAGATGGTCATCCGGCCGGGCTCTCGGGCCTCACCAGCTCGATCTGAGCCCTGCCGGATGCCCTTGACTCTCGGTGATGATGGTGCAGCGGCGGTGTCGCGGGCGTCCGGCTCGGGGCACCGGTTGTCAGGCCCGCAGCGCCGGCCCTCAGGCCCGCAGCGCCGGGGCGATCTCCTCGGCCACGATGCGCAGGATCCGCTCATGCGCCGCACGGTCGCCGTTCGCCGGCAGGGTGATGACGAGCTCGTCGGTGGCGGTGACCGCCGGGTCGGCGAGCAGGGCGTCGACGATCGCCGCCGGGTCGCCGGACAGGACCTTGCTGAACCGGAACGGCGGGGTGCCCGAGAGCGGCCGGCCCTCTTCGTCCATGCCCGAGGCGTACCCGGTCAGGAACTCCTCGTGCACGGCGCGGTCGTGGTCGTCGAGGAGCGGCACCACGATCCGGCCCACGGCGACCTTGGACTCGCGCTCCGGGTGCAGCTCGACGAACCGCTCGCGGTAGGCGGCGATCTGGTCGGCCTGCGCCTGCGCGAACGGCGCGCCGGTGTCCTCGGTGTTCAGGGTCGAGCAGTGCAGCAGGAGGCCCTTCTCGGCGGTGCGGACCGCCGTGCCCATGCTGCCGCCACCCCACCAGACGCGGTCGCGCAGGCCAGGGCTGAGCGGCTGCAGGGTCAGGTCGGCCCCGGCGGGGATGCTCTCGTAGCCCTTGCCGGCACTGCCGAGGGGCTCGCCGTGCAGTACCTCGAGCAGCCGTGCGGCGCGGGCCTCGGCCTCGTCGCGGAAACTGCGGTCGACCGTGCCGAACACCGGGTCGAGGATCGGACCGTAGCCGGCGATGCCCGTGCTGATGCCGAGCTGCACCCGGCCACCGCTGAGCAGGTCGACCGTGCTGGCGTCCTCGGCCAGGCGCACCGGGTCTTCGTACCGCATGCCGAGCACGGCGGTGCCGAACGCGATGGTGCTGGTGCGCTGGGCGGCGGCGGCGAAGAAGGTCATCGGGCTCGTCAGGTACGGCTCGAAGTGCCGTCCGCGCACCCAGCCCGTCCCGTACCCGAGCGACTCGGCGGTCTCGAACAGGCGCAGGCCGTCCTCCAGGGCGCTGGCGGCGCCGTCGGTGCCGCCGTGGTTCGGGACGAAGGAGAGGAAGCCGAGTTCGCGCATGTCGCGAGTCTATGCGCACGTATCGAAATCGGCCTGGGTCGGCGACGGGCCGGACGGGAGGCCCGTGGCGGCGCCGCCACGGGCCTCCCGTCACCGGCACGGCCGGTCCACCGCTGGCGCGTCGGACCGGAACCGGCGGCGTGGGCCCAGTCCGGCACATGCGCACCTGGGAGGATGGGCACATGACCGACGTCACCACCGTGCCCCCGCTCGTCGCCGCGATCCCGGCGGCGGTGGACGGCGTCGTCGACCCCGACGAGGTCTACGAGGCCTTCGCGGCGTGGGCCGCCGAGGGCGGCCGGCCGCTGTACCCGGCGCAGGACGAGGCGGTCATCGAGCTCGTCTCCGGCGCCAACGTCGTGCTGAGCACCCCGACCGGCACCGGGAAGTCGCTCGTGGCGGCCGGCGCGCACTTCGCCGCACTCGCCGAGGGCAAGCGGAGCTACTACACGGCACCGATCAAGGCGCTGGTGTCCGAGAAGTTCTTCCAGCTCGTCGACCTGTTCGGCGCGCAGAACGTCGGCATGGTCACCGGTGACTCCAGCGTCAACGCCGACGCCCCGATCGTCTGCTGCACCGCCGAGATCCTGGCCAACCTGGCCCTCCGCCAGGGGCCGGACGCCGACGTCGACGTCGTCGTGATGGACGAGTTCCACTTCTACGGCGACCCCGACCGCGGGTGGGCATGGCAGGTGCCGCTGCTCGTGCTCGAGCGGGCGCAGTTCCTGCTCATGTCGGCGACCCTCGGTGACGTCACCACCATCGCGGACGACCTGTCCCGCCGGACCGGCCGGCCCACCGCCCGCGTGACCGGTGTCTCGCGGCCGGTGCCGCTCGAGTACCAGTACGTGATGACGCCCGTGCAGGAGACGGTCGAGCGGCTCCTCGAGGAGGGCAAGGCGCCGATCTACATCGTGCACTTCGCCCAGGCCGCCGCACTCGAACGGGCGCAGTCGCTGATGTCGGCGAAGGTCGCCTCGCGCGAACGCCGGGACCAGATCGCGGACGCCATCGCCGGCTTCCGGTTCAGCGCCGGGTTCGGACAGACCCTGTCCCGCCTGATCCGGGCGGGCATCGGCGTGCACCACGCCGGCATGCTGCCGAAGTACCGACGACTCGTCGAGCAGCTCGCCCAGCGCGGCCTGCTGCCCGTCATCTGCGGGACCGACACCCTGGGTGTCGGGATCAACGTGCCGATCCGATCCGTGCTGTTCACCGGACTGACGAAGTTCGACGGCACGAAGATGCGCCAGCTGTCCGCGCGGGAGTTCCACCAGATCGCCGGTCGTGCCGGACGTGCCGGCTACGACACCGAGGGTGACGTCGTCGCCGAGGCACCCGAACACGACATCGAGAACGCCCGCGCCGTCGCCAAGGCCGGTGACGACCCGAAGAAGAAGAACAAGATCAAGCGGAAGAAGGCGCCCGAGGGGTTCGTGTCCTGGGGGCAGGCGTCGTTCGAGCGGCTGATCGCGGCCGAGCCGGAGCCGATGGTCTCGCGCATGCGGATCACGCACGCGATGGTGCTGTCGGTCGTCGCTCGTGGCGGTGATGCCTTCGCGGACGTCCGATCGCTGGTCTACGACAACCACGAACCGCGATCGCGGCAGCTCGCGATGGCCCGGCGGGCACTCGTCATCGCCCGGACCCTCATCAACGCACGGGTGATCGAGAAGGTCGACGGCGCCTACCGCCTGACCGTCGACATCGCGCCCAACTTCGCGCTCAACCAGCCGCTGTCACCGTTCGCGCTCGCCGCGTTCGAGTTGCTCGACCCGGAGTCGCCGACCTACGCGCTGGACATGGTGTCGGTCGTCGAGGCCACGCTCGACGACCCGCGGGCGATCCTGTCGCAGCAGCAGTTCAAGGAGCGCGGCGAGGCCGTCGCCCGGATGAAGCAGGAGGGGATCGAGTACGAGGAGCGGATGGAGCTGCTCGAGGAGGTCACCTGGCCTCGCCCGCTGTCCGAGCTGCTGGAGGCGGCGTACGAGGCCTACGCCGCCGAACAGCCCTGGGTCCTCGACTTCCAGCTGTCCCCGAAGGCCGTCGTCCGAGACATGTACGAACGCGCGATGACCTTCGGTGACTTCGTGCGCTTCTACCAGCTCACCCGGTCCGAGGGACTCGTGCTGCGCTACCTGTCCGACGCGTACCGGACGATGCGCCAGACCATCACCGAGGAGCAGCGGACCCAGGAGCTCGACGACCTGATCGAGTGGCTGGGCGAGGTCGTGCGGCAGACCGACTCGTCGCTCGTCGACGAGTGGGAAGCGCTGCTCAACGGCGACGTCCTGCTGGCCTCCGAGGAGCACGAGGAGATCGCACCGCCGCAGCCCGCACGGCTCACCGGCAACCCGCGGGCATTCCGGGTGCTCGTGCGCAACGCCCTGTTCCAGCGGGTGCTGCTCGCCGCGGCCGACGACATCGACGGGCTCGGGGAACTCGACGCGACCGCCGGGTTCGACCGCTCTGCGTGGGACGCCGTGCTCGAGGAGTACTACGAGGAGCACGACTCCATCGGCACCGACGCCGACGCGCGGTCGATGCAGTACCTGGTGCTCGACGAGCGCGGTGCCACCGCATCACCCCGGGTGTGGAAGGCGCGGCAGATCTTCGCCGACCCGGAGGGCGACAAGGACTTCGGGTTCTCGGCGACGATCGACCTGGACGCCTCGGACGAGGTCGGCGAGGCCGTCGTGCGGGTCACCGAGATCGGGCGGTTCGACGGGTGGGCCGAGGTGGACGTCGACTGATCGGCGCTGGGTTCGCCGGACGTGTACCGTCTCCGGCACCACCCCCACCCGAGAGGACTGCGTCATGCGCATCGGATCCAGCATCGCCCTGATCGTCATCGGCGCGATCGTCGCCTTCGCGCTGAACATCCAGCTCGCCGGTATCGACCTCCGCCTGATCGGCTACATCCTGATGGCCGCCGGTGTCGTGCTGCTCATCATCAGCCTGGCCGTCGCGTTCGGCGGTCGACGCACCACCACGACCACCCGCACCGGTGTCGACCCGGCCTCGGGGGAGCAGATCACCCAGCAGGACCGCCGCGACGGCACCTACTGAGCCGCGGCGGGGCTTCTCGCCCCGTTCGTCAGAAGAGGGTCGCGGGCGGGGTGGCGTCGGGCAGCGCAGACGGCTCGGGGACCTCGGCGCCGGGCCAGCCCGGACCGTGCGGCACGTCGGTGCCGTTCTGGAACGCGGTCGCGGCACCGCGGGCACGCACGTCGGCGGCCTCGTTCATCTCGTGACCGACGTGGCCGCGGACCCACTCGAACGTGACCTTGCGGCCCTGCAGTTCCGCGTCGAGTTCCTTGATGATCTCGACGTTGAGCACCGGCTTGCCGTCGGCCTTCCGCCATCCCTTGCGCTTCCAGCCGGCGAGCCACTCGGTGCAGGCCTTGATCGCGTACTGGCTGTCGCACAGGATGTGCAGCGGCTCGCCGGTGTCCTTCGTGGCACGGAGCAGCTGCAGCACGGCGGTGAGTTCGCCGATGTTGTTCGTTGCACGGGGCCAGCCGCCGGCCGCCCACCGGTCGTCGTCGACGTACCAGGCCCAGCCGGCGGGGCCGGGGTTGCCGAGGGCTGAGCCGTCTGCGGCGGCGACGATCGTCACGATGGGACCTCCTGGTGGTGCCGAGTGCTGGTCAACCGTAACCGACCGACCCGGCCCCTCGTCTCAACGGCGAGCGGGATCGATGTTGAGCGTGCTGCCCTCGAGCAGCCAGTCGTCGTCGCGCTGCTCCATGAAGGGGTTCATCCACTGCACCTGCGCCGGCGTGATGCCGAACCGCTCCGAGACCGTCGAGAGCTCGTCACCGTGCGCGACCAGGTAGTTCGCCGGTCGGCCGTCGACCTCGGTGACGATGCCGTAGGCGCCCGGTCGGTCGTCGCCGACGGTGACCCGGAGGCCGGGGTAGGGGTTCGGGATGTTCCACCTGAGGTCAGCGGCGGCGAGCACTGATCCCGCCCACGGGCGCTTGGACGAGTCCTCGTCGGCCGCTGTCGCAGGGACGAGGACGACACTGCGCAGGTAATCGGGGTGTGGACCCGCCTGACCCATCGTGAACGAGGTCGGAGGAGCAACTGCGGCGTCCCACTCGACCGTTTCGCGCACCGAGCCGTCCCAGCCGTCGAGCGGCTTCGCGGGCCGGTGTCGGAACTCCAACCGCATGGGCTGCGGATTGGTCGTCCGGTACCCGGAGAGCTGGGCGTCGAAGGTCCCGCGGTCGTTCGCGACCACCCGGACGTGGATGCTGGTCTCGCCGCTCGGCGAGACGACGTCGGTCTCGGCCGCCACGGTGCCGGTGGGCAACGCCTGCTCGGGCTCGTGCTCGGTCTCGGTCTCGACCGGATCGGCGTCGCGCGTCGGGTCCGGCGCGGGTTCCGCCGTGCGTTCGGCCGCCTGTCGCGTCGGCGTCGGGATCGCGTCGTCGCCGCCGAACGCCGTGCACCCGGCGAGCAGCAGCCCCACCAGCGCCGAGCCGATCACCGCGGTCGTCGCGGTCCGTGTTCTTCCCATCGTTCCCCCTCGTCGGCAGCGTAGCGGGGGCCAGGGACGTCATCGAGTGCGGGGAGCGGACCGAGCCAGACTCGTTACACGGGGCCGAGGACTAGCGTCCGCTGCAGGAGGAAACACCATGAGCGACAGCATCCCGAACGCCCCCGGCCCCGAGCCGTCCGACGACCGCGCACGTACCGACGCGCTCCGCGACGCCGCACACAGCGACGACGTCGACGGGGTCAGCGGACGCGAGCAACGTGCCGCCGACACCTCGTACAGCCCGTCGAGCGAGCGCGAGATGGACGCGTCCCAGACGAAGCAGCGCGACGACGCCGACCTGCGTGAGGACGGCATCGACCCGTCCAAGGTCGTCGCAGCCCCCGGGACGGGCGGCGCGGACGACGCCGGCGATGTCGAGCCCGAACCAGGCGACCTGCACCTGCCGTGGCAGTCCGAGGAGGACCGCCGAGGCTAGCTCGACGCCCGGTCGAGTTCGCGCACGAGAGCATCGCCATCGGTGACGTCCCAGAACGCCATCGGCTGTGGTCCGAAGAAACCGTCGAGACCGGTGTTCGCGTAGACCTTCGCGTTCGTTCCCCGGCCGACGAGCATCGATCCTGGTCCGCCTCCCGTCGCGTCCCACTCGACGTTGCAGTGCCGTCGGTCGCCGGTCCAGCTCACGGTGCGGTCGGTGCGGCCGATCGGGACCTCCCGCGTGCCGCGAGGGGTGATCACGAGGGCCCGGCGATCGGTGACGGCGTAGACGGACGTCCGCTTGCGGTACCGCTTCACGAGGAACCGTCCGACCAGCAGGTGCAGGCCCATCAGTGTGAACAGCGACCCGACGAGCAAGAAGAAGGGTGGCGCACCGCTGGTCACGGCCGAGGCGGTCCAGAACGCCACGAATCCGCACCAGAGCAGCGAGAACGGGATGAGGAACCCGTCGCGGCCCGAGAGGAGCTTGGCCGGGTCGCTCGTGCCGGCCCAGTACAAGTGCTCATCGGGGCGCAGGTGTTCACGGGCGGTCTGTTGAGGATCGATCACCCCTCGACAGTACGGCCCGTCACTCGCTGTGGCGGAACAGTGCGTACCCCGCCCGGCTACGACACCGAGTCCGGGTGGGAGCCCGTCCGCTGCCCTGACTCGAGCGTCGCGATCGCCCCGAGCTCGTCGTCGGTGAGCTCGAAGCCGTCGACGTCGAGGTTCGACCGGATCCGGGACGGCGTCACCGACTTCGGCAGCACCACGACGCCGTGCTGCACGTTCCACCGCACGAGCACCTGCGCCACGCTCACGCCGTGCGCGTCCGCGATGCCCGTCAGTACCGGCTCGTCGATCAGGCGCCCACGACCGAGCGGCGACCACGCCCCGGTCACGATGTCGTGCTGCTCGTGGAACGCGATGAGTTCGCGCTGCGGCAGCCAGGGGTGCCGTTCGACCTGGTTCAGTGCCGGCACCTCGCCGGTCTCGTCGATGAGCCGCTGCAGGTGCGGCACCTGGAAGTTCGAGACGCCGATGCTCCGCGCCCGCCCCGACTCGCGCAGTTCCACCAGCGCCTGCCAGGTCTCGACGTAGCGGTCGTTCGCGGCGGCCGGCCAGTGGATGAGGTAGAGGTCGACGGCGTCGAGCCCCAGCCGCTCGAGGCTGCCGTCGAACGCCCGCAGGGTCGCGTCGCGCCCCTGGTGGTCGTTCCACACCTTGGTCGTCACGAAGACGTCGTCACGGTCCAGCCCGGAGGTCCGGATCGCCTTGCCGACGCCGGTCTCGTTGCCGTACATCTCGGCGGTGTCGACGTGCCGGTAGCCGGCGTCGAGCGCGAGACCGACCGCCGTCTCTGCTCCGGCATCGTCGACCTTGTAGACGCCGAAGCCGATCGCGGGGATCGCGGCGCCGTCGCGGAGGGGAAGTGAACTGACCATGCACCCATCCTGCCGGTGCGTGGCGGGCAGGCGCCGGGCCTCCCGGCCACTGTGGAGAACGCGACCCGCCTGCCGGACGCCCGTTCCTTCCCATGCCAGCCGGGATGGGGAGTGGAAACGGGCGTACCTGGTCAGAACTCCCGACCAGGTACGCCCGATTCGACCAGGCACGCCGAAAGCGCCCGCGCCCCCGGCTCAGGTCGGCAGGTGCACCGGCTCGGTGTCGGGGAGGGGGCTGGCGTCACGGCCGCGCAGGTCGGGCAGCCAGCTGCGCATCGCCAGGGGGAGCAGCACGCCCAGTCCGGCCATCACGGCGCCGACGGTGAAGCCGCCGACCGGACCGTTGCTGTCGATGAGGAAGCCGGCGATCGCCGATCCGCCGGCGGCACCGATCAGCTGGCCGGTGCCCATCCAGCCGTAGGCCTCGGCGGTGTCGGAGAACTTGACCGTGGCGGAGACGGATCCGAACATCACCGCGAGGGCCGGGGCGATGCCCACACCCGCGATGACGAGGGCCAGGCAGAGCCACCAGAAGTTCGTGCCGCCGAGGGCCAGGGTGAGGCCGACGAAGACCACGGCCATGCGCGTCCACAGCGTGTTGCGCGAGATCGGGCGGTGGCCGAACGCCAGGCCGCCGACGAGCGACCCGACCGCGAACACCGCGAGGACGATGCCGGCGTTCGGGCTGCCTTCGCCGAAGACGCTGGTGACGCTGGCCTCGACCGCGGCGCAGGCCCCGATCAGGAGCAGGCCGGTCAGGGTGGCGACGACGACCGAGGGACGCTTCAGCACGACGCCGAACGCGCGCTTGGACCGGGGGATGCGGACGCGTCCGAGCTCGGGGGAGGCGATGAACCACGTGCCGCCGACGACCAGGAAGACCATCGCGACGACGATCGCCTCGACCGTGCCGATCTGCGTCGCGACGAACGTGGTGATCACCGGGCCGGCGACCCAGATGAGCTCCTGCGCGCTGGCGTCGAGGGAGAAGAGGGGTGTGAGCTGCGCCGAGGTCACCATCTTCGGGTAGATGGTGCGCACCGCCGGCTGCACGGGCGGGACCGCCAGGCCGCCGAGGAACCCGACCACCACGTAGCCCCAGAGCGGCATGATCAGGAACGCGATGACCACCATGCTGATCAGCGCGACGATGCTCGTCAGGATGAGGACGGGACGCATGCCCCAGCTGCCCATCCACCGGCTCGTCAGCGGACCGGCCAGCGCCTGCCCGATGCTCGTCGTCGCGAGCACCAGCCCGGCGGCGCCGTAGGAGCCGAACACGTGCTCGACGTGCAGCAGGTACGCCAGCGACAGCATGCCGAACGGGAACCGTGCGGTGAGCTGTGCGGCGATGACACGACCCACGCCAGGGGTCTTCAGGAGGGGCCCGTACGTACTCACGAGACGAGTGTACGGACCGGACGGATCGGGCTGTCCCCCGTCCTGGGGAGGGGCCTGACGCGACACGCCGAAGCGCTGATTCCACACATGTGGATCGTGGCTGTCCACCGGTGTGGGGAAGTGTCGGTGGTCGGCCGGAGACTGGCGGAAACTCGGGCCTCTCGGGAATCCACAGACTGTGGAGGACGTTGTGGAGAACTACACGGCTGTAACACTTCCTCTTGTGGTCGGTGTCGCGGCCAGCCACTAGATGTAGTGTGGAGGCATCGCAGCGGCCCCTCCCGGACACGACTGCGGACAGACATCAGCACCACCTCCACAGCACAGCAGAAACCAGTAGGAACCAGGGGAGATCATGGCCGTCACCGTCTACACCAAGCCGTCCTGCGTCCAGTGCACCGCGACGTACCGCGCCCTCGACAACAAGGGCATCGAGTACGAAGTGCACGACGTCTCCACGGACGAGGCAGCGCTCGAGCACGTCAAGAGCCTCGGCTACATGCAGGCCCCCGTCGTCGTCACGGACGACGACCACTGGTCGGGCTTCCGCCCCGACAAGATCGCGACGCTCAGCGCCGAACTGGCGTGAGTCGGTGCGGGTCCCGTCGGGCCCGCACCACCCACCGCCGGCCTGGAGGCGCGACCCGCCTCCGCCAGGTCGCCCCGGTCCGTCCGTCCGCACCTTCTCCAGAGGAGCGCACCATGAGCCGATTGGTCTACTTCTCGAGCGTGTCCGGGTACACCGCGCGCTTCGTCGAGAAGCTCGGCCGCGACGCGGACCGGATCCCGCTCTACCCGAGCGATCCCTTCCTGCACGTCGACGAGCCCTACGTCCTGGTCCTGCCCACCTACGGTGGCGGCAACGGCGAGGGTGCAGTCCCCAAGCAGGTCATCAAGTTCCTCAACGACGCCCACAACCGCTCGCTCATCCGCGGCGTGGTCGTGGGCGGCAACACGAACTTCGGCGAGGCGTACGGCCTGGCAGGGGACGTCGTCGCACGGAAGTGCAACGTCCCCCTTCTCTATCGATTCGAACTCTTCGGGACCCCTGACGACGTGTCGGCGGTCAACTCAGGATTGGATGCATTTTGGACGCAGCAGTTGCAGACGTCGATCTGACGTCGCCGCAGACGGGGATGGACTACCACTCCCTCAACGCGATGCTCAACCTCTACGACGCGGACGGGAACATCCAGTTCGACAAGGATCGTGAGGCCGCCAAGCAGTTCTTCCTGCAACACGTCAACCAGAACACCGTCTTCTTCCACAACCTGAAGGAGCGGCTCGACTACCTGGTCGAGAACGAGTACTACGAAAAAGCCACGATCGACATGTACTCGCTGGACTTCATCCAGCGACTCAACGACCTGGCGTACTCGAAGAAGTTCCGGTTCCAGACGTTCCTCGGCGCGTTCAAGTACTACACGAGCTACACGCTCAAGACGTTCGACGGCAAGCGCTACCTCGAGCGCTTCGAGGACCGCGTCGTCATGACCGCCCTCGGCCTGGCCCAGGGCAACGAGCAGCTCGCCATCGACCTGGTCGAAGAGATCGTCGCCGGCCGCTTCCAGCCCGCGACCCCCACGTTCCTCAACACGGCGAAGGCACAGCGCGGCGAGCTCGTCTCCTGCTTCCTGCTCCGCATCGAGGACAACATGGAGTCGATCTCGCGCGGCATCAACTCCTCGCTGCAGCTCTCGAAGCGCGGCGGCGGCGTGGCCCTGCTCCTCTCGAACATCCGCGAGGCCGGCGCCCCGATCAAGCAGATCGAGAACCAGTCCTCGGGCATCATCCCCGTGATGAAGCTGCTGGAAGACTCCTTCTCGTACGCGAACCAGCTCGGTGCGCGTCAGGGTGCCGGCGCGGTCTACCTCAGCGCCCACCACCCGGACATCATGAAGTTCCTCGACACCAAGCGCGAGAACGCCGACGAGAAGATCCGCATCAAGACGCTGTCGCTCGGCGTCGTCGTGCCGGACATCACGTTCGAACTCGCGAAGAACAACGAGGACATGTACCTGTTCTCGCCGTACGACGTCGAGAAGGTCTACGGCGTGCCCTTCGGCGACGTCCCGATCTCCGAGAACTACCGCGCGATGGTCGACGACTCGCGCATCAAGAAGACGAAGATCAAGGCGCGTGACTTCTTCACGACCATCGCCGAGATCCAGTTCGAGTCGGGCTACCCGTACATCGTGTTCGAGGACACGGTGAACAAGGCCAACCCGATCAAGGGTCGGATCAACATGTCCAACCTGTGCTCGGAGATCCTGCAGGTCAACACCCCGACGACCTTCAACGAGGACCTGTCCTACAAGGAGATCGGCAAGGACATCTCCTGCAACCTCGGCTCGCTGAACATCGCGCTGACGATGGACTCGCCGGACTTCGGCAAGACCATCGAGACCGCCATCCGCGGCCTGACCTCGGTCTCGCAGATGTCGCACATCACCTCGGTGCGGAGCGTCGAGGACGGCAACGACAAGTCGCACGCCATCGGCCTCGGCCAGATGAACCTGCACGGCTACCTGGCTCGTGAGCGCGTCTACTACGGCTCCGAAGAGGGCATCGACTTCACGAACATCTACTTCTACACGGTGCTGTTCCACGCCCTTCGTGCGTCGAACAAGATCGCGATCGAGACCGGCGAGACCTTCGACGGCTTCCGCGACTCGAAGTACGCGTCGGGTGAGTTCTTCGACAAGTACACCGACCAGCTCTGGACGCCGGCGACCCCCCGCGTGGCATCGCTGTTCGACAACGCGAACATCACGATCCCGACGCAGGACGACTGGAAGGCGCTGAAGGCGTCCATCCAGGAGCACGGCATCTACAACCAGAACCTGCAGGCTGTCCCGCCGACCGGTTCGATCTCGTACATCAACCACTCGACGTCGTCGATCCACCCGATCGCGTCGAAGATCGAGATCCGCAAGGAAGGCAAGCTCGGCCGCGTCTACTACCCGGCGCCGTTCATGACGAACGACAACCTGGACTACTACCAGGACGCGTACGAGATCGGCCCGGAGAAGATCATCGACACGTACGCCGCGGCGACGCAGCACGTGGACCAGGGCCTGTCCCTGACGCTGTTCTTCAAGGACACCGCCACCACGCGTGACATCAACAAGGCGCAGATCTACGCATGGCGCAAGGGCATCAAGACGATCTACTACATCCGTCTGCGCCAGCTCGCCCTCGAGGGCACCGAGGTCGAGGGCTGCGTCAGCTGCATGCTGTAGTTAGTGGTCGCTGACGCGACCGCCCTGACTGGAGGCTGATGGCGAGCCCGCCACAAGCCTCCAGTCGACACAAGTCCACAAAGAGCTCAGGACCAGGTTCGCGAAAACCTGGTCCTGAACAGCCCCAAACAGGGACTCCAACTTGTCGGCTGGAACGTCCACTGTACATGAGTCGAACCGACCCTCCCGGGTCGGGCTCTCGGGGCTGAGGTAGCCCCGGGAGGAGGTGATGACAGTGGGCAAGAGCGTTAACAGGAGTGCGGCAAGCGGGCGCTTCGTCAGCAACGCTGCTGCCGCTCGTTGGCCGTCGAAGACGACCACCGAGCGTGTCGGCAGCGGGACCGGGAACTCCCGTACCGTGAGCCGGTCGGCCAGCAGCGGCCGGTTCGTGACCGAGGCAACCGCGAAGCGGAACCCCGGCGACACCATCACGCAGCGCGTGTAAGCGCTGGGACGGGGCAGGTTACGGCCTGCCCCGTCCACCTCGACGGCAAGCTATATCCAGGAAGAGACCATGACCCTCACCGACCCGGTCCACGCCACGGGCAAGTCCATCCCGCTGATCAGTGCGGTCAGTGCCATCAACTGGAACCGCATCCAGGACGACAAGGACGTCGAGGTCTGGAACCGGCTGGTCAACAACTTCTGGCTGCCCGAGAAGGTGCCGCTGTCGAACGACGTGCAGTCGTGGAACACCCTGACGCCGGAGGAGCAGCAGCTCACCATGCGGGTCTTCACCGGCCTGACGCTGCTCGACACCATCCAGGGCACCGTCGGCGCGATCAGCCTGATCCCCGACGCGATCACCCCGCACGAAGAGGCCGTCTACACGAACATCGCGTTCATGGAGTCGGTGCACGCGAAGAGCTACTCGTCGATCTTCTCGACGCTGGCCTCGACGCCCGAGATCGACGACGCTTTCCGCTGGTCCACCGAGAACGTGAACCTGCAGAAGAAGGCGCAGATCGTCCTCGACTACTACACCGGTGACGACCCCCTGAAGCGCAAGGTCGCCTCGACGCTGCTCGAGTCGTTCCTGTTCTACTCCGGCTTCTACCTGCCGATGTACTGGTCCTCGCGCGCCAAGCTCACCAACACCGCCGACCTGATCCGCCTGATCATCCGCGACGAAGCCGTCCACGGGTACTACATCGGGTACAAGTTCCAGAAGGGCCTCGAGGGCGCCTCGGAAGAGCGCAAGCAGGAGATCAAGGACTACACGTTCAACCTGCTGTTCGAGCTCTACGAGAACGAGGTGCAGTACACGCAGGACCTCTACGACGGCGTCGGGCTGACCGAGGACGTCAAGAAGTTCCTGCACTACAACGCCAACAAGGCGCTGATGAACCTGGGCTACGAGCCGATGTTCCCCAAGGAGACGACGGACGTGAACCCGGCGATCCTGTCGGCCCTGTCGCCCAACGCGGACGAGAACCACGACTTCTTCTCGGGGTCTGGGTCGTCGTACGTCATCGGCAAGGCGGAGAAGACTGAGGACGAGGACTGGGACTTCTGATCCTGGTCTGACTCGTGGGACGCCCCGCTGGCTTCGGCCGGTGGGGCGTTCTCGTGCTCCGGGACCCATGGACGTGTCCGGATGGCGCCCCTCCAGAGAGGATCGATCCGGACGGGTCATGTGAGACAGGCGGCCGCCGGGCAGGCATTCGGTCAGGTCCGGCTCGGTGAAGGACCGGCCATCGGACATTGGGAGGCGGCAGGATTGCGGGACGCAGTATCAGGCGGTGAGGGCGATCTCGGTCGCGCGGGCGATCACGTCGAGCGGGTCCGCTGCACCGGTGACAAAGATCGTGATGACCGTGGACCAGTGGACGCCGCTGAGTACCGCCACTGCTCCTGCGGTCGATCCGTTCACGAGGACGGTCCCCGCGGCGGTCCATCCATCCGGCACCGATGCGCGGAAGGATCTGGCGGTCTCGCGGCTGGCTGCTGAGAGGAGCGCTTCTCGGTACGTGCTGTTCGCCCGCCCGTCGAGCAGATCGCCTTGGAGCGCAGTGTTGATGTCGCTGCAGGCCTGCCGGGCAGTCGTCGTGCGCGTCGTTGTCACGCGGTCGTCCAGTGCGGCGAGACCGGCGGCGACACTGCTACCACCACCGAGTCGACGGATCTGTGCGTCGACACCAGAGCGGTCCTGCGCGACCGGCAGCATCGTCGCACTCGGATCGATCCGGGGAGCGATCGCGGGAAGGACCACTGCGAGAAGAGCGTCCGCTGGCATGTCGCTTTCGCCATCGTAGGTCGAGACTGCGCCAGTCGCGCCGCTCATCACGCAGGTGCTGACGGCTGCCTGCTCGGCCTGTTCCAAGGCAACCAACGCGCTCTCCATGGTCGTCGTAGGACGGACGCTCGACGATGGCGCTGTAAGGACCGGCGCCTCGTCAGGTGACGCAGCTGTACTCGGCTCTGCCGTCTTGCTGGGTGTGTCCGCTGCGGTGGTCGACGCCGGGGCGCAACCGCTCAAGATCAGGCCCGACACCGCGACGGCAAGCGCCCGACTGATCACGCGATACAGGTACCCACGCGTGCAGCCAGTCATTTGAGTCACCGTATCGTTATTCCGTGCCCCGCCTGCTCCACCGCCCCACAGCCCGTTTGGTCACCTCCCTGGCGGTGCTGGTCACCACGAGCGTGTCCCTCGCGGGCTGTTCCGCGGCCCCAGAACCGGCCGCACCTCACACGCTCCCGGCAGCCTCTCGGACTCCGCAGGCGATCACGGCCGCAGCGCTCTCCGAGCGTCTGGCCGCCTACGAGCGGAAGCACGACCTCCGTGTACGGGTCGACGCCATCGACACCGGTAACGACCACCACCTGGGCTTCCGTGCCACCGAGGCAGTACCGCTCGACATGCGCGCCCTCACCGCGGGCGTGCTCGTGCTCGCCAATGCCTCCGACGATCAACTCGCAGCGTCCCCTGCCACGTCCGAGGCCACGGCCGACACCGGAGCCTCCGCGACGCTCCTGGATGCCGTCGCCGCTGCCCTGCAGACCAGCGCGCCGGAAGCTCAGCAGACGCTCGTGACGTGGCTCGGCGGCGAGGATGCTCTTCATCGTCGCGCTGACGCGATCCTTGGTCCCTCGTCTGCCGCGTCGTCAGCGCGGAGCTTCGCGACCCTGCTCGACGACGCCATCTACGGCGAGACGCTTGCCCCTGACCGTCGCGGCACGCTGCGGAACATCCTGCTCAACAGTGCGGGATCCCCTGCGACCGCAGCCGGCACCGACGCACTGTGGGAAGTAGCCGGGGTCAGCGACAGGAGCCAAGCCGGCACCCTCGTCGAGGTCAGCACTCTCGAAGCGCCCTACCGCACCTCGGGGGACGCAGCGCCCGTCGTACTCGCACTCGTCGTCACCGGCGCTGCCGGCCCCGAGGCCGCGAGCCGAGCGGCCGAGGAAGTGTCCAGGCTCGTCACCCACGCCCTGCCGCCAACCCGCTGACCCATCGAGGGAGCTCAATTCGCTCCGACGGCCGTGCCGCGCGGTTCAGCGGGACGGCGGAGTCCTTCCGCGCCGACAGCATGCAGCGAAGCAGCGATGCAGCATCCCGTGAACACCAGCTCCGGACAGTCCGCGACGGTTGTTCATAGGATGACTACCGAGTGGTTGAGCGCCGCAGGGGACGCACGCCGCCGTCTGAAATGGGGCACCATGCACTCACCCGCTGATCGGTCGGATCTTCGCGTCCGACCTCGGATCTGGATCGGCGTCGCCGTCGTCGTCGGCTACGTGGCCCTCGTTTCGATCACCCAACACCTCTCCGGCGTTCCCTACCCGGACCTCGGCGACAACGGCAGCACTCTGTTCCGGGGCGTCGGCATCTCACTGATCCTCGGCGCCATCGCCCTCACCGTCGTCACGACTCTGCTCGGCTGGTGGCGGCCAGCGATACGCGAACAGCACCGGTCAACGTCCCGGTGGCCCGTGATCGCGCCGGCGCTGATGACCGTCCTCATGTTGCTCAACCTGATCGGCACTGACTGGGGTGCCTACGACCTCGGCTTCTTCGTCGCCTCACTGGTGCTCCTGCTCGTCGGGTTCACCGAGGAGATCGCCACGCGCGGACTGCTCATCACAGCGCTCCGCTCCAGGCTCGGCGAGGGCTGGGTCTGGTTCCTCTCCTCCCTCGCGTTCGGCCTCATGCACTACGTCAACGTCCTCAGCGGCCAAGACTTCGGCCGGACCAGCTTCCAGGTGCTCTCCGCATTCCTGTTCGGCACCGTCCTGTACATCCTCCGTCGCATCACCGGAACGCTCGTCTGGGCGATGGTGCTCCACGCGCTCTGGGACTTCGCCGTCTTCGCCACCGGGAAAGGCCACCCCGCCTCGTTCACCGACATGGGCGGACTCGAGCTGCTCATCGGAGCATTCGCTCTCATCGCTGTCTGGTGGGTCATCCGCGGATCAAACGAACACCTCGCCGAGACACCCGCCCTCAGCAGCCAGCCGCGGTAGGGCACGCCACTGGGGATCGACGCCGCTCGCAGCGCAAGGGCGCGAACGACGTCAAGCACGGACACGTACCCGAGGCCCGTGTCCGATAGCCGATCGGCTATCTCTAATGGATCTTGGCTGGCCTGGGGTCGGCTGACAGGCTGGCACTGGTCCCGGCTCGGGGTGTGACTCTTCGGCTATCTGCCCGCCATCGTGGCGTGGCGTTGTCTCGACTCGTCCACCGCGGGTGGCGGGGCTGGTGCCGGCCCGTCCGCTGCGATGGCTTGATAGAAGGTCGTCCGACCAGCTACCTGGTTGTGACTCGTTAGAGATCCGCCCCGCAACGACTTTCCCCGGGCCGGCACCAACACGGTTCCCGTTTCGGAAGGAGTCCCGCGATGCCTATCGTCGCAGACGAGTACACGCACGTCATCGGCGTCGACACGCACGCCAGAATCCACACTTATGTCATCCTCGACACCCGCACCGGCGGCATCGTTGATACAGCGACGTTCCCGACAAGTCCTGCGGGTGTCGCCCGGGCTCTGGCATGGATCGACCGTCGATCATCCGCCGGCCGACTCGCCGCCGTCGAGGGAACCAGCTCTTATGGAGCGTCCCTCACCGAAGCGCTGCAGCAGGCTCATATCGCCGTGGTCGAAGCGCGGCCACCACGCCGAGCCGACCGTGGGGCTCGCGGGAAGTCCGACCCGATCGATGCTGAGGCCGCGGCTCGTGCCGTGCTGCGCACCGACACGGCGATGCTCTCCTGGCCCAGGTCGGGCAAGATCCGGTCGGCGCTGCGCGTGCTGCTGGCTGCCCGGAGATCGATGGACGGTCAACGCACCGCAAGCCGGAACGCGCTCACCGCGCTGCTGCGCACCATCGACCTCGGCATCGACGCTCGGCGCCCGCCGATGGACAAGCAGATCGCCTCGATCGCAGCATGGCGGCACCACCCCAGTGACGACATCGACAGGGTCATCGGTCGCGGCGAAGCGGTCCGCCTCGCCCGCGACGTCATCGACCTGACCGGCAAGCTCGAAGCCAACCATGACGCGCTCCGACTGCACGTGTCCGCTCTCGCGCCGTCGGTGCTCGACATCGCCGGCGTCGGCCCCGTCTCAGCCGCCGTGTTCCTCACCGCGTACTCGCACGTGGGCCGAGTCCGCAGCGAAGCCGCGTTCGCGTCCCTCGCCGGCGCGGCGCCGATCCCCGCCTCCAGCGGCAACACCAGCCGACACCGACTGAACCGGCACGGCGACCGACGGCTGAACTCCGCGCTCGAGACCGTCGCGCGCGTCCGGCTCTCCTACGACCCCGACACCCGCGCCTACAAGCAACGTCGTCTCGCCGAAGGGAAGACCACGAGAGAGGTCAAGCGCATGCTCAAGCGCTACATCGCCCGACAGATCTACCGACAACTCACCGCCACAATGACCGCCTGACATCACGAGCGAAGCCGTGCGTTCAGGCAGCTGATCTCGAGGTGGGGCTCAGGGCGTGGGCGCCGTAGTCACTCGACGAGCGAGCGCCTCAGCGAAAGGCCGCCCATCACGCACTCGTCCGGTGAAAGTCCTACGAGCCCCGCCGAGAAGCAGGACCACGCGAACCCAGTGAGGATCACCGCCGCGCTTTCTCGGCCGGAGCTCGACCGACACAAGAGCGACGGAGGACAGCGAGACTACGGTCGGCACGCGCCCACGCAGCAGCTTGAAGCGCCGTCGGACCAGTGACGCGTCGTCGAGCTCTAGGACGTCCACTCCATTGAAGCCCCACCAGGGTCCGGGAGAAAAACGCGCGGTCACGAGGCTGTTGGTCACGTTCGGAAACGTTAGTCCCAGAGCCTCGCCACATCGATGATCGCTTGACATCACCTATAGAAGGGTCGAGACAAGTCGTGCACCTTAAAGTTCTGAACCGTGGGTGACTGGATGGTGGGATTCCGTGATGGCGGCCTGATCGACTACGAAGTGCGATCCGCGGCCACAGCCGTGGCTGCAGCCGAAGCAGTCCGGGCCAGCCGTCCCCGTTGCCTGATCGTCGCCGTCATTAAGTGGCCAGACCCCGCTAACTGGCACGATCGCATCGAGTACTCCGACTTGCCCCCCAGATACCGCGCGCTGCGCCGTTACGACGGACCGCTTGGCCACCACGGCTACCTGGTAGTGACTCAAGGCGTGGATCGCTCGCGGGGGACTGTCCCAAACCGACCGATCAGCCTCGATCAGGCGCGTTGGCACCGGGACTGGATGTTGCGGGGGTACTTCGAGTGCCTGCACGCGCACCTCCTGCAGCCGGTCCTCGCGGCGCCTCTCGTACCCGAGATCGTTCGCCTGGAACCCATCCACGAGTAGCGGGCAGGAACCTAGGTCGCTATGGTCGGTCTCTTCGCGGCGGCGGAGTACCGCTGGGAGGTCCCGTGGCCATCCTGATCCACGTTGATGCGCACCGCGAGGGCAAGTTCTGGGTCATCGTTATCCCCACCGTCGGCTCCGTGACGCAGGCATATCGGCGAAGCGAGATTCGACCAATGGCACAAGACTGTGCGGCCCTGATGCTCGGGGTTCCGCCACAGCGGGTCCGCATCGGCGCAGTGCGCCTCTCATCGCCGCCCGACTGGGAGTCCGACGTGTGAATCACCGGGTGATCGGCTTTCGGACACCTCATCGAAGCTTCGGTGAACGTATCCGTTTCGCTGGTGCCGCACGTCGATGACCGATAGACAGTGAGCTACGGCCAACGAAGGAGTTGTCGATGCTGGTTCAGGTTTGTGGTCTTCCCGGTGCAGGAAAGTCAACGCTCTCTGCTGCGATCGCGGAGTTGACGCCCTCGCTGACGCCCTCGCTGACGCTTCGCGTTGATGCGATCGAGGGCGCGATGTGGAGGTACCAGATTCCGCGTGAGCAGTCCGGGATCGCCGCGTACTCGGTCATGCATGCGATCGCGGTGCCGAATCTGCGGCGTGGTCAGGTGGTCATCGCGGATGCGGTGAGTGGTGTTGAACCTGCTCGGGCGGGGTGGGTGTCGACAGCGGATGCTGCTGGGGTTCCGCTGCGAGTGATCGAGGTCGTGTGTGCGGACTCCGACGAACACCGTCGCCGGGTGGAACAGCGGGCGAACGACCTGCCCGGGTTCACCTTGCCGACGTGGGACGAGGTACAGCGCACCGCCGACGATTACGAGCCGCGCACGGACGATCGGCTCGTCGTCGACAGCACCCGCCCCCTCGAAGAAACGGTCCGCCAGGCCCTCGATTACCTCGAACTCCACGCCCGGTAAGCGATCGGCTACCGGGCAACGAGATCGCGTCGGTAGTACACGTGCGACTGGTCGCGCTTGATCTCGATGAGACCGTTCTTCTCGAGGACACGTTGCGAGGGGATGTTCTTCAGTTCCGTGTCCGCGAGCGCGATCAGCGCACCGCGCGTCGCGGCGTGCTGAAGTCCGAGCTGCACGGCTTCGCTCGCGAGTCCCGCGCCTCGGGCTGAGGGAACCAGGCCGTACCCGAACTCGACCGTTCCCTTGTCGTCCGGAGGACCGAAGAATCCGAAACCACCGATGGCGAGGCCATCCGACCGCCGCCGGACGAGGTACATGGTGAACTCCGGATCCGCTGCGGTCTCGGCAGCGAGGACCCGGAGTGGGTCCAGTTCATCGGCGAACGGGTACTCGGGGTGCCAGTCGTCACCAGGACGCTCGTCCCGCACGACGATGCGTCGCGCCATCGCTGGTGAGATCACCTGAAGCACAGTCCGGCTACCGACAAGTGTCATGCCCTGATGCTCTCAGACCAGCCTGCCCGGTAGGGCAGCCAACCCGATAGAGGATCGATCAACGAGACACTGTCGGCCTGTAACGTTCGACGTTGCGCTCCTATCGTTGGTCGATGGATCTCGATCAAGTCTGGCCCTTGTTCGGACTGCGCCTCATCACTCCCAGGCTGGAACTGCGCCCCCTGCGCGACGAGGACCTTCCCGGGCTCGTCGACGTGGCACTGTCGGGTGTGCACGATCCCGCTCGGATGCCGTTCGGTGTCCCGTGGACAGACGCAGAACCGACAGCATTGGCGCATTCTCTCGCGCAGTACCACTGGAAGCTACGGTCCGGAGTGAGCCCCGACTCATGGGGCGTGAGCTTCACCGTGCTCTACCAGGGCGCACCGGTCGGCGTCCAGGAGTTGCATGCTCGCCGCTTCGCCGCGCGCAAGACCGTCGAGAGCGGATCATGGCTTGCCCTCGCGCATCAAGGCCGCGGGCTCGGGACCGAGATGCGGACGGCACTGCTGCTGTTCTCATTCGATCACCTAGGAGCGGAGTGGGCGGAGTCGAGCGCAGCCGCTTGGAACGAAGCATCCCTTCGGGTGTCGCAGAAGCTCGGATATGAGGTCAACGGTGTCAGTCGTGCCCAGACCCGCGCGGATGAGGTTGTCGATGAGGTCAGGGTGCGACTACGGCGGGAGGATTTCGCTAGACCGACCTGGAGCCTGACGGCTGAAGGGGTCGAAGCAGCGACTGAGTTCTTGATCTAGCCGGACGGGCAAAGATCCGGACGTCTCGGCAGCCGATCCTTTTCCGGACGCCTCCTCTGATCACCGGTGACCCCCGCATCATTCGGAGCGTGCGCCAGAGGGTGTTCGCATGCTTCGGTATTTGACGCGCACGCGCACGCCCGTGAAGTATGGCCGGGTGGCGGCGGTACAGGCCGCTCGCCGGACGCCGACGAGATGAGCTGCATGCCTTCGGACTTCGCTTTGTCCGGCACTGCAGCTCGCGAGCCTGCACAGATGCCTCAGCCGCGACTCCGTGCCCTGCTCCTGGGACTGGCGGGCTGGCTGCTCATCGGGGCGAGCCTTGGCCTCTCGGTCGGGATCGCGTCGGCGTTCGACCAGGCGTTCGGGCTTGCTCGGCCCACGGCGGTCTTCGTGCAGGCGGCCCTCATGTCGGCACTCGTGGTGCCCGCTATCGTCCTGCTGCGCCGTCGGATAGATCATCGCAGCCTGGGGAGCCTCGGACTCAGCGCTCGCATCGTGCGTCCCCTGACCACGGGCATCGCAGTCGGGGTCGGGACTGGCCTCGTCGTCTGGGTGCCCGCATGGCTCGCTGGATGGATCCGAGTCGATGACCTCGACCCCGTCGCGTTCGCACGATTCGTCCTCGTGAACGGAATCGTCCTTGCCCTCTTCGAAGCGCTGCCGGAGGAACTCGCGCTGCGCGGATACATGTGGACGAACCTTCGCGATGGGTGGGGCCTCGTCGTCGCTACCCTCGCCACGACAGCGCTCTTCCCATTCGTCGGACTCGTGGTCGGGCCCGTGCGGTGGCTCATAACGACCGCGCTGGGCGACACGGGCAACGAGCTGTCGGTGTTCCCCGCCGGGAACGAGCCCGTCGTCTACGTACTGCAACTGGCACTGTTCGGACTCGCCCTCGTCGCCGCCCGGCGCCTACCCATGGAGGGCGCACTCCTGGTCGCGGTCGCCTTCCACTGGACACAACTCAGCGTGACCCGCACCGTGCTCGGCGGCACGGGCTGGTTGGAGTCGGGCTGGACGATCACGTGGGTCGAGCCCGACGCCATCGCCCTCGTCCTGGTGCACATCGTGCTTGCCGGTGCGGTGTTCGTCACTACTCGCCAGGTGATGCAGCGCCGTGTCTCCATGCGCAGCTGACCACCAACACCGGTACCCGTCTCGTCCTCGCCGATTGACGAGCACCCCCCCTCAGCAAGGGATCGGCTGTCGAGACAGCGCCGGCAGCCGATCGGCGGGACGGGCGGCGGACGCAAGGAGAGGTTGCGCTGCTGGGCGGGGGGAAGAATCCGAGACCCCACGAGGTGCCGGCGGCGTGCAGGCAGCTTCATGCAGACCCGTCAGGGGGCTGACGCGATCAGGCGATGCCGCTGCCCCCGTCGACGAGGAGCTCGCTCCCGGTCATCCCCGAGCTCTGGTCGGACACGAGGAACAGCACCGTGGCGGCGACCTCCTCGGGGCGCAGGAGGCGGCCGAACGGCATCCCGCTCGCCATCTGCTCGAGCATCGCATCCGAGTTGCCCGGAGCGAGGCCCGCGAGACCCGGGGTCTCGGTGGGCCCGGGGGCGACCGTGTTGATCCGGACACCGCGCGGCGCGAGCTCGGCTGCCCACGTGCGGGTGAGGGCAGCGATCGCGGCCTTCGACGCCCCGTACAGACCGAACGACGGCTCGGTGCCGGACGCTGCCGTCGATCCGGTGACGACGACGGCGGACCCCTCGCGCAGGAACGGCAAGGCACCCTGGACGGTCAAGGTGGTCCCGCGGACGTTGGTGCCGAACGTCGCCTCGAAGTCCTCAGCGGTCACGGCGTCGAGCGATTTGAACTCCCCGCCGCCGGCGTTCGCGTGCACGGCGTCCAGCCCGCGACCGCGCTCGGCGACCGCGGCGAAGACGGTTGCGATGTCCTCCGCTCGGGCGGCGTCGGCGCGGATCGTCGTGACCGCGTCGCCGAGCTCGTCGCGCACGGCGTCGAGCGCCTCCTGCCGCCGCCCGGTGACGAAGACGTGCGCCCCCTCGTCGACGAACCGGCGCACGACCGCGAGTCCGATGCCCGATGTCCCGCCCGTGACGAGTGCGGTCTTGTCCTGCAGTGCTCCGACCATGATGTCCTCCTGGAGTTGTTGTTGACTGCTTGGTCCAGAACAGTACGTCGTGCTTGACTGATCAGTCAACAACGAGTCTCGAGGAGTTCGGATGCCCCGGCCACGCAAGTTCGACGAAGCCGACGTGGTCGAGCGCGCCCGGCGCACCTTCGCGGAGTCCGGCTTCGACGGCACATCTCTCGACGACCTGCTCGCGGCGACCGGCCTCGGGCGACAGAGCCTCTACAACACGTTCGGCGGCAAGAAGGAACTCTTCATGCGCGCCTTCCTCAGCGACACCGCGGAGGCAGTCGAGGTCGTCCAGTCCGTCATGCGGAGTTCCGAGCACCCCATCGCGCGGATCCGGACGCAGCTGGTGTCCGTTGCGGTCGAGCACGGTGCAGCACAGGGGGCGCCCTCGCTGCTGCTCCGCGCGGCGGTGGAGCTGTCGGCCCGTGACGCGGAGGTCGCCGCGACCGTCTCTGAAGCCTTCGACACCATCCGCGCGGGCTACACGGCCTGCATCGTCGACGCGCAGACGGCAGGCGAGGTCGAGGCCGATGCCGACGCCGAGGCGCTCGGCACCTACTTCTGCGCGGTCATCGAGGGGATGGTGGCGATCGGACGCGTCGGGACCTCACGAGCGGCCCTCCTGCAGGTGGGGATCGCGAGCCTCGCGGCCCTGCCGATCACACCGCTCGGCGCCGAGCACCTCGGCACCGCGGACGGTCCCTGGGACTGAGCCTCGTCACGCACCAGAGTGACGCCGCGCCGGCGTGACCGGCGGGGCGGGCCGCTGTCGCGCCTCCAGTGCGGGTCTGGAGGCACGCATCCAGCGGGCGGGACGGCGCGGGCTCCGCAACCGCTCACGCAGGTGGCGTCGTTCCCGCGCCCTCGGTGTCGTCTGCGCCAGCCGGACCGGTGCCTGCCTGGTCGAGGTTCTCGTGCGGATCGCCCATGTCGCCGGTCGCCTTGCCAGCGGGGGACAGCCCGAAGTGCTTGCGGACGGCGTTCGCCTCGGTGACGGACAAGGTGTTCCCGGCTCCGGGGGAGGGTGCACCCTTGATCGCGCTCTTCGTGTACCCGACGTGCAGGTCCGTGCCGTCGAAGGTGGCATCCTCGACCGGGACGAGCGCGGTGTGTCCCCCGAGGACTCCGGTCGCGACGCTGACGAACGCAGCGCAGCCGTCCTCGTCGGAGGGGAACACCTGCGCGACCTTGCCGACCGATGCGCCGTCGCGGTCTCGGACGGTCGCGTGCTCCACTTCGTGGATCTGGTCCTTCGTGATCATGGGTGCAGTCAACGCCCTCGGCCTGACGCCGGTGAGTCAGTCTGCGCGTCCTGGTGACCGGTCTGATCCTCGAGCGCCGCTCGGCGTACCGCGAGGTGGGCAGCAGGAATGGAGAGGACTGCGCCGCCCGCGAGGATGATCGCCGCGACGATCACCGGGGCGGGGGTACGGAGCGCGGGCACGATGATGCACACCGCGCACCAGAGAACGGTGATCACGCCCGAGATCAGCGTCGGAGGCAGCGCCGCTCGGTGCCCGGTCCGCCAGGCGTCGTCGCTGGACATCGTGACGCGCGTCCGGACGCCAGCGAGGTCGTTCCGGCCGAGCTGTCCGGTCGCAGCTCGCCACGTCAACCACATCACGAGGACCGCTCCGCCGATCTCGAGGGCGAGTGCGGCCACCATTGCTCCGGGCATGGTGACGACGCTAACGCCCTGGAGCATGAACGGCAACATTCCGGATGCACGGTGGCGAGCGAGCATCCCGACGCTGATGGCTGGGACCCGGCCGCGAGCCGACTCGACTGAACGTCGAGAGATGGCTGCCCGAGAGGGGAAGCATCACGAGGGGGGCACCGGACGACGGCTGCGCTCTCGCTGGAACTGAATCGGCCGGTCGTACCCTCCCTCCCGGACGGGTCCGATCCTCAGACGACCGTCGCTGAACTGGCCCATCACACCTCCGGATTGCCGCGAGGTCCGACGATGATCGCGATGCCCGTCGACCGCCTGGTTGCGCAGGGTCATCGGCCGTCCAGTAGGGTCGAAGGACAGATTGCGATCCACACGGGGGTGTGCGTGACGATTGTGTTCGATGACGGGGCAGCCGATGCCCTCATCGCTGCTGCGGAGGGGGCCTCCGGGGACCTGCGATCGCAGGCTATGGCGGATCGGATGCGAGTCGAGTCAGCGGTTCGGGAGTTCCGCGGCAGCTACGCGACGCTCTTCACGACCGACAGCACGATCCGGTCGGAGGACACGCAGCGTCTCGCCGGTGTCTTCGCTGACCTCAAGACGTCGATCGATCGGGCGAAACGCGAGGCTGAATCCGAGCGGCGCCGACTCCGGGAATCGCGCGAATGGAGTGCGCGTGAGGAGGAGCGTGAGCAGCGTCGCGCGTCCGGGGATCCGTTCGCCGTGGCGTCGGCCTACATCGACGGCGTGATCGACCGACGTCCGGATGACACGGCTGTGCACCCGACCCCGGTCACGGCAACGTTCCTGCCGAGGGCGCGCCCGCGCACGGCTGGCGGGAGCTCGGGAAGCACGTCCTCCGCGGATCCTGATGCGCTCCTGACGTTCGTCGGGGCCAGCAGAGCGGCCGACGGCAGCGCTGGGCAGCACCTGATCCGGGTGAAGAACGCCTGGACCCGCTTCTGTTCGGCTTGTTCATGGGTGCCGGTCCAGGGTTCGACAGTCGTGGCGGGGTTCGACCGGCTGATGGCCGAGAACGCCCTGGAGGCGAGCTGGATCGAAGGCATCGCGAACGCCTTCGACCGCGCTGGAGGCGGCGCTCTCCCGGACCTGATGCTCGACGCCGTGGCGACGGTGACCGCGTCGCCAGCGCTGTCCGAGCTGCTCCGGCCGGGTCTGACCCCTGCCGAGGTCGCCGCGGCCTGGGCGAAGGTCCCGCAGACGGACGAGTACATCGAGTCCTTGCCGTTGGCGACGCAGTACCTGCTCGCAAACCTCGACGGCATCCCTGCTGCGCAGCGCGACATCGCGTCACGAGCCGTGCTTGCGGCGGCGGTGCGGGATCCGGAGCGCGTGTACACGCTCATGGGCTTCGGCGAGCAGCGCATCGGCCGGTCGGACTTCGAGGAACAGGTCAACGCGCTGCAAAAGGCCGTTGACGCGGCCGACCTCAGTGCTGAGACACTCCCCGGACCTGCGGCGTCCAAGACCGCGCAACTGGTTGGATTCGGGGTGCACGACGGTGCGCTGGTCGCCGCCGTGTCGCTTGGCGACCTCGACACGGCGAAGAACGTGACGGTGAACGTGCCGGGGATGAACTCGGACGTGGCTGGCATGGGCGAGCGCGTCGTGGCCGCCGAGGGATTGTTGCGCCAGGCGCACAGCGATGACCGATCGCAGACCTACGCCGTCGTTTCCTGGGTCGGCTACCACGCGCCGAACCCGGCGGAGGTGGGCTGGCCCGACCGATCAGAATCCGGCGCAGGTCAACTGGCTTCCTTCGTGGACGGTGTCTTCGACAGCAGATCGGACGGTGGCCCCGACACCTTCACGGTTGCAGCGCACTCGTACGGCTCCACCACCGCGGTGCAGGGGCTTCAGTTGACGGAACACCAGGTTGACTCGTTCGTGTCGTACGGGTCCGTCGGCTTCCCGCGCGGGACCGAGATCGACGACGTCCATGCCGCGAACGTGTACGCGACGGCCGCGAAGGACGATCCGCTCGGGCCGGGCGGTCAGTGGCTGGGCGTGGCGACCCGGGCAGATCCGCTCGGGTTCGACGGCGTGCAGGAGTTCTCCTCGGAGGCAGCCGAGGGTACGAGAGGGGTGACGGGCCACGACATGTGGCACGACTCCGATTCGGACGACGTCGGGTACCTCTCGAACGACTCGACCACGCTCCGCACGCTGGCGCAGATCGTCGCAGACGGGAAGATGGGGCCATGAGAGTCAAGATTCGTCCCCGACTGCGCGGCGCGATCGTGACCATGCTCGCGGCCGTGGTGCTCGCGACGACCGGATGCGCCTCAAGCGGCGCAGGCAGAGGAGGCGACGTGACCGGACAGGACGCGCAAGACGCAGCAGGTAAGACTCAGGCGCAGGTAGCCGATCTCTCGTTGCAGGACGAGTTCGAGCTGGCTGGCGAGCGGTACGAGCACGGGCAGGCCGTGCTCGCAGCCGCACAACGACAGATCTCGGACGGCACGTGGTACTGGAACGGCGGAGACGTCCGTCCTCTGCCCGCAGGCGACGACGCGTTTGGAAAGGCGCCGGAGGGTGCGACCAAGGAGAACTCCTACGCGTTCCGTGCCGTACGGATCATCGAACCGGAGGGTGCGACCGGCGCGGTGGAGGACCTCGATCCGATGCAGCGCTACTTCGATGAAGAAGGGTGGCGCTGGAGCAACGCGAAGGTCGGTACGGATCACGAGGTCCGGGCCGACACCGGTGACGGATGGTGGGTGACCTGGAACGTGCGGCCGAACGGGCAGTACTCGCTCGGTGTGTACAGCAAGGCGTTCTGGGCACACGATGCTCCGGAGCTCATCAAGGCGATCGCACTGCGCGACCCCGCCGACTTCCCCGATGAATCCGAGCCGGGTGTCTCGGAGCCGTTCCCGAAGTGGAGCGATCCTGTCCGGCAGCGCTGATCTCCGGACGAGGGTGCGCCTCGCAGACGCCGACCGGTCTGCGAGGAACTCCCGCGTGGCACCCACTCGGGGGGGGGGGGGGGGGGGCCGTCGCCGGCCTCCGGGCGACCGCAGCCGCACTGTTCATGGTGGTCGTCCTCACCGGCTGCAGCGCCGGCATCGGGAAGACTCCCGAGCAGGCGAAGGAGTCCATCGTCACGTTCGTCGAGGGCTCGACTGACGTGGTGGGGGACGGCTGGGAGGTCAGTGAGGGCCCTGGGCTCGGGAAGTGCGGCCTCGCCCCGGGCGTCCGCGGCGTCGAGTACTCCTACGCCATGGTCCGGTCCGCGAGCGCTGACCCGAAGGCCGACGTCGAGGCGGTGGAGCAGCACTGGAAGGACCTCGGGGTCACGACCGAGCGCTACCAGACCGGCGGCGAGGACCCGATCCTCGGCGTCCGAGGTGGCGGTGGCCCAGTACAGTCTTCGGACTTCCGGGCCGATCCCCGCGGGTACACCATCGACGGCAGCTCGCAGTGCTTCGTGGGGAACTTCGACCGGATGAGCCTGGACAGCCAGGACTCACGGACGTGACCCGCCTGCCGGAGCCGAGCCGTGCCTCCAGGCCGGTCCGGAGCCGCGCCGTTACCGCGCTGCCGGCACCGCGAAGTTCGCCAGCTCGGCCCGCACGATGTCCGCACCCGCGGACAGCGCACTGAGCTTCCCGAGCGCCGCGCCCCGCGCCAACGGCGCCATCCCGCAGTTCGAGCTCGGGATGAGCTTGTCCGCATCGACGAACTCGAGCGCCCGACGCAGCACCTCCGCGACCTCCTCCGGGGTCTCCACGGTCTCGGTCGCAACGTCGATCGCCCCGAGCATGACCTTCTTGCCCCGGATCAGCTCGACGAGCTCGAGCGGCACGTGCGAGTGGGTGCACTCCAGCGAGACGATGTCGATGGATGACTGCTGCAGCAACGGGAACGACTGCTCGTACTGCCGCCACTCCGCCCCGAGCGTTTCCTTCCACTTGTTGTTGGCGTCGATGCCGTAGCCGTAACAGATGTGCACGGCGGTCTCGGCGCGCAGGCCTTCGGTAGCGGGTTCGAGTGCGGCGACGCCCCAGTCCTGCACCTCGTCGTGGAAGACGGTGAAGGCGGGTTCGTCGAACTGGATGATGTCGACGCCGGCGGCTTCGAGCTCCCGCGCTTCCTGGTTCACTCCCCGTTGCGCTGGAGTTCCTCCGCGTCGCCGGCGGTGCAGGAAGAGACGGCGTCGAGACTGTACCCGCGTTCGTCGGCGAGGAAGTCGATGCTCTTCATCGGGCCACCGACACCTCGCAGGCCGAGCGTCGGATCCGCGCCGCCACTCTTATAGCGCTCGGTCTTGATCCCCTTCTCCTTCCAGAGCCGTTCGACGTTCGCTACATCTTCGGCGGGATCGCCACTGCGCTGTTCCCGCATCTTCGTGTAGAAGTACGCAGCGCCGCGTCCGCCGTTGTCGCGATTGCATCCTTGAACTGCCGGTCCGCTCGCCACCGACCACGCGCCGCCGATCGCGTTCGCGGTGTCGTCGATGATCGCCACGATGGCCTCTTTTGCCCCTGTTGGGGTCTGCTCGTTCTCCACGGTGGTTCCTCCGTTGCATCCGCTCAATGACAATGCCGCTGCGACGACCACGGCGATGGTGGCCGACAGTCGAACCGCCAACAGCTGGGGAGTCCGTTGAATCATGCGTCGAGTCAAGTCGCTACTCGTGATCGGCGGATTCGTGGTGGTTGCTGATGCTGAGGGTTCACTTCGTGAGCTTCCCTTCTTGATTGATGGTGGCGTGAGCGAGGCTACTGAGACACTGCATCTCGGTCGAGATCGCGTGTTGGTGAGCACCGGGCACCGGAACGATGCTCTCGACAGCTCACTGTTGTGTAGAACACACGCTTCGGCGACGCTTCGGGGTAGGGTCAGAGATCGGACCGGGGTGGGCCTGAGGGGGACGTCATGGGGAAGATCGAGTTTGACGCGGCGGCAGCAGACGCCGTCATCAGAGCGGCCACGTCGGCGAAGGAGGAACTCCGCGCTCAGTCGGGGACTCGTCGGTCCGCCGTCGAGGAGGCGGCAGCTGACTTCTCCGGAGCCTACGCGGACCGGTTCACCGAGTCTGCCTCGACTGAGTCCACCGACCGGGGAAAGTTGGCGTCCGTCCTGGATGAGCTCGTCGGTCAGGTGCGCGACGCCAAGTCCTCTGCGCAGGCCGAGGAGGAACGGCTGAACGCACTCGATGCTTGGAACGAAGCCGAACGCGAACGCGAACATGCCGCGGCGACGTCCCTGCTCACGACGACCACATTGCCCCCAATCGCAATCCGTGCACCGAAACCGTCGGAGGTCGCGATCCGACCGCCGTCGATCCATGCGGCGTTCGCGCCTCGGGACCGCAGGCGGTCCGGAGGCGGCACGGGACACGGTCGAAGTTCGGCGGACCCGGCACGACTGCGCGACTTCAGCATCGTCAGCCGGGCGAACGACACGACTGCCGAGTCGAAGGCCGCAACGCTCGCCAGTGCATGGACGGCGTTCACCGTTTCGTGTTCCTGGGTGCTCATCGAGGGATGCACCTTCGTGACTGGGTTTGATCGCTTCCTCGAGGAGAACCGAGCCGATGCCGCATGGATCGACCGCATCGCGGACGCGTTCGAGCAAGCCGGGAGCGGCGGATCGCTGGCGAACGCCAGGATCGACAAGGCGACCGACGACGAGCTCGTCCGCGATGTTCAGCGGCTCTTTGCCGACGACTTGACCCCGACCCAGGTCGCGGCGATGTGGGCGGATCTCGGTCTGACGAGGGCGGACGCTGCGGACGTCGCACTTCTCCCGACCTCGGTGCTGACCGCTCTCGGGAATCTGGAAGGGGCGCCGTACTGGGCGCGCGGAGCAGCGAACGTCGCTGTGCTCAACCGCCGGATCGCGTCCGCCGAGCGGTTCCTCGACGACCTCGGTCGTCCGGACCGCGTCTACAGCGCTGAAGGGCGCAAGAACGCGGAAGACCTCTCCGCACTCGAATCGATCAAAGCATCGCTCAACCAGAACGGCCGCAAAGGCCCGCGAAGCCTCACGGTGCTCAGCGCGGACCATCCGCCCCTGGCTGCGGTGTCGATCGGAGACCTCGACGAGGCGACTAACGTCACCTGGGCGGTGCCGGGGATGGGATCGAGCACGGGCAGCATGACCGATTGGACAGATGCCGCGCAGAACGTCTACAGCGAGCAGGCAAAGGCCCTCTCCGCAGGACACGGCACTACGAACGCCGTCGTAGCGTGGATGGGATACGAAGCACCGCCCGTTCCGCCGGCGAGCACCGCCGTCTTCGGCAGCGACTACGCGAAGGCCGGCGGCGAGAAGTTGGCCGCGTCGATCAAGGGCCTCGACGCGACGAGAGCCGGTAGCATGCCGACGGTCAACGTCCTCGGACACTCCTACGGCACGACGACTGCGTCATACGCACTCACGACGGAGGGCGTGCATGTCGATTCATTCACCGCCATCGCATCAGCGGGCATTCCCGACAGCATCGACGAGGCGGACGAGATCCAAGCGGATGCGGTGTACGCCGGGCAAGCAGAAGTGGTGAAGCCGATCATCGAGCACTGGAGTGGCGACGAATGGGCGGCGGTCGGGCGTGATTTCAGCTCCGACCATCATCAGGACCCGACTGCTCCAGAGTTCGGTGCGACGAGCTTCGGCGCCGACGGAGCGCCAGGCCTCAAGCCCGTTCGCGATCATGGCGTGCACACCTGGTACGGAGGCGGTTACCTCGACGAGGACACACAGTCGCTGCAGAACGTCGCGTACGCCACGACCGGACAGCCCGAACGATTGACGAACTGATGATGCCGATTTCGCAGAAGCGAAGTGGTCTGGAAGGAACTCCCAGATGAAGAAACCTCGGCCGAAAGCCGTCTCCGTTCTCCGGGCGACAGGAGCAGCACTGCTCACCGTTGCCGTTCTCACTGGTTGCAGCGAAGGGTCTGGCATGAACACGAAAGAAGCGAAGCAGTCGATCGTCACGTTCGTAGAAGGATCGACGAGCGTGGTCGGCGACGGTTGGGAGGTCAGTGATGGTCCCGGACTCGGGAAGTGCGGCCTCGGCCTCGGGCAAGGGGGCGTCCAGTACGTCTACGCGAAGGTCCGCGCTGCCAGCGCTGATCCGAAGGCCGACGTCGAGGCGGTGGAGCAGCACTGGAAGGAGCTCGGGGTCACGACCGAGCGGTACCAGACCGGGGGCGAGGACCCGATCCTCGGCGTCCGTGGCAGGGGTGGCCCGGTGAGCTCCTCCGACTTCCGCGCGGATCCCCGCGGATACACGATCGACGGCAGCTCACAGTGCGTCGCGGGTGACTTCGAGAAGATGAGCCTCGACGGCCAGGAATGACGACCGCGACCTGATCGCCGGAACCGAGCCGCGCCTCCAGACCGGCCCGGGACGCGAGCCCCTGCCGGACGTGAGATGGAAGACGGCCCGCCCCGTTGCCGAGGCGAGCCGTCCGGGCGGATCGGGACGCTAGCGCGCAGCCGGCACCGCGACGCGAGCGAGCTCGGCCCGCACGATGTCCGCACCAGCGGACAGCGCGCTGAGCTTGTCCAGCGCCGCCCCCCGCGCCAGCGGAGCCATCCCGCAGTTCGAGCTCGGGATGAGCTTGTCCGCATCGACGAACTCGAGCGCCCGACGCAGCACCTCCGCGACCTCCTCCGGGGTCTCCACGGTCTCGGTCGCAACGTCGATCGCCCCGAGCATGACCTTCTTCCCACGGATCAGCTCGACGAGCTCGAGCGGCACGTGCGAGTGGATGCACTCCAGCGAGACGATGTCGATCGACGACTGCTGCAGCAGCGGGAAGGACTGCTCGTACTGCCGCCACTCGGCGCCGAGCGTCTCCTTCCACTTGTTGTTCGCCTCGATGCCGTAGCCGTAACAGATGTGCACGGCGGTCTCGGCGCGCAGGCCCTCGGTCGCGCGTTCGAGCGCGGCGACGCCCCAGTCCTGCACCTCGTCGTGGAAGACGGTGAAGGCGGGCTCGTCGAACTGGATGATGTCGACGCCCGCGTCCTGGAGCTCGCGGGCTTCTTCGTTCAGGATCGTGGCGAACTCCCACGCCAGCTTCTCGCGGCTCTTGTAGTGCTGGTCGGAGAGGGTGTCGATCATCGTCATCGGGCCGGGGAGCGCCCACTTGATCGGCCGGTCGGTCTGCGCGCGGAGGAACCTGGCGTCGTCGACGAACACCGGGGCGGGACGGCTCACGGCGCCGACCACCGTGGGGACAGCAGCGTCGTAGCGGTCGCGGATCCGGACGGTCTCCTTGCGCTCCTGGTCGATGCCGTCCAGGTGCTCGATGAACGTCGTGACGAAGTGCTGGCGGGTCTGCTCGCCATCGCTGACGATGTCGATCCCGCGGTGCTCCTGCTCGTGCACGGCGGAGCGCAGGGCATCCTGCTTGCCCTCGACCAGGGCGGCACCCTCGAGCAGCCAGGGGGACCAGAGTCGCTCGGGCTCGGCGAGCCAGGACGGCTTCGGCAGGCTGCCGACGATCGAAGTGGGGAGGAGAGAGCTCATGGGAGTGGCGGTCCAGACGGTCAGCGGGCGGGGACGGGTTCGGCAGCGAAACGGGAGAGGAGCGCGCCGTGCGGTGTCACGAGGTGCTCTTCGGTCCAGCGCCCCTGCGTGATCCCGAGGCGGCTCCGCTCCTCGCGGTCGTAGGACACCGGGGTGGGCGTGAAGCCGGTGTGGTCGAGGGTGGGGCGGTAGGTGCTGCCGGCCGGGGTGTTCGCGGCGTAGATCTCCGGACGGTAGATCTTCTGGAACGTCTCCATGGTGGCGATCGTCCCGATCAGCTGGAGGTCCGTGTAGCCGCCGGTCAGGTCGCCGCGCGTGTAGAACGCGAGCGGGGCTGCCGCTCCGGCGGGCTGGAAGTACCGGACCCGCATGCCCATCCGGCCGAAGTAGTCGTCGGTGAGCGAGGAGTGCTCGTGCTCGTACTCGGCGCCGAGCACCGGGTGGACGTACCCGTTCTGCCGGTAGGTCTGGCTCGTCGAGACGCTGATGCAGACGACCGGCTCCGTGTCGAAGTCGGCGTGGAAGGCGTCGGACTCCAGGAAGCGCTGGAAGAGCGCCCCGTGCAGCGCCCCGAAGTCAGACGGCAAGCCCGGCGATGAGGGCAGCAGGACGGAGAAGTCGTAGTCGCGCAGGTACGACGAGAAGTTGTTGCCGAGGATCCCGCGGTGGCGCTCGCCGGTGTGCTGGTCGACGATCGTGACGTCGAGCATCTCGAGCAGCGGGAACTCCGCGTCCGCCCCGCCGTCGGAGAACTCCAGCGCCACCGAGACGATGTCGAGCTGCAGGCGGTAGCGGTCACCGGCACCGTCAGCAGAAGCCCCCGCGAGGTCGTTCGCGCGCCCGTCGATCATCGCCAGCGCTGCACGCAGGTTCTCCTGCCGACGCTCGCCGCGCGCCAGGTTCGCGAAGTTCGTGGTCAGCCGGGAGCTGTCCGCGGGGGAGTAGTCCTCGTCGAACCGGGTCCGGGTGATGCTGAAGGTGAAGTCGTTCGCCATGGTCGGCAATCTGTTCGTCGAGCGCCCACGGGCGCTGGGGAAGGGGTGCCTCGATCATGGCGGGAACGGTGAGCCATCAGGTAATACCGAGACGCTATGCACCGGTATAGCCTCGGCCTATGGTCCGTGTCTCGAACGACATCACCCTGCAGCAGCTCCGGTACTTCATCGAGGTCGCGACGGAGGGCTCGATCAGCGCAGCGGCCGATCTGCTCTACGTGTCGCAGCCGACGATGTCCGCGGCGATGAAGGACCTCGAGACGCGGATCGGCCGCCCGCTCTTCACCCGCTCGGCCAGAGGGGTCGTGCTCACCGTCGACGGCGTCGAGTTCCTCGGCTACGCCCGACAGGTCGTCGAGCAGGTCTCGCTCCTCGAGCAGCGGTACGTCGGCGGCCAACGGTCGCGTCGTCTGCTCGGGGTGTCCGCCCAGCACTACTCGTTCGCGGTCGAGGCCTTCGTCCGGATGGTCGAGGCGGCGGCTGCGGACGAGTACGAGTTCTCGCTCCGAGAGACGCGCACCTGGGACATCATCGAGGACGTCCGCACCCTGCGCAGCGAGGTGGGCATCCTCTACCGCAACGACTTCAACACGCAGGTGCTCGGCAAGCTGCTGCGGGACGCCGGAGTCGTGTTCACCCCGCTGTTCGTCGCCCAGCCCCACATCTTCGTCGCCAAGCGGAACCCGCTCGCGGCACGGGAACGCGCGTCGCTCGATGACCTCGCCGACCTGCCCCGCCTGACCTTCGACCAGGGCGCGAACAACTCCTTCTACCTGGCCGAGGAGATCCTGTCGACGATGTCGAGCAAGCGGGAGATCCGTGTGTCGGACCGGGCGACGATCTTCAACCTCATGATCGGCCTCGGCGGGTACACGATCTCGACCGGGCTCATCAGTGACGACCTCGACCCCGAGATCGTCGCCATCCCCCTCGACGTCGACGAACGCATCGAGATCGGCTGGATCGCGCACGCTTCGGTGCCGCTCACGGTGCAGGCGCAGACCTACCTGGACGAGTTGCGTGCGGTGGTCGCCGGCTACGGCGTCGAGCCGCTCGGGTAGGCGGGCTGCGGTTCCGGCGGTTCCGGCGGATCCGGCGCTTGCAGCGATCGGCTTGGAGGCCCGCCCCGCGTCCGTCAGGAGGCTGCGGTCTCGAGCATCGCCGTCACGTGCGGCGCGCTCCACCGCAGGAGCGCGTCAGAGGGCGGAGCCTCCAGGTCTTCTCCCCAGATCGCGACGGCCGCGCCCGACATCGGAGCAGCGAGCAGTGAACCGGAGTCGCCGTCCCACGCCCGGAGTGACCAGTTCTCGCGGAGGTCGGCGACGGTGTACTCGCTGTCGGCTGGGTCGAGGTCGGTCGGCACCTCGTAGAGGTAGTACGAGTTGTAGTTGAGCAGGTCGATGCCGGCTTTCTGCAGGTCGGCCGCACTGGCCCGCCGCGCTCGGCGTTCGCGGCGCTCCGCTGCGTCCTCGGTGTCGCCGTCGAAGCTCCAGTAGGTGACGTGGATGCGGGGGTCGAGTCGCCCGAACGTGACCCGATCGATCCCGTCGTTCCAGGCCCAGACCTCGCGGTCGCCGAGTGCGGCCGCCATCGCGTTCATCCAGGCGACGCGTTGGGCGGCGGTGACGTCGTCGCCCCATTCGTCGCCGCCGATGTGCACGGTGCGGCTGGAGGGGAAGGTCCGCTGCACCTCGGCGTAGAGCTTCTTCGCCAGCGCGAGACTCTCGGGCACCGACGTGTCGAGTTCGTTCTCACCCGAACGGATGCGGTCGACCCACTTCGTGCCGTGCTGCGCCTCGAGCAGGGCGAACGCGGCGGCCATGTGGCCGGGAGTGTCGATCTCCGGCACGACCGCGATGCCCCGCTTCGCCGCGTAGTCGGCGATCGTGCGCGCCTGCGCGGCGCTCAGGAACGGGCGATGGGTGACCCGGCTCGTGTAGACGCCGTGGTCGAGATCGGCATTCGCAAGGGTCTGGCCGAGGACCGTGCTCTCGATCCCGACGTTCTGGTCGTCGGTGAGGTGCAGGTGCAGGAAGCGGCCGCCGTCGTCGGCGAGCAGGTCGATGTACCGCTTGACCAACGCCACGGGGTAGTAGGCGCGAGCGACGTCGAGCATCACGCCCGTCTCCGGACGCGCGCGCTTGGTCGGCTTGGTGGTGACGGTCCCCGTTGACGTGCGGCACTTGTCGACGGAGTAGGCGCCCGTGCAGGCGAAGACCGAGTACTTGCCGGCTGCAGCACGGGAAGGCGTGCCGCGCACTGCGGTGACCGAGGTGCTCGAACCAGCGGAGAGTGCCTTCACCGCGACCCGGCCGAGCGTGTACTTCTTGGTGCCGGCGGACAGGTACAGCCACGCGGAGGAAGCTGGCTTTCGCACCGCGGCGGTGTTCTTCACCTTCAGCGTGGTGCGCACAGCGGTGCCGGTCGAGGTGGCGGTGGTCGTCGCCGTGACCTTCGTCACCGTCACCGCCGAGGCTGCGGTGTCCGCTGATCCTGCCGTTGCACGGATGCCGACCAGAGCTGCGGCCGACACGGCGATCGCCAGACCAACTGCAAGCGTGCGTCTGGCCAGCGGTCCGGGGACCAGGTTCCTCTGCTGACGCACGACGACGTTCTCCCCCTCGAACACCCCGTTGTCCTCGCTGGATCAGGATGCGCGCACGATCGTATCCGCACCGCGTCGAACGCACACCGTCAGCGACGTGCAGAGGGGCTCCTCAACGAACCTCCGCGCTCGCCCACAGCTCACGCGCAAGACTCCGGCCGCGGCGAAGAACCGGCTGCAGGCTGAGGACAGCGCCGACGACCAGCGTGCCGGCCTGCGCGAGGAGGAACGCCACGAGCGCCACCGGGATGAACGCGGTGACGATCCAGGCGGCGGCGAACCCCACGAGCATCACCGCGAGGACCCGCACCGCGGTGAAGTTCCCCGAACCGCGAAGGACCAGCAGCCCGGCGGCTGCGAAGCCCAACGGGACGAGCGCCTGCAGGACGACCGCGATGGGGAGCCACAGCTGGCTGCTGGTCGCCGGCGACAGAGCGCTCACGAAGACGGCGGTGGCGGCCGCGAAGACGAGGTGCACGGCGTCGCGAGCGAGCGCAGCACCGGCAGCGGCCACGACTCCTGCTGGCACCGAGATCGCAGCGATCAGCAACACTGGCCCTGCTGCGATCAGATGCGTTCCGATGAAGCCGAGCAGGTTGTCGACCGCCAGCAGCGAGGCGCCGGTGGTGGCGACCATCAGGGCGGCGGTGGCACCTCTGCGCACGGAGGGCCAGGTGCCTGACGCCCTCACCGCCTGTCTCCGCCCGCGTGGCATGCGACCCGGGTCTTCTTCATGTTCTTCCTCTCGGTTCGCGCCTCGGCACGGCCAACCGATCCAGAATGCTGCACATCAATGCGAGCCACAACCTCGCAACTGCGATGACCACCGCGGAATCGCTCTTGACTACGTAGACAATGCCGTGGTTGTCTTGCTCCCACACCCGGTCCCGGCCGGTCCCCCGGAGCAGTGAAGGAGCTGACGATGAGCGGCAACGCATCGGTTCATCGCCTCCGTCCGGCCTCCATGACCGACGTCGCGACCCTGGCGGGCGTCTCCCAGAAGACCGTCTCCCGCGTGGTGAACGACGAACCGCACGTCACCGAGGCGGTCCGCGCCCGGGTCCTCGAAGCGATCGACGAGCTGGATTTCCGCCCGAACGCCGCTGCGCGCTCCCTCAAGTCGCAGCGCTCCCGCCGGATCGGTCTCATCACCATCGGCACGAACCTGTACGGCCCGACCGCCATGCTCACCGGCGTCGAGCAGGCGTGCCGCACGAACGGGTACAGCCTGGCCATCGTCCGCACCGTCGCGGCGACCGCATCCGAGCTCCAGCCGGCGGTCGACTCGCTCGTCGGCCAGGACGTCGAGGCGATCGTCTTCTCGGAGCCGGTCGAGAACCAGATGGACCAGCTCCGCCTGCCCCAGAGCGTGACGGTGCTGACGCTCGGGCCGCCGGATGTCGCCGACCGCGAGAACACCCTTGCGGTCGGTCTCGACGAGAGCGGCGCCGCCTTCGCGGCCACCGATCACCTGCTCGCCCTCGGGCACGAGACCGTCTGGCACATCGCGGGTCCGGCGGACTGGACCTCGAGTTCGCGCCGGCTGGCGGGGTGGCGGGCGGCGCTGCAGGACGCCGGCGTCGCCGAGCACGCACCGGCCGAGGGAGACTGGTCGCCGCAGAGCGGCTACGAGGCCATGCGCTCGTTGCTCGGCCGCCCGGACCTGACGGCGGTCTTCGTCGCGAACGACCAGATGGCGATCGGCGCGATGGCCGCCATCCAGCAGCGCGGGTTGTCCGTGCCAGGTGACGTCAGCATCGTCGGCTTCGACGACATGCCGATCTCGGCCTACCTGCCGACGCCGCTCACGACCATCCGCCAGGACTTCGACGAGGCTACCCGCCTCGCGATGCACCGCCTCTTCCGCACACTCGACGGCCACCCGCCGGCCGAGCGCCACCGGATGCTGCCCGGCCAGTTGATCACGCGCGCCACCAGCGCGCCGCCGTCCGCTGAGCGGCGTCACCTCCGCCCCGCCGACTGAACCCCCGGACGGGAGGCGCGGCCCGCGTCCGTCCCGTGAGTGAGCGCTCACGCGCGCTCACCGCCACTTCCGCACGCACCTCGACGACGACGTCAGGAGACCTTCGTGACCCCAGTACCCAGGCGACTCTCCCCACCTGCGCCACCTGTGCCTCCAGGCCGTGGACCGAGCCGACGCGACCTGCTCCGGTGGGGCGCCGCCGCGGGAGGCAGCATCGCCCTCGGCGCGCTGCTCGCGGGCTGCTCTCCACAGTCCACCGCAGCCGTGCGTTCCGGACGCGCCGACCTGTCCTTCTGGACGCACGACCCCGGCTACGAGAAGTTCTTCACCGAGGCGCTGCCGGTCGCGGACCGGAAGTCCGACTTCGACTTCGCGCTCAACATCACCACGATCGCCGCGGCGGACATCCCGACCAAGCTCATCGCGCAGGCCGTCGCCGGCACGGGGACGCCGGACGTCGCCGGGCTCGAGATCGGGGCGTTCTGCCGGATGCTCCGCGGTGACATCGCTGCAGAGCTGCTGAGCGACCTGTCGCCGTCGGTGGCCTCGCGCAAGGACGACCTCATCGCTGCGCGACTCACGCCGTTCTCGAAGGACGGGCACCTCTACGCGCTCGACTCGGACACGCCATTGTGCGTCTACTACCACCGAGCCGACCAGTTCGAGGCCCTCGGCATCCCCGACGACCTGACGACGTGGGAGGAGTACATGGACGTCGGCGCGAAGCTCAACAAGAGCAAGGGTGTCTCGCTGCACGCCGTGGCGGTCACCGATCCGGGCGGCACGCTGCAGAGCTACCAGATCCTGCTGCTCCAGCGGGGCGGCGACCTGTACGACGAGGACGGCGGCATCGACATCCAGACGCCGGAGGCCGAACGCACCCTGCAGTTCCTGGTCGACGGTGTGAAGTCCGGTGCCATCGCGACGGTCGCCGACATGTACGGACCGAGCCTGCAGTCCGGGCTGAAGGGCGGCACGATCCTGGCCGTCGACATGCCCTCCTGGTACGCCAGCTACGGCATCAAGCCGAACGTGCCCGAGCAGAAGGGCAAGTGGAAGGTGCGGAACCTGCCCCGGTTCGCGGGTGGTGGCAGCACGACGAGCGTCGGCGGCGGCACCGGGTTCTCGGTGCTCCGCGACAAGCCGCTCACGAGGGCCGGGATCGACCTGGTGCTCGCCGCGTACCTCGATCCGGACCAGCAGGTGAAGCGCTACCAGGACCTCGGCTACCTGCCGACGCTCCGATCGGTCTACGACGACCCGCGGCTCGCGGCGCTGAGCGACCCGTACTTCGGCGGGCAGCAGCTGTTCGGCGTCTACAAGTCGGTCGTCGACGACGTGCCCTCGCAGCACCAGAGCGCCGATGCCTCGATCCTGCAGACCGTCCTGAGCGGCTACCTCATCAAGGCCTACAAGGGCCAGATATCCCCGAAGCAGGCGCTCGACGCCGCTGCGGCCGACTTCCGCGGCCAGACCCGCGCCTGAGGAGGACGACGTTGTCCACATCAACCGCCACCGGCATCCCGGTGTCCGCCACCACCACGACCGATCCGCCCGCTCGTCGCCGACGCCTGAACACGAACGGGGGCAGCGCGCCGTACCTGTTCATCGCACCGTTCTACGTGCTGTACGGGCTCTTCATGATCGTGCCGGTCCTCGCCGCCGTGTACCTGTCACTCACCGAGTGGGTCGGCCTCGGCACGCCGAACTGGATCGGCCTGTCCAACTACGCGAACCTGTTCCGGGACACCAGCTTCGGCACCGCCCTGGTCAACTCGCTGATCTACACACTCATCGCCGTGTTCGTCATCGTGCCGTGCTCGCTCCTGGTCGCGCAGGCGCTCAACGCCAAGGGGCTCCGCGCCCGAGACCTGTTCCGGGTGACGTTCTTCATCCCGATGGTGCTGTCGCCGATCGTCATCGCGCTCATCTACAGCCTGGTGTTCGACACGAACTACGGTCTGCTCAACGCCACGCTCAAGGCACTGTTCGGACTGCCGAACACCGACTGGCTCGGCGACCCGACGCTCGCGAAGGTCGCCATCGGCTTCGTGCTCCTGTGGCGCACGGTCGGGTACCTGACGATCTTCTTCCTGGCAGCACTGCAGAACGTGTCGCCCGAGCAGTACGAAGCCGCGTCGCTCGACGGGGCAGGCACCTTCCGGAAGTTCACCAACGTGACGCTCCCGGCGATCCGACCGGTCACGGCGTTCGTCGTGGTGACGAGCTTCATCAGTGCCGCGCAGCTGTTCGACGAGCCCTACCTGCTCACCAAGGGCGGCCCGGGCGAAGCCACGCTCTCCGTCGCCATGTTCATCTACCGCGCCGCCTTCGAACGGCAGCAGTTCGGGTACGCGGCAGCCGCCGGAGTCGTGCTGTTCGTCGTCGTGTTCGGCGTCAGCCAGATCCTCAACCGCGCACTCGCCATCGGGAGGGACGCATGACCGCCACCACCGACCGTCCGGACACCCGGGCCGTCACGACCGCCGGAAGCCGGGCACCCCGGTCCGGCCCGCCCCGTACCAGGGGCTGGATCGCTCGCCGCGGTCTGCTCTACGCCACACTCGTGGCGCTGCTGGCGGTCTTCGTGTTCCCGCTGCTCTGGGCGCTGTCCGGCTCGTTCAAGCAGCGTGGCGACATCTTCGCGACGCCGCCCACGCTCATCCCGAATCCGGCGACGGGGGAGAACTACACGAACCTGCTCGCGACGCAGCCGTTCTGGGCCTGGTTCGGCATCAGTGTCGGCACCGCCCTGATCGCGACCGTCGTGTCCGTGTTCGTCTGCGCGATGGCCGGGTACGGGTTCGCGAAGTTCCGGTTCCGGGGCAAGCGGATCCTGTTCGCCGTGATGTTCTCGTCGCTCTCGGTGCCGTTCGCGGTGATCCTCGTGCCGCTCTTCATCCTGGTGGTGAAGTCCGGGCTGACGAACCCCTGGTTCTCGCTCGTCGTCCCGTGGGTGGCGCCGGCGTTCGGCATCTTCATGATGCAGCAGTTCATCGTGCAGGCGATCCCCGACGAACTCATCGAGGCGGCCCGCATCGACGGCAACTCCGAGTTCGGCACGTTCCGCCGGGTCGTGCTCCCGCTGCTCCGACCGTCGCTCGGCGCCCTGGCGGTGTGGAGCTTCCTGCAGAGCTACAACTCGTTCCAGTGGCCGTTGGTCCTGCTGTCCGACTCGAGCCAGTACACGTTGCCCCTCGGCCTCAACGCGATCTTCGCGTCGGAGAACCGGTCGTACGACCTGGTGCTCGCCGGGGCCGTGCTGGCGAGCGTGCCGACGATCCTCGTGTTCCTGCTCCTCCGCAAGCAGCTGCTCGACGGGCTGACCGCGGGGGCGGTCAAGGGATGACCGACACCCGCACCCACCACCGATCCTTCTCGAACGGAGCACCCAGCACCATGCAGCACGACCGCGTCCTCTTCGGCGCCGCCTACTACCACGAGTACCAGCCGACCCCTCGGCTCGACGAGGACATGCGCCTGATGCAGGAGGCCGGGTTCTCGGTCATCCGCGTCGGCGAATCCGTGTGGAGCACCTGGGAACCGGAGAACGGCCGCTTCGACCTCGAGTGGCTCGCGCCCGTGCTCGACGCCGCCCACGAACACGGCATCCGGGTGATCCTCGGCACGCCCACCTACGCCGTGCCCATGTGGCTCGCCCGCATCGTGCCGGAGATCAACGTCCGCCGCCGCACCGACGGCGAGGCGATGGGCTGGGGTGCTCGGCAGGAGATCGACTACGCCCACCCGGCGTTCCTGTTCCACGCCGAGCGGGTCATCCGGAAGATCGTCGCCCGGTACGCCGAGCACCCCGCCGTGATCGGGTACCAGGTCGACAACGAACCGGGCAACGAGCTCATCGCGAACCCCGAGGTGTTCCAGCGCTTCGTCGACCACTTGCGCCACACCTACGGCAGCGTCGAGCGGCTCAACGAGGAGTGGGGACTGACGTACTGGTCCCACCGACTTTCCACCTGGGCCGACCTGTGGACGCCGGACGGCAACGCGCAGCCGCAGTACGACCTGGCGTGGCGGCGGTTCCAGGCCTCGATCACGACGGACTTCATCGCCTGGCAGGCATCGGTCGTGCGGGAGTACTCGCGTTCGGACCAGTTCGTGACCACGTGCATCGCCTACGAGCGGCCGACCGTCGAGGACGAGGTGCTCACCCGGACGCTCGACGTCACCGCCGGCAACCCGTACTACCGGATGCAGGACGCCCTCGAGCTGCCGAGCACCGAGGAACCCGCACAGTTCTGGACCTCGTCCGGTGCCTGGTCGATCTTCGCCTCGGGCGACCGCATGTACGGCTCGAAGCAGGCACCGTTCCTGGTCACCGAGACCAACGCGCAGGCCATCGGGTTCTCGTGGATGAACGAACCCGCGTACGAAGGGCAGTGGCGCCAGGCCGCCTGGGCGCTCGTGTCCCGAGGCGCGTCGATGATCGAGTACTGGCACTGGCACACGCTGCACTACGGCGTCGAGACCTACTGGGGCGGCGTCCTGCCGCACTCGCAGCAGCCCGGTCGCACCTACGAGGAGATCGCCCGGATCGGCGCGGAGTTCGCGAACGCCGGGGACCGGGTCGCCGGTCTCCGCCCGCACGCCGACGTCGCCCTGCTGTTCTCGAACGAGTCGAAGTGGGCGCTGAACGAGCACCCGGCACTCGGCGACGGCATGGAGCCCGACCGGCGCTCGTGGCAGACGATCCACGACGCCTTCGCCCGAGGGGTCTTCGATGCGGGACTGCAGGCGAACACCGTGCACCCGTCGCAGGTCTTCGACCGTGAGCCGGCGTCCTTCGCCGCGGAGCGTCCGGTGCTCGTCGCTGCCGCGTTCACCATCGCGACCGACGCCCAGCTGCGGTGGCTCGCCGCCTACGCCGAGGCAGGCGGTCACCTGGTCGTCGGCATCCGCACCGGGTACGAGGACGAAGAAGCCCGTGCGCGGCTCGAACGGAAGCCCGCGTTCCTCGACGTGCCCGCGGGCGTGCACTACGACGAGTTCAGCAACCTCGGCCGACGCATCCCGGTGTCCGCCGGAGCCGCTGCCGCTGAGCACGGGTTCACCGTGCCGGCCGGTGCGACGGCCACACGGTGGGCGGACGGCCTGCTCGTCGACGACGCCGACGTGCTCGTCGGGTACGACCACCCGCACCACGGTCGGTTCGCGGCGGTGACCACACGGTCGCACGGCGCCGGCCGCGTCACCTACGTCGGGACCGTCCCGGATCCGGCGCTCGCCGCGGCGATTACGGAGTGGGTGGTCGCGCAGGGCAGCGGGTCGCCGAGCTGGCAGCCGCAGGTCGACACGCAGTCGGTCGCGAGCTCGGTCAACGGTCGTGGCGAGACGGTCCACGTCATCCACAACTGGTCGTGGGAACCGAGCACGTACGCGGTGCCGGTCGCCGCGGAGGACCTGTTCGAGGGCACGGCGCTCGACGCGGACGCCGTGCTCGAGCTCGGGCCGTGGGACGTCCGGGTGGTCGTCGTCGCGTAGCGAGACCGGAGCAGGCGGGCCGTCGGGTCGGACGGTCCGCCTGCTCCCACAGTCAGTGCGCAGGTGTGGGCGCGGAACACGAGCCGCGTAGGTCCGACCCGTCGACAGTGACGCACATCAGTAGTCGGTCCTGACGGCCCTGGTCCTGCCAGGGGAGCATCCGGCAATCGATGAGCGGGAGGTCGACGGGCCGACCTACGGCGTCGCGGACGGCAGTTCGAGGCAGGGCGCCATGACGGCTTGCTGGACTGGCAGCAGGGCCGCCTTGAAGGCGTGGCCGACGAAGGCAGGGTGTTCGAGCGCATCGGCGCTGACCTCCCGGCCGCGCACGAAGGGTGGACACGGGTTGAGCAGCACCCCTGTCGGCGCGAGGTCGAGCAGGGCCGCGGTGATCCGGAATGGTTCGAGCGCTCGGGCGTGCTCGCCAGGACCGTCGGTGAGGATCACGTCCGCTGACCGGACGGCGGTCTCGAGGTCCAGACGAGCACCGGCGTCCACCGTGAGGTGCGTCGAGCGCGATGCTTCTGCGAGTTCACACCATCAATCTACGGCGTGACGCCGCCAGCTCCCGCTGCTATGTTTGCGCGCACAACAAATCCCGGACGACGACGTCGGAGGACGCGCGATGACGCACGCACCAGAGCACCGCTTCGGCGAGACGACCCTGACGATCGTCGATGCCGAAGGCAATCCCATCCCCGATGCCGACATCACCGTCGAGCAGACCCGCCATGCCTTCGCCTTCGGCAACATCGGCTTCGACTTCATCGGACTGGCCAACGGCGAAGCGACCGGCGAAGCCAACGCCGAAGCGCAGGACGAAGCAGGCACCGAGCACCTCGCCGACCTCTACACCGACGTCTTCAACACCGCGACACTCCCGTTCTACTGGGGCCGCTTCGAGCCCGAGCGCGGAGCCCCGGACACCGCCAGACTCCTGACGACGGCGCAGTGGTTCCGTGAACGGGGCATCGCCCTCAAGGGTCACCCGCTCGTCTGGCACACCGTGCAGCCCGATTGGCTGCTCGGGCTCCCGCTGGACGAGGTCGAGCAGCTGCAGCGGGAGCGCATCCGCCGCGAGGTCTCCGCCTTCGCCGGCACGATCGACACCTGGGACGCCATCAACGAGGTCGTCATCATGCCGGTGTTCGACAACGGCGACAACGCGATCACCCCGCTCGCCCGCGCCAAGGGCCGCATCCCGATGATCCGGATGGCCTTCGAGGAAGCCCGCGCTGCAAATCCGCACGCCACCCTGCTGCTGAACGACTTCGACCTGTCGAGTGCGTACGAGTGCCTGATCGAGGGTGTGCTCGAGGCTGGCGTGCAGATCGACGCCATCGGGCTGCAGACCCACATGCACCAGGGCTACTGGGGCGAGGACACGATGCTCGCGATGGTCGACCGGTTCGCTCGATACGGCCTGCCGCTGCACCTGACCGAGACGTCGCTCGTGTCCGGTGACCTCATGCCCGCGCACATCGTCGACCTCAACGACCACCAGGTGGCCTCGTGGCCGTCGACGCCCGAAGGCGAGGCGCGCCAGGCCGACGACATCGAACGGCACTACCGGAGCCTGGTGGGGCACCCTTCCGTCGAGGCGATCACCTACTGGGGCATCACCGACGCCGGCGCCTGGCTCGGCGCCCCGATCGGACTCGTCCGCGCCGACGGCACCCCGAAGCCGTCCTACGACGCACTCCGCCGCCTGGTCAAGGAGGAGTGGTGGCTCGGCCCGACGGCGCTGCGTACCGACGACCGTGGTCGGGTGCAGGTCCGCGGTTTCCGTGGCGACTACCGCGTCGACGTGCGAGGCACGTCAGCCCCGTTCGCCGTCACCGACGTCCCCACGCAGGTGCGGATCGTCACGTGACCACCTGACGGACGGGAGGCCCGACGCGACCCCGCCCCGCGCCTCCCCTCCGTCACCTGGTCGCGCGGGCTGGACCACCACGCTCCCGTCACCGCCGCAGGTACCGGTGCTCCGGCCGTCCCGCAGCCCCGTACCGCAACTGCATCGCAACGGTTCCGTCCGCCGTGAGCTGCGCCAGGTACCGCTGAGCCGTGGCCCGCGACACCCCGATCGCCGCAGCCACCTCGGCGGCGGATCGTTCCTCGCCGGCGCCGAGCTGCTCGAGCACCAGCGCCGCCGTGGCCGCCCGGGACGGCGACGCCCCACCGCTGTCGCCGGCGTGCAGGATCCGGAACGCCCGCTCGACGGCCTCCTGGTCGAGCGTCGACCGCTCGTCGAGCACGTTCCGCGACCTCGCGTACGCCTGCAGTCGTTCGGCCAGCACCCCGGCGGCGAACGGTTTGATCAGGTAGGCGAGTGCCCCGCTCCGCATCGCCCGGCGCACGGTGCCGGAGTCCGAGGCGGCGCTCAGCACGAAGGCGTCGGTGCCGGTGTCGATCGAGCGCAGCAGCTCGAGGCCGCTGCCGTCGGGCAGGTACACGTCGACGAGCACCAGGTCCACGGTCCCACTCGCCAGCGCGGAGCGGGCGGCCGCGAGGGTCCCGACTGGTTCGAGCGCACGGAACCCCGGTACCTCGTCGACCTGCCGCCGGTGCAGGTCGGCGACGTGGAAGTCGTCGTCGACCACCAGCACGGTGTGGACGGAACTCACGACACCACTCCTTCCAGTCGGGCGCAGAAGACCGCGCCGTGGTCGTCACCGCCGGGGGAGGCGAGCCACACATCACCACCGTGCCGCCGGGCGATCTCCCGCGACAACGGCAGCCCGATCCCGAGCCCGTGCACGCGTTCGACGTCGGGCGGCGATGCGAGCAGGTCCGTGTCCCGGGTGAACAGGGAGTCCGCGGCGTCGGCCGGCACGCCTGGCCCCGAGTCCATCACGGACAGGTGGAGGGTGGACCCGTCGTCGAGCACCTCGACCTCCACCCACGGGGAGCGGCCGCCGCGCGTGCGCTCGTCCCCGTCGAGGGCCGCCGACACCGCGTTGTCGACCAGGTTGCCGAGCACGGTCGTCACGTCACCCGGCTCGGTGATCGTCCCCTGCACGAGCGTCTCCGCCCCGATCCGCAGCAGCACGCCCCGCTCGGCGGCCTCGACGCCCTTCGCCCCGAGGAACGCCTGCAGGTACGGCTCGGTCAACCGGTCGGCGTGCTGCACCGGGTAGCGCAGCGGCCCGCGCTCCTGCACGTCCGCCAGGTACGCGCGCGCCCGGACGGTCTCGCCGATGTCGAGCAGTCCAGAGATCGCGTGCAGTCGGTTCGCGAACTCGTGGCGCTGTGCACGGAGCGCCGTGCTCATCGCGCCGACGGCGTCGAGCCGCCGGGTCAGGGCCTCGACGTCGGTGCGGTCGCGCAGGACGGCGACCCGGCCCAGGTCGCGTCCGTCGCGGAACACCGTGCGGACGTCGACGAGCAGCACCCGGTGCCCGGCGACGATCGTGGCGCTCGCCGGAGCCGCGGTGGTCACGTCGAGCATCGACCCGAGCGGCGAGGGCAGGTCGAGCGATGCCACCGGACGGCCGACCGGGTCCACCAGCCCGAGCAGTCGCACGGCCTCGGGGTTGCAGACGGTGACGACCCCCGACGGCCCGAGCGCGATGACGCCCTCACCGACCCCGCCGAGCACGGCCTGCTGGTTCTGCACGAGCGTCACGAGCTCCTCCGGCTGCAGCCCGAGCGTCAGCCGCACCAGTCGCCGCCGGATCAGTACCGAGGCGATCACCGCGAGCAGGACGGCCGCCAGCCCGGCACCGATCACCGGCATGCTGTCCTCGACCAGGGTGTCGTAGACGCGTGCCCGGTTGAACCCGACGCTCACCTCGCCGACGACGGCGGACTGCCGGGAGGCCCGGCTCGTCTCCGCCCCGCTGGCCGCGGGCGCGGAGACGGGCACCTTCGCCCGCGCCGACTCACCGAGCGTGCCGCGCGCCCAGGACACGGTCTCCCGGCCCGCGAGTGCGGCGTCGGGGGAGGTGCTCACCATCTCGCCGACCCGATCGACGTCGGGGTGGGCCAGTCGGATGCCCCGGTCGTCGGTGACCACGACGAAGAGTGCTCCGGTCCGGCGCTGGGCCGCGACGGCCGCCCGCTGGACAGGTCCGTCGGCGAGGACCGCGGGGTCGAGGTCGGTGCCGTCGACGCTCAAGCGGGCGACCGCGGCCCGGACGTCGGACTGCGCGGCGACGCTCTGCGCGATCGCGAGTGCGGTCCCCTCGGCAGCACGCTCGAGCCGGGTGACCTCGATCCGGACGAACACGGCGCTGGTCAGGGCGACGACGGCGACGACCACGGCGAGCTGCAGCACGAGCACCTCGGTGGCGAAGCGGAGCCTGGGGCGCCGTGAACGGTCGTCGGTCACGACCCCAGCGTACGGAGGGCGAGCCGACGTGCCTGCGCACAATGCGCAGAAAGCGGTCAACGCGCGATGGTGCGCCAATGTGCAGAAGCGCGCCGCGCCTCCAGGCCGGGTCGTAGCGTGCCCGGACTGCCAGACACGGACGAAGGAGTCCTGATGCTCGTCATCCTCGGGTACGCGATGGTCCTGACCTTCATGGTCCTGATCATGACCAAGCGCATGTCGCCCATGCTCGCGCTGATCATCGTGCCGACCGTGTTCGGACTGTTCGCGGGGGCGGGCCTGGGACTCGGCGACATGGTGACCGAGGCGATCGGCACACTGGCGCCGACGGCCGCGCTCCTGATGTTCGCGATCATGTACTTCGGGCTGATGATCGACGTCGGCCTGTTCGACCCGCTCGTGCGGTTCATCCTGCGGGTGACCGGCAACGACCCGGCGAAGATCGTGCTCGGGACGGCCCTGTTGGCGGGGGCGGTCTCGCTCGACGGGGACGGCTCGACGACCTTCATCGTGGTCACTGCGGCGATGCTGCCCATCTACCTGAAGCTCGGTATGAGCCCGGTCGTGATGACGTGCGTGGCCGGGCTGACGAACGGCACGCTCAACATCGTGCCGTGGGGCGGTCCCACCGCCCGTGCCGCCGCAGCGCTGAAGATCGACCCGACGGACATCTTCGTGCCGCTCGTGCCGTCGCTCGTCGTGGGGCTGCTGCTGTGCTTCACGTTCGCGTGGACGATGGGGCTGCGGGAGCGCAAGCGGCTCGGCCTGATCGAGTTCACCGAGGCCTCGCGGGGTGCACGGGTACCGGAGCGCGCGAACGCCGGGGCGGGCTCACGGGTGCTCGCGGCGGTCGGCGGGACCGGCGGCGGCATGTTCACGAGCCCCACGGTCGCGCTCGGACTGCGCGGCGGGAAGGCCGACGGTCGGCGTGCGGACGGCGAAGGCGTGGACGGCGTCGGGTCGGGGGACGACAGCACGGGGACCGGCACCATGGCCGAGACGATGCTCGACCCGAACCGTCCGACCCTGCGGCCGGGGCGGATCTGGTTCAACCTGGCGCTGACCGTCGCGGTGATGGTGGCGCTCGTGCTCGGCCTGTTGCCGCTGCACTTCGTGTTCATGATCGGCACGGCGATCGCCCTGCTCGTGAACTTCCCGCAGCTCAAGCAGCAGACCGGGCAGATCGTCGCGCACGCCCCGAGCATCGTCGGCGTCGTCTCGATGGTGTTCGCCGCCGGGGTGCTGATCGGGGTGCTCGACGGCACCGGGATGGTCGCGGCCATGGCCGACTGGCTCGTCGCGGTGATCCCGGACTCGATGGGCCCGTACCTGGCGGGCATCACCGGTGTGCTGAGCATGCCGCTGACGTTCTTCATGAGCAACGACGCGTTCTACTTCGGCATCCTGCCGGTGCTGTCCGAGAGCGCCGCGGCGTACGGGATCACCCCGGCCGAGATGGCGCGGGCCTCGGTCGTCGGGCAGCCGGTGCACATGCAGAGCCCGCTCGTCCCCGCGATCCTGCTGCTGGTGTCGCTGGCCAACGTGAACCTCGGCGACCACCACCGGAAGGTGCTGTGGCGGGCCGCCGTGGTCGCGATGGCGATGCTCGTGGTGGCGATCGTCGTGCGGGTCATCCCGTTCGGATGAGTCGACCGCCGGTGCCGGCCCGGCGCGTGCCGGGCCGGCTCAGGCGGCGTCGAGCTCCCGCGTCAGGGCCGCGACGAAGTCGTCGATGTCCTGCTCCGAGGTGTCGTACGCGCACATCCACCGCACCTCGTTGCGGCTGGCGTCCCAGTCGTAGAACCGGAAGTGCTTCCGCAGTCGGTCGGCCACCCCGGCGGGCAGGGTCGCGAAGACGCCGTTCGCCTGGGTCTGCTGGCTGAAGCCGACGCCCCGGATGCTGCCGTCGGCGATGCCGGCCTCCAGCGCACCGCGGAGTCGGGCGGCCATGGCGTTGGCGTGCCCGGCGGAGCGCAGGTACAGGTCGTCGCTGAGCAGGGCGATGAGCTGGGCGGAGACGAACCGCATCTTCGAAGAGAGCTGCATGTTCATCTTGCGCAGGTAGTGCAACCCCTCGGACGCCGAGGGGTTCAGCACGACGATCGCCTCGCCGTAGAGCATGCCGTTCTTCGTGCCGCCGAAGCTCAGCACGTCGACACCGGCGTCGGTGGTGAAGTCGCGCAGGGGCACCCCGAGGGACGCCGCGGCGTTCGAGATGCGGGCGCCGTCCATGTGCAGCTTCATACCGAGCGAGTGGACGTGGTCGGCGATCGTCCGGACCTCGTCCACCGTGTACGCGGTGCCGAGCTCGGTGGTCTGCGTGATCGACACGACGAGCGGCTGGGCGCGGTGCTCGTCGCCCCAGCCCCAGGCCTCGCGGTCGATGAGCTCGGGGGTGAGCTTGCCGTCGGGCGCCTCGACCGGCAGGAGCTTGATGCCGGCGACGCGCTCGGGCGCACCGGCTTCGTCGGTGTGGATGTGCGCGGTCGCGGTGCACACGACCGCTCCCCACCGCGGCAGCATCGACTGCAGCCCGACGACGTTCGCGCCCGTGCCATTGAACACCGGGAACGCCTCGGCCTGCGACCCGAAGTGCTCCCGGATCACCTCGTTGAGACGTGCCGTGTAGACGTCCTCGCCGTAGGCGATCTGGTGGCCGTCGTTGGCCGCGGCGATGGCGGACAGGATCTCGGGGTGGACGCCGGCGTAGTTGTCCGAGGCGAAGCCCCGCAGGTCCAGGTCGTGCAGTGTGAGGGTCACGCGTTCATCCTAGGTTCGAGGGATCGGGCGCCGTGAGCGGGATGCGGGCACCGTTGACGTCGGCCGGTGCGGTGTCCCAGAGCCGGACGACCTCGGCGCCGAGCCGCTCCTCGAGGCCGGACAGCGCGCCGACGACGAACACGGCGGCCGCGGCGGTCTCCGGCGCCTCGTTCCGGAACCCCTGCGCGACGGCCCGGACCCAGGCGTCCGATGCGGCCTTCGCGGCTGCGTAGTTCGCGGCGCCGGCGGTGGGGGAGTCGACCGCGGTGGACGACACGAACGCGAGCCGTCCGGCAGGGGACGCCACCAGGTCGTCGTGGAAGACCCGGGTCGTGTTCCGCAGGGTCCGGAAGGCGCGGTCGAAGAAGTCCCAGTCCGCGTCGGACTGGCCGACGATGCTGCCACCGCCGCGCCACCCGCCGACCAGGTGGACCAGTCCGTCGACGCGGCCGGCGTCCGCGTGGACGTCGTCGGCCAACGCGGTGACCGCACCGAGGTTCGACAGGTCGCACGTGCGGGTCGTGACGCCCGGGACGGACGCGCGCAGGGTCTCCAGGGCGTCGGGTCTGGTGCCGACCGCGACGACGGACGCACCGGCGGCGGTGAGTGCGCGCGCGACTGCCGCGCCGCTGGCACTGGTCGCACCGGCGATCAGCACCAGGCGACCGGCCACCGAGCCGTCGGTCACGCGGCGGCCTCGCCGACGAGCTCGGCGTCCGTGGTGCCGGTGATGCCGGCCGTGGACGCGATGACGGTCGCCATCTTCTTGTCGAGCGCCTCGTAGAACATCGACAGCGGGAACTCGTCGTCGAGCACCGCGTCGGTGTAGCCGCGCGGCGGTCCGGCGAGTGTCTCGTCGGGCAGGCCACGCGCCCACTTCGACGCCGGGTGCGGCGTGAGCGTGCGGGTCAGCATCTCGTACGCGGCGAGCCAGTGCGCCGACTTCGGCCGGTCGATCGAGCGCCGGTAGAGCTCGTTGATCTCGTCGCTCAGGGCGATGACCACGTCCGGCACCTCGGGCCAGTCGATCGTCAGCTGCGTGTCCGTCCAGTGCAGGACGCCGTGCTGGTGCATCCAGGCGAACAGCAGCTGGCCGCCGAGTCCGTCGTAGTTGCGGACGCGGCTGCCGGTGATCGCGAAGCGGAAGATGCGGTCGAAGACGACCGCGTACTGCACCAGGCGCGCGTGGTCGCGGATGGCGCGCTGCGCGCCCTGGAGGCCCGTGTCGGGTCCGGAGGACAGCTCGCGTTCCAGACGCACGGACTCCCGGAACGCCGTCAGGTCGCAACGGAGCTCCTCGAGGGAGTAGAGGAAGAACGGCATCCGCTGCTTGATCATGAACGGGTCGAAGGGCAGGTCCCCGCGCATGTGCGAGCGGTCGTGGATGATGTCCCACATCACGAAGACCCGCTCGGTCAGCTGCTGGTCGTCGAGCATCGCAGCGGCCTCGGCCGGCAGCTCGAGCTTGGTGACGTCGGCGGCGGCACGGACGACCCGGCGGTAGCGGGCGGCCTCGCGGTCCTGGAAGATCGCGCCCCACGTGAAGGCCGGGATCGAGCGCATCGCGACGGTCTCGGGGAACAGCACCGCCGAGTTCGTGTCGTACCCCGGGGTGAAGTCGACGAACCGCAGCGCGACGAACAACGCGTTGCCGTGGTCGCCGGCCTCGAGCTCGGCGATGAACTCCGGCCAGATGACCTCGACCAGGACCGCCTCGACGAACCGCGAGGTGCTGCCGTTCTGCGTGACCATCGGGAACACGACGAGGTGGCCGAGCCCGTCGACGCGGTGCTCCTGCGGCTGGAACGCGGTGAGGGAGTCGAGGAAGTCGGGGACCCCGAAGCCCTGCTCCTGCCAGCGGGCGAAGTCGAGCTGCAACACCTGCAGGAACGCGGCGTCGTGCGGGAAGTGCGGCGCCAGCTCGGCGACGGCCGGCACGATCACCGCGACGTGGTCGGCGGCAGCGGCGTGGTCGGACGGCTCGGGGACGGAGCCGTCCCGCGTCTGCAGGGCCTGCAGGGCGACGACCGCGCGCTTGAGCCGGAGCCAGGCGGGGTGGGCGGCGATCTCGCGCACCGACAGGTGGTCCTCGACGACCTCGGGCTCTCCGACGATGGCGTCGTGCGAGACCTTCTGGGCGAACTGGGACATGTCGAACCTCCCGTCATCGGGGTCGGCCGCGGATCTGCGGACGAGTGGTGCGCGTTACCGGATCGTCTCGAGCCTAGGGAAGTTCGGGGGACGCAAAGTTGCCCATCTGCGGTGGAATCGTGCGTCGTCGTGGTGCCGGCGCGGGGATCTGACTGCTGCGCGCACGGTTCGTGCGGCCATGGCGCGGTCCGGTGTCGCGACCTCTTTGCGTCCACTGTCCGACGTACGCCGGAGGCGTCGGACGGACACGCACCCACGGGCCTCCGGACGCATGGGCGGTCGGAACTGTCGTCGTGCGGTCGGACTACGCGAGTACCTGGTTGAGGACGAGCGCGGCACCGATCGCTGCGACGCAGACCAGGAACGCAACCGGTGCTGCCCTGCTCTTCGGGTGCACCATGCCAGCAATGCCCGAGGCACTCAGGCCGGCTGCTCCGGTTGCGACCGAGAGCGGCCATCGATTGACGACGAGCACGACAGAAGCGACGCCGAGCAAGACCGCGCACGCTGCGAGCACCCTGCTGAGCCCGCGGCGGAGACGAGCCGGCGTTGCTCGCTCCGGAACGGTCAACGGTAGATCGCCATACACGTTCGGCCACGTACTTCGCCGTTGTTCCGGAAATCGACGCACATGCTCCCCGGACGCAACGTGTGCTTCTTGACGCTGGGGATGTTGAAGACGGCTTGTCCGCAGCCTGAACGCACCGACGTCGTCTCCTGCGCGTACTGCCGGCCGTTGACGTCCTTGAAGCGGTAGACGCCGCTCCAGTTGCAGAACATCCCCGGAGCGACCGCAGCGAGGCCGTAGCACTCGACCGCGGTCGTCGACCCAGTGACCCGCAGCCCCGAACCTCGAACGGACATGTTGAGGAAGCACCCCGCTGGTACGACGATCGTCACGCCTCGGTAGCTCCAGCGGAAGGACGCAACTGGTGACGTCGCGAACCCTCCGTTGACCGTGTTGCCCCCGCCGGCCTGATTCGAGTCGTATGCGTGCGAAAGGTCAGCCAGTTTCCGTGCCTGTTCGTGCACGTCCACGTCGGCGACTGGCTCCGCGACGTTCGGTGCCGCCGTTGCTGGCGAGGCAAGAGCCGCCACGAAGAGCAAACACGCTCCGAGCGCTACCGAAGATCGTCCGGTGAAATTGCGGGACAACGTCATCTCCCCATGTCGGTCCCGGCCCGTGCCGAGGATCTCACCCTACTGATCTTCCAGCACGTAGAACAAGCAATTTGTATTTCGGCGGAAGCAGCGCTGGGTCAGTAGAGTCGAGATGTGGAACATCAGCGGCGGACGATTGGGCGCGTGGGGCAGAGCGGGGTCCGGGCGATCCCGTTCGCCAGCATGGCGCTCGGGGCCTCGATGCTGAGCGCTCCGAACGAGGCGTCATGGAATCCGGGGGCGTTCCTGCTCGTCGGAGGCGCCGTCTGCGCCCTGTCGCTCTTGCCCGGTCGGCGTCGGCGCAGAGGCGACTCAAGGGCTGGGATCTCCACGTCGGACTGGGTGGTGCTGTCGATCGGTCTCGGGGCAGGGCTGCTCGTCGGACTCCTCTTCTTCGACGGCTCGACTGCCTTCGCCGCGCTCTTCCCGGTCCCGTTCGTGGCGATCCACGCCGCCGTGAACAGCTCGTACGGAAGTCTGCGAGCCCGGTCGATCGTGCTCGCGGTGACGGCGGCGTTGGTCGTCGCGATCCTCGTCACCGGTGACGATCTGCAGCGCGGCTTCGCCGACCTCGTCCAGGGGGCCGTGGTCGCCGGCGTCCTGTTGACGCTCGCGTTGGTCCTCGGGAGCGCTGTGCGGAGACAGCGAGCCTGAAGCTGCTGCGGTGCACTCCAGCTCCGCGGGGCCGCGTGATCGGTACGGTGGTCGCCATGGCCCGATTCACGCCCCCGGCCGCTGACGCGATGCGCGCCCGGCTCCTGCTCGCCGCGCGGGACGAGTTCGCCGCGGTCGGACTGGCCGCCGGCAGGGTCGAACGGATCGGTGCCGCGGCATCGAGCAACAAGGCGCAGGTCTTCCACTACTTCGGCAGCAAGGAGGGCCTGTTCGACGCCCTCGTCGCGGAGACCATGACCGAGACGTTTGCCGACGCCCCGCTCGACACCGCCGACCTCGCCGCCTGGGCCGGCCGGGTGCACGACTCGTACGTCCGTCGCCCCTGGGCACAGCGGCTCGCGACCTGGCACCGACTCGAGCGCGCCGACGTCCCGCTCGAGTCCGTCGCGACGAGCTACGCCGACGCGGTGGCCGAGGTCGAGCACGCCCAGCGCGCCGGGGTCCTGCCGCGGGCGTTCCGGCCGGCCGTGCTGCTCGGACTCGTCCTGCACACCGCGGAGCTCTGGAGCGCGATCGCTCCCGAGTACGAGCCGCTGGTGCAGGCGGTGACCCCGCCGCGGCGTCGCCAGGTCGTGGTCGACGCGGTCACGGCGCTGCTCGGCGGGAGAGCCTGAGCGGTACCAGCGCGAGCACGCTGGGACCGAGCGCGTCCGACGGAGCCGCGCCGGGCCTCCTGGCCGTCCCTCAGTCGGCTGCGCCGGCCGCCACCCGCAGCGTCCGCTCCGCATCGTCGAGGTAGTCGGCGAGCAGCGCCGAGGCGGCGTCCTGGTCGCCACCGCGCAACGCGGACACGATCGCGCCGTTGCGTTCGACGAAGTCGGCGTGGAACGAGGCCGGGTCTGCGGTGGTCAGGAAGGCGAGCCGCATCTCGGCGAGCAAACCGTCCATCAGGGCGTGGATCCGCTCGCTCGGCACCGCGCGCACGAGTTCGGAGTGGAACCGGATGTCGGCGGTGCCGACCGCGCCCCAGTCGCCCGCGGACGCTGCTGCCCGGGCGTCGGCGACCGCTGCGGCGGCCTCGGCGAGTGCCGGTGCGTCGGGGGTGCAGGCGCGGACGGCTGCCTCCTCGAGCACTCGCCGAGCCGCGTAGAGATCGGTGACGTCGGCGGCGGAGAGCCGGCGGACGAAGACCCCGCGGTTGAACACGTGCTCGACCAGACGGTCGCGGGCGAGCAGCCGGAAGGCCTCGCGCAGGGTGTTCCGTGACACCCCGAGCTGGTCGCTCAACCGCTCCTCGGACAGCTGCGCCCCGGGGGAGAACCCACCCGACGCGATCATGGTGCGCAACCGCGTGGCCGTGGAGTCAGCGCCGCCGACGGTTCGGGTCATGGCACCGATCCTGGCACGGGTGGCGTTTGTGAAGGGCGTGTTACAGAGCAGAACCGGCTCTTGCGATTGTTGAACAATGCGGTCCAGACTGTCCCGCATGTTCGTCCTCATCGGCGTCGCCGTCGTCATCGTCGGCTTCGCGCTGCGCATCAACGCGCTCCTCGTCGTCACGGTCGCGGGCATCGTGACCGCGGCCATCGGCGGGATCGGTCCCGTCGGCATCCTCGACGCGTTCGGCAACGGGTTCGCCTCGAGCCGGTCCGTCACGACCTTCGCGCTCGTCCTGCCCGTCATCGGTCTGATCGAGCGCTACGGCCTGCAGGACCAGGCGAAGCGTCTGATCGCGAAGCTCGACAAGCTCACGACCGGTCGTCTGCTCGCCGGGTACCTGGTGATCCGGCAGGTCACCGCCGCGGTCGGCCTGACGAGCATCGGTGGCCCGGCGCAGACCGTGCGCCCGCTGGTCTACCCGATGGCCGAGGGTGCGGCGACCAAGAAGTACGGGCGGATCGACGACCGCATGCGCGAGAAGATCAAGGGCTACTCCGCGTCGTCGGACACCGTCGGCGTGTTCTTCGGCGAGGACGTCTTCGTCGCGGTCGGCTCGATCCTGCTCATCACGACGTTCGTCGACTCGACCTACGGGCTGTCGCTCGAACCGATCGACCTGGCCCTGTGGGCGATCCCGACGGGCATCGCGGCGCTCATCGTGCACGGCGGACGCCTGCTGCTGTTCGACCGCCGACTCGACAAGATGGCGGCGGACGCCCGTGCCGACGCCCCGACCCTGGGGGCAGCATCGTGATCACCAGCGAATGGCTCTACTGGCTCATCGGCGCGTTCTTCATCGCCGTCGCCGTCCTGATCGTCACCGACACCGCGCACGCGAAGCGCCTGGGCAACGCGGCGTTCTGGGGCATCCTCGGGCTGTCCTTCTTCTACGGCACCTTCGTCGCCGCCGGCACCGTGCCGGCCTGGACGCTCGGGATCGCCGTCCTCGTGATGGTCGCGCTCGCCGGACTCGGCTTCACCGGCACGACGAGCCGCACCCGGGTCGCGAGCATCCCCGGCGCCGGCACGGGTGCCGAGACCGGCCCCGCCGAACCCACCGGCGTCACGCAGGAGATCACGAACGCCGGCAGCGGCAGCACGAGTGTGCTCGCCACCACCAGCCCGGACGAGCGTGCCGCGTTCGCGACGAAGTACGGCAACCGGCTCTTCATCCCGGCCCTCGTGGTGCCGGTGGTCGCCGTGCTGGTCGCGACGCTCGGCCCCCTCGTCTCGTTCGGCGGCGAACCGCTCCTCGCCGAGGGCAGCGCGACCCTGACCGGCCTGGGCATCGGTTCCGTGCTCGCCGTGGTCGTGGCCGTGTTCGTCCTGCGCCCGCCGAAGATCGCCACCCCGATCCGCGAGGGCGGTCGCCTGCTGCAGGCGATCGGCTGGGCAGCGCTGCTGCCGCAGATGCTCTCGACGCTCGGCATCGTCTTCACCCAGGCGGGGGTCGGTGACGCCGTCGGCACGATCATCAAGTCGGTCCTGCCGGACGGCTCGCTGCTCGCCGCCGTGGTCATCTACTGCCTGGGCATGGCGCTGTTCACGATCATCATGGGCAACGCGTTCGCCGCGTTCCCGATCATGACGGCCGCGATCGGCTGGCCGGTGCTGGTGCAGGGCTTCGACGGCAACCCCGCCGCGATCTTCGCGATCGGCATGCTGGCCGGCTTCTGCGGGACGCTCGTCACCCCGATGGCCGCGAACTTCAACCTGGTACCGGCCGCCCTGCTCGAGATGCGGGACAAGTACGGCCCGATCAAGGCGCAGATCCCCACCGCCGCCATCCTGCTCGTCGTCAACATGGGAGTCATGTACCTTGTCGCATTCTGATGCCGCCCCGATCGACCTGACCAGGGCCGCCTGGGCCGACCGTTTCGCGGCTGTCGCCGCGGACAACACGACCCGCGAGTACCCGTACGCCGCGCACCACGCGACGTCCGGACCGGACGACCGGGCGCTGCCCGTCGAACTCCACCCCGCCTTCGCCACGTCGTACGACTGGCACTCGTCGGTGCACATGCACTGGCTCGCGGCGCGCCTGGTCGCGCACGGCCTGCCCACCGACCTGGAGGCCCGGCTCACCTCGATCCTGCAGGCGCACCTCACGACGGATCACCTCGCGACCGAGGCGGCCTACCTGCGCGAGACGCCGCACTACGAGCGCCCCTACGGCTGGGCCTGGCTCGCGCGGCTCGCCGCCGAGGTGTCGGCATCCGAGGTGCCCGCCGTCCGGGCACTGGCGCCGGGGTTCACGCCCGTCGTCGACGTCCTCGAAGACCTGGTCGTCCGGTGGATCGACGGCGCTGCGCACCCGGTCCGGCACGGTGTGCACTCGAACTCCGCGTTCGGGTTGCTGCTCGTGCTCGAGGCCGCTCGGTCCCTCGACCGGCCGGCCCTGGCGGCAGCGGTCGAGGGGGCTGCGCAGGACTGGTTCGGCGCGGACGCCGTGTGGCCGTTCGCCTGGGAGCGGAGCGGTCACGACTTCCTGTCCGCCGGCCTCGCCGAAGCCGACCTGATGCGGACGGCGCTGCCCGCCCCGGAGTTCGCCACGTGGGCGCGCGGCTTCTTCGCCGCGGTGCAGCCGGGCGACGCGATCCTGCGGTCGACGGTGGTCCGCGACGAGAACGACCCGCAGCAGGTGCACCTGTTCGGACTCGACCTGTCGCGGGCGGGGTCGGCCCGACGCATCGCGGACGCACTCCGCGCCGACGGTCCGGACGACTCCGGCACCGGGATCGCCGACCTGCTCGACGACGCGGCCGACCGGCTGCTGGCCTCGGGGCTCGCGGCGAGCGTGGGCGAGGAGTACTACTCCACCCACTGGCTGGCGAGCTTCGCCTGGGACGCCATGGAGGCCCGGGAGCACGCTGCCCGCTGATCGTCGTCGGGAGCGCTGATCGTCTGCGGACACGTCGAGGATCCGGAGGTACCTTCGGGGCCATGAGCGATCCGAAGGACGACGAGACCCTCGACGACTTCCGCGAGGCGCAGGAGACCGACTACGAACCGGAGCCGACCGTGCTCGACCCCGACGACCTGCCGGTGGTCGACGACGCGGACGACGAAGTGCTCCCCGACGACGACCGACCGGTGCCGCTCGACACCGACGACGACACCATCTGAGCGATCGCGTCCGGCGCCGACGCGGTGCTGCGGCCCCGGCGCGGATGCCGTCTCAGTCGAGCGGGACGGTCCGGCCGAAGGTGCGGGTGATCGGCGCGGCCGCCAGGAGCGGGCCGATGGCCGCTGCACCCTCCGGGGTCGCCCGCCACGCCACGTAGGTGTCGTGGTCCGCGGCGGTCGTCCACGACTCGACGACGACCATCGTGTTCGGGTCGGCGTCGTCGACCAGGACCTCGAGCGACTCCAGGCCGTGGAACGATGCGGTCTGTTCGAGCGTCTCGCGGATCGCCGTCTGGACGGCAGCGGCGGGGGCGTCGCTCTGGAACTGGACCTCGAGCAGGACGGTCATCGACATGGGGAACCTTTCGTCAGCGGTGTCCGAGCCAACTCCTGACCCCCTCCGCGTGTTCCGGATCGGTCATCCGAGGATGCGGAACCGGAGCGGATCGCCCGGACGGAGCTGCGCCGCGAGGTCGACCGACGACGGCGTCAGGACGGCGATGACCGGGTACCCGCCGGTCACCGGGTGGTCGGCGAGGAACAGCACGGGGAAGCCCTCGGGTGGCACCTGCAGTGAACCGGTCTCGACGCCCTCGCTCGGCAGCTCGCGTGCCACGGCGCGGACGAGCGGCGTCTCGGCCGTGGTGCGGACCCCCACGCGGTCGCTGTCCGCACTGACGGAGAAGTCCTGACCGGTCAGGGTCGCACGCCACTCCGGGGTGAACCAGTCGTCGCGCGGTCCGGGCACCACGTCGAGCACGACCGGCTCGTCGGACCACCGGGCTTCGGGCTGCGGCACCGCGTCGACGATCGGCCACGACACCCGGGCGTCGCCGACGGGCAGGACGTCACCGGCCGACAGCGGCGGCGGACCGAGGCGCGCGAGGGAGTCCCACGAGCGGCTGCCGAGCACCGGGGCGACCGCAAAGCCCCCGAGGACCGCGACGTAGGTGCGCAGGCCCACGGTCGCGGAGCCGATCCGGAGCGTGTCGCCCGGGGCCAGCAGCAGCACCTCGTGCGAGGCGGCACCGCGGACCGATCCGTCCGCCCGCTCGACCTCGACGGGGCAGGCCGCGCCGGTGGTGGCCGCGACCACGTACGCGTCGGCGCGGAGCGTGACGGAGCCGAGCAGGGCCTCCAGGACGGCCGCGTCGGGACGGTTGCCGACCAGCCGGTTGGCGAGTGCTGCGGAGCCGCGGTCGGCGGCCCCGGCCGCCCCGAGGCCCATGTCGCTGAAGCCGGGGCGCCCGAGGTCCTGCGTGGTCGCGCCGTAGCCGACCTGCAGGACGGTCAGCGCGGTCATGCCGCACTCGCCACGACGAAGCGGACGAGGGTTCCGGCGGGCGCGAGTGCCGGGGGCGTGCGGTCGAGCGACCACATCGGCACGTCGGTGCGGCCGATGAGCTGCCAGCCGCCGGGCGATGTCCGCGGGTAGACGGCGCTGAACTCGCCGGCCAACGCCACGGCCCCGCTCGGGACGGCCGTCCGGGCGGTGCTGCGGCGAGGCAGGTCGAGCGGTCGATCACTGCCGGTGAGGTAGCTGAAGCCGGGTGCGAAGCCACAGAACGCGCTCGTCCAGAGCTGCCCGGTGTGCCACGCCACGAGCTCGTCCCGCCGCATGCCGGTCAGCTCGGTGACGGTGTCGAGGTCCTCGCCGTCGTAGGTGACGGGGATGACGAGCGGCTCGGTCTCGTGCGTGTCGAGCGTGGCGCTGACCGGGGCGACCTGGATGAGCTCCGAGCGGAGGCGCCCGGCGTCCGTCGTGGTCGGGTCGAACCGGAGCAGCAGTGTCCGGGCGCCGGAGACGACCTCGGTCAGCCCCGGCAGGGTGGTCTGTGCGAGCCCGGCGCGGAAGGCGACGACGTCGGCGAGGGTCTCGAACGTCGCGAGCAGTGCAGTGCCGCCGGCGGAGCGGACCTCGGGACCCGTCACGGCGCGAGCGGCGGGGACGGTGCGAACGGCGCGATCGTCACGCCGTGCTCGGTCAGCAGCGTCCGGATGGCTCGGGCCATCGCGACCGCGTCGGGGGAGTCGCCGTGCACGCAGACCGAGTCGGCACGCACGGCGACCTCGGACCCGTCGACGGCGGTCGCGACCCCGTCGGTGACCATGCGGAGCACCCGGGCAGCGACCTCGTCCGGGTCGTGCAGCACCGAGCCCGGCTGCTTCCGTGACACCAGTGAGCCGTCGGGTTCGTAGGCGCGGTCGGCGAAGGACTCGCTCACCGCCCGGAGCCCGTGCCGCTCGGCCGCCAGCAGCAGCTCCGACCCGGGCAGCGCGAGCACGGCGAGGGACCGGTCGACGTCGGTCACGGCACGGACGACGGCCTCGGCCTGCACCGGGTCGGCGCAGGCCGTGTTGTACAGGGCGCCGTGCGGCTTGACGTAGGTGACGGCCGTGCCGGCGACGTTCGCGGTGGCGGCCATCGCGCCGAGCTGGTGGACGACGTCGGCGTACAGCTCGTCGGGTGTGACGTGCACGGGCCGGCGGCCGAACCCGATCAGGTCGCGGTAGGCCACGTGTGCACCGATCGCCACACCACGCTCGGCGGCGGCGCGGGCGGTGGCGAGCATGATCGTCGGGTCGCCGGCGTGGAACCCGCAGGCGACGTTGGCGCTCGAGACGACATCGAGCATCGCGGCGTCGTCGCCCATGGTCCAGGCGCCGAAGCCCTCGCCCAGGTCGCTGTTCAGGTCGATCGTCGTCACGGGTGCTCCCTGTCCTCGCGGGTTGTTGAACAATCTACCGATCGCCCCGGTCCCTGTCATCCGCTTCCTCCGGTCGGACGGCGGTTTCCGAGGTGCGCCACGTACTGTCCGAGTCCTCAGTACCACCGGCGGCAGTGCTGCCGGATCGATCTCTGCACTGGAGCAGCTCATGACCGACAGTGACAACACGCACGACGCCCCGAAGAACGACTCCGAGGGCACCGAGAAGCCGGGCGGCCTCGGCGACGACAACACCATCCCGAACAACCCGGACGGCCTGGCTGCGGGACACACGGGTGACGACTCCCACTTCAACCCGGAAGAGGACGGCGAGCACTAGGCGCCCCGGCCGGCGGGCTGACGCGCCACGACGCCCCCGTCGTCACACGGCAGCGGGGGCGTCGTGCTGCGCCCGCGCGATCCACGCAACATCACGTCAGAAACCTTACGGAAAACGGTTTTCGGTGTTACTGTCCCGATCACCTAGTAGGACTAGGGATTGAGAGGGCGGTAGCCCCCGATGACTCGAGGAGGAGTCATGCCGACACCGACGTCGAACAACCAACCCGGCCCCAAGGAACCCCTGGGCGGCCTGGGTGCCACAGCGGTCCCGCCCGCCACCGCCACCTCGGGGTCGACCACGTCCGAGGCCGCGGCGTCCCGCGCCTTCTCGGTCGAGGGCATCACCCAGTCGGTCTCCACGCTCCGCGTCGGCAAGGGGTACCTCTGGGCGCTCAGCCTCGGCCAGTTCGGCCTCTTCTTCGCCCTGCTCACGCCGGTGTTCGTCAGCATGTCGATCAAGGCGACCGAGCTCAACCCGTCGAGCCCCGAGACCGTCGTCGGCTCCGTCCTGCCGTTCGGTGCCCTCGGTGCGCTGTTCGCCAACCCGCTGTTCGGTGCGATCTCGGACCGCACCCGCACGCGGTGGGGCCGTCGCCGCCCCTGGATGGTCGGCGGAGTCCTCGTCTTCGTCGTCGCCCTCGCCTGGCTCGCCTTCGCCTCGGACGTCCTGCAGCTCACCTTCGCGTGGGTGCTCGCCCAGGTCTCGGCGAACGCGGTCCTCGCGACGTTGACCGCGAGCTTCGCCGACAACGTGCCGGAGTTCCAGCGCGGCAAGGCGTCGAGCGCGATCGCCCTCGCGCAGAACATCGCGATCCTCGCGGGCCTGTACCTCGCCGTCTACCTGGTCGGCAACCTGCCGCTGCTCTTCATCGCACCCGGTGTCCTGGCGATCGTCGCGATCGTCGTCTACTCGATCGTGGCCCGTGACGAGCTGCCGACGACACCGTTCAAGCCGTTCAGCTGGATCAACCTCATCAGCTCGTTCTGGACGAACCCGATCAAGCACCGCGACTTCGGGCTCGCGTGGTGGGGGCGCTTCCTCATCACCTTCGGCACGTTCATGTTCACCACGTACCGCCTGCTGTACATGGAGGACCAGATCGGCCTCCCGCAGTCCGAGGCAGTCGGCGTCGTCGCGTTCGGTGTGCTGCTGTACACGATCGCTCTGCTCGTGAGTGCCGCCCTGTCCGGATGGGTCTCCGACCGGATCCAGCGTCGCAAGGCCTTCGTCTGGGGGTCGACGGCCATGACCGCCGTCGGCCTGGTCATCCTGGCCCACGTCGACACCGTCGGCGGGTTCTACTTCGCCGAGATCGTCCTCGGGTTCGCCTTCGGCATCTACGCCGCCATCGACACCGCCCTGATCGTCGACGTCCTGCCCGACCCGGAGCGCCCCGGCAAGGACCTCGGAGTCATCAACATCGCGAACGCCCTGCCGCAGTCGCTCGCCCCCGCCGTCGGCCTGTTCCTGCTCGGCATCGGTGGTGGCGGCAACTACACCCTCATGCTCTGGGGTGCCGGCGTCGCCGTCATCCTCGGCGCCCTCGTGATCCTGCCCATCAAGTCGGTCCGCTGACCGACGCAACCGCCTGGAGGCGCGACCCGCGTCCGTGACGCACGCCGCGCCTCCAGGCGGTCCCCTGCACCACGCGTACCCACCCGGTGGGTGGGGGTCACAGCTGCGGTGTGCGCCTGCCGAACACCGCGTCGAGGAACCGCGAGAACCGCGACTCCGGCTCGTGGGGCGTCTCGATCGAGCGGGTCGGTGAGCGGAATGCCAGGTCGTGCAGCATGTTCCGCTTCGATCCGTCCCAGTTGGCGAACAGGTAGGTCCCGCCGATGAACGACATGCTCCGGACCGGCGTGCGCTTCCACGAGTCGGCAGCCACGTAGTAGCCCGCGTGGCCGGCGCGGATGTGCTGGATCACGGTGTCCACGTCGATCACACCGGTCGGTGTCACGACGGCGGTGATGCCCGTGCGGTCACGGGCGACGTACTCGATGAGGTGTTCGGTCACGATGGAACTCTTCGTCACGGTGGTGAGGCGCCACGGCTGGGAGCGTGGCGAAGGGGATTCGGAACCGCCGTTGCTTCCGATTCCAGAGTACGTCCGCGGTGTGCCTGCCGTTCCCGGATGTCCGCCCTTCGCAGGCGGATGAGCGCTCAGCGGATGGGCGTCCGGTCAGCCCACTCCGCGACGCGTTCGATCGTGTCGTCGAAGTCCCGCGTGCCGGGTCGGTTGAGGAACGCGTGACGGCTGCCCGGCAGGACGTGTCGTTCGACCTCGACGTCCGCGGCCTCGAGCTCGTTCGCGAAGCGCTCGCCCGAGGCGCGCATCACGTCCCGCTCGGCGTCGATCAGCAGGGTGCGGGGGAACCCGCCGAGGTCGTCGGACGCCGGGTGGACCGCAGCGGGGCGGCCGCCCGCATAGGCCCGGTTGTTCAGGTCGAGCAGCAGCGGTGCGTGCGTGAGCCGCCGGTGCCCTCGGATGAGTCGCCGCACCGCCGGGTCACGGGGGAGCCGGGCGTGGAAGAACCCGTAGGTCAGCGCGAGGCCGACCAGCGGCGGGGCGGTCGCGACCGCGGTTGCCGCCAGGCACGCACCCGCGCTCGCTCCGCCGAGCAGCAGGCCGGCGGGCGCCTCGTCCTGCAGGTGCCGGAGCGCTGCGACGATCTCGTCCCGCGCGTGCGGTGCCCGGCGTCGCCCTCGCGGTCCTCCCCGGCCGAGCCAGGGCAGTCCGGGCAGCGGTCCGAGGCGGTAGTCGACGGTCACGACCGGCAGGCCGCGCTCGGCGAGTGCCCGAGCGACGGCGTGGGACTCCGGCAGGTCGAGGTCGCCCCGGAAGAACCCGCCACCGTGCACCCAGACCAGGGTCGGGGATCCCTTGCCGGCGCTCCGGTCCCGAGGTCGGTACCGCCGGATGGGGACCGGTCCGTGTGGTCCGTCGATCCGGTCGTCCGCGACCTCGATCGTGTCCTGGTGCATCCCCCGCATGGGAGCAGTGTCGCAGCACGCCGCACCATCGCAACCTTCACCTGGAACGACGAGACCGGCCGGGTCGAGATGACGGGCGATACCCCACCCGCTCAGTGAGGGTCAGTTGGCGCGGAGGCCACACCGAGTTGCCGCTGCAGTGTGCGGAGGACCCGCACGAGGGAGGCGAGCTTGTCCGGTCCGGCCTCGAACCCGCGTCCGAGGGCAGACCGCGGCTGCACGACCACGTCGTCACCGTCGGTCGTGCTGATCCAGACGCCGAAGTCGGCGCGCTGACCGCGGGATTCCCTCGTCGCGACGGAGAACCGCCGGATGCGCGCCCACGGCAGGTCGAACACCGGCGCGTCCCGTGACGGTGCCCACGCGTGCAGGCCGAACTCGTCGACGGTCCAGACCTCGGGGCGGGGCTTCGGGAAGTCGTCGGAGGTGCGCAGGCCGGACGTCAGCACGGGCAGGTGGAATCGGGGTGCCCGCCCCGCTCGGATGTGCGCGAGCGTCCGGCGGTCGCCTCGCCCGGCGGACAGTGTCGACACGGCCAGCAGCACCCCGAACCCGGCGACCAGCATCGGCCACAGCACGAACGACCCCTGTGTCCGCGCGTTGTCGATGCCGCGCAGGAAGTCCGGGAACGCGAACTCGGCGACCAGTGCGGCGACCCCCACCGCCGTGGTGACGACGGCTGCGAGCAGCACCGGCCCCCGCTTCGGCATCTCCCCGTCGCGCAGCCGTTGCACCCACGGCTCGTCCGCCGGGCTCATCGCTCGGTCCGTGTCTGACCAGGACGCCCGGCGTCCTGCTGGGACCCGAGTTGCCGGTGCAGTGACCGGAGCACCTGCAACTCGATGTGGATCTTCGTCGCGCTGGCTCCGAAGGGCCGTCCGATCGCTGGCCGCGGCTGCACGGCGAACCGTCCGACGGCCTCGGTGATGATCCAGATGCCGGTGTCCGCCCGCTGCCCACGGACCTCAGCCGAGGCGAGTTCGAACGAACCGACAGCACGCCATGCCAGGTCGAACACCGGAGTCTCCCGCTCCGGCGACCACGCGTGCAGCCCGGCGGCGTCCACCGTCCACATCTCGGGTCTCGGCTCGGGGAAGTCGTCGAGGGTGTACTCGCCCGTGCGCAGGACCGGCAGGTGGAAACGCGGCGTCGTGCCGTGCCGACGGATGTGCGCGAGGATCCGTCGGTCGCTCCGGCCGCGCATCCGCGACAGGACGACTGCGACGGGGCCGAGTACGAGCAGGATCACCGAGAACAGCGGAACGGCGAACGGACGGCGTGCATCCGAGTGCAGGAAGGCGTCGAGGTGCGTGATCGAGAACACGACCCCGGTGCCACCGGCCACGGTCACGATCGCCAAGCCGAGCAAGAACGGCCACCGCTTCGGCATCTCCCCGTCGCGCAGCCGTTGCACCCACCGTTCCCCCGAGTACTCCACCGTCCCATCCTGCCCGTCACGGCACGGATCGTCCGCGGGCGCGACATGCTGTCTTCATGCAGTCCGTCCGTGCCGCCGCACCCGGTGTCGCCCTCGCCGTGGCGATCGGCATCGTCGCCACCCTCGTCGGCCGGGTCGTCCCGGTGGTCGGCGGCCCCGTCCCCGCCGTCCTGATCGGTGCCGTCGTGGGGTGGCTCGTCCGACGTCGCACCGGTGGCACACTCGCCGCGCTGGCTCCCGGCGTGAAGTTCTCGTCGAGCCGGGTCCTGCAGTTCGCCGTGGTCCTGCTCGGCGCGCAGCTGTCCATCGGCGAGGTCCTGCGCATCGGCGGTGAGACCCTGCCGGTGATGCTCGCGACGCTCGTCGTCTGCCTGGTGGCCGCTTGGGGGATCGGTCGACTGCTCCGGGTCTCGGGCGCACTCCGCACCCTGATCGGTGTCGGGACCGGCATCTGCGGTGCCTCGGCGATCGCCGCCGTGACACCCGTCATCGGTGCGGTCAGTGCGGACGTCGCCTACGCGATGTCGACGATCTTCCTCTGCAACATCGCGGCCGTCTTCGCCTTCCCGCTGCTCGGGCACGCCCTGGGCCTCAGCCAGCACGCCTTCGGCGTCTTCGCGGGCACCGCCGTGAACGACACGTCGTCCGTCGTCGCCACCGCGACGGTCTACGGCCGCCAGGCGACCGACACCGCGGTCGTCGTGAAGCTGGTGCGCACCCTGATGATCATCCCGATCGTCATCGGGCTCGCCGGACTGGAGGCCCGCCGCGCCTCACGCGAGCACCTCGACCCCGCCTCGGGGACGGGTCGGGGAATCCGTGTGTTCCGGCTGGTGCCGTGGTTCCTGATCGGGTTCCTCGTGGTGGTGCTGCTCCGGACGGTCGGGGTCCTGCCCGCGTCCGTGGCGCCGGGGTTCGCGACGGCCGCCTCGTTCCTCATCACGGTGGCGCTCGCCGCGATCGGATGCTCCACGGACTTCGCCGCGCTCCGACGAGCCGGGTTCCGACCGATGCTGCTCGGGATCGCGCTCTGGGTCCTGGTGGCGGGGACGAGCCTCGGCATGCAGGCGGCCTTCGGTCTGCTCTAGGGGTTGCCGGCACTGGACCTATCGTTTATCGTTGCATCGAAATTCGATGGTATCGATGATCGACAGGGGAAGCAGCCATGACCACACCCGTCTACGAACCGCCCCGCGGGCGGAACTCCTACCTGGCCTACGTCGTCTCGTGCGCGATCGGCATCGTGTTCGTGGTGTGGCGGTACGTCGACCAACTCGTCCGCTCGATCACCTCGGGCACGGTCGCGGTGCCGATCCGGATGCGCGAGACCAGTGCCGTCCCGCAGCCCCCCGGCGGTGCGGCGGTCACCTCCGACCAGCTCGTGCTCCGGGCACCGGTCGCCGACGTGCCGGGCGGCGCGATCGGGTACATCCGCGTCGGCGACGCCCTCGAGGTCCTGCTCGTCAGCGCCCTCATCGCCCTGGTCGCGGCGGTGGCCTGGAAGATCTCACGCGGCGGGCTCTTCGACCGCTCGACCACCCGGATCCTCGACTGGCTCGCCGGCGCGGTGCTGGTGGCCGGGTTCCTGCCGTCGTTCGTCCGCCGGATGGGGTGGAACTGGGTGGTGTCGGGCCTCGGCTGGGACGGGTACCTGCCGACCCCGGTGGTCGACCACCAGTTCCTGCCGGTGTACCTCGGCCTGCTCGTCGTCATCTGCTTCCGGTTCGCGCTCACCGCCTCGCAGCGGATGGTGCGGGACCAGGCCGGCCTGGTCTGATGCCCCCGGAACAGGAGGACGGCCACGCCGTCGTCTGCCACCTCGACGACCTGCTGGCCGAGCGGGGAATGACCCTGACCGAGCTCGCCGACCGTGTCGGTGTGACCGTCGTCAACCTCTCGGTGCTCAAGAACAACCGGGCACGCGCGATCCGGTTCTCGACCCTCACCCGGCTGTGCGAGGTGCTCGGCTGCCAACCGGGCGACGTGTTCTCGGTGCGCACGGACTGACGACGGAAGGCCCGCCCGACGTGAGCGGATCTGCTCACGTGGGCGGGCCTCCCGGCCGGACCCGCCGGGGCTGCGGCGTCAGCCGCGCAGCGCCTCGGACAGCTTCACGCGACTGCCGGTGCGGAGCAGGGCGTTCTCGTAGACGCGGGCGCCGATGACCACGACCGCGACGACCGAAGCGGCGACGATGACGAGCGACAGGATCGGCTCCCACCACTCGGCCGTCCCCAGGAAGATCCGCATCGGCATGCCGATCGGGGCGCTGAACGGCACGTAGGACATGATGCCGAGGATCGTCGGGTTGTCGTACGCGACGATGATCAGGAAGTACGGGATCATCACGAGCATCATCACCGGGGTGGTGACGCTGCCGACGTCCTCCTGGCGTGACACCAGCACGGCCGCCGCGGCGAACAGCGACGCGAGGAGCACGAACCCGATCGCGAAGAAGCCGATGAACCACAGGATGCTCGGGCCGAGCATCGCGAACATGTTGTCCTGCCCGGTCACCGCCAACGTGACGATGGCGGCGACGGCCACCGCGACGATCTGGGCGAAGGCCATGATGCTGTTGCCGAGGACCTTGCCCGCGAGCAGCGCCCTGGCCGGGATCGCGGACATCAGGATCTCGACCACCCGTGTCGACTTCTCCTCGACGACGCTCTGCGCGATCGACTGGCCGAACGTGACCGCCGACGCGAAGTACACGACGCCGAACGCGATGGCGATGAGGTAGACCAGGCCACCGGGCAACGCGTCCGGGTCGAGCAGCTCGATCCGCGGGGCGACGCTCAACGCCGAGACGACCTCGGACGGTGCCTCGTCGAGTCCGACGACCTCGTAGCCGAGCGGGTCGTCCGACGGCACGATCGCCGCGTCGACGTCGCCCTCGGTCACGAGCCGTTCGGCGTCGTCGACCGATGCCGCCTTCGTGACGTCCAGTCCGCTGGTGGTCGGCAGTGAGACGCCGTCCACGACCGCGACCGGGGTGGTGTCGTCGGCGGTGGCCTTGCTCACGATCCCGCCGACGACGATCGATGCGACGACCATGCCGATCAGGATGAGTGCCGAGACCACGAAGGCCTTGCTGCGGATACGTGCCTGGATCTCACGTGCGGAGACGAGCCGCACGGCCTGCACGAATGAGTTGTTCATCGGACGACCTCCCGGAAGACCTCGCTGAGCCGCGGCACCCGCGGCGAGAACGACCCGACGGTGCCGTGCTGGACGGCACGCTGCAGGACGCGCTGGGCGGTGGCGGCGTCGGCCTCGAAGACCGCGTACCCGCCGTCGAACTCCCGCACGGCCACCCCCGGCTCGTCCCGGAGCCAGGCGACGTCCCCGTCGACCAGCAGCTCCCAGGCGGCCGGACCGGCCTGCTTGCGGAGTTCCTCCTGCGGACCGGCGGCGCGGATCGTGCCGCCGGCGATGACGACGACGTCGTCGCACAGCCGCTCGACCACGTCGAGCTGGTGGCTCGAGAACAGCACCGGGACGCCGCGGGCCGCGGTCTCGCGCAGGACGCCGAGCACCGTGTCGACGGCCATCGGGTCGAGGCCCGAGAACGGCTCGTCGAGCACGAGCACCTCGGGGTCGTGTGCCAGCGCCGCTGCGATCTGCACGCGCTGCTGGTTGCCGAGCGAGAGCTTCTCGACGGGGTCGCCGGCGTGAGCGGTGAGTTCGAGGCGCTCGAGCAGCTCGCCGGTGCGGGTCGTCGCGGCGCGCTTGTCGACGCCGTGCAGCCGGGCCAGGTAGGTGATCTGCTCGGCCACCGGCATCTTCGGGTACAGGCCGCGTTCCTCGGGCATGTAGCCGAAGCGGCGGCGGTCGGCGGGACGGACCGCGGTGCCGTCGATCGAGACCGAGCCGGCGTCGGCCTGGAGCACGCCGAGCATGATGCGCATGGTGGTGGTCTTGCCGGCACCGTTGCCGCCGACGAAGCCGGTGAGGCGGCCGCTGCCGACCGTGAACCCCACGTCGTCGAGCACGCGGCGGTCGCCGAAGTGCTTGGTCACCCCTTCGATGGTGAGCATGTCGTTCCCCTTCGTCGCGACGCTCGTCGTCGCTGTCCCCGACGCTATTGGCCGGGAGGCACGCCCCGCCTCCGCCGCCAGACGGGACTCCGGTGGGTGGCCGGCTCCACCACGTGGGGGAGGAGCGCGCGTCGGTCCGGTCCGGTCAGCCGGCGACGCCGTGCTCGAACGCCCAGACGACGGCCTGGATCCGGTCGCGCAGTGCGAGTTTCTGGAGCACGTTCGACACGTGGGTCTTCACGGTGGCGTCCCCGACGTAGAGCTCGGCGGCGATCTCCGCGTTGCTCAGGCCGCGGGCGAGCAGTCGCAGCACCTCGGTCTCCCGCTCGGTGAGCCCGGCCGCGGCGAGTGCGTCGTCGCCCGTCGTGGTCGTCGTGTCGGTCGTCGCAGTCGTCGCGGTGGTGGTCGCCGAGGACTGGGCCGCAGCGGACGCCGTCGCCCGGCTGATCACCCGGCGCGTGACGTCCGGCGCGAGCAGGGCGTCCCCGGCGGCGACGGTCCGCACCGCGTCGATCAGCCGCTCGGGGGAGGCGTTCTTCAGCAGGAACCCGCTCGCCCCCGCCTCGAGCGCTTGGAACAGCGCGTCGTCGCTGTCGAACGTGGTGAGGATGAGCACCGCCGGTGGGTCCGGCAGTGCCGCGATCCGTCGTGCCGCCTCGAGCCCGTCGACGCCGGGCATCTGCACGTCGAGGCAGACCACGTCCGGACGGAGCTGCTGCACGGCCTCGACCGCCCCTGCGCCGTCCGCGGCCTCGCCGACGACCCGGAACCCGGGCTCGGACTCCAGGATCACGCGGAACCCGGCGCGGACGAGCTCCTGGTCGTCGACCAGCACGATGGTCAGGTCGGTCGTCGCGTTCACGTCGTCGGCAGCCATGCCCGCACCAGGTAACCTCCTCGGGCTCGTGGCCCGATCTCGATCCGTCCGTCCACGGCGGCGACGCGTTCCCGCATCCCGACGTGTCCGAGGCCGCTGCCGGAGGTGCTCCGGGCGGCACGGGCACCGAGCCCGTCGTCCGTGACCTCCACCTCGACGCCGTCGTCCAGGTACCGCAGCCGGACGTCGGCGCGGGCGGTCGGTCCGGCGTGCTTGAGGATGTTCGTCACCGCTTCCTGCACGATCCGGTACGCCACCGCGGCCACCGTCGGCGGCACCGGGCGCTCGTCGCCCACGACGACGTACTCGGCGGGGTGGCCCGCCACCCGGGCGGACTCGGCCAGTTCGGCGATCCGCGTGATGCCCTCGGTGCTCGGACCGTCGCCCTGCGGTGTCCCGAGGCCGTCCGCGTCGTCGTCGGAGCGCAGGGTGCCGAGCATCCGCCGGAGTTCCTCCACCGCGGTGCGGGCGCTCTCCTCGACCACCCCGAGTGAGGCGGTGGCCTGAGCCGGGTCGCGGTCGATCACGCGCCGTGCAGCACCCGCTTGCACGCCCATCAGCGAGACGTGGTGAGCGACCACGTCGTGCAGTTCGCGGGCGATCCGGACCCGCTCGATCGTGACGGCCTGCGCCGCGGACCGCTCCCGCTCGGCGGCGAGTTCGGCGGTGCGTTCGGCGAGCTGGTGCCGTGCGACCGCGGAGGCCCAGGCGCGGTTGCCGGCGTACCAGGCGGCGCCGAAGTAGATCACGTTGATGACGATGTTGAGCAGCGAGATCGCCACGTAGGGCGCCACGGGGGAGTCGGTGTCGTTCGGCAGCGCGTTCGGCGACGCCCACCCGAACGAGATCGCGACGAACAGCCACGCGAACATCCCGCCGATGACGACCCAGCGCACCGCTTCGGCCCGCACCCGGTCGGAGCACCACGCACCCACCGTGTACAGCGCGATGAAGAGCGTGAAGTTGACGAGGAAGACCTCGGGCACCTGGAGCAGCTGCGTCGCGGCGAACGCCGCCGCCGACACGAGGGCCACCGACATCGGGAACCGGCGGCGGAACGCGATCGGGGCCGCGTTTGCGACGATCATCAGTGCCGAGACCCACCACTCGGCCTGGTCGTCACCGTACGTACCGGCCGACCCGTACAGGAACGTCGTGACGGCGAGCCCGCCGGCCAGCACGACTGCGAGCACCGTGTCCTGCCGGTACTCGTGCCGCCCCACCGGCAGTCGCGACCACTCCGCCGTCGTCCCCACTTTCGAAACGCTAGCGGAATCCCGGTGCGATGTCGCCACCGCGCTGGGCTGCTCGGCGTCCGCTCGCTTCACGGTGCGGCGGTCACCTGGCGGGTTCGGCGATCGCCCGGATGGCGGCGAAGTGCCGCTCGAACGCATCTCGTCCTGCGCAGGTGAGGGCGAGCCAGCTCCTCGTGCTCCGCCCGACGCGAAGTCTGCGGATGCGGAGGAAATCCGCCTCTGCCAGAGTCGCCGCTGCTTGGGACAGCGTTGAGTCGCTGACCTCGAGTGCGTCCCGGACGACACCGAACTCCGCTTCGTCCACCGTCCTGAGCAGAGCGAGCAGTGAGAACCGCACCGGCGAGTGGATCCGGTCGTCGAGTTCGTGCCGAGGGTGGGAGCCGCTCGTCATCGACGCCCCGGCCGAGCCCGCACCGCCGCCACGAAGAGGGGTGCTGCGACGACGAGCGCGGTCGCTCCCCAGGCCACCACCGACGTCGACCCGTCGAGTCCTCGGAGCAGCGCGGCATCGAGCGGGGCGACGGCGAGGACGTAGAGGACACCTGTCGCGACCCAGGCGACGGTCATCAGTCGGTTGCCTCCGAGGGGGACGACCCGCCGGGTACTCGCGACGAGCCACAGCGCGATGACGACGACCGCGGCGCCCGCGAGGACCGGCAGCCGCGGGGCGTCCAGCCCCTCGACCACGAACACGAAGGACGCGACCACGGCGGCACTGCAGAGGAACACCGGCGTCTGCCATCCGCGCCCTGGCCTGAGGCGAGTCCCGACTGCAGCTCCTCGAGTGGAAGTGTTCATGTTCACAGATGGTAAACGTGAAACTGCCGCATCCGCGGATGTCCCAGTGGAGCAGCAGCTTCACAGCGAACGCGTCCGTCGATGCGCGGCAGGAGTAGCCTCCCGCCAACGAGCAGGGGAGACGCCGTGCAGTTCCTCGTCAACGTCATCGACGACGGCCAGGCCGCCGCTGTCGGCAACACGTCCTCCGCGACCGACGCCGAAGCTGCTGCGGTCGATGCCTTCAACGAACGGATGGCCGACGCGATCGTGTTCGCCGCCGGTGTCTCCGCACCGGCCGACGCCATAGTGGTCGACGCCCGCGGAGACGCGGACGACACGACGCCCAGGCACGCCACGACCGGGCCCGCGACGAGCGCCGACGAGTACGTCGCCGGGTTCTGGGTCATGGACCTCCCGGACGCCGAGACGGCGGCCCGGGTGGCGCACCAGGCGTCGCAGGCGTGCAACCGGAAGATCGAGCTCCGCCCGCTGCTCTGACCGCACGGAGGGCACCCCGCCGACGGACCACCGCGGGCACGGCGCTCGCCGCGGTCACGCCTGCCCCGACCACGAACGTCGCGACGAACCCGATCGCACCGACGAGCGCTCCGGCACCCGCCGCACCGACAGCCTGCCCGAGCACGAGTGCGACGAACAGCATCGACGTGCCCGCCGACGACCGCTCGGCATCGATCTCGGTCGTCCACGCGATCAGCGCTCCGGTCGCCGCCGTGTAGCCCCAGCCGAACACGGCACACGCCAGCAGCGCCGCGACCGTCGACTGCGGCGCTGCCCCCAGTGCCACGACGGCGACGGCGACCGCCCCCGCCGTGACCGCCCAGAGCGTCCGGGCGCGCAACCCGTTCGTCCAGCGCGCGGTGACCACGACGGCCGCTCCGCCGATCCCGAGCGCGATCCAGGCCGACACCGAGACGACGACCGATGCGCCGGCCTCCACCAGCGCCGAACGTCCGTAGGTCCAGACGACGGCGGAGCCTGCCCCGAACAGCAGCGCCAGCAGGAGGACCCCTCGGTGTGCCGCGAACCACGGAGCGCCGGGCAGTGGTGCCCGGGACGCGGCAGCCCCGCCGCGGGACGCCACGAGCAGCAGTGCGCCGACGGCCAGGGCGAACACCCCGGACACCGCCCAGGCCGTCCGCCAGTCGGGCAGCAGCACGAGTGCGAGCACCCCGGCGCCCACGAGCCCGGGGCCGGTACCGGCGTTCACGATCGCCTGCGCTCGACCGAGCAGCGCCGACGGCACCTGCTCGGCGACGATCCGGACGAGGGCGGGGGACGCGAGTCCGGCACCCGCCGACGCGACCACGGCGCTGATGCCGAACGCCAGCGAGCCGCCGGCCGCCGCCATGGCGATCGCACCGACCCCCGCCACCAGGGTCGAGACCGCGACGAGCACCCGGGGCATCCGTGCGGCGAGCAGGAAGCCGGCGACCGCACCGACGCAGTACAGCGCCGAGGCGCCCGACGAGACCCACCCGGCGGCGTCGGACCGGAGCCCCAGGTCGCGCTGCACGTCGGGCAGGAACAGCCCGTACGCCAGGCGCACCAGCCCGTAGGTGGCGGCGATCAGGCCGAGTCCGCTCACGAGGAGCAGTCGGTGTCGTAACGAAAACGATCGTTTCACTTTTCAGAGCCTAGGGTGCTCTCATGGTGATGCGCCCAGGGACCGAGCAACGGCTGCTCGACGCCGCCGAGGAGCTCTTCTTCTCACAGGGCATCGCCGCCACCCCGATCGACGCCGTCCTGGAACGGGCCGGGGTCTCGACGGCCACGCTGTACCGCGGCTACGCGAGCAAGGAGTCGCTCGTCGCCGCGGCCCTCACCCGTCGCCACGAGGACTGGATCGCCACCTGGGACCGTGCGGTCGCCGCCGAACGGGACGACCTGGGCCGACTCCTGGCGGTGTTCGACGCCCTCGACGACTACCGCTCGACGCCCACGGGCTCCCGCTGGTGCGCCTTCCTCGGCACCGCCGCCGAGTACGCCGACGCCCCCGCCGAGGTCCGACAGGTGCTGGACCTCGAGACCACCACGTTGCGTCGGCGGCTCGTGGCACAGGCGGTGCCGGTGGTCGGTCCCCGTGCCGAGGCCCTCGCCGACCAGCTGCTGCTCGTCGTCTCCGGTTCCCTTGCGATGCGGTTGCGCGACCCCGCGCTCGACACGACGACGGCACGGTCCGTCGCCGCGTCCCTCATCCGGGAACACACCACCCCAGAGGGAACGGCGCCCACCCCATGACCCGATCGCGTGCTGCCACGATCACGCGGCGTTCCCTGCTGATCGGTGGCACGGGCGTCGTCGCCGCGGGAGCCGTGGCCGAGGCGATCAACCTGAGCCTGCTGCCCGGACGCTCCACCCTGTACCGGGTCCTCGGTCTGGACGGCACCGACGGCACGGTCCCCGACGTCGAGCCCGTCCCCACCACCTCCGGCACCTTCGTGTCGGCGGCGCGGAACGGCCGCACCGTCGGCTGGACCATCGCGGCCCCGGCGTCGGACGCCCCCTTGCCGGTTGCGGTCGCCCTGCACGGCTACGGCGACGACCACACCTCGTTCTTCGGGCGGAGCCTGGGCTACGACCGGTTCCTCGCGGCGCACGTCGCCGACGGCGGAGCCCCGTTCGCGATCGCCTCGATCGACGGCGGCAACCGCTACTGGCACCCACGAGCCGACGGGGACGATCCCGCCGCGATGGTCGTCGACGAGTTCCTGCCCCTGATCGCCCGCCGCGGATTCGACACGGACCGCCTCGCCCTGACCGGCTACTCGATGGGTGGCTTCGGAGCGCTCCGGCTCGGCGGGGTCCTCGGTGCCGAGCGCGTCCGAGCCGTCTCGGCCATCAGCCCGGCGCTCTGGAAGTCGGCCGCCGACACCGCCCGGGGCGCCTTCGACGATGCTGCCGACTTCCGCGCGAACACCGTCCTCGGCCGGCAGCGCGCGCTCGATGGCGTCGCCGTCCGCGTCGACTGCGGCAACGGCGACGGGTTCGCGCCGGCGGTGCACGCCTACGTCGACGGCTTCGACACGCCTCCGGCCGGGGGCTTCGCACCCGGCGCCCACACGCGCGGCTACTGGCGCCGCCTGGCGCCCCAGCAGCTCGCCTTCCTCGGCCGCCACCTGGGTCGCTGACCCGGGCAACGCCCGAGACGCGCGTCGAGGCGGACGTGAGGCCCGTGGCAGCCCCGCACCGCGCCTCCAGGCCGTCGACCGGTCACCCCACGGCCCGCGTCGCGCGACCAGGAGCGCTCAGGCGCGTCCGCGGTTGCGGCGCCGGATCTCCTTCGGAGCCCGCCCGGCCATGAAGGACCGCGCAGGATCGACGAGGAAGCCCTGCCGGAGCGCCTCGCGACCGATGAGCATCCGGAACCCCATCTGGTCCCGGTTGCTCAAGGTGACCTCGGACTCGACGACCTGCCCGGCCAACGCGATCCGCGTGCGGACGACGATGCGCTCCTGGGTGTGTCCGGTCGAGCTGCGCACGATCCGCCGGTCGTGCACGTCGCACTCGATGGTGGAGGCGTCGGCATCGGTGTCCTGCCAGGGGTGCAGCGAGAACCGAACCCGCTCGCCGGGCAGTTCCTCGAGGTCGAAGGCGTGCAACGCGGAGGTCCGGGCGCCGGTGTCGAGCTTCACCTTGATCCACGGCACGCCGAGGTCCGGCAGTCCCGCCCACTCCCGCCACCCGGCGACGACGAGCCCGCTGTCGGAGGACTTCGGAGCTCGCGCCATGTGCCCATCCTGTCGCATGCTCCGTGGCCACGTCCGCATGCTTTGATGGGGCGTCGCCGTCGATCCGACCCAGCGGAGAACCCCCCCCGATGAAACTCGCCATCCTGTCGCGCGCGCCCCAGGCGTACTCGACCCAGCGCCTCCGAGCGGCGGCACTCGACCGCGGCCACGAGGTCAAGGTGCTCAACACCCTGCGCTTCGCGATCGACCTGTCCGGTGACGATCCGGACCTGCTCTACCGCGGCAAGCTGCTGAGCGACTACGACGCGGTGCTGCCGCGCATCGGCAACTCGATCACCTACTACGGCACCGCCGTCGTGCGCCAGTTCGAGCAGATGGACGTCTACACGCCGAACACGGCGAACGGCATCACGAACTCGCGCGACAAACTGCGGGCCAACCAGATCCTGTCGCGGCACGACATCGGCATGCCGGCGACGACCTTCGTGGCCGGCCGCAACGACGTGCGCGGCGCGATCGAACGGGTCGGTGGCGCGCCCGTCGTCATCAAGCTCCTGGAGGGCACGCAGGGCATCGGCGTGATCCTGGCACCCGAGGCGAAGGTGGCCGAGTCGATCGTCGAGACCCTGCACTCCACCAAGCAGAACGTCCTCATCCAGCGGTTCATCGCCGAGAGCCGCGGTCGTGACATCCGGGCCCTCGTCGTCGGTGACCGGGTGGTGGCGGCGATGCGCCGGACCGCCTCGGGTGACGAGTTCCGCTCGAACGTGCACCGCGGCGGCACAGTCGAGAAGGTCACGCTCTCGCCCGAGTACGAGGCCGTGGCCGTGCGCTCGGCGCAGATCATGGGACTCAAGGTCGCCGGCGTCGACATGCTCGAGGGCAACGACGGGCCCCTCGTGATGGAGGTCAACTCGTCGCCAGGGCTCGAGGGCGTCGAGCGTGCCACCGGCCTCGACATCGCCGGTGCCGTCGTCGACTTCATCGCGAACCAGGTCGCGTTCCCCGAGATCGACGTCCGCCAGCGGCTGTCCGTCTCGACGGGTTACGGCGTCGCCGAGCTCCTCGTGCACACGAACGCCGACCTGGTCGGCAAGACGATCAAGGAGTCCGGGCTCTGGGACCGGGACATCACGGTCCTCACGCTGCACCGCGGCTCGAACGTCATCCCGAACCCGCGCAGCGGCGTCGCCCTCGAACCGGGCGACCGGCTGCTCTGCTTCGGCAAGCTCGAGGAGATGCGGTCGATGATCCCGGAGCGCCGCAAGCGGCGAGCAAAGGTGCGGAAGCTGCCGAAGGACGTCTGATCCGGAGCCGTCCAGCGCATCCGGATCGCGCACACAGGCCAGATGCGGAAGTATGTGTCGGTGACGATCATGACGGAACGGCCGGTCGACCAGGCATCGAGCAGTGAACCGGAGCAGCCCGGCAACGCCACGGCGAAGCACCGGAACGTCTCACTGCTCTCCGTGGCGACCACCACGGCGGAGCGTGTGACGACCTCGGCCGACATCGAGGCCAAGCTCCGCGGGGTCCTCCGTCGGCTCCGTCTGCCGATGGGGCTGCTCGAGCGCGTCGCCGGGGTCATCGAGCGTCGCAACTGGGGCGAAGGGCAGACCTTCCAGGACGCCGCGATCGACGCCGGACGTCGCGCGATGGCCGAGGCCGGTGTCCGTCCCGACGAGATCGGGCTGCTCATCAACACCTCGGTGACGCGCCCGCACCTGGAGCCGAGCGTCGCCGTGCGGTTGCACCACGGGCTCGGCCTGCCGTCGTCTGCGATCAACTTCGACATCGCGAACGCCTGCCTCGGGTTCGTCAACGCCATGAGCGTCGCCGCGGGCATGATCGACTCCGGGCAGATCAAGTACGCGCTCGTCGTCGACGGCGAGGACGCCGACCAGGTGCAGCTCAACACCATCGACCGCCTCAACCAGGGCGGCCGGAACCGCAAGGACTTCATGAGCGAGTTCGCCAGCCTGACCCTCGGGTCCGGCGCTGCTGCGGCCGTGCTCGGCCCGGCGGACCTGCACCCCGAGGGCCACCGGATCGTCGGCGGCGTCACCCGTGCGGCGACCCAGTGGTACGACCTGTGCGTCGGCAGCGTCGACGGCATGTTCACGGACGCGAAGATGCTGCTCAAGGGCGGCATGGAGCTCGTCGTCGCCGCCTGGACCGAGGCCCGCGCCCACTTCGACTGGGCGAACATGGACCGCTACGTGCTGCACCAGGTCTCCGACGTGCACACCAACGCCTTCGTCGAGGCGATCGGCATCCCGCGCGACAAGGTCCCCACCACCTACCAGCGCTTCGGCAACGTCGGTCCCGCGTCGATCCCGATCACCCTGGCCGACGAGGTCGCTTCCGGCGGCATCCGTCGCGGTGACCGCGTGTTCCTGGGTGGCGTCGGTTCCGGCATCAACACGGCGATGATGGAACTCCACTGGTGAGGTCCCGGCTGCCCCGCGTCGCCGCGAGCACGGCTCCGGCGACGCAGCCGCCCTCCCTGCCCGGCCTCGACCCGGCCTGGTCGCGTCTGGTCACGGTCCCCGAGTGGTCCGGTGATCGCTCAGGAGGAACGGATCGCGCCGCGCGCACGTGGCACCTCCTCGACACGGCCGGCGCCCTGGCCGCGCTCGGTGTGGAACCGGTCGGCACGATCCTGTGCGTGCACGGCAACCCGACCTGGTCGTACCTGTGGCGGTCGGTGCTCCGCACCTCGCTCGAGGTCGCCCAGGCTGGCGGTCCGGCCTGGCGCGTGGTCGCCGTCGACCAGCTCGACATGGGGTTCTCGGAGCGCACCGGCGTCGAGCGCGGACTCGCGCAGCGCGTCGCAGACCTCGGGGCCTTGACCGACGAACTCGGGCTGACCGGACCGGTCGTCACCCTCGGCCAAGACTGGGGTGGTGTGGTGTCGCTCGGGTGGGCGGTCGACCACCCGGACGTCCTGGCCGCCGCGATGACGTGCAACACCGCCGTGCACCAGCCCGACGACGCCCCGATCCCGGCACCGCTGCGGCTCGCCCTCGGCCCGGGGATGCTCGGCCGCGCGACGGTCGTGACCCCGGCGTTCCTCGAGACCACCCTGGCCATCGCGCACCCGAAGCTCGACCGTGCCACGGCCGACGGCTACCGGGCGCCCTACCGCGGTGCCGCCCGACGCGGGGGCATCGGCGGCTTCGTCGCGGACATCCCCGTCGACGCCCAGCACCGGAGCGCCCCGGAACTCGACCGCATCGCCGCCGGGGTCGCCGCGCTCGACGTGCCGGTGCTCCTGCTCTGGGGTCCGCGCGACCCGGTGTTCCTCGAGCGCTACCTCGATGACCTGACCGAACGCGTGCCGCACGCCGACGTCCACAGGTTCGAGGGCGCCGGGCACCTGCTGCCCGAGGACGCCGACGTGACGGGCGCGGTGTTCGACTGGCTCGGTGACCGCCTGCCGGACGGTGGCCGTCCTGCCCAGGCCCCCACGGGCCTCCAGTCCGCCGTGGACCCGGGACCGCCCGCACAGGCGACCCCGCCGCTCTGGGCGCGGCTCGACGAACTGCGCGAGCGCGACGAACCCGCGCTGGTCGAGATGGCCGCCGCCGGCGGCCCCCGCACGATCACGTGGCGGCTGCTCGCCCGACGGGTCGACGAGATCGCCGCAGGGCTCGACGACCTGGGCGTCCGGAGCGGCGACCGTGTCTCGCTCCTGGTGACCCCCGGCGCTGACCTGACCGCCGTCCTGTACGCCTGCGTGCGGATCGGGGCGGTCGTCGTCGTCGCGGACGCCGGACTCGGACTCGGCGGCCTGACCCGGGCCGTCCGCGGAGCCCGACCGGACTGGATCATCGGCGCGCTGCCCGGGCTCGGTGCCGCGCGTGCGCTCGGCTGGCCGGGGCGACGCATCGCGACGGTCTCGTTGCCCGCGCCGGCCCGGAAGGCACTGCGGGTGGAGCACACGCTCGTCGACGTCGCCCGCCGCGGCGCCCGCCGTCTCGCCCACGGCACCGCGCTGCCGGCGGCCCCGTCGTCTGACGCGCCCGCTGCCGTGCTCTTCACCTCGGGATCGACCGGCCCGGCGAAGGGCGTCGTGTACACGCACGGGCAGCTCAGTGCCGTCCGGGACGCCCTGGCCACCCAGTACGACGTCGGTGTCGGCACCGGGCTCGTCGCCGGTTTCGCACCGTTCGCGCTGCTCGGCCCGGCCCTCGGAGCACGGTCGGTCGCGCCCGACATGGACGTCACCGCGCCGCGCACCCTGACGGCGAAGGCGGTCGCGGCCTCGGTCGCCGCGGCTGATGCCACCGTGGTGTTCCTGTCGCCGGCGGCCCTGGCGAACGTCGTCGCGACCGCTTCGGAACTCACCGACGCCGACCGCCAGGCACTGCGGGGCGTGCGGCTGTTCCTGTCGGCCGGGGCTCCCGTCTCGGCTGCGCTGCTGACCGCGGCGACCGAGCTGATGCCGAGCGCCAGCGCGCACACCCCCTACGGCATGACCGAAGGGCTGCTCATGACGGACGTCGACCTCGACGGGGTCCGAGCCGCCGGGCGGTCCGACGACGAGGGGATCTGCGTGGGGGTGCCGGCAGCGAACGTCCGCGTCCGCATCGCGCCGCTCGACGGTTCCGGGCGCTCGACCGGAGCCCTGACGGACGAGCCCGGGGTCACCGGCGAGATCGTCGTCGCGGCACCACACGTGCGCGACCACTACGACCGGCTCTGGCGAACCGACCGGGTCTCGCGCCTCGGCGTCGACGACCCGCGCGGGCACCGCACCGGGGACGTCGGGCACCTGGACGCCGCGGGACGGATCTGGGTGGAGGGCCGGCTGCAGCACGTGCTCACCACTCCGGACCGGGTCGTCACGCCGGTGGGTCCGGAGCAGCGGATCGAGGGCGTCGACGGTGTCGGACGCGCCGGCGTCGCAGGCATCGGTCCGGTCGGCACGCAGCAGGTGGTGGCCGTCGTGGAGACCGACCCCGCCGTACGGCGGCCGGGTCTGGCGTCGCCGCAGCTCGCCGCAGCGGTCCGTGCCGCCGCCGGGGTACGGCTCGCCGCGGTGCTCGTCGTGCCCGTGCTGCCGACCGACATCCGGCACAACTCCAAGGTCGACCGCACCCGGCTGTCCCGCTGGGCCGGCTCGGTGCTGTCCGGCGGCCGGATGGTGCGTCCGTGAAGGTCCTGGTCACCGGGGCCAGCGGGTTCCTCGGGCAAGCCACGGCCGCAGCCGTGCGGGACGCCGGGCACGAGGTCCGGACCTTCCAGCGCCGTCCCTCCGGGGTGCCGGGCGTCCAGGACGTCGCCGGGACGATGACGGACGACGCCGCGATCGCCCGCGCGGTCGACGGGGTCGAGGCGGTCGTGCACCTGGCCGCGAAGGTGTCGCTCGCCGGGGACCCGGCCGACTTCGCCCGTGTCAACATCGAGGGCACGCGCTCGCTGCTGCGGGCCGCCCGTGCCGCCGGGGTCGGGCGCTTCGTCTTCGTGTCGTCACCGTCGGTCGCGCACACCGGGTCGTCGCTCGTGGGGGCCGACGCCGGTCCGGCCGAACCGTCCCGTGCCCGTGGCGACTACGCCCGCACCAAGGCCGCGGCGGAGCTGCTGGCGCTCGACGCCGACGCCCCGGACTTCGCCGTCGTGGCGGTCCGGCCGCACCTGGTGTGGGGTCCGGGCGACACGCAGCTCGTCGGACGGATCGTCGAGCGGGCTCGGGCCGGACGGCTCCCGCTGCTCGACTCCGGTGCCGCGCTCATCGACACGCTCTACGTCGACAACGCCGCGACGGCAATGGTCGCGGCGCTCGAACACGCCATGGACGACGGTGTGCACGGCAACGCCTACGTGGTCACGAACGGTGAGCCCCGCCCGGTCGCCGACCTGCTCGCCGGCATCTGTACGGCGTCGGGCGTCCGACCGCCGCAGTGGCACGTGCCGGCCGCGGTCGCACGGGCCGCGGGGTCTGTGGTCGAGGCCGTCTGGCGGGTCCGACCGGGCGAGGACGAGCCGCCGATGACCCGGTTCCTGGCCGAGCAGCTGTCGACTGCGCACTGGTTCGACCAGCGGCGGACCCGGCGCGACCTGCGGTGGACCCCGTCGGTGTCGATCGACGAGGGGCTGGAACGGCTGCGCGCCGCGGCTCAGGCCTCGTCGGCCGCCACGTAGACCCAGGCCGTCCAGCCCGAGGCCAGCGTGACCCGTACGCGCTGGTAGTCGGCGACCTCGTAGCCGTCGACCGCGCGGAGCTGCCACTCGTACCCGAGCGTCAGGGCCACACCCTCGACGACGTCGCCGGCGGAGCCCCGGCGCAGGATCGGGTGCCGGTCGGAGCCGCTCGTCCGGATGACGTCGGGGTCGGTGATCGTCACCCAGTCGAGCCGCCAGCCTGGCAGGGAGTCCGGCGTGGTGGGGACGTGGTCGCCGAACAGCGACTCCTGCACGAGGGGCTGCTGGAGCGTGCCGTACGAGAAGACCCGGTGCGTCTCGCCGGGGCGCGGCGTCGGACGCTTGACGGGCCGCGGAGCGATCGCCGGGGTCGAGGTCCAGACGAGTGCACCGGCCAGGCCGGTCAGGCCGAGGTGCAGCAGCCCGACGACGACGAGGAGGATCCCCCAACCGGCGCCGACGGCGATCGCGATGATCCCGACGACGAGACAGACGAGTGCGAACGCGCCGAGACCGATGACCCAGCGCTGGCCGGGGGAGAGACGCTTCACGTCGAGAGGCTAGCGGACCGGAGGCCCGGATCACGCGCGCCGATCGGCGCAGGTGATCCGGGCCTCCTGACCGCCCGCTGGCGGTTCAGCCGGTGAAGCGTTGCCAGAGCTCGGTGACGATGGGCCACACGTCGCCGGCGCGGTCGGCGGAGCCGACGGCCACCAGCACCACGGGGACGATCGTGACGGCGATGCTCACCAGCACGGCGAGCACCACGGCGATCGTCGCCGTGGTGGTGTGCCGCCGGGTGAGCGCCAGCGCGAGGAGCGCCAACACGACGACCAGGCCGAGCGCCGCGAGCACCGTGACCCGGATGAACGGGAAGGGCACGAGGCCCGCGGTGGTGGCCGTGACGCCGCCGAGGAAGCCGACCAGGGGCAGGAACGCCCCGAGCAGGACCCCGGCGACCAGGACCACGCCGATGCCACCCGCGATCCACACGCCGCGTGGACGGGGCCGTCGGTCACGGGGCCGACGACCGCCGGACCAGGCGGTGGTCACGGGCGGTCCGCGGCCGGCATCGTCGGCTGGTCGGCGTCGCGGGCGGCTGCCCGCGCTGCCTCGCTGGCGTCGGCCGCAGCATCGGCAGCGTCCTGCGCCGCGTCCTCGGCGGAGTCGGCGGCACGCACCGCTGCGTCGGCGGCGGTCTCACCGGCCGGGTCGGAGGTCGCAGCGGTGTCGTCGGCCGCTGCGACAGTCCGTGTGCGGTCGGCTGCGTCGCGGGCGGTGTCCGCGGCGTCCCGGGCGCCCTCCGACGCCCGGTCGAGTGCGTCCGATGCGGCGTCGTGCACACGGCCAGCCGTGTCGGCCGTCGCGTCGACGGCCCGCTCCGCTGCGTCCGCGGTCGCGTCGGCGGCACGCTTCGTGGCGTCGGCGCTCGCGGCAGCGGCACGCTTCGTCGTGTCCGCGGTGGCGTCGGCTGTGCGTCGAGCGGTGTCGACCGTCGCGTCGGCGGCACGCTTGGTCGCGTCCGCGGTGGCCTCCGCAGCCTGCTTGGTCACGTCGGCCGTGGCGTCCGCGGCGCGCTTCGTTGCCTCGGCGGTGGCGTCCGCTGCCTGCTTCGTGGCATCGACGGTGGCGGATGCCACGCGCTTGGTGGTGTCGCTGGTCGCCTTCGCGGCGTCCTGCACCGCGTCGCCGACGGCAGTGGCGGCACGCTCGACGGGCGAGGGTTCGTCGTCGAACGGTCCGTGCACGTCGAGGACGCGGACGTCCACCGTGGTCGGCTCGGTCGAGACCTGACCGGCGGCAGCGATCACCTGTCGGCGCACCTCGTCGGCGACCTCGCGGACATTCCGCGGGTAGGTGACGATCACGGAGACGTGCACCGCGAAGGTGTCGTCGTCGTCGTCGACCTGGACACCCGCGGTGCCGGCGGAGCGGCCGAGCCGCTTCCGCAGTTCGTCGGCGGCTCGGGAGACGGTCCCGCCGAGGTGGTGCACGCCGGGCACACCGAGCGCCGTCTCCGCCGCGGTCCGCGCGATCAGCATCGCGGGGGTCGCGTCGTCGGGCAGCGGCTCCGTCAGTTCTGCGGGCAGGGCCACCTCGGTGACCTGCGTGTGCGCATGGGGGTCGTGCTGCATGGTTCCTCCTCGTTCGGGTCCGCGGGGACGCGTCGGGGCACTCGACGTCGCGAGTGCCCCGACACGCATCGGGCGTCCTACTTCTTGAAGACGTCCTTGACGTCCTCACCGGTCTGCTTGACGCTCGCGGAGGCCTGGTCCTTCTGGCCCTCGGCGACCTTGGAGTCGTCGTTCTGGGCCTTGCCCACGGCCTCCTTGGCTTTGCCGGCGAGGTCCTGTGCAGCGTTCTTGATCTTGTCGTCGAGTCCCATGACGGGTCCTTTCATCGGTCGGGCGTGTGCCCGGTGGTGGGTGTTGCGTGGGTCTTCGGTGGGCCGGGAGGCCCGGGGTCGCGTCCGGCTGTCGGGTGTCAGTGGACGCGGGTCGACTTCGCGAGCGCGGAGCGGGTACCACCGGTGAGGTGGACCAGGACGGGCACCTGGCGGCCGAGCGTGCGGTCGAGGACCGCGACGGCGCGGTCGACGGCGTCGAGCACGGTGACGGCGTCCCCGCCGCGGCGGACCGCGACACGGATGCGAGCGGCACGCTGCTTGCGCACCAGGTAGGTGTCGACGCGGGAGCCGACGACGTCGCGGACCCCGGCGAGCTCGTGCTCGACGACGTCGCGGACGACGGCGACGTTCACCGTGACGGCGTCCTCACCCGAGCGTTCGCGGACGGCGACGGACGTGCCGCCCCCACCGCGGGTGAACACCCAGACGAGGGCGAGCACGATCACGACGGCGCAGGCGACGGCGACGATCCAGAGCGAGGACGCGGGGACGTCCAGGTTGCTCGGCAGGTCGACGTAGGGCTTCACCGCGTCCTGCACGGCGGGCAGCACACCCGCGCCGATGGTGAGGCCGACGACGACGGCGACGAGGCCGAGGACGAACAGGATGATCCGGTTGAGGGTCCGGTTGCTCTTGGTCATGCCAGGGTTCCCTTCTCCTCGACCCGGACGCGGACACGTCGGCCGAAGCGCTCGTCGAGGCCGCTCAGACGCTCCACGACGGCGGCGCGGACGCTCGCCTCGTCGACCGGCACTCCGGTGACGGGGACGATACGGACCTCGGTGGTACGGCCACGGGCGGTGGCGGAGGCGTTCCCCTCGGGGACACCGGCCGCCATGCCGGCGGCGTTCGCCGCGGTGGAGGCGACGATGCGGGCGTCGATGACGACCGCACCGCGTTCGTGCTCGACGACCGATCGGTGCTTGCGGCCGGGCTTGAGCGCGAGGACGACCAGCACGACACCGAGGACCACGAGCGCACCCGCGACGACCTCGACGACGGTGACGAACGCGGCGTCCGGGCGGAGCGCCGTGTCGACCACGGTCTGGGGGTCGGCGACGAGCGGCGGGCGTCCGATCGCGCTGAGCACCGCCTCGGTGCCGATCCAGGCGGCCACCAGGGCGAGCACCACGAGCGCCACCGCCACTGCTGTGGAGCGGGAGCGGTGCACGCTCCGACGACGGATGCGTCGTTCGACGGAACCGTTGCTCATGATGGCCTCCTAGCGGGCACGGGACCCGTGCTCGCGCACGATCCCGGTGAGTTCGATGTGGGCACTGCCGACGCGGCGACCGGTCAGGTCGCTCACGCGGCCCTTGACCTGGTCCGCGATCCGGATCGACCCGGAGACGATGTCGTCGCTCGCGGCGATCGGCCCGGTGATGTCGAGCGACAGTGCTCCCGACGCGTCGCCGAGTCCGACGCGCACCCGCTTGGCGGGGGCGCCGAGCCCTTCGGCTGCGACGGCCCGCGCCAGCGAGGTGAGCGCGCGTGCGGTGATCTCGACGCGGCCCGGGACGTCCGGGCCGGCGTTCACCGGGAGCTCCGGCGTCCGGTCAGCACGTCGGTCAGGGCACGGCGGTCGATGCGACCGGTGGCGAGCGCGGCCACGAGGGCCCCGATCGCACCGAACACGATCACGAGCACGAAGCCCCAGAACCCGAACTGCAGTGCCACGACGGCGAGGACTGCGCCGATGAGGGCGCCGATCAGCGTGTTGCTCATGCGACTCGCGCTTCCTTCTTCTCGTCCTCGTTGTCGTCGTCGTCGCCCGGGATGTAGACGTCCTGGACGGTCACGTTGACCTCGGCGACCTCCATGCCGACGATCTGCTCGAGGGCACGGGCGACTCCGGCACGGACGCCGTCGGCGACCTGCTGGAGCGACACCGGGTACTCGGCGACGATCACGATGTCCGCGGCGACCTGCTTCTCGCCGACCTCGACCTTGACGCCCTGACCGAAGTCGCGCTGGCCGATGGCGTCGCGGAGGGCTCCGATGGCACGGGCTGCGCCGTTGCCGAGGGAGTGCACGCCGTTGACCTCGCGGGCGGCGATGCCGGCGACCTTCGACACGACGGTGTCGTCGATGACGGTCTTGCCGGTGACGCCGCTGGTGCCGGCGTGCGAGGTGGCACGGGTGGCCGTGGTCGCGGGGGTGATGGTGTCAGCCATGTTCGTTCCTTCCGTTGACCCGCCGGGCGTTCCCAGCGGTTGCTGTTCACGGATGAGACGGGCTGTGGAAGAGATTCGTCACACGCGGATTCACGGACTCGGGCGATGTCCAGGGATGCCCGGAGAACCGGGGACGTGTGTGTACCCCTGAGGCGTTCCAGCAGGCCGTTCAGCCGATTCCGGCCGCGCCGTTGCGCTCGGCAGCGGCCCGCATGGCGCGGACACAGGCCATCGGGGACTCGCCGCGCTCCTCGCGGAAGAGCTGCTGCAGCCGTCGGGGGAGCACCCCTGCAGCGGCCGCGACGTCGTCGAGCGTGAGCGGGTCGTCGAGGTGCTGCTCGATGAACGCGACTGCGCGCCGGACCCGCCACGACGCCTTCCCGGACTCCGGCTGCGCCGCGAGTGCTGGGCGCTTCGTGGTGGCCGGGTCCTCGCCGAAGCGTTCGCGGTAGGTCTCGGCGAACCGGCCGGGGTTGGTGAAGCCCCAGCGGCGGGCGATCGCGGCGATCCCCGACGACACGAGTGGGCAGTCTGCGCCCGTCGCGCCCCCGCGGCCCGCACGCAGGAGCTCTTCGCGCACGCGGTCCAGGCGGTGGTCGCGGAGGAACCGGTGCGGGGTGGTGTCGAGCGTCCGGGCGAAGACGTCCTGCAGCCCGCGCTGACTCAGTCCGCACGCGGCGGCGATCGTGGGCACCGAGGGGCGTTCGGCGGCGTGCTGTTCGATGAACCGGATCGCGTCGCGGAGCCGGTTCGCCACGGGCACGTCGTCGCCGCGGTTGCGGATGGGGAACGTGTCGAGGATGACCACGGCCAGCCGACGGTTCAGGGCGGTCCGCATCGGGCCGAGCACGCGGTCGTCGACCAGGGCCGGCCCGAGCTCGCGGATCAGGTGCCGCAGGGGTTCACGCCGGGCGACGACCTCGTCCTGCTGGTCGAACAGCAGCGGGCCGTCGGGCAGGCGGTAGCCGAGGTCACGGCCGACGCTCCGCAGGAACCGGTCGGACACGTGCACGCCGTTGTAGACGGTGCCGTCGGACTCGAACCGGTAGGCCTCGGACGCCGAGGCGATGTACGGGCTGCCCGGCTCGACGACGCGGGTGCGGTCGGCGAAGTGCATCTCGAGCCGGCCCTTGGTGAGCCAGAACACCACGTGGTCGTCCCGCACGCCGATGATCCCGCCGCGTCGGCCGCCCTCGGCCCGCATGGTGCGCAGCGACAGGTCGTCGTCGCCCACGACCGTGTACTCGTACCGGGTGTCGTCGGTGGCGAAGGTCTCGGAGGCGAAGTCCGAGCCGCCGTACTCGGCCGCGAAGATCGCGGAGTAGTCGGAACCCTCGCCGTCGGAGAACCGCAACCGGCGGAATCCGTTCGTCGTCGAGGGGTCCATGCGCCGATCATGCCATCAGTCGCACCGGGCACGGGAAGGAATACCCTAGGGGGGTACCGTGTTGAGAACGGTGGAGGCAGACATGCACGAACACGTCGGGTACATCGGCGACAAGGACGACCTGCTCAAGCGACTCCGTCGCGCCGAGGGACAGGTGCGCGGGATCGCGCGGATGGTCGAGGACGAGACGTACTGCATCGACGTCCTCACCCAGATCTCGGCGGCGAACCGGGCGCTCGAACGCGTCGCGCTGTCGCTGCTCGAGGACCACCTGGCGCACTGCGTCGCCGAGGCCGTCGCCGAGGGTGGGGACGCCGCCGACGAGAAGGTGCGCGAGGCCAGCCAGGCGATCGCCCGGCTCGTCCGCTCCTGACCCTGACGACCACCACCGAGAAGGAGACACCATGACCACCGAAACGCTGCTCGTCGAGGGCATGACCTGCGACCACTGCGTGATGAGCGTCACCGAGGAACTCACCGAGGTCGACGGGGTCTCGGGCGTCGACGTCCGACTCGTCCCCGGCGGATCGTCCGAGGTGACCGTCAGCTCGACGGCACCCGTCGACGCGGACGCCCTCCGCGCCGCGGTCGCCGAGGCGGGGTACGAGGTCGTGCGCTCGTGACCGACCGCACCGTCGAACTCGACATCACCGGGATGACCTGCGCCTCGTGTGCGAACCGCATCGAGCGGAAGCTCGGCAAGCTGCCCGGGGTCACCGCCACCGTCAACTACGCCACCGAGAAGGCGCAGGTGCAGGTCGCCGCTGACGGCACCGCCGACCCCGAGGCGCTGATCGCCGCGGTGGAGTCGGCCGGTTACGGCGCCACGGTGCCGGCCCCGCCCGCCGCCGCTGACGCCGAAGCCGTGGCCGATGCCGACCCGACCGGCCCGCTGCGCCGACGTCTGATCGTGTCCGCCGTGCTCGCGGTGCCCGTCGTGGTGCTCTCGATGGTGCCGGCGCTGCAGTTCCCGAACTGGCAGTGGCTCGCCCTGACGCTCGCCGCGCCCGTCGCGGTCTGGGGCGCGCTCCCGTTCCACCGTGCCGCGTGGGTCAACGCCCGGCACGGCGCCGCCACCATGGACACCCTGGTGAGCGTCGGCGTCCTCGCCGCCTTCGGATGGTCGCTGTACGCCCTGTTCTTCGGCGACGCCGGCACGACCGGCATGCACATGACCTTCTCGTGGTTCGCCACGGACCCCGAGGCCACCGACCTGTACCTCGAGGTCGCGACGGCCGTGACGGTGTTCATCCTCGCCGGCCGGTACATGGAGGCCCGCGCGAAGACGCAGTCCGGTGCCGCACTCCGGGCACTGCTCGAACTCGGTGCGAAGGACGCCACCGTGCTGCGCGAGGGTGCCGAACACCGCGTGCCGGCCTCGTCCCTGGTCGTGGGCGACGTCGTCGTGGTGCGGCCCGGCGAGCGGATCCCGAGTGACGGCCTGGTGCAGGACGGCTCCTCGGCCGTCGACCTCAGCATGCTCACCGGCGAGTCCGTGCCGGTCGAGGTCGGACCGGGCGACCGGGTCACCGGCGCGACGATCAACGTCGGCGGTCGGCTCGTCGTCGCGATCACCCGCGTCGGCGCCGACACCGAGCTCGCCCGGATGGGTCGCCTGGTCGAGGACGCCCAGACCGGCAAGGCCGAGGTACAGCGCCTGGCCGACCGCGTGTCCGGGGTCTTCGTGCCGATCGTCATCGCGCTCGCCGTGCTGGCCTTCGTCGGCTGGCTCGTGCTCGGCGGTTCGGTCACGGCGGCGTTCACCGCAGCCGTCGCCACGCTCATCATCGCTTGCCCGTGCGCCCTCGGACTCGCCACGCCCACCGCCCTGCTGGTCGGGACCGGTCGAGGCTCACAGCTCGGCATCCTGATCGGCGGTCCGCAGGTGCTCGAGCGCACCCGCGGTGTCGACACCGTCGTGCTCGACAAGACCGGCACCGTCACCACGGGGTCGATGACCCTGCGGTCGGTCACCGCCGCCGCGAACCCCGGGGGCACCGAGACCGAGGACGTCGTCCTGCGCCTCGCCGCAGCGGTCGAGGACGGCTCCGAACACCCCGTCGCCCGTGCCGTCACCACCGCGGCCCGTGCCCGAGGCCTCGACCTGCCCGAGGCCGAGCAGTTCACCGCGACCGCCGGCGCCGGTGTGCAGGCCGTCGTGGACGGCGACGTGGTCCTGGTCGGCACGACCCGCTGGCTCACCGACTCGTGGTCGATCACCCTGCCCCCGGTGCTGTCCGACGCCGTCGACCGCGCCGAGGCCGACGGGGGCACGGCGGTCGTCGTCGCCCGGAACGGCACGGCCCTCGGCGTGGTCGTCGTCGGCGACACCGTGAAGCCCGAGGCCGCCGACGCGATCGCCCGCTTCCGGGCGCTCGGCCTGCACCCGGTGCTGCTCACCGGTGACAACGACGGTGCCGCACGTTCGGTCGCCGCGAGCGTCGGCATCGACGAGGTGCACGCCCGCGCGACCCCGGCGTCGAAGCTCGAGACCGTCCGCCGGCTGCAGTCCGAGGGGCGGAGCGTCGCGATGGTCGGCGACGGCGTGAACGACGCCGCCGCGCTGGCCGCGGCCGACCTCGGCATCGCCATGGGGGCGGGCACCGATGCGGCCATCGCGGCGAGCGACATCACGGTCGTGAGCGGTCGGCTCACGGTGGTGGCCGACGCCATCCGGCTGTCGCGCGCGACGCTCGGCGTCATCAAGGGCAACTTGTTCTGGGCGTTCGCGTACAACGTCGCGGCGATCCCGCTCGCGATGGCGGGGCTGCTCAACCCGGTGCTCGCGGGTGCGGCGATGGCGTTCTCGTCCGTCTTCGTCGTGACGAACAGCCTGCGGCTGCGTCGCTTCGCGGCGCAGCCGTGAACCCGGCGAGCCCGCGGCCCTGAACCCGGCGAGCCGACTGCGGCCCTGCACGCGACCGGCCGGAGGGCGTGACGCGCGCAGCGAACGCGAGCCGCGCCTCCCGGCCGACTGTGCGCACCACCCGCCGGAGCGCACTACGCTCGAAGACGGTCCGCGACGCAGCGCTGCGTGACCCGCGGGCTGTACGTCTCGAACGTGATCCCCAGGAGGACCGAAGTGACCGAATCCGCTCCCGTCGACCCCACATCGACCGAAGGCTGGAAGAAGCTCGACAGCATCGCTGCCGGCTTCACCCCGGACCTGCGAGGGTGGTTCGACAGCGACCCCGGTCGTGCCGAGCAGTACACCTTCCAGGCGGCCGACCTGACCGTCGACCTGTCCAAGGGCCTGGTGACCGACGAGATCCTCGCCGCGCTGCTGCAGGTCGCGAAGGACACCGGCGTTGCCGAACGCTTCCAGGCGATGCTCGCCGGCGAGCACATCAACGTGACCGAGGACCGCGCCGTGCTGCACACCGCGCTCCGCCGCCCGAAGGCGACCGAGGGCCTCGTGCCGGCCGCGCCCCTGACCGTCGACGGCCAGGACGTCGACGCCGATGTGCACGCCACGCTCGACAAGCTCTACGGCTTCGCCGAGCAGGTCCGCAGCGGCGCCTGGACCGGCGTGACCGGCAAGCGCATCGAGACCGTCGTCAACATCGGCATCGGTGGCTCCGACCTCGGCCCGGTCATGGTCTACGAGGCCCTGAAGCCGTACGTGCAGGCTGGCCTCGAGGCCCGCTTCGTCTCGAACATCGACCCGGCGGACATCTACGAGAAGACCGCGGACCTGGACCCCGAGACCACGCTCTTCATCGTCGCGTCGAAGACCTTCGGCACGCTCGAGACCCTGACGAACGCACGCCTCGCGCGCCAGTGGCTGTGGGAGCGGCTCGGCCTGACCGACGCCGCGGACGACGAGAAGAAGAACGCCGTCGCGAAGCACTTCGTCGCCGTCTCCACCGCGCTCGACAAGGTCGAGGCCTTCGGCATCGACCCCGAGAACGCCTTCGGCTTCTGGGACTGGGTGGGCGGCCGCTACTCGGTCGACTCGGCCATCGGCACGAGCGTCGTCATCGCCATCGGCAAGGAGAACTGGGAGCAGTTCCTCGCCGGCTTCCACGCCATCGACGAGCACGTCCGCACCACGCCGCTCGAGCAGAACGTGCCCGTCCTGATGGGCCTGCTCAACGTCTGGTACACGAACTTCCTCGGTGCGCAGAGCCACGCGGTCCTGCCGTACACGCAGTACCTGCACCGCTTCGCCGCGTACCTGCAGCAGCTCACGATGGAGTCGAACGGCAAGCGCGTCCGCTGGGACGGCTCGCCCGTCACCACCGAGACCGGCGAGGTCTTCTGGGGTGAGCCCGGCACGAACGGTCAGCACGCGTTCTACCAGCTCATCCATCAGGGCACCCGCCTGATCCCGGCCGACTTCATCACGGTCGCCAACCCGGCCCGTCCGCTCAAGGACGAGACCGGCGACGGCAAGGGCGTCGCGCCCGGCACGGACGTGCACACCCTTTTCCTGGCGAACTTCTTCGCGCAGACCAAGGCGCTCGCGTTCGGCAAGAGCGCCGACGAGGTCCGCGCCGAGGGCACCACCGACGAAGGGATCGTCGCGGCGCGCACGTTCCCGGGCAACAAGCCGACCACGTCGATCATCGCGCCGGAGCTCACCCCGAGCGTCCTCGGCCAGCTCATCGCGCTGTACGAGCACATCGTGTTCACCGAGGGCACGATCTGGGGCATCGACTCGTTCGACCAGTGGGGTGTGGAGCTCGGCAAGCAGCTGGCGCTGCAGGTCACGCCGGCCGTCGAGGGCGACCAGGCTGCGCTCGACGCGCAGGACCCGTCGACCAAGGCGCTCATCGCGAAGTACCTGGAGCTGCGCGCGTAGCGCACGTCCCCACCTGACGGACGGGAGGCCCGTGGCGGATCCGCCACGGGCCTCCCGTCCGTCGTGTGCGTGCGCTGCGGCCGCGGGCCGGACGCCGGGCCGCTTTCGCGCTCAGCGACACCTCACGCGCGCGCTGGCCCGAGAGGTGTCGCCCAGCGCGAAACGCGCCCACCGCCGCGCCCCGCCACCGCGCCGGACGGTCCGACGGTGTCGGTCGGAGCGGCTACGGTCGAGGGCATGGAGCGTTCGGAGATCCTCGCCGCGGCTGCCGCCGCGCACGCCGCCCGCATCGCAGCGGCCGGTGGTGACGACGTCGCAGCGCGTGAACGGGCCGACAGTGTCCGGCGCCGGGCCGACGGGCTCACCGACCGGTACGACACGGTCGAGGGCACGGGCGGCGAGTCCGACGCCCGCGACGCCGCGCGCCGACGTGCAGGCGAGGCAGACCGCGCGGCCTCGCGCACCGAAGGCGTCCTGTCGGACTGGCACCGGATGGGCACCCGTCGCGGCGTCACCCCCGATGCGCAGGTCCGCACGGCGTGGACCGTGACCGGGGTCCCCGAGCGCGGCGACGCCCGAGCCCTGGCCAACGTGCTGCTCTCCACCGCGGGGCACGCCGGCCGCGTCGCCGACGCTGCCCGACGCAACCCCGCCCTGGCCGGTGCCGCGAGTGCCGCCGCCCGCCGGACCGTACGCCGCTACACCGACCACGGCGCCGACATGGCCTCGTTGGGGGACGTCCTGGGCGAGGGCCCCGTCGACGACGAGCGCTAGGCCCGACCCGCGCATTGGACCGCTCCCCTCCTCATCAGGCGTTATGTGGACCGATCCAAACGACCTGACGACAGAATGTCCAATTGACAGGACATGGAATCGGGTTACGATCGGTCCACGCGATGAAGCGCGATCACCGACGAAGGAGTCACCGAATGGTCGACATCAAACCGACAGCCCCGACTGTCGCACTGCCCCCGTTGGGGACCGGTCCGCACCGCCGACGACTCGGCGTGCTGGCCCTCGTCGCCACGTTCGGCGGGTTGCTCTTCGGGTACGACACCGGTGTCATCAACGGTGCCCTGAACCCGATGAAGGCGGAGCTCGGCCTCACGAACTTCACCGAGGGCGTGGTCACCAGCTCGTTGCTCTTCGGCGCCGCGATCGGTGCCATGCTCGGCGGCCGCATCGCCGACGGCTGGGGTCGCCGCAAGACCATCATCCTGCTGGCCGTCACGTTCTTCGTCGGCACGCTGATCTGCGTGTTCGCGCCGACGTTCGAGGTCATCGTCGTCGGTCGTGTGCTCCTCGGGCTCGCGGTGGGTGGCGCCTCCACGGTGGTGCCGGTGTTCCTCGCCGAACTCGCACCGTACGAGATCCGCGGGTCGCTGTCCGGCCGCAACGAGCTCATGATCGTGATCGGCCAGCTCGCTGCGTTCGTGGTCAACGCCTTCATCGGTACCGTGTGGGGTGAGGGCAACGGCGTGTGGCGCGTCATGCTGGCCGTCTGTGCGCTCCCCGCGATCGCGCTGTTCGTCGGCATGCTCCGCGTGCCGGAGTCGCCGCGCTGGCTCGCGTCGAAGGGGCGCAACGACGAGGCACTCTCGGTCCTCGGGCAGATCCGCACGACGGAGCGGGCGAACGCCGAGCTCGACGACATCAAGCGCACCAACGACCTCGAGGCGAAGCTGCAGAAGGTCAGCGGCTGGCGCACCCTGCTCGGCAACAAGTGGCTCATCCGCATCGTGCTCATCGGTGCCGGGCTCGGGGTCGCGCAGCAGCTCACCGGCATCAACTCGATCATGTACTACGGCCAGACCGTGCTGATCGAGTCGGGCTTCGAGCAGTCGGCAGCGCTCATCGCCAACATCGCGCCCGGCGTCATCGCCGTGATCGGTGGCATCATCGCCATCTCCAACATGGAGAAGATCAACCGTCGCACGACCCTGATCATCGGGTTCTCGCTGACGACCGTCTGCCACTTCCTCATCGGCATCGCCTCGGTGGCGCTGCCGGACGGCAACCCGGCCCGCCCGTGGGTCATCCTGTTCCTCGTCGTCGCGTTCGTCGGCTCGATGCAGACCTTCCTCAACATCGCGGTCTGGGTCGTGCTGTCCGAGATCTTCCCGACGCAGATCCGCGCGCTCGGCATGGGCATCTCGGTGTTCTGCCTCTGGATCGCGAACGCGTTCCTCGGGCTGTACTTCCCGACGATCGTCGCCGCGACCGGCATCACCGGGACCTTCTTCGGCTTCGGGGTCGTCGGGCTGCTGGCGCTGCTCTTCATCTGGAAGTTCGTTCCCGAGAGCCGCGGTCGCACCCTCGAGGAGGTCGAGGAGGGCGTCACCACCGGCAACATCTTCACCGTCCCCGTGAAGGCGTCGCGCCGCTAGGTCACATCACGCTGCACCGAGTGCGCCGAAGACGTCGGGTCGCCCCAGGGCACCCGACGTCTTCTGCGCACCATGGGCACGCAATCGTGTCCGGGTGACCTTGGCGCGTCCCCACCACCCGGTTCCTACACTCGACGCGTGCATCCCCTCCTCCTGGCGACCGGGGCCGGCCTGGCTTCCGGTCTCGCCCTCGTCGTCGGCGCCGCGATCGCCTGGTTCGTCCGCGTGCCACGGACCGTGGTCGCCACGATCACCGCCTTCGGTGCCGGCGTCCTCATCTCCGCGCTCTCCTTCGACCTCGTCGCCGAGGCCACCCGGTCCGGCACGTTCTGGACGGCGATGGCCGGGTTCCTGGGTGGAGCGGTGGTCTACGTCGGCCTCGACGTCCTGCTGGAACGGCGCGGTGCGCGCAAGAAGCGCAGCGGAGCCGGGTCACCCGGCTCGGGCACGGGACTCGGCATCGCCCTCGGCGCGTTGCTCGACGGCATCCCGGAGACGGCGGTGCAGGGCGTCGGACTCGCCGCCGGTGGGTCGCTGTCCATCGCGGTCGTCGCGGCCGTCATCATCTCGAACCTGCCGGAGGGGCTGTCGAGCACCTCGGACATGAAGGCGAACGGCCGCGGTGCCCGCTACGTCTTCACGGTGTGGGGGGCCATCGCCCTCGCCTGCGCCCTGTCGGCACTCGGTGGGTACGCGATCCTCGGGCAGGCCCCGGCCGGGGTGCAGAGCGCGGTGACGGCCGTCGCCGCGGGAGCGATCCTGGCGATGCTCGCCGACACCATGCTGCCGGAGGCGTTCCGGAAGACCGGACCCTGGACGGGCCTCATCGCCGTCCTCGGCTTCTTCGCCGCCTACGGCATCCACGTGATCGGCGGCTGACGCCGACGGGACGCACCCCGGGACGGACGGGAGGCCCGTGGCGGATCCGCCACGGGCCTCCCGTCCGTCTGCTGGTCGCGCTACGGGCGCAGGAGCACCTTGCCGACGCGGCCGGCGGTGTCGCTGGCGCGCACGGCGTCGCGGACCTGCTCGAAGGCGAACGTCTCGGCGACGGGGAGCGTCAGCGAGCCGTCGAGCACGCGGGTGATGAGCTCACCGAAGAGCTGCCCCTTCGTCTCGGCCGGCATCGTCTTGCTGACGACGGAGCCCCAGAAGCCCTTCACGGTGAGCTGGCCGAAGATGACCTTGCCCGACGGGATCTCGAGCGTCGGGGACGCCATCGCGCCGAAGACGACGAGGGTGGCGTCCTCGCCGAGCACCGAGGCGATGTCGCCGGCCGCCTTGCCACCCACCGACTCGACGCCCGCGATGATCGGGGCGCCGCCGGTGATCGCCGCGACCTGGTCCTGCCAGTCGTCGGCGTCGGTGGCGACGATGCGCTCGATGCCCTGCTCGCGGAGCTCGTCGACTCCGGCGGCGCGACGGACGAGTCCGATCACGTTGATGCCGCGGGCGGCGCCGAGCTGGGCGACCATGCGTCCGACCGCACCGTTGGCGGCGTTCTGGATGATCCAGTCGCCCTCGTGCAGGTCGAGCGAGTGCAGCAGGCTGATGGCGCTGAACGGCATCGAGACGAGCTGGGCGGCGGCCTCGTCGGACATCGCGTCCGGCACAGGCACGAGTCCGGCGGCGTTCGCGGTGTAGTACTCGGCCCAGACGCCGAAGGCGCCGCCGGCGACGCGCTGGCCGACCTGCAGGTTCGTGACGCCCTCGCCGAGCGCCTCGACGACGCCGAGTGCCTCGGTGCCCGAGGCCGCGGGGAGCTCCGGCTTGAAGCCGTAGGTGCCGCGGACGGTCCACAGGTCGTGGTTGTGGATGGGGGAGAGGACCGTGCGGACGAGGACCTCGCCGGCGCCGGGCGTCGGGACGGGGCGCTCCTGCACCTCGAGGACGTCGGCGGGCTCGGCGAACGTCTCGTGGACGACGGCGCGCATGGTGGTGGGGGTGGTGGTGCTCACGGGTCAGTCCTCCGAGACGACGATGGTGACGTCGATGTTGCCGCGGGTCGCGTTCGAGTACGGGCAGACCTGGTGGGCAGCGTCGGCGAGGGCCTGGGCCTGGTCGTGCTCCAGGCCGGGGATGACGACCTCGAGCATGACGGCGAGCTGGTAGCCACCGTTGCCGTTCGGGCCGATCGACACGCGTCCGCCGACGGACGAGTCGGTGATCTTCACCTTCTGGCTGCGGGCGACGCCCTGCAGTGCGGAGTGGAAGCAGGCGGCGTAGCCGGCTGCGAAGAGCTGCTCGGGGTTGGCGCCGTTGCCGGAGCCACCCATCTCCTTCGGGATGGCGAGGTCGAACTCGACCGTGCCGTCGCTCGTGGCGACGTGGCCGTTGCGGCCTTCGCCGGTGGCCAGGGCCTCGGCGGTGTAGAGGGTTTCCATGGGGTTCCTTCCTTGTGGGGCGGATCGTGAAGTGGGTGTGCGGCGTGCTCTCGCGATCAGCGACAGTTCACGGGCGCACGGCGGCGTGCGGTGTCGCTCAGCGCGAAACGGCGCCAGCGTCAGCGCCAGCGCCAGCGGCGTCACGCTCGGGGTCGGCCGCCGCGTGCATCGTCTCGGTCAGCCGGTGCAGCGTCGCGATGAGCTCGGCGGCGGCGCGTTCGTCGGCCAGGCCCATCCCGGCGGCGATGCGCGCGGGGATGCCGCTCAGCTCGGACCGCAGTTCGCGCCCGCGCTCGCCGACGGTCACCGTGACCACGCGCTCGTCGGTGCTGCGGCGCTCACGGCGGACCAGGTCGCTCTGCTCCATGCGGCGGAGCAGCGGCGAGAGGGTGCCGGAGTCGAGCTGCAGGTGTTCCCCGAGGCTCGAGACGGTCTGGTCGCCCTCGACCCACAGGGTCACGAGCACCAGGTACTGCGGGTACGTCAGGCCCCAGGGTTCGAGCATCGTGCGGTACGCCTGCGTGGTGGCACGGGACGCCGCGTAGAGGGAGAAGCACACCATCTCGTCGGTCACGGGCATGCGTCCACACTGTCACGCAACCCAGTTGTGCACAACTCGATGCAGCGGATGCCCAGCTGACGAACACGCCGACTGCCCGGGCGGTTAGGCTGACGTGACCCACGATGACCAGCAGCGACCTCGACAACACCACGACCCCCGGCAACGGATCGGCGTCGTCCCACGGCAAGACGATCCTGATCGGTGAGCACGCCGTGGTCTACGGCGCACCCGCTCTCGTCCTGCCGGTGCTCGACGCACGGGTCGTGGCGACGGTCACCCCGGTCGCCGCCGACGCCGAGCAGCCCGGTCACAGCCTGCAGTCGACCGTGCACACCGGCCCGCTCGACCTCGCTCCCGCGGCCGTGATGCCGACCGTCACCGCCGTCACCGCGACCCTGCGCCACTTCGGGGTCACCGACCGGCACTTCCACGTCCGGGTCGACAGCGAGGTGCCGACAGCACGCGGCATGGGCTCGAGCGCCGCGGTCGCCGCCGCCGTGACCGCCGCCGTCGCCGACGCCCTGGGCGAGACCCTCGACGTCGAGACCCACCACGAGCTCATCCAGGAGTGCGAGCGCGTCGCCCACGGCCGACCGTCCGGCCTCGACGCCCGGGGCGTCGTCGCGTCCGCGCCGGTCTGGTTCGAGGGCGGGCACATCGAACCCGTCACGCTCGGCGCCCGGTTCACCTTCGTCGTCGCGGACACCGGCGTCCCCGGGCACACCCGACAGGCGGTGTCGGCCGTCCGCGCCCGCCACGACCAGGACCCGACCGGCGTCGGTGCCGTGATCGACCGGATCGGCGCGCTCGCCCGGCGGGCACGGGGGACACTCGAGGACGGCGACGCCCAGGCTCTGGGTGCCACCATGGACGCCGCGCACGACCTGCTCAGCACACTCGACGTGTCGAGTGACGACCTGGACCGGCTCGTCGACGCCGCACGTGCTGCGGACGCCCTCGGCGCGAAGCTCACCGGCGGCGGGCGGGGCGGGTGCGTCCTCGCGCTCGCCGCGGACGACGACCACGCGGACCGCATCGCGGCCGCACTCCGCGGCGCAGGGGCCGCAGCCACCTGGACCACCACGATCGGAGCCCGCGCTTGCTGACAGCCACCGCCGTCGCGCACCCCAACATCGCCCTCGTCAAGTACTGGGGGAAGGCGGACGCGCAGCTCGCGCTGCCCGCCACGGGCAGCGTCTCGATGGGGCTCGACGTGTTCCCGACGACGACCACCGTCACGGTGGACGGCGGACGGGAGGCGCGTGATGCGTTCACGCTGAACGGTCACGTCGTCGACGACGGTGCGCTGGGGCGCGTGCAGCAGTTCCTCGACCTGGTGCGCGAGCTCGCGGGGTCGTCCGAGCGGGCGTCGGTGGTGTCCGACAACACCGTCCCGACCGGCGCGGGGCTGGCATCGAGCGCGTCCGGCTTCGCCGCCCTGGCGACCGCGGCCGCCGCGGCCTACGGCCTGGACCTGTCGCAGCGCGACCTGTCCCGTCTGGCCCGTCGCGGTTCCGGCTCGGCCACGCGCTCGATCCCGGGTGGTGTCGCCGTCTGGCACGCCGGCGACAACCAGGGCTCCTTCGCCGAGCCGATCCCCGCCCCGCCGATGGCCATGGTCGTGGTCACGATCGACGCCGGCCCGAAACCGATCGGATCGCGTGAGGCCATGCGCCGCACCATCGCGACGTCGCCCTTCTACCCGGCCTGGGTGACCTCGACCACCGAGACCGTCGGCGACATGCTCACGGCGTGTGCCGCCGGCGACTTCACCCGCATCGGCGAGATCACCGAGAGCAACGCGCTCCGCATGCACGCGACGATCGAGGGCGCGTTCCCCCCGATCCGCTACCTCAACGCCCGCAGCGTCGCCGTGTTCGACGCCGTCGCCGAGCTGCGTGCCGGCGGCACCGAGGCCTACGCCACGGCCGACGCGGGCCCGAACGTCGTCGTGCTCACGAAGCCGCAGGACCGGTCGGCCGTCGCCGGGGCGCTCGCGTCGCTGGGGGACGTCATCGAGTCCGGCACCGGACCTGCCGCGCGGGTGCTCCGCTCCGAAGAGATCGGGAGCAATCCCGACCAGAAGGAGTCCGCGCAGTGATCGAGTTCCGTGCACACGGCAAGCTGTTCGTCGCCGGCGAGTACGCCGTCGTCGAGCCGGGCCAACCGTCCGTCCTGATCGCCCTCGACCGAGCCATCACGGCGAAGGTGCGCGAGGGCCACGGCGCGGGCAGCGTGCACTCCGAGGAGTACGGGCACCTGCCGCTCACGTGGACCCGTGCCGAGGACGGCCTCGCGCTCGACCGCGAGCACCACCCGTACGACTACGTGATGGCCACGATCGACCTGGTCGAGAAGCTCCGCGCCGAACACGGCATCGCCCCGCGGTTCCACGACCTGCGCATCGAGAGCCAGCTCGACGACGCCAGCGGGCGGAAGTTCGGCCTCGGGTCCTCGGCTGCGGTCACCGTCGCCACGGTCGGCGCACTCGACCGCTTCTACGGCATCGGCCTGACGCAGCGCCAGCGCTTCCAGGTCGCCCTGCTCGCCACCATCCGGGTGAACCCGCGGGCCTCCGGCGGCGACCTCGCCGCGAGCACGTTCGGTGGCTGGCTGCGGTACAGCGCCCCGGACCGCGAGCGCCTCGCCGCGATGCTCGGCGACCACGCCGTGTCCGCGATCCTGACGGACGCCGACGCGTGGGACGGCTTCGACGTCCAGCGGCTGCCCGCCCCCGAGAACCTGCAGCTGCTCGTCGGCTGGACCGGCTCGCCCGCGTCCACCACGAAGCTCGTCGACGTGGTGCGTCGGCACCGCAACGGCGGGTACCAGGCGTTCCTCGACGAGAGCCGCAGCGCCGTCGACGACCTGACCACGGGCCTCCAGACCGGCGACGCCGAGCGCACGCTGGGCGCCCTCAGACGCGCCCGTGGGCTGCTGCAGCGCCTCGGCGACTCGGTCGGGTCGCAGATCGAGACCGAGCGTCTCGCGACCCTGTGCGACGTCGTCGAGGCGGCGGGTGGGGCGGCGAAGCCGTCCGGTGCCGGTGGCGGCGACTGCGGCATCGCGCTCGTCCCGGCGGACACCGACCCCGCCGGCATCCACCGCGCCTGGGAGGCGCACGACATCAGACACCTCAGCGTCGCGGTGCGAGCACCAGAAGGAGCCCTCGATGAGTGACCTGCTCACACCGATCCCCACCAAGTGGGTCGGCCCGATCCGCGTCAGCGGCAACGCCGTGCAGGGGGAGCACGAGGTCCCCCTCGCCACCTACGAGTCGCCGCTCTGGCCGTCCGTCGGCCGCGGCGCCCGCATCTCGCGCATGGTCGAGGACGGCATCGTCGCGACCGTCGTCGACGAGCGCATGACCCGCTCGGTCGTGGTCCGTGCCGACAGCGCTGCAGCAGCCCACGTCGCCGCGGGCCAGATCCTCGCGCGCCAGGACGAGCTCGCCGCGATCGTGTCCGGGCAGAGCCGGTTCGCCAAGCTCATCGAGGTCCACCCGGAGATCGTCGGGGACCTGCTGTTCCTGCGCTTCGCGTTCACCACCGGTGACGCCTCCGGCCACAACATGGTCACGCAGGCGGCGGACAAGCTGCTGCCGGCGATCCTGGACTGGCAGCCGGGCCTGCGGTACGTCTCGGTGTCGGGCAACTTCTGCACCGACAAGAAGGCCACCGCCGTGAACGGCATCCGTGGACGAGGCCGCAACACCATCGCCGAGATCGTGATCCCCGGTGAGGTCGTCGAGAAGCGCCTGCGGTCGAGTACCGCGCGCATCGTCGAGCTCAACATCGCGAAGAACCTGATCGGTTCGACGATCGCCGGGGCAATCCGCTCGGCGAACGCGCACTACGCGAACATGCTGCTCGGCTTCTACCTGGCCACCGGGCAGGACGCCGCCAACATCGTCGAGGGCTCGCAGGGCATCACGAGCGCCGAGGACCGCGACGGCGACCTGTACTTCGCGACCTCGCTGCCGCACCTGATCGTCGGCACGGTCGGCAACGGCAAGGGCGGGGACCTGCCCGTCGTCGAGGACGCACTGGTGCGCCTCGGCTGCCGACAGGAGCGGGAGCCGGGCGGGAACGCCCGCCGCCTCGCCGCCCTGTGCGCCGCGACCGTCCTGTGCGGGGAGCTCTCGCTCCTCGCCGCACAGACCAACCCGGGTGAGCTGATGGCCGCCCACGTCGCCATGGAACGCCGTGGCGCGAAGCCCGCAGGGGGTGTGGCATGACCGGCGTCGGCATCCACGACATCGCGATCGCGACCGGGCACCACGTGCTCGAGCTCGACGACCTGGCCGAACGGCTCGGCGTCGACCCGGCGAAGTACCACGTCGGCATCGGGCAGGACGCCTTCAGCGTGCCCGCGCCCGACGAGGACATCGTCACGATGGGCGCCGCCGCCGCGAAGGAGCTCATCGAGCGACACGGCGTCGACGGCATCCGCACGGTGCTGTTCGCCACCGAGTCCGGCGTCGACCAGTCGAAGGCCGCCGGCGTGTACGTGCACGGCCTGCTCGGGCTGCCGAAGGCCGTCCGCGTGGTCGAGCTGAAGCAGGCCTGCTACGGCGGGATGGCCGCGGTGCAGCTCGCACTCGGCATCGTCGCCCGCGCCCCGCACGAGCGGGTGCTCGTCATCGCCGCCGACGTCGCCCGGTACGACGTCGACACCCCGGCCGAACCGACCCAGGGTGCCGGTGCCGCCGCGATCCTGGTGTCCGCCGACCCCGACCTGATCGAGATCGAGCCGGCGGCCGGCGTGTACACGGCGGACGTCGACGACTTCTGGCGGCCGAACGACCGCTCCACCGCGCTGGTCGACGGTCGGCTCTCGGTGAGCGCGTACGTCAACGCGTTCGTCGGTGCATGGGACGACCTGGCGGAACAGGGCGGCCCGGCGTACGACGACATCGCCCGGTTCGTGCACCACCAGCCCTTCACCAAGATGGCGATCAAGGCGCACCGCAAGCTCACGCAGCACGTCGGCGCACCGTTCGACGAGGCCGACCTGGCGATCGGGTTCACCTACAACCGGCAGACCGGCAACACCTACACGGCGTCGCTCTGGATCGGGCTCGCGGCGCTGCTCGACCTGGACGACGACCTGGCGGGGGAGCGGCTGGGCCTGTTCAGCTACGGCTCCGGCAGCGTCGGTGAGCTCATCACCGGCACCGTCCGGCCCGACTACCGCGAGCATCGCCGTGCGGGTCGCGTGCGGTCGCTGCTCGAGGCACGGGTCCCGCTGACGGTCGACGCCTACCGCGCGCTGCACGCCGCGGGTGCCGCCACCAGCGAGGACGTCGAGCGTCCGCGCGTCACGACCGCGCCGTTCCGGTTCGCCGGCGTGCGCGGCGGCGCGCGTCACTACGAGGCGTCCTAGACCGGATACCGGGACGGACGGGAGGCCCGTGGCGGCGCCGCCACGGGCCTCCTGTCCGTCCACTGGTCACGCTGCGGACAGGACCTCGCGTTCCAGCCGCCGGTAGCTGGCCTCCATGCCCTCCGTCATGCCGGTCGCGAGGACCGCGTCCCGCTGCTGGCGGTCCGGGTAGGTGACGAGCAGGGTCATGAGCGTGACGCCGTCGGCCTCGTCGAACTGCAGGTCGTTCGTGTTCGGCGGGAAGGGCGCCCCGGTCATGCGTTCGGTCGACACGATCCGGCGTTCCGGTTCCACGACGAGGTTCTCGCCCTCGAACCCGAAGGGCTCGCCCTCGGTGTCACCCGTCGGCGCCCAGGCCTGCCGGAACGCGCCGCCCGGGGTCAGGTCGTTCTCGTACACCGTCATCTCCCACCCGTCGGGTCCGAGCAGCCACCGGCGCACCAGTTCGGGCTCGGTGTGCGCCCGCCAGAGCAGGTGCCGTGGCGCCGCGAACGCCCGGGTGATCCGGACGTGGGTGTCGTCGAGGACCTCGGTCTCGGTGCCCGCACCGAGGGCCCACTCGCGCAGGTCGGCGAGCACCCGGTCGAGCTGGCCGAACGCCTGCCGGTAGCCCTCGAGCATGCCCATCTCGAGCATCGCGTCGAGGTCGGCGGTCGAGGCGAACGAGGACACCACGGTGACCCGCGAGCCGTCGCCCGCCGGCCCGAACGACAACACGGTCTCGCTGGTGGGGAGCGACTCGTCGACCGTGCCCTCCGGATCGGTGAACAGGTCGCGGAAGACGATGCGACGGTGCTCGTCGACCTCGGTGACCTGCCAGACGGCGTGGAACCGCTCGCCCTGCGGAGACGTCATCCGGTAGTCGGCGCGGCCACCGGGGCGCAGGTCGAACGTCGTGAAGGTCGCGGGGAACCCGGGCGGTCCCCAGAACCGCTCGAGCTGGCGCGGGTCGGCGAAGGCGGCCCAGAGGCGTTCGACGGGGACGGGGAACTCGGCGACGAGGGTCATCGAGCGGGTGTCGGGATCGGTGTGGACGGACGTGGTGGGCATCATCGCTCCTGGTGTCGTCAGGTGTCGTCTGGTGTTGGGCGTCCGGACGCGTCGCCGTCGAGCAGGTCGCCCAGACGGTCCATCCGGCGGTGCCAGAGGCGGCCGTAGGCGTCGAGGAGGGCACGGACCCGGTCGAGCTGCTCCGGCTCGGCGCGCACGATGCGGGTGCGGCCGCGGGCCTCCTTGCTCACGAGTCCGGCTCCTTCGAGGACGGCGACGTGCTTCTGGACGGCGGCGAACGACATCGAGTAGGCGTCCGCGAGCTCGCTGACGGACGACGACCCGACGAGCGTGCGCCGGACGATGTCACGACGGGTCGCGTCGGCCAGTGCGTGGAACACCCGGTCGACCTCGGCGTCGGACAGTTCGATTCGTACAACCATTTGGTTGTAGGTTACGTCCGGCCGGTCTCGTCCGCAAGGGGGACCTGCCGGTAGTCTTGCCGCGGAGATCGGAGGGGCGATGGCGGAGCAGCTGGGTGCGTCCGGTGCCGTCCGTGCCCTCGTGGCCACCCTGCCTCGTGCACCGCAGCTGTCCGACGTGGTGAGCGGCGTCGGTCGGATGGTCGGCAAGCCCACGCGCGTCGTCGACGTCGACGGGCCGAGTTGGGGTCCGCTCACCGCGCTCGTGTCGCAGTTCGAGCACGAGAACCTGGTGCTCGTGCCGGCCGGCGCACCGCCGCTCTACCGCATGCACTGCGTGCTGCACGAGCTCGGGCACCTGGTGCACGGCGACGTCGGCACACCGACCCGGTCGTCCGTCGCCGAGTTCGCCGCCGGGGGCCACGTCTGCCGTCGCGCGCTCGACGCCGACTCCGGGCTCGTGAGCATCTCCGACGACGACGAGCACTTCGCCGAACGGTTCGCCTACGAGCTCGCAACGGTCCTGCTCGCCGGGGCCACGGGCGCGGACGAGCGGGCCTACGGCTGATGGCCGTCCTGCACGCCGCGGCCTTCTGGTTCGCGGCGCTGATCTTCCTCGCCCGCACGCCGTACGTGCTGCGGAACCCCCGTGGTCGGGCTGCCTGGGGCGCCACCGGCGTCGGGGCGCTCGGGCTCCTGACCCTCGGCAGCGTCGTGCCGCAGCCGGCGCTCGACGGTGCCCTGGGCGGCTCGAACCTCATCAACCTGGTGCAGAACGTCTGCGCGACCGTCGCGTTCTGGCTGATGCTGCGCGCGAGCACGGACGACCTGCCGGAGCGCCCACTGCTGGCACGGCCGGTGGCGCTGCTCCTCGTGGTCGTGGCGTTCACGGTGCCGTTCCTGCTGGTCGAGGAGCGTGGCGGGACCGACTTCCACTTCATCGTGCGCGAGATCGAACAGACCCCGATGTGGCTCTACGCGACCGTGTACATGGTGGGCGTGGGACTGATCGCCGCGACGACACTGCGCCGCGGCGTGCTGCAGAACCCGGTGGCGCTCGTGGTGTTCCGCGTCGGGCTCGCCCTGGTCGTCGTGGCGAGCGTCGACGAGGTCGTCTCGCTCACCGCCGACCACTTCGGACTCTTCCCGGCCGGGGTGCGGGACGGACTGCGCCTGGCCTTCGACCCGCCGTTCTACCTCGGCATCGTGCTCATCGTCGTGGCGATGGCCTCGCTGACGTTCCGGCGGTGGGGCCGTGACCTGCGCCACCGCGGGCACCACCGACGCCTGCGCCGCATCGCCCGTCGGCACGCGGTGCGGGCGGTCGAGCGGCCGGGGGACCCGCAGGCCCGGACCTACGACCTGGTCATCGCGATCCGCGACGCCGAGGTGCAGGGACGGACCCTCGACGACGCCGAACTCGCGCAGGTGCGGTCGGCGGAACGGACCCTGACCCGGAACCTCGGAGGATGACGGCGTGACGATCGTGTGGTGGGTGCTCGGAGCGCTCGTGGTGCTGGCGGCGGTGTTCCTGGCGGTCCTGGTCGTCCTGCGGAAGGTCGTCGGCAGGATCGTGCTGCCGGGTGGCCATCGGTGGACGCCCGTGATCGAGTCCGACGCGGACTCCGTGCGGCTGCCGATCACCGACGACACCGTGCGGCCGGGGGAGTACGGGCTGTGGCACGACGGCCCGGGGCACACCACCGTCGGGCCGGTGCTCGAGGTCGACGAAGCCGCCGGGTTCGTGCGCCGGGCCGTGGTGCGGACGACCGGCGCGGTGTCATCGCGGGTGCGGTGGAGCGGGCACGTGTACCCGGACCCGGCGGCGATGGACGTCGACTGGTCCGAGGTGTCGCTGCCGACGCCGGTGGGGCCGGCGCCCGCGTGGGTGGTGCGGCCCGGGCCGGACGGTGCTGCACGCCCGGACCGCGGGGCTGCGCAGGGTGCCGACCCTGCGGCCGCCCGGACCTGGGCCGTCCACGTGCACGGGATCCGGACGACCCGGGTCACCGCGCTCCGGACCGTCCCCGCGGCGCTCGAGCTCGGCTGGACCTCGGTCGTCCCGTCGTTCCGCGGCGACGGCGAGGCCCCGTGGGAGGGCCGGGCCTCGCACCTCGGCACGCGCGAGTGGGCGGACGTCGAGGTGGCGCTCGACCACGCCGTCGCGAACGGGGCCGAACGGCTCGTCATCGTGGGGTGGTCGATGGGCGCGACGATCACGCACGAGCTCCTCGCCCGTTCGGCGCACCGCGACCGCGTGGCCGGGATCGTGCTCGTCGCCCCGGCACTGGACTGGGCCGTCACCGTCCGGTCCCAGGCCCGTCGCGCGGGGCTGCCGGGCCCCGTGGTGGGCGCTGCCCTCGGGGCGATGGCGACGCCGGTCCTCTGCCGGCTGGTGGGGCTGCGCTCGCCGGTCGACGTGCGCGAGCTGTCCTGGTTGCGTGCGCCGCGGCGGCTGCCCCCGACCCTGCTCATCCACTCCACCGGGGACACCACGGTGCCGTTCTCGGCCAGTCAGGAGTTCGCCGACGCCCACCCCGGCACGGTCACACTGGCGGTCAGCGAACCCGCCGAGCACGCCTGGGAGCGCAACGTCGACGCCGTCTGGTTCGACCGCACCATCACGAACTGGGCGTCCGGTCTCGCGCACACCGGAACACAGGAGTAGAAGGAGCCATGGGGCAGCTCATCTACGACGGCCGACCGCTCGACCTGCGGATCGACGACCGCGCGCTCACGCACCTGCAGATCGTCATCGTCAACATGCTCCGGCGCGATCACCGCTTCGCGTTCTCGTGGAAGGACGACGTCGTCCACGGCAACGGTCGCAGCACGATCTGGCTGAACCCCAACGTGAGCCTGCACTTCAAGTTCACCGGCAGCCGGGTGCCGTCGATCAACCGCAGCTGGCTCGAGGACCTCTACGCCTCGGCCACCTCGGGATCCGGGCTCGTGCTGACCCCGGAGCCGCAGGACACCAGCACGGCGGCCGACTCCGCGTGGTCGCGGGCGGTGGCGCCCGGCGACGCGGACGACGCCTCGGGGACACCGAGCGGGAGCACTGCGCGCTGATCCCGGCGCACTAGCACGTGCGCTGATCCCGGTCAACGGGTTCCGCTCGGACTCTCCACCGTCGTACCGTTTCCGTACCGCGGTCGGCTGTCGTCCCCCGCACCGGTCTGCTCGGGCTCCGGTGTTGACAGAGTCCGCGGCAGGAGGGGGACCCGAACAGTCCGTGACGCACAGCGAGTCCGGTGCCGACCAACCACCGGTCGCCGAGAATCGCGAGGGACGCGAGTCCCGGATCAGGGGACTCGCTGCACGCATCACCGACGCTGTGCGTCGACGACGCGTGCGTCACGCTGCAGGGCCCGCCGGTCCGCCCCCATCGACCGGCGCTCCTCCGGGACTGCCCCGGCCATCGGATTCGGGTTCCGTGGCCGGGGCGGACTCATCAGGTCTGCGTGCAGATCGGCGGTCGCACCCGCACGGGGCTCCGCCGTCACGCGGGCCGCACGCCGTGTGCGGCTCAGTAGACGTCGCGCACGTACCGCTTCGCGCGACGCATGTCCGCCAGGTAGGCCTGCGCGTCGTCCTCGCCGCGCCCGCGTCCGGTCCGGATGACCTGGAGCAGTGCGGCCTCGACGTCCTTCGCCATGCGTGAGGCGTCGCCGCACACGTACACGTGGGCGCCGTCCTCGAGCCAGGCGAACAGCTCCGCCGAGCGCTCGAGCATCCGCGTCTGCACGTAGACCTTCTCGGCCTGGTCGCGCGAGAACGCCAGGTCGAGGCGGTCGAGCACACCCTGCTCCTGCAGCTCGGTGAGCTCGTCCTGGTACACGAAGTCGGTGTCCCGGTGCTGGTCGCCGAAGAACAGCCAGTTGCGCCCCGTCGCGCCGGACACCGCGCGCTCGTGCAGGAACCCGCGGAACGGCGCGACCCCCGTGCCCGGTCCGATCATGATCATCGGGGCCGACTCGTCCGCCGGCACCCCGAACGACGCGTTCGGCTGCAGGTAGACGTCGACGGTGCCGTCCGGGTCGACCCGGTCGGCCAGGAACGTCGACGCGACGCCGGCGTACATCCGGTGCGGGTCGCCGTAGCGCACCGACGCGATGGTCAGGTGGATGCGGTCCGGGTGCGCCAGCGGGCTCGACGAGATCGAGTACTGCCGCGCCTGCAGCGGCCGCAGGTTCGGCAGCAGCTCGTCGAGTCCCGGGGCGGCCGGACCGGCGCCGCGGAGCAGGTCGAGGACGTCGCGTCCCCAGAGCCAGCGGTCCAGCTCGTGCTTGTCGCCGTGCGCCACGACGGCCGCGAGCTCGCTCGACGGCGCGCGCTGCACCAGGTCGGCGATCAGGTCCTTCGAGGGCGTCCGGATCTCACGGTCGGTCCGCAGGACCTCGGTGATCGGCCGGCCGTCGAACGCCTCGCCGCCGTTCGCGCCGACCTGCTCGAGCAGGTCGGCCACGAAGACCTCGTCGTTCACCGGCACGACCGCCAGGGCGTCGCCGGCCGCGTACTCGATGCCCGAGTCGCCGAGGTCGAACTCGTAGTGCCGGATCTCCTTCGCGCTGCGCGGCGAGGAGAGCAGCCGGTTCTCGACCAGGCGCGACGGGTACGGGTTGCGCTTGTTCCACCGCGACCCCGGCCGGGAGGCACGGCTCGCGCCCGCCCCGCCGGTCGCGCCGGCACCGTCGCCGGCACCACCGCCCGGGGTCGCGCCGGGTGCAGCCGTCGCGCCGGCCTCGGCGGCGAGGCGGTCGAGGACCGCCGCGGTCCACAGTGCGGCCGGGTCCTCGAAGTCGACGTCGCAGTCGACACGGTCGTGGATGCGGGTCGCGCCGAGCTGCTCGAACCGGGTGTCGAGGAGCTTGCCGGCCTGGCAGAACTCGTCGTAGCTCGTGTCGCCGAGTCCGAGGACGGCGTACTGCAGCCCCTCGAGCCGCGGCACGGTGCTCGCCTGGACGGCGTCCCAGAACAGCCCGGCATTGTCGGGCATCTCGCCCTCGCCGTAGGTCGAGGTGACGACGAGCACGTGCGACATCTCGGCCAGCTGCTCGGGGGTGACGGCGTCGAGCGCACTGGCACGACCGCCGAGTCCGCGGGCCTTCGCGCCGGCGACGAGCTCGTCGGCCAGGAACTCGGCGTTGCCGGTCTGGGTGCCGAAGAGCACGTCGATCGTCGTCGTGGGCGCGCCGGTTGCGACCTTCTTGCCGGCGGCGGCGATGCCCGCGATGAACCCGGCGAGCCAGGACTCCTGGGCGGCCGAGAACGGTGCGTCGACGGGGATCAGCGACCCGGTCGGGGGGAGCAGGCTCACGCGGTCACCGCCTCGGTCGGCGCCTGCGGTGCACGGCGGGCGATGTCCTCGAGCGCCGCGGTGGCGAGCAGCTCGTCGAAGCGGGCCTCGCGGACGCGACCGTCGTTCTTGGCGTTCTGGTGCATGATCCACCCCGTGGTGCCCGGCGCGTCCATGCTGCGGTTGTTCCGCTGCGTGAGCGCGCGCTTGTAGTCGTCGAGCCGCTTGATCGCGATGAGGGTCGCGAGCTGGTCGTCGGCGAACCGGTCGAGCGTGCCGCGCAGGTACTTCACGACGCGCTGCTTGACGGAGAAGTCCTCGGTGAGCACGAGGTTCTTGACGGCCTCGGCGACCCGCGGGTCGGCGGCACCGAGCGCACCCGGGACGCGCTCGAGGGCGACGTCCTGGGCGACCCCGAGCACCGTGTACGACGACAGCAGCGAGAACATGTCCTCGCCCTGGTCGCCGAGCGCCGGGGCACGGCCGTCGAGCACCGCGCGCTGGTCGCGGTAGTCGAGCTTGAACGCGCGGAGCTTGTCGGTGGCGATCGAGGTCGCGAGCTCGTCGAGGAGGTCGGGCCTGGTCGCCGCCGCGAGGATCTCGCCGGCGTCCTGCGTGAGCAGCAGGGCACGCGGCATGCCGACGTACACGTGCGCTCGGGCGGTGTCCCACTCGGCGAGCAGCCGCTCGGCCAGGGCCGAACCGGTCGCCTCGAGGTGCCACTCGAGCAGCAGGCGTGCGGCGGACTCGTGGAAGGCACCGCGCTCGGTGTCGGTGACGGGGAACACCAGGAGCGAATCCGTGCTGGCACGCTCGGCGACCTGGCCGGACGGGTCGTACTGGTACAGGAACCCCCCGGACATGCCGTTGCCGAGGCCCTTGCCGAACGCGCCGAGGTTGAAGACGGCGCCACCGGTCATGTACTCGCAGCCGAAGTCGCCCACGCCCTCGACGACGGCGGTCGCACCGGAGTTGCGGACGGCGAACCGGTCACCGGCTTCGCCCTCGACGAAGGTGCGTCCACCGGTCGCCCCGAACAGCGCGAAGTTGCCGACCAGCACGTTGCCGCTCGGTTCGGCGCTGCCGCCACCGGGGGCGCGGACGATGATCCGTCCGCCGCTCTGGCTCTTGCCGACGCCGTCGTTCGCGGTGCCGGTGTGCTCGAGCACGACGCCGTCGTTGTTGAAGACGCCGTAGGACTGCCCTGCCGAGCCCTGCGTGCGGATCGTGACCGCGCCGTCCACCAGCCGGCGGCGTCCGCGGTCGTCCGTCGTCACGGCGGGCAGGCCCTGGACGTCCTCGGCGCCGAGCTCGTGGTTGAGCAGGCGCTCGAGGTCGATGCCGAGCTGGCCGCCGACCGACTTGTCGGCGTTGCCGAGCAGCACGCCGTGCACGAGTACGTGCTCCTGCGCGTGGTCGACGAGCGCGGTGCGGACGCGCTCGAGCAGGGCGTCGTCGGTGTGGAAGTCCTTCTCCAGGTACTCCGGGTCCGCGACGATCTTCTCGGGCACCTGGGCGAGCAGGGCTCGGGCGTCGAGCCGGCCCACGCTGGCCGGGTGGTCCAGGAGCTGCAGCAGGTCGGTCCGGCCGCGCGCCTCGCGCAGGGAGCGCAGGCCGAGACGGGCCAGGATCTGCCGCACGTCGTGGGCGATGTTGAGCAGGTACTGCGCGAGCGCGCGGGGGTCGCCCTCGAACGCCTCGGCGTTCGTGGTCAGGCCCGCCGGGCACTTCACGTTGCAGTTCTTCGCCATCACGCAGCCGAGCATCATGAGCGCGGTCGTGCCGAACTCGAAGCTGTCGCCGCCGAGCAGGGCGCTCGTGACCACGTCGCTGCCGGTCTGGTGCGCACCCGAGCAGCGGAGCGTGACCTTCTGGCGCAGGCCGTTCGCGACCAGGGCCTGGTGCACCTCCGCGACGCCGATCTCCGCGGAGCGGCCGGCGTACTTCAGGCTGGTGACCGCCGCGGCGCCGGTGCCGCCGGTGTTGCCCGCGACGTTGATCACGTCGGCCCCGGCCTTCGCGACGCCGACCGCGATCGTGCCGATGCCCTCGGACGAGACGAGCTTCACGATCACCCGGACACGAGCGGCCTTGCAGTCGTGGATGAGCTGCGCGAGGTCCTCGATCGAGTACGTGTCGTGGTGTGGCGGCGGCGAGATCAGCTCGACGCCGGGCGTGCCACCACGGGCCGCGGCGATGTCCACCGTGACCTTGGGTGCGGGCAGCTGGCCACCCTCGCCGGGCTTCGCGCCCTGGCCGATCTTGATCTCGAGCTCCTCGAGCATGGGGTCGGCGAGGTAGCCGGCCCAGATACCGAAGCGGCCCGAGGCGAACTGCTTGATGCGCGAGCCGCGGATGGTGCCGTACCGGGAGTGGTGCTCGCCGCCCTCACCGCTGTTCGACATGCCGCCGACCATGTTCGTGCCGTGCGCGACGGCCTCGTGGGCGGTGGCGACGAGCGCACCGTGGCTCATCGCGCCGGACGCCAGGGTCCGGGTGATCTCGTGGGCCGGCTGCACCTCGTCGAGCCCGACGCTCGCCGGGGCGCTCTGCAGCAGCGCGAGCAGGGCGACGGCCGCACCGGTGGCGCGGAGCGTCACCCCGGTGTCGTCGACGGCGTCGACGTCGATCTGCCCCGGGTGGAGCAGCGCGAGGCCGTCCGCCAGTGCCGCGTGGCGCAGTGCACCCGTGGACCCCGTCGACGTGAGCTCCAGCCGGAACCGCTCCGTGCCTCCCGGCAGGTCCTGGTCGTCCGACGGACGCGAGCCGGAGAGCCCGCGCACGGTGACGCTGGCGTTGCCGCTCGTCGAGAAGCGGCCGAGCTCGCGGGCGAAGTCCTCGGCCGTGTCGATCCCGGTGACGTCCGCGGGCAGCGCGAGCACGTCGCGGAGCGCGGCGGGACGGCGGGACCGCTCGTCGTGGGTCGTCTGCAGGAACGTGACGTACCCCGGCGTGATGCGGTGCGCGTCGATCTCGGCATCGCTCAGTCGGTCGTACCCGGTGTTCCGGTACGCGGCGTCGGTGATGCCGAACGAGTCGTCGAGCTGGCCGAGCGTGAGCAGGCGCAGCGCGTCCGAGTCGCCGGAGCGCTCGAAGGCCGGGCGCTCCTCGGTCATGCCGCCGAACCCGCGGACGCTCGCGACGCCGAACGAGTGGCCGGCGCCGTCGGAGCGTTCCTTGAACAGCCCGAGCAGCGGGACCTGGCCCTCGGACGCCACCGAGCGGGCACGCTCGTGCCAGTCCGTCGCCGCCTGGGCGATGCGCGCGAAACCGACGCCGCCGACCGGTGCCTGCATGTGCGGGAAGATCCGCGCGAGCACGTCGTCGCCGGTGTCGAGGTAGTTCGGCTCGAAGAACTCGCCACCGATGTAGCTCTCGGCGGTGCACAGGCCGACACGGCCCATGGTCTTCGCCAGGGCCTTCTCGGCGGCCTTGCGGAACTGCTTCAGTGCCAGGTCGGTTGCGGTCAGCTCGCCGGCGGGCGCGGGTGCGGCGGGGTACTTCTCCTCCGCACGCAGCCGAGCGCTCAAGCTGTACACAGCGGCGGCACCGAAGCCCAGCGCGGTCGCGACGTGGTGTGACGATGGCAGCTGACCGCTCTCCGCGACGACGGACACCCGCAGGCGCAGACCGGTCTCGATGAGCCGCTGGTTGACGGCGGCCACGGCCAGGATCACGGGGAGGGGCGCACGGGTCGACGACACCTCGCGGTCGGTCACGACCGCGATCCCCCCACCGCGCGCAGCGAACGCCTCGATCGCGTCGCACAGCGCGTCCAGCGCGCCGCGCACCGCGTCGGCGTTGGCCTGCTCGTCGTCGGGCACCGGCACGTAGAGCATGTCGAAACGTTCGAGCGGCACGATGTCCTGCTCGCGCAGCCGCACCATGTCGAGGTGCCCGAGGATCGGGGACTGCACGACGAGCTGACGCCCCGTGGTGCCCGTGCCGTCCGGCTTCGCGCCGAGCGCGACGCGCATCGACATCCCGTCGGCCTCGCGGATCGAGTCGAGCGGCGGGTTCGTCACCTGGGCGAATCGCTGCGAGAAGTACTTCGCCATGCCGCCCTCGGTGTCGCTCAGGGCGTTGATCGCGTTGCCGTATCCCATCGCCGAGATGCGCTCCGACCCGTTCTGCAGCATCGGGTCGAGCATGAACCGGAAGCTCTCCTGGTTCAACGAGTACGCCACGTACCGACCCGCGAGCGACAGGTCGCCGTCGTAGCCCAGGGTGGACGTCGTGCGCTCGTAGTCCGGAGCGGGCACGTCGTCCAGGTTCACGCGGGCGGCGTCGAGCAGGGCGCCGTAGTCACGGCGGGCCGCGAGCATGTGCAGCACCTCGCCCGTGCGCATGCGGGTGCCGGTGCGGTGGTCGACGACGAGCATGCCGCCGGCCTCGATGCGGCCGCGGTGGACGACCTCGTCGGCGTCGAACTCGACCTGGCCGGCCTCGGACGACACCATCAGGTACTCGGCCGTCTCGACGGTGCGCAGCGGCCGCAGGCCCAGGCGGTCCAGGCGGGCGCCGACGACGTCGCCGTCGCTGAAGATCACGGCGGCGGGGCCGTCGTTCTTCTCCTCGTACAGCGAGAAGTACTCGAGCATGTCCCGGACGTCCGGGGTCAGGGTGCGGTCGTTCTCCCACGCCGGCGGCATGAGCGAGACCACGGCCTCGATGATCTCGAGCCCGTCGTCGAACACGCGGCTCTGCAGGGTCTGGTCGAGTCGGCTCGAGTCCGACTGCCCGGGCGGACGCACGATGCTCCGGGTGCGGGCCCGCGCGAGCGCCTCGTCCGACAGCCGGTTCTTCCGGTCGGTGTTCAGCTCGCCGTTGTGCGCCATCAGGCGGAACGGCTGCGCCATCGTCGGGTGCGGCTCGGTGTTCGTCGAGAACCGGGTGTGGAAGTACAGCGTCCGGACCGAGTGCCGGGGGTCGCGGAGGTCGGTGAAGTACCCGATCACCTCACCCGAGTTCAGCCGGCCCTTCAGGATCTGGGTCCGGGCGCTGAGCGAGAGCGGGTACAGGCCGGCGTGCTCGGCACGCTCGGCGGCGGCCTGCGCGTAGGAGACCGCCTCGATCGCGAGCAGGGCGCGGTTCGCGGCGGCGTCGACCTCGGTGCGGTCCCAGTCGGACGGTGCACGGAAGACCCACTGCACGATCGGCAGCTGGTACTGCTCGGCCTCGGGGCGCGCGACGGAGTGGTCCACCGGGACGTCGCGGACGAGCAGGAGCTCGAAGCCCTGCTGCTCGATGGCGTCCGTGACGGTCTGCTGCGCACGCGCGCGCTCGGCGTCCGCGGCCGGGCCGGCGCCGCTCGGCACGAAGCAGTTCGCGACGCCGAAGTGCCCGGCGCGCAGCTGCTCGCCGGTGATGGCGCTGAAGAACTCCACCGACAGGTCGATGCTGACGCCCGCGCCGTCACCGACACCCTCGGCGGACTTGCCGCCGCGGTGCGGGATGGAGCACAGCGCTTCGTCGCCCTTGCGGATGACGTCGTGGCTCGGCGTCCCGTCGAGACGGGTGATGAAACCGACGCCGCAATCGCTCGATTCGCGGGCAGGGTCGTAGAGACCGAAAGAGGTGGGGTTCACGTGCGGGTCCAGTGGGGCGTTGCCGGCAGCGGACGGCGCGGGCTGCATCGATGGAGCGCTCGCCGCGGGCAGACCGATGGTGGCAGTCGGGCCCTGTGGGGTGGTGGTGCGGTACGGCGATGCTACGGCTTGGTATACCGACCGTGCAACACGGGTGGTGTGGCGCACCGTGCGGCGTTCTCGCGGTGGTGCGAGGGTGATCGCTCGGTGCGAGGCCGCAGCGCCGCACGGAGCGGACGACCTCGCACCGGATGGGCGGCGCGGCGGGTCGCTGCCGTGCTGCTCGCGGTGTCAGGCGGCGCGGTCACCGGTGCGTTCGGCGGTCGCGATCGGTTCGGTGACCGCCGTGCTGGCGTCGGCCGCCGGGGTGGTGCCGGGGCGGATGAGCTCCGGGCGCCGGCGAGCACGGAACACCCACGCCTTGAACAACACGAACCGCACGCCGGTCGCCACCAGGTTGGCCGCCGTCAGCACCGCGATCTCCGCACCGTGCGAAGCGCCCGGTACCGACGCGTGCAGCACCACCAGCGACCCCGACGTGATCGCCCAGGCGACGCCGAACACGACCAGGCCCTGCACGTGGTGCCGACCCGCTCCCGCACGGCCTCGCACCCCGAACGTGAACCGTCGGTTCAGAGCGGTGTTGCCGATCGCCGTGACCAGCAGTGCGAGGAAGTCCGCGGTCTGGGCACCGATCGCCGGCCGGAACAGGGCGTACAGGGCGGCGAACGCCAGGGTCGAGAGCACCCCGATCGCCCCGAACCGCAGGACCTGCCCGAGGAACCCCACGCTCGGTGGGCTGAACGGCTGCCGACCGATCGCCGTGTAGACCGTGCTGATCGGCACCCGCCCGGTGGCGATGTTCCTCGACACCCGCCACATGCCCTTCAGGTCCTCGGTCGCGGTCGACGCGATGTGCACCGAGGAGTTGACGTCGTCGACCCAGTCGACGGGGACCTCGTGGATGCGGAGTCCCGCGTGCTCGGCCAGCACGAGCAGCTCGGTGTCGAAGAACCAGGCGTCGTCCTCGCACAACGGCAGCAGGTGGTCGGCAGCGGCCTTCGTGACCGCCTTGAACCCGCACTGCGCATCCGAGAACGACACCCCCATCGTCGTCCGGAGCAGCAGGTTGTACGAGCGCGAGATGAACTCCCGCTTGCTGCCGCGCACCACGCGCGACGAACCTGCCAGCCGGGTGCCGATCGCCAGGTCCGAGTGCCCCGACAGCAGGGGTGCCACGAGGGGGTCGAGCGCGGCGAGGTCGGTGGACAGGTCCTCGTCCACGTAGACGAGCACGGTCGCCGGCGATGCCGCCCAGACCTCCTTGAGTGCGCGGCCCCGGCCCTTCTCGGGCAGGTGCACCGCGTGGACGCCGGGGAGCATCGCGGCGAGGTCGTCGGCGATCCGGGCGGTGTCGTCGGTCGAGGCGTTGTCCGCGATCGTGATCCGCCACGAGTGGTGCAACGACGTCCGGCAGAAGGTGTGGAGCCGTCGCACGTGGGCGGCGAGCGTGTCCTGCTCGTTGTAGCAGGGGACGACGATGTCGATGTCGAGGGGCTGGTTCGTCTCCGTCATGCCGCTCATGCTCGGCAGCGGGGCTACGGGGGCCGAGGCAGGGCGCTGTGCCCCGGGTAAGAACGAACACCACGTGAACGCAGCGGACACGACACCTGTCGTCCGGATACCGTCGACGCACGATGACGACCGAGCGCGACGAGGCACGACGGACGGCCGTGCTGCTCCCCGGGGAGCGGCTGGGCCTGGCGCTCGACGAGCGGTGCCCGGAGTTCACGGAGCTGCTGCTCGCGCCACCGTTGCACGGCATCCGACCCGACGGGCACGACTGGCTCCGGCGTCGGTACGAGCAGATCGTCCCGCTCGTGCTCCCGGCGGCACTGCGCGCGGTCGAGCGTGGGGAGCCACTCGACCAGGAGTGCCTGGTGCGGCTCCGCGAGGTCGCAGCCGCCAGCGCCGACGACCCGCAGGTCGACGTCTCGGTCGTGCTCCGCGGCGCCCTGCCCGCGATCCGTGTCTTCGCCCTCGTCATGCACACGGCCACCCGCGAGCACGCGACGACGATCGACCACGCCGGACGGACGATGCTCGCGATGAGCCGGGCATCACTCGTGGCACACGAACTCGGCTCGTGCTGGGCGGAGGCCTGGGCGCAGCAGCGGGGAGGGGCGTCGGGGGACGCGACGGCAGCACTCGGCGCCGACGACATCGACCTGGTGGCGTCGGCGCCCGGCCTGGACGAGACCGAGGAACGGATGCTGGCGCTCGCCGCCCGCGGGCTCTCGAACGACGCGATCGCCAAGGAGACCGCCTACAGCCGGCAGGCCGTCGCCTGGCACCTCGGCCGGCTCATGAAGTCCTGGAACGCGCCGAACCGGACGGCGCTGGTGTCGGTCGCCTTCGTCCGGGGCTGGATCCGGTCCCGGCGCGACCTCAGGCTCGCTGCGCGCAATCGGCCGTCGGCGATCGACGCGGCGCGGACGGACGACGACGCTCCCTGAGGTCGACCGCACACGGGGACGCCCCCGGGGACCGAGGTCCCAGGGGGCGTCGCCGACGAACGGGGTGGTCAGCCGCCGTTGACGTGGATGACGTTGTCGATGCGTTCGATGGTGCCGAACGCACCCCAGTTCAGCCAGCCGCCGTCACCGTTGTTGGTGATCTTGCCGGGGCCCTTGAACCAGTAGATGACGTAGTTGCCACCCTTGATGTCGATCGACTGGGCGTCCGCGACGTCGCCCTCGACGGTGATGTCCTGGTTCTTGTTGACCACCGCGACGGTGAGGCGGTCGGGATTGCCGGCGTTCCAGTAGCCGACGTCGAGTGCCGCCTGCACGGCGCCGCCGCGATCACTCTGGTCGTTGACGGCGTCCTTGATCGCGTTGACGATCGCGACCGGGTCGAGGTTGACGTTGACGCTGCCGCCGACGGACGACGAGGTGCTGGGCGGTGCGGGCTCGGCGGCCTGCGCGGGGGCTGCGACGAACGCCCCGGCGATGACGGCGCCACCGAGTGCGGTGCCGGCGAGGAGCTTCACGGACGTGCGCTTGAACGAGTTCATGATCGTGTTTCCCATCTCTGCAGTGGTGACCCGTTCGGGTCGTCTTGCTCGGACAGGACCCAGCCTGCGTGCGCTCCCACGCGGATGCACGCGCTGGGGCTCGACGTTGGTCGATCGTCTGACGATCCGGACGACGCCGGATCGCCGTGCCATCGTCTGCCGGTCCTGGCGTGTGACATGGCACGGTGATAGCGTGATCGTGCTCGTTGCGTTGAGCTTCGAGAAGTGGACCCGAGACCCATCCGGACGGTTGGGCGCTCGGGTTCTGCGCGTTTCAGACGTCGATCACGGTGATCTCCGGTGGACAACGACGTCTCCAGTCGCCGCCCTTCGCCCACGCGCACCCGACTGCATCCGGCAGGGCCAGGAGCGGCTCGTGTGCAGCCGTCTCGTGGCGGTGGACCAGACGGGCGCCACCCGAGTCCCGCGTCGCCTCGACGATCCACTGTCGGTCCTTGCGGATGAGTGTCTCGTCCCGTTCGAAGCACACGCTGACGCGCGGGGGCACCGCGGTGGCGGCGACGAGTCGTCTGAGGCACGCAGCACGGCGTGCTGTGTCGGATCGCCCGTCCTTGACGGCACGGAAGACCGCGACCTCCACCGGTAAGGACGCGATCGTGCTGAGGATCAGCCGGCGACGGGCGTCGCTCTCCTTCCGCATGTGCAGGCGCGACTGCCCACGCAGGACGAGGCCGGTGAGTGCCGACCGTGCGGCCCGTGTCGATGAGCGTTCGAGGCAGACGGCGACGAGGAGGTAGTCCTTGACCTTCGACTCATCGACGAAGATCTCTCGGTACCCGTTCGTCGCTGTCGTCACCACCGCGTCCCCACGGCGTACCACTCTACATATCAGTGACGCTCTCGGTCAGCGGGGCAGCAGGATCTGCACGATCGCGACGACCGCGAGCGCCGCGATCGGGACGCCCGCGATCCAGGCGCCCGCCCGCATCTGCGTCCGGCGGATCGTCGGCGGTGCGTGCGAGGAGCGCGCGAACTCGGTCGCGGCCACGAGCTCTGGCGCCGCGGCGGGCGGAGCGGCTTCGGGCTGGGGGCGGTCGTCCTCGAACGCCGGGACCTCGACCACCAGGTCGGTGGGGTCCGGGCGGCCCGGGAGCTTGTCGTACGCGTTCGTCACGGGGCCTCCTCGTCGGGCGTTCTCGGACCAGTATGCGACCCGGGCGGCGTTCGGTGAGCAGGAGATGTCGAGTGCGGTCGCGGCACCCGACATCTCCTGCTCACGAAGCGCCCGAAGCGCCCGAAGCGTCCGCCGTCGACCCGCCCGAGGCCGGCAGGTCCACGGTGAACGCGGTCCGGCCGGGCTCGGACGCGACCCGCACACCGCCGCCGTGCGCCAGGACCACGGCCCGCACGATCGCGAGCCCGAGGCCGCTCGTGCCGTGCTCCCGTGAGCGCGAGGCCTCACCCCGGGAGAACCGGTCGAACAGGGTCGCCAGGGACTCGGTGGGGATCGGCGGCCCGTCGTTCGCCACGACGAAGCGGACGACGGCACCTCCCGACCCGGGCACCGACTGCAACGACACCACGACGGCCGTCCCCGGCGGCGTGTGCGTCCGGGCGTTGGTCAACAGGTTCGTGACCACCCGCCGGAGCTGCACCTCGTCGCCGGCCACGCTGACCGGCTGGTCGTCCACGATCTGCAACGTCCACCGGTGGTCCGGCGCGGTCGCACGGGCGTCCATGGTGGCCTCGACCACGAGCGACGTCAGGTCGAGCGGCTCGCGGACGACCTGCGACGCCGGCGACTCCGACGCCAGGGCCGAGGCGTCGAGCCGTGCGAGCAGCAGCAGCTCGTCGACGAGGTCGCCCATCCGGACGGCCTCGCGTCCGATCCGTTCGACGTTGCGGTGCACGGTGTCCAGGTCGGAAGTCCGCTCCGACAGCTCGGCGTACGCCCGGACGGTGGCGATCGGGGTCCGCAGCTCGTGCGAGGCGTCGGCGACGAACGTCCGCATGCCGGCCTCGGCGTCACGACGGACGGTGAGCGCCCGGGCGACGTGGCCCAGCAGCCGGTTCAGCGCGTTGCCGACCTGCGCGACCTCGCGGTTCGCGCGCAGGTCGGAGTCGGACACGCGGACGGGGATGTCCGGGTCGCCGCGTTCCAGGTCGAGCGCGGTCACGCCGGACGCCACCGCGGCGACCCGTTCGAGCGGCCGGAGCGATCGACGGACGAGCACCGTGAGGGCCCACGCGGCGACGGCGAGCCCGAGCACCGTGACGACCCCGATGACGAGCAGCAACCGAGCGATCGCGGCGTCGAGGTCACCGAGGGGGAGCGCGGTGACGAACACGTCGCCGTCGTCGCCGACCGCCTGCACCCGGTAGTCGCCGAGCGCGCCGAGTCCGACCGTCACGGACTCGCCGCCGGTCTGCACCGCTGCGAGGGTCCGCTGCTGCGCCGCCGTCAGACGGCGCTGGTCACCGTCACCGTCGGTGTAGCCACCGAGCACCACGTCGCCGTCGCGGACGATGGCGATGACCGTGCCCGCCGACTGCCCCGGCGCACCGATGAAGGCGTTGTCGGGATCCGGCAGATCATCGGAGTCCGACGACGAGGACGACGACGACCCCGGCGGTGGCCCGGACGCCCCCGGCGGCGGTTCGGCCCCGTCCCGTCCGCCGACGGTCCGCATCGCCGCCGTCGACAGCTCCGCGTCCAGTCGGTCGACCAGGTACCCCCGGAACGCGACGACGGTCACCGCCCCCACGACGACGTTCGTCGCCACGAGCAGCAGGGCCACGGCCGCCACGATCCGCCAGCGCAGCGACGGCACACGCGCGGTGCGCCCGGGGCGGCTCACGTCGCCGGCCGGAGCACGTACCCCGCCCCACGGACGGTCTGCAGCATCGGCTCGCGTCCGGCGTCGAGCTTCTTCCGCAGGTACGACACGTACATGTCCACCAGGTTCGACGACGTGCCGAAGTCCATGCCCCAGACGCTCGCCAGCAGTTGCTCGCGGGACAGCACCCGGTTGGCGTTCCGGGCCAGGTGCCGCAGCAGCTCGTACTCGGTCGGCGTGAGCTCGATGCGTTCCCCGGCACGGCTGACCGAGCGGGCGTCCTCGTCGAGCCGGAGGTCCCCGACCACGACCTCGGCGCTCCCCCCGGCCGCGGCGACCCGGGCCGAGGTGCGCGCCAGGATCCGCGCACGGACGAGCAGCTCCTCGATGCCGAAGGGCTTGGTCAGGTAGTCGTCGCCGCCGCCGGTCAGCCCGGCGAGCCGGTCCTCGGGGGCGTCGCGTGCGGTGAGGAACAGCACCCGGACGCCGTCGCGGGCGTCGCGGAGCCGTTCGAGCACCTCGAACCCGTCGATGTCCGGCAGCATCACGTCGAGCACGATCACGTCGGGCTGGAACTCCCGGGCCGCGAACAGCACGTCGCGCCCGCGGTGCACGGACCGCACGGCCCAGCCGTCGCCCGCGAACGCCAGGGAGACGGCCTCGGCCAGGGCGTGCTCGTCGTCGACGACGAGGGCGCGGACGGGGGAGCCGTCGGTGCGCTGCAGCGGGGGGCCGGGCATGCCCCGGAGCCTATCCACCGCGCCCTCGTCGTCGATCACTTCGTGGTGCTCAGGTCGTAGACGGTCTGGCCGCCGACGGTCGTCGACTCGTAGTTCGCCGCGACCCACTCCTGGATCGCCGACGCGGTCGACGAGCCGCCGCCCATGCCACCGCCGGAGCCGGACGACACGTAGTACCCGATGTCACCGTCGGCGACGGACGCCTTGAACTGCGCGAGCGTCGGTGCCGGGTCGCTCGACCAGCCGCCGATCGCCATCACGGCGGTGTCGGTGTCGAGTTCGAGCTGCGCGGCCGACTGCGATCCGTTGACCGCGGCAGCCCACTTCGCGTCGGATGCCTCGAGCAGCTCCTGCAGGGCGGACGAGGTCGACGCACCCTCGCCACCACCCCCGGCCTGGAGGCCCGTCCCCGACCCACCCTCGGACGTCGCGTCGTCCGTGCCGTCCTGGCCACTGCCCGGTGCCTGCCCGGCGGTGCCCTCCGGCACCTCGCCGGTCGTGCCGTCCGGCGCCTCGCCGGACCCGCCCTCGGGCGGGGTCCCGCCGGGACCCTGCTGGGTGTCCGACGTGCTGTCGGAGCCGCCGTCGTCGGAGCCGGAGGTCGACCCACCCGGTCCGCCCGTGCCTCCCGGGAAGCCACCGGTACCACCGCCGCCCATCCCGCCGGAGCTGCTGCCCGCCGGACCGACGCTCGGGATCGAACCGGAGTGCGCGACGGTCGTCGTCGCGAGGGCGTAGGCAGTGGTGCCGGACAGCCCGAACAGGGTGCCGGCGAGGACGCCGACCGTGACGAGCCTGCGCAGCGACGGCACGCTGCCGATGACGATCAGCGCTGCGGACAGCAGCCCACCGGTGAGCATCACCCAGCGCAGCCACGGGAGCCAGGTCGGGTTCTCGTTCAGCAGGCACCAGCCCCAGAACGCCGTGACGCCGATCATCGCAGCCAGGCCGAGGCGGCCCACGAACCGGGCTCGTGCGTGCCAGAGCAGGGCACCGCCGGTGCCGACGAGTCCGGCGATGGCCGGGGCGAGGGCGACCGTGTAGTACGGGTGGATCGTGCCGGACATGTACGAGAACACGAGTCCGGTGACCAGGAGCCAACCGCCCCAGAGGACCAGACCTGCGCGTGCGGGATCGGCCAGGTGCCGGCGGCCGACGACGACCAGGCCGACGACCAGGGCGATGAGCGCTGCGGGCAGGAGCCACGAGATCTCGAGCCCCATCTCCGACGAGAACAGGCGGTTCAGACCGGTCGAGCCGCCGAACGAGCCTCCGGCGGTCCCGCCGGTCATGCCGCCGCCTCCGCCGCCGTTGCCCGAGCCGCCGAAGATCCGGCCGAGGCCGTTGTAGCCGAACACCAGGTCGAGGACGGTGTTGTTCGTCGAGCCGCCGATGTAGGGGCGCGACTCGGCGGGCCAGAGCCACACCGCGACGACCCACCAGCCGGCGGACACCACGAGGGAGCCGGCGGCGACGAGCAGGCCGACCACACGCCGGCCCCAGCCGGTGCGGGCGGCGAACAGGTAGACGAGGCCGAAGGCGGGCAGGACGAGCAGGCCCTGCAGCATCTTCGTCAGGAACGCGAAGCCGAGGGCGACCCCGGCGAGCGCGATCCATTTCCAGCTGCCCTCCGGCAGTGCCCGCACCGTGCAGTACGCCCCGGCGGTCATCAGCAGGACGAGCAGGGCGTCCGGGTTGTCGAAGCGGAACATCAGCGCCGCCGCCGGGGTCGCTGCGACGACGAAGCCCGCGAGCAGGGCGCCGACGTTCGCGGTGGTGGCGCCGAGTCGGGCCAGGGTGCGGCGGACCGTGCCCCAGACCAGGGCGACCGAACCGACGGCCATCAGTGCCTGGGGGAGCAGCAGGCTGGTGCTCGAGAAGCCGAACAGCCGGGCGGACAGCACCATCACCCACAGCGAAGCCGGCGGTTTGTCGACCGTGATGAAGTTCGACGAGTCGAGGGAGCCGAAGAAGAACGCCTCCCACGACTTCGTGCCGGCCTGCACGGCGGCGGCGTAGAAGCTGTTGGCGTACCCGGAGATGCTGAGGTCCCACAGGTACACCACGGCGGTCGCGGTCAGGAGCGCCCAGAACGCCGGCCGGAGCCAGCGGGCGTCCTCGCGCTCGCCGAGGAACAGTCGGGCGAGGGGCGGGCGGCGCCGATCCCGCGCGGCACTGCGCGCGGCATCGCGTCGGTCGGTCACGGGTATCGGGTACGTGGTCATGTCGATGAGCATCCGGGGCGTTCCCCGACTGCTGCACTGCGCAGGCTGTGTGCGGCCTAAGGACGCACGGTGCGCCCCCTCGCACGGTGCGAGGGGGCGGTCTGCCGTGGTGCGAGGTTCCGCGCTCGGTGCGAGGCACGCGGGGTCGCACGGAGTGTGGAACCTCGCACCGTTCGTGCGGCGCCCCTCGCACGGTGCGAGGGGTCAGGCGTACCGCTGCGCTGCCCGGATCGCGGCGCCGGTGTACGAGCCGCCGAACAGGAACACGTGCAGCAGCAGCGGCGCGAGCTGGTGGAGGTCGACGCGCTCCTGCCAGCCGTCCGCCAGCCGTGACTCCCGGTCGTAGGCGGCGAGCACCGTCTCGAGGCGGGGGAGCCCGAACAGCCCGAGCAGTGCCAGGTCGGTCTCCGCGTGCCCGCCGTGCGCGATCGGGTCGATGAGCACGGCGCCGGTCGGTTCGGACGAGTCCGTCGGCCAGAGGACGTTGCCGGCCCACAGGTCGCCGTGCAGGCGCGCGGGTCGGTCCCCGACGAGCGCGGGCTGCGGCGACCCGAGCGTGCCGTCCTGCACGCGTGCGGCGACCCGTTCGAACACGGCGGCCTCGGCGCGGTCGAACCCGCCGGCGTCGACGATGCGGCGGACGAAGTCGCGGATGCGGTACTCGGCGAAGAACTCGCCCCAGGTCGCCGGTGCCTGCTCGGTCGCGACGAACGGCGTGCGCGAGCGCCCCATCCGCAGCGCCGCACCGCGGGTCCATCCGGCGGGCGGCGCGCCCCAGTGGTCGGCACCGGCGGCGTGCGTGTGCGCGAGGGAGCGGCCGAACCGTTCGGCCTGGGCGGCGGTGGGGGAGCCGTCGGAGATCAGCTCGAGGTCGAGCACGGTCGGGCTCGGGCGCCCGAGCACGCGGGCGATGCGGGTGCCTCCGGTGTCCTCGGCCTCGGCGAGCCAGGCGAGCCCGGCGGCTTCGGCTGTCGCTTCGTCCGCGGTGGTGAAGGTCTTCACGTGCGTCTCGGCCATCGGCCCATCCTGCCGAGGGACCACCGTCGACCGTTCAGCCGACGGTCACCCGGTCGCCCGGTCACCCGGTCACCCGGTGGAGTCCCCGCGCCGGGCCGCGTGCACGACGAGTGCGAGCTGCACCCGGTTCTCGACGCCGAACTTCTCGTACACGTGCCCGACGTGCGTCTTCACGGTGGCCAGGCCCACGTACAGGTCGGCCGCGATCTGCGCGTTGGACGCCCCGTTCGCCACGGCGAGCGCGACCTCCCGCTCCCGCTCGGTCAGCAGGGCGAGCAGCCGGCGCGCGTCGGTGCCGTCCGGAGCGGTGCCGGCCGATCGTCCGGCCGGTCCGCCGCCCGGACCACCGGCCATCGGGCCGGAGCGGGTTCCGGCCGCGAACGCGATGACCCGGTCGAGCACGGAGGGGGACAGGATCGAGCGCCCGGCCGCCACGGTCCGCACGGCCTGCACGAGTTCGTGCGGCGGGGTGTCCTTGAGCAGGAACCCGCGGGCGCCGGCCTGCAGCGCTCCGAGCACGAGGTCGTCGCCCTCGAAGGTCGTCAGCACCAGGACGGCCAGGTCTGGTCGGCGGCGCAGTTCTCGTTCGGTGGCGACGAGTCCGTCGCACCGGGGCATCCGGATGTCCATGAGCACGACGTCGGGCGCGGTCTCGGCGATGACGCCCGCGGCCTCGAGCCCGTCGCCCGCTTCGCCCACGACCACCAGGCCGTCGTCGCCGCTGAGCACCATGCGGAGTCCGACGCGCACGAGCTGGTCGTCGTCGACCAGGACGACGCGGACGGGAGCGGTCACGGGGTCCACGGCAGCACCGCCTCGACCACGTGCACGCGACCGTCGTCGCTGCCGGCGCGGAAGCTCCCGCCGACGAGTCGGGCGCGCTCGGCGAGCCCGCGCAGGCCGTGCCCGGCCGTGTGCCTGGAGTCGTCGCCGAGCGCAGGTCCGTCGGCCAGTGTGTTCGACACCACCACCCGGATCGCCGGACCGGGGACGGTCTCGACGACGACGTCGACGAGCTCCCCGGGGGCGTGCCTGCGGGCGTTCGTCAGCGACTCCTGCACGATCCGGTAGGCGTGTCGCCCCACGGCGGTCGGTACCGCCGTGCCGTCGGTGTCGACACGCGCCCCGACGGTCGCACCGCCGGAACGCGCCTGGTCGAGCAGGGCGGGCAGGTCGACGAGCGTCGGCTGCGGAGGCGCGGTGCCGGTCACCTCGTCGCCACCGTTCGCCGCGGGGTCGCGCAACACCCCGAGGACGTCGCGCAGGTCGGTGAGCGCGGAGTGCGCCTCGGCCCGCACGACCCCGGCCGCCGCGACGGTCTCGTCGAGGGTGAGCCCCGGGCCGCGGTACTCGAGCGCACCGGCGTGCAGCGCGACCAGGGACAGCCGGTGGCCCAGGACGTCGTGCATCTCGCGGGCGATGTGGGCGCGTTCCTGCTCGCGGGCACGGTCCTCGCGCAGCTGCTGGTCGCGTTCGAGCAGGGCTGCGCGCTCGCGCAGGGACAGCAGCAGCGCCCGGCGCTGGCCGATCCCGATGCCGATCGCGACGAGCAGGGCGATGCCGACGGCGCCGGCGACCACGATCTGCCAGAGCGGCATGGCGTCGCCCTGGGGCGCCAGGACGACGTCGTAGAGCACCGTGGCACCGAGCAGCACCGCACCGGCGACGGCGAGCTCGACGGCCCGGCGCCGGGTGGCCAGTGACACCGTGGCGATCGCGGCCGCCCCGACCGCCAACGTCGACACCGAACTGAGGGCAGCGATGACGACCGTGATCACCAGCGGTGCCCGGTGCCGGAACGGCAGGAGGACGAGGGCCACCAGGCCGGCTCCCACATCGCCGAGGATCAGCGCGCCGACGTGCAGGTCGCTCCAGCCGCGGGTGTCCATCGACGGCCACACGAGCCCCGCGGTGAGCAGCCCGGTCAGGGCCGCGACGGCGACACGCCAGGTCTGGGACCACACACGCTGCCCGAGCGGCACGGCGGGGAGCGCGGTCGAGGTCATGCCCCGAGCCTAGGGAGCTGTCGGGACGAGCGGATCCGCCGAAGGTCGGAGCTGCCTGAGCTGCCGGAGCTGCCTGACCGGGGGACTGTCCGTCTCAGACCGCGTCCACCAGGGCCCGAGCCAGCGGGTGCCACGCACGGGACGACGGACCGCTCAGCACCAGGGTCCGTTCGAGCCGCCGGGCCATCGGGATCATCACGAGGTCGGGCGGCAGCATCCCGCGGCCCAGGGTCGGCACGATCGACACGCCCTCGCCCCGCTGGATCATCCCGAACATCGTGCTCATCTCCCGCACCCGGTGGGCGTAGCGGAACGGGCGGCCGTCGAGCTCGTGCAGCTTCTGGATCTGGTACTCGCAGCCGCCGCCGCCCGCCACCAGACCGTCCTCGTGCAGGTCGTCGAGGGTGAGTGCGGGCAGTTCGGCGAGGGGGTGGTCGCGGCGGATCACGGCGGCCATCTCGTCCCGCGCCACGACCACGCCACCGTCGGGCACCGGCGAGGGGTCGACGAGCACGGCGGCGTCGACCGTGCCGGCCTCGAGCCACTCCGGCATCTCGTCGTCGTCCCCCTCGTAGACCTGCACGTCGACGTCCGGCAGGGTCACGGTCCACAGCTCACGGAGCCGCGGCAGCAGGCCCTGGCAGACGGTGGGGACGGCGGCGAGGCGCACGGTGCCGCGCGCCGTGGCGGGCCGGACCACCGCCTCCAGGGCTTCGACCGAGGCGAGCACGCTCCGGGCGTGGGCCAGCAGGCGGTCGCCGAGCGGTGTGGCGGCGGCGACCGTGCCACGGCGCACCACGGGGCCGCCGACCTCGCGTTCGAGCCCGGCGACGGCGTGGGACACCGCGGACTGGCCGACGCCCAGCGCGGCGGCCGCCGCGGTGAAGGACCCGGCGTCGAGCGTGGCGACGAACGCGCGCAGTTGCTGGACCGACACGGTCATGCGTCCTCCTCATGTGTCCATGAGCGACATGCGTTCGCCACATGCCGCGCATCTGCCGAGACTGTACCTCGTGAACGCCCTCCTCTACGCCCTCGTCGCACTGACCTGGGGTTCGAGCTTCCTCTTCGCGAAGATCGGCCTCGACGGACTCGCCCCGCAGCAGGTCGCCACCGTGCGGACCGTGCTCGGCGGGGCGACGCTCGTCGTGGTGCTCCTGGCGACCCGGCGCCGGTGGCCACGGGAGCCGCGGACCTGGGCGCACCTGGCGGTCGTCGCGGTGTTCCTCAACGCGGTCCCGTCGTCGCTGATGGCGTGGGCCGAGCAGACGGTGCCGTCCGGGCTTGCGAGCATCTACAACGCGACCACGCCGATCATGACGCTGGCCGCGCTCGCGGTGCTCGTGCCGTCCGAACGGCTCCGCGGACGACAGGTGCTCGGGATCGTGCTCGGCATCGTCGGGGTGCTCGTGCTGGTCGGCCCGTGGGACGTCCTGACCGACCCGGAGGTACTGGCGAGCGTGCCGGGGCAGGTCGCACTGCTCGGCATGACCGCTTCCTACGGCGTCGGGCTCGCCTACCTGCGCCGGGTGGCCGTGGCGAGCGCGTACGACCCGGTCACGCTGGCGACGGTCCAGCTGACGCTGGCCTCCGGGATGCTCCTGCTGGTCGCGCCCGTCATCGCGACCGGTCCGGTGCAGCTGGACGGGAGGATCGTGGCCGCGATGATCGCGCTCGGTTGCGTCGGCACGGGGCTGGCCTACGCCTGGAACACGCGGCTCGTGCAGGCGTGGGGTGCCGGCCGCGCCTCCACCGTCACGTACCTGACGCCGGTGGTCGGGGTGGCGCTCGGGGTGCTCGTGCTGGGGGAGCGGGTGCGGTGGAACGAGCCCGTCGGCGGACTCGTCGTCCTGCTCGGGATCGCCCTGGCGTCCGGGGTGCTCATCCGGCGGCGCGAACCCACGGCGTCCGCCGCCTGACCGGCGCCCCGGGCCGAGCCTGCCTGAGTGGTCCGCCGGTTCGGGCCTGCCTGACCGGTCCGGAGGCTCGAGCCTGCCTGACCGGTCCGGCGGGTCCAGCCGTAGGATCGGCGGTGACGACGACGAGGTCGTCGAGGAAGACGGAGACCGGCATGCACGACACCCACACCACCCGCGCGACCGCGTCGGTCGCGGCGATCCTCGCCGAGTCCGCGGCACGGTACCCGGACGACGTCGCCGTCATCGTGGGCGACGTCCGCACCACCTACGCCGAGCTGTGGGCGCAGACCCTGGCCTACGCAGGGGCACTCCGGGCACGGGGCGTGACCGAGGGGTCGAAGGTGGCGATGCTCGTGCCGAACGTCGCGGACTTCCCCCGCGTCTACTACGCCACCCTGGCCCTCGGCGCGGTGGCCGTGCCCGTGCACGCGCTGCTGAAGCGCCGCGAGATCGAGTACGTCCTGCGCGACAGCGGCGCGACCCTGCTCGTCTGTGCCGCCCCGCTGCTCGGCGAAGGCGCCGCCGGTGCCGAGCTCGCCGGGGTCGACGTCGTGACCGTGCTCGCACCGGCGACGACGGACGACGGGTCCGCGGCCGGCCCCGACCGGCTCGAGGCCCTGGCCGCGCAGAGCGAACCGCTCGACACCTACGTGCCGCGGCACCCGTTCGACACCGCGACGATCCTGTACACGAGCGGCACCACCGGCCAGCCCAAGGGTGCCGAGGGCTCGCACTTCGCGCTGCTCGAACAGGTCAACACCAACCTGATGACCACGTTCGACATGCACCGCGGGGACGTCCTGCTCGGCGCCCTGCCGCTGTTCCACACGTTCGGGCAGACCTGCACGATGAACACCGGGTTCCGGACCGGCGCGACGCTCGTCATGCTGCCGAAGTTCGACGGTGACACGGCGCTCGCCGCGATGGTCGAGCACGGCTGCGGCATCTTCATGGGCGTCCCGACGATGTACATGGCGCTGCTCGACGCCGCGACCCGGTCCGAGGCCCGTCCGACGCTCCGGTACGCGATCTCCGGCGGGGCCTCGCTGCCGCTCGCGGTGCTCGAGCGGTTCCAGCAGGTCTTCGACGCGCCGATCCACGAGGGGTACGGGCTGACCGAGACCTCGCCGGTTGCCACCTTCAACCACGTCGGGCGACCGCCGCGGCCCGGCACCATCGGCACGGCGGTCTGGGGCATCGACGTCGAGATCGCCGACCCCGAGGTCCGCGACGCGATCGTCATGCTGCCGCGCGGCGAGATCGGCGAGCTCGTGATCCGGGGCCACAACCTGATGAACGGGTACCTCGACCGGCCCGAGGACACCGCCGAGGCCATCGTCGACGGGTGGTTCCGCACCGGTGACCTGGGCACGAAGGACGACGACGGGTACCTGACGATCGTCGACCGCACCAAGGACATGATCATCCGCAACGGCTACAACGTGTACCCGCGGCAGGTCGAGGAGGTCCTCGCCACCCACCCCGACGTCGCGATGGCCGCGGTGTTCGGCGTGCCGCACGCGGTCCACGGGCAGGAGATCGAGGCAGCGGTGGTCCTGCGCTCCGGCGCGTCCGTCGAGCCGCAGGTCCTGGTCGACTTCGTCGCCGCCGAGATCGCCGCGTACAAGTACCCCCGGGTGGTGCACGTCCTCGACGCGCTGCCGCTCGGCCCGAGCGGCAAGGTGCTCAAGCGCGAGCTCGTCGACCGCTTCGGCGTCCAGGTGCCCGCGGTCCCGTGACCGGCGGCACGACCGCGCAGGAGCGATCCGTACGCTGACCGGGTGACCGCCAGCCGCACCCCGTCGACCGCACGACTGCTCTTCGCGTCGTCGCACCCGGGGCCCACGGTCACCGTGACCGTCCTCGCCGCGGTGATCGCCGCCGCCGTGGGGCACCCCGTGTGGCTCGTGGTGCTGGTGGCGCTGACGGTCGTCGCCGGGCAGCTGTCCATCGGCCTGGCGAACGACTGGATCGACGCGGACCGCGACCGAGCCGTCGGGCGGAGCGACAAGCCCGTGGCCCGCGGCCTCATCGCTGTCGGCACCGTCCGCGCCGCGGCGTACGCCACCGCCGGGATCGCCGTGGTGCTCTCGCTGTTCCTGGGGCCGGTCGCCGCGGTCGCGCACCTCGTGCTGGTCGCCGCCGGGTGGGCCTACGACGCCGGGCTGAAGCGTTCGGTGTGGTCGGTGGCGCCGTTCGTCGTCGCCTTCGGGCTGCTGCCCGTCGTGTCCGTCGCGGCCGGGCCGGAGGGGCAGTGGCCGGCGTGGTGGGCGATCGCCACGGGGGCCGTCTTCGGCATCGCGATCCACTGCACCAACGTGCTGCCCGACCTGGTCGACGACGACGCCACCGGAGTGCGGGGCTTCCCGCACCGCCTCGGGCTCCGCGGCGCGGGGATCGTCGCGTTCGCCTCGCTCGTCGTCGCGGCCGCCCTGGTGCTCGGCGGACAGGTGCTCGGCGACGACCCCGTGCAGGGGCCCGGGATCGTGCTCGCGGTCCTCGGAGCCGTCGTGGTGGCGGTGCTCGCCGTCGTCGGCGTCCGGTTGGTGCTCGCGGGACGCGCATCACGCACCCTGTTCCGGCTGGTCATCGCGTCGTCCCTCGTGCTCGTCGTCGAGCTCGGCTTCGCAGGCGCGCGACTCGTCGCCTGACGACGCGGAACACACGGCGCGACCGCGCGACCGCCCGATCGCCCCGACCGCGCGCCGCGACTGCGCAGAACGCGGGCCGTCAGGCCCAGCGCATCGCGTAGAGCCGAGCCAGGCCGTGCGCGGTCGGCAGCGACAGGGCGGTCCGGAGCAGCGCCTCCCGGCCGGTCGCCGTGACGGGGCCGAGCGGACGGCCCAGTGCCATGTTCACCTCGGCCTGCCGTGCCGCGCGGCGGGCGGCTGCCTGGCGGCGGGCGGCGTAGCCCGGCCACGGACCGGCGACGCCGGTGTGGACCGCGCCCGCCAGCAGGGGCGCCAGCTCGGCAGCGTCGAGCCACCCGAGGTTCATGCCCTGCCCGCCGATCGGACTGATCTCGTGGGCGGCATCCCCGACGAGCACGACCCGGCCGACGCCGACGCGCTCGGCAGTGCGGCGGCGCACCCGGAAGCCGCTGGTCATCGAGCAGCTCGCGGGGTCGGGGACGACCCCGGTCCGTTCGGCGACGAGCGCGGCCAGGCGTACGACGACCGAGGCGTCGGGCGTGCTCGTCCAGCTGCCCTCGGCCGACGCGAACGCGTCGTCGTCCGGCACCAGGGCGACGTACCGGCGCCGTGCGCCCGGCAGCGGGAAGGACTCGACGACGCCGTCCGGGCCGACGTCGACCAGCGCGGCGGACCGTGCCGACGGCGCCTCGGGGTCGGCGAAGTCACCCATCACGTAGCGGTCCGGGTACTCGCGCCCGGTCGTCCCGATGCCGAGCAGGTCGCGGACGGCGCTCCGCGCACCATCGGCACCGACGACGAAGGCTGCGCGGAGCGTCACGGTGCCGCCGTCCTGTCCGGTCCCGACGGCGTCGACGTGGTCGGCCTGCCGGGACAGCGCGGTCAGGGTGGTCCCGGTCCGCAGGGCGCTCGGTGCGCTGGCCCGGAGCCGGTCCCGGAGCAGGGACTCGGTACGGTGCTGGTCGAGGGTGGCCACGTACGGATGGGTCGGTGATGCCCGGTCGAAGCGCAGGGTGCCGATGGTCCGACCGCGGCTCCGGGCCACGCCGGCGTGCACCAGTGACGCCTCGGCGAGCACCGCGGTGTCCAGGCCGATCGCGGCGAACGCGTCGAGGGACGGCGGGTGGATGCCGATGGCCCGCGAACCGGTCGGCGGCTCGGCCCGGCGTTCCCACACGCGGACGTCGACGCCCCGCGCCGCGAGGAGTGCCGCCAGGAACAGCCCGACGGGGCCGCCGCCGACGACGAGGACGTCGACGCGTTCGATGGGCACGTCGGCGAGCCTACGGTGACCGTTCACCGCGGCGTTCAGCGAGCAGAAGACGTCGGGTCAGCGGGCCGTACTCGACGTCTTCTGCTCACTCGATGTGCTGCGCGGGCCTGCTGCCCGGCGACCCGCTCGGACCCGTGCGCGGAACCGCTCGACGGGGACCTCGACGGCGTACGCGGCACCGATCGACACGATCACCACCGCGCCGACCAGGCCGACCGTGCCCCACGGGCCGATCGCGAAGGTGCCGAGCAGGGCGATCACCAGCGGGTGCCAGAGGTACGCCGAGTACGAGACCCGGCGGCCGAACCACGACACCGGCGTCCAGGCCAGGGCGGCCGACACCGGGGAGCGGACCGAGACGAGCCCACCGATCGTCACCGCTGCGATCAGCCCGGTCAGCGGCAGCACGATGCCGAACGTCGACGCGTGCCGCGTCCAGTCGTCGTCGATCCAGAGCAGCACTCCGACCAGCAGCACGAGACCGAGCCAGGTCGCCACGTGCCCGAGGATCCCGGCGGCCCGCACGCGCACCCGTTCGTCGTCGAGCAGCAGGGCCAGTGCACAGCCGGTCGCCAGCGGCACGACCCCGAGCACGGGCGAGAAGTAGACGTCGGGCGTGGCACCGCCGCTCGGGCTGCGGTAGCTCGCCCACGACGCCGCCGACGCCCCGACGACCAGGGCCCCGAGCCCCGTCAGGAGCCAGCGGCGACGGACCCGGAGTGCGGCGAGCAGGACCAGCACCGGCGGCCAGACCAGGTAGAACTGCTCCTCCATCGACAGGCTCCACGTGTGCGCGAAGACGCCCTGCGAGGTGTCCCAGAAGGCGCGGAACAGGTTGCCCGTGTAGGTCAGCGCGATGAACGCCGCTTCGCCCGACTGCAGCGAAGCGCCCTTGTAGTCACCGACCCAGTTCCAGAGCAGGAGCCCGACGACGACGAACGCGAGCAGTGCCGGGTACAGGCGGAGCAGTCGCTTCACCCAGAACGAGCCGAGGCGCACCCGCCCGGTGCGACGCCGTTCGCCGAGCAGCAGCGTCGTGATGAGGAAGCCGGACAGCACGAAGAACACCGTCACACCGATGAAGCCGCCCTCGAACTGCGGCACGTGCAGGTGGTACAGGACGACGACCAGGATGGCGAGGGTCCGGAGTCCGTCGAGCGCGGGTGCGCGGTGTGTCAGCGGGGGCGGGGGCGCCTGCTGCGTCCTCGCCCCGGAGTGCTCCGGGGCGGCCGTGCGGTGCTGTGGCTGCGCCTGCGTCGGCGCGTGGGTCAGCGTGGTCGTCGCCATGGTCCCTCCCCGCGCTGCTCGGTTGCGTGTCGCCGACCAGGGTCCTCCTCGCGGGTAAGAGGAGTCTCAACGAGCGGGGTGCACCAGACTCGTCAGGGCGTCGAGTCGCTCGTGGGCGATCGCGGCGAAGGGGCGGTCCTCGTCCGGTGCGATCCACTGGGCGAACGACAGGTGGAACACGGTGACCGCGGCCTCGGCGGCCATCGTCGCGACCGGCTCCGGCACCCCTCGCTCACGCAGGACCTCGCCGAGGCGGGCCTTCAGGGTGGCGAGCTTGCCGAGTTCCCGCTCGCCGAGGGCCGCGTTCGCGTCGATGACCTGCTGGCGCGCACGGGACCACGCTCGACGATCCTCGGGGAAGAAGTCGGCGCTGGCGTCCAGCGCGAGGCGGATCAGGTCGAACGGCGCGGTGCCCTGGGGGGCGGCGGTGATCGGGTCGACGAACATGGCGAGGAACCCGTCCTGTCCCGCGAACAGCACCTCGGGCTTGTCGGCGAAGTGCCGGAAGAACGTGCGCTCGGTGACCTCGGCCGCCGCCGCGATCTCGGCCACCGTCGTGCGGTCGTACCCCTGCTCGGTGAACAGCTGCAGGGCGACCGCCTGGAGCCGCGCGCGGGTGCCGGGTTGCCAACGAACCATGCCCGCAGTCTACTGATGACAGTGGCTGACATCGAGTGCTACGGTGATGTCAGTTCATGACATCGGGTCGTGGACACTGCGGAAGGAAACGCTCATGCACGTGTTCGTCACCGGGGCCTCCGGCTGGATCGGCTCACACACCGTCGACGACCTGCTCGCCGCCGGGCACGTCGTCACGGGGCTCGCCCGCTCCGACGCCTCGGCCGCGGCTCTCGCGGCGAAGGGCGTCGAGGTGCTCCGCGGCGACCTCGACGACCTGGACGTGATCCACCGTGGTGCCGCGGAGTCCGAGGGCGTCCTGCACCTCGCCAACAAGCACGACTTCGCGAACCCGGCGGTGTCCGACGCCGCCGAACGCGCATCGATCGAGACGATCGGCGGTGCGCTCGCCGGCAGCGATCGTCCGTTCGTGTTCGCCGCCGGGGTGGCCGGGCTCGCCTCCGGCCGTCCCGCCACCGAGGCCGACCCCAACCCCTTCGTCGGTCCGGACGCTCCGCGCGGTGGCGGCGAGAACCGCGGCTTCGACTTCGTCGAGCAGGGCGTCCGCGCCGTCGCAGCACGCTTCAGCCCGACCACGCACGGCACGGGAGACCACGGCTTCGTCGCGTACATCGTCGCCACCGCCCGGCAGCACGGGGTCTCCGCGTACATCGGCGAGGGCACGAATCGCTGGGCCGCCGTGCACGTGACCGATGCCGCCCGGCTCGTGCGGCTCGGCCTCGAGCAGGCACCGGCGGGCACGCGGATGCACGCCGTGGCGGAGACCGGCATCCCCACACGGGCGATCGCCGAGGCCATCGGCGAGGGTCTCGGGCTCCCCGTCACCTCGATCGACCCCGCCGACGCGCCAGCGCACTTCGGGTTCATGGCGTCGTTCTTCGGCATCGACATGTCCGCCACTTCCGATGCCACACGGGAACTGCTCGACTGGCAGCCGACCGGCCCGGGGCTCCTCGAGGACATCGCCGCCGGCGCGTACTTCGACGTCCGGGTGGCGCCGGCCGGCTGACGTCGTACGACAGCGTCGACGTCGGACGAAGTCGACCACGTCGTTCGTTGCACGCGCGCGCTGTTGCGAAGCGCGCGCAACGACCATGTCGCTGTCGGACGACGGCGACATGGTCGTTCCGCGTCAGCCGGCCGGCCACGCGGTCCCGGCCAGGCGTCGGCGCCAGCCCCGCGCACCACGCGCCGGCCGGGAGGCCCGGGGCCGGCCCGCACCGCGCCTCCAGGCGGTCACGCCCCGCGTCCACCGCACGCACACCGTGAGCAGGAATGGTCGGGTCCGACGTGCGGACGCGACCGTTCCTGCTCACGAAATGGAAACGCGCGCGGCTACTCGGCCTTCTGCAGCTGCCAGGGGTCCGGCTCGCGGTCGCCGTTCGGCCGCACCGGGCGCACGTCGCCGACGATCGGGATCGAGCGCTTCCGCATGAACCACACGTAGCGCACGAAGAAGTGCGTCAGGGTCGACATCCGGTTGCCGGCGCCGAGGAGGCTCGTGATGTGCACGAACACCCAGGCCAGCCAGGCGACCGGGCCGACCATCGTGATCCCGCCGCGCAGCTGGGCGACCGCGGCGTTCGTGCCGATCGTCGCCATCGTGCCCTTGTCGAAGTACTTGAAGCGCTCGGTGGCCTTGCCCTCGAGCAGGCGCACGATCTGCCGCGCCGAGTGCCGGCCGCCCTGCAGCGCGGGCTGGGCGAGCTGGGCGAGGGCGTCGTCCTGCGCGGCGATGTCGCCGGCGGAGAAGATCCGCTCGGCGCCCTTCACGCTCAGGTCGTCGTTCACCTGGATGCGGCCACCGTGGGTCTGCGGCAGGCCCCAGCTGGAGACCTCCTTGTGGGCGGCGACACCGGTCGCCCAGATCACCTGCGACGCGGGGATGAACTCGCCGTCAGCGGTCATCACGCCGTCGGGCTTGACCTCGGAGACGCCGGTGCCCAGCCGCAGCACGACACCGCGCTTCCGGAGCACCTTGGCGGCGTACCGGCGCAGGCGCGGGGCGAACGGCTTGAGCAGCTCGCCGCTGCGGTGCACGAGCGTGATGGAGATGTTGCCGCGTTCGATCTCCGGGTACGCGCCGACGAGTGCCTGGTCGCGGAGCTCGGCGAGCGCGCCGGCCATCTCGACGCCGGTCGCACCACCACCGACGATGACGATGCGGATCTCGTCGGGGCCCTGGTTCGCCGCCGCTTCTTCGAGCCGGGTGAACAGCTCGTCGCGGATGCGGAGCGCCTGCGAGCGGGAGTACATCGAGTACGCGTACTCGTACGCACCGGGCGTGCCGAAGTAGCTCGTGTTCACGCCGTTGGCGAGGATCAGGTAGTCGTAGTGCAGGTGCTCGCCGTCGGACATCTCGGCGATGCGCTCGTCGGTGCGGATGCCGGTCAGCAGGCCGTGACGGAACTCGGCGTTCGACTGGCGGGCACGGAGCGAGCGCAGGAAGTACGTCACGTCGCCGGCGTTCAAGCCACCCGTCGCCACCTGGTACATCAGGGGCTGGAACATGTTGTAGACGTGGCGGTCGACCAGGGTCACCCGGACCGGCGCATCGGCGAGCTCCCGCATGGCGGCCACACCGGCGAATCCACCGCCGACGATGACGACGTGCGGGCGGGTGTCCTGGGTCATGCTTGCTCCGGTGTTCCTCGGGTGCGGATGGTCACCCACGAGGGTACGCGCGGTTCGCCGGGGCGCATGACGGGTGGGGCCGGGAGGCCCGTGGTGCGTCCGTCAGGCGTCGAGCCGCCCGTAGGTGTTCAGCACGTTCCCCTTGCTCGTCACGGTGCTGTCGACCAGACGCAGCCGCGTGGGCGGGTCGGTCGGTTCGAACAGTCGTCGGCCACGGCCGGCGATCGCCGGGTGGATCATGAGCTGCAGTTCGTCGAGGACCCCGGCGAACAGCAGGCTGCGGACGAGCGTGACACTGCCGCACACGGCGATGTCCGCCCCATCGCGCTGTTGCAGTCCGCGGACGAACGCGGGGACGTCGCCCGGGATCCGCGTGCTGTTCTGCCAGGTCAGGTCGTCGCCGAGCGTGGTGGAGGCAACGTGCTTCTCGATCGGGTTGATCCACTGTCCGAAGGGGTCGTCGGCGTGGGCGGGCCACCACTCGGACCACTCCAGGTAGCTTTTCCGGCCGAGCAGCACGGTGTCGGTCCGGGCCATCCAGGCGCCCATCGCCGCACCGAGCTCGTCGTCGAAGCTGTCGTACTGGAACTCGTAGGGGTCCTGCACGACGCCGTCGACCGACGTGAACAGACCGGCAGTGGTCTTCCGCATGGGACGGATCGTACCCGTCGGTCAGCTGCCGGAGCCGTCGCTGCTGCTGCCGTCGCTCGTTCCGTCGCTGGTGCTCCCGTCGCTGCTGCCGGAGCCGTACCCGGGGGCCTGCCCGGTGCCGTTGCCCGGGAACCGGTTCGTGTCGGGCACCTGCGTGGTCGACTGCGTCCGGTCCGCACCGATCGCGTGGCCGATGGCGAATCCGACGCCTCCGCCGACGAGCAGCGCGGCGAGCCCGACGATCGCGGCGAGGAGCGGCCAGAACCACGGGGGCTTCGGGCCGGTGCTGCGGCGGGTGGTCGCAGCGCCGGCGCCGGCGCCGTACCAGGGGGTGGCGCCGTTCGGGGCGGTGGAGTCCCAGGCGCCCGGGTTCCTGGCGTCGGCGTCCGGGCGGTACGGCTGCTGCTGCTGCTGCTGCTGCTGTTGCGGCGCGGGGGCGTCGAGCGTGGAGGTCGACGTCGGGGACGGGGCGGCGCCCCAGCCGGTCGGAGCCGTCGCCCGGTTCACCCGGTCGGAGCCGTCCGGTTCGTGGCCGTTGGTGGGAGTGGTGTCGCTCATGCCAGGAGTGCACACGGCCCGGCTGTGTGCGGCCGATGACGAGGCTGACCCGGTGCTGCGAACCGCCGCGTAGCCTCGGCTCGTGCGCGCTGCTGTGGAGACCGTCCGGATCGACGGGTTGCCCGTGCGCCTGCACACCATGGCAGCGCGAGAGCCGGTCCGCGACGACACCGACCCCACCGTCGTGTTCGTCCACGGCATCGGGATGTCCCACCGGTCCTTCGCCCGGTCGCAGCGCGCCGTCGCCGCCGAGCACCGCACGATCAGCGTCGACCTGCCGGGGTTCGGCTGGCTGCCCGCGGCCGGTCGACGGCTGCCCATCGAGGAGCTCGGCGACGTGGTCGTGCGGGCGGTCCGCCACCTGGTCGACGGCGACCTGGTGCTCGTCGGGCAGTCGATGGGGGCCCAGGTCGTGGTCGAGTCCGCCCGGCGCCACCCGGAGACCGTCGCGGCGATCGTGCTCGTCGGTCCGGTGATCAACGCGGAACGGCGGTCGCTCCCGCTGCAGGCGCTCGACCTGGGCCGCGACGGCTTCGTCGAGGGGCTCCGGATGAACGGCGTCCTGGTCACCGACTACCTGCGGAGCATGCGGCAGTACACGCGTGAACTCCGGCCGATGCTCCGCTACCCGACCGAGCAGACGATCACCGAGGTGACGCAGCCCGTCCTCGTCGTCCGCGGCAGCCAGGACCCGATCGCGCGGCACGACTGGTCGGTTCGGGTCGCGGCCGCCGCGCCGGACGGCACCTTCGCGGAACTGGCCGGCCCGCACCACGTGCAGGAACGGCAGCCGGACGCCTTCGCGCGCCTGCTCGAGTCGTTCCGCGGCGCCGAGCGCCTGGAGGGGCTGCGATGACCCGGCCGGCCACGTCGGGGACGGATGCGGCGCGGACGGGGCGATCCGGGCCTCCAGGCCGTGTCCCGCTGGTGCGACGTGCGTGGTGGGCCGCACTCGACTGGGGGTACGCGGCGAGGTGGCAGGTCCGGAGCCTCGGCCCGACCACCGCGGACGACTACCGGAACGGCACCGGGCAGCCCGTCGTCGTGGTCCCCGGCGTCTACGAGACCTGGCACTTCATGCGGCCGCTGATGGACGCGCTCCACGATCGGGGACACCCGGTGCACGTGCTGCCCGTCCTGCGCCACAACCTGCGGCCCGTGCCCGACTCGGCGCGCGAGGTGATCGCGTACCTGGAGGACCAGGACCTGCGGAACGTGCTCGTGCTCGCACACAGCAAGGGCGGACTGATCGGCAAGTACGCGATGACGCAGCTCGACCAGCACGAGCGGATCGACCGGATGGTCGCGGTGTCGACGCCCTTCGCGGGCTCGGTCTACGCGCGGCTCGCGCCGGTGCCGCACCTGCGGGCGTTCCGGGCGGCCGACCCGGTGCTGGCGGGGCTCGCGCGGGAACTCGACGCGAACGCGCGGATCACGTCGGTGTACGGGGTGTTCGACACGCTCATCCCCGAGGGCAGTGCGCTCCAGGGGGCGACGAACGTGCGGCTGCCGGTGGGTGGGCACTTCCGGATCCTCGGTGATGCGCGGACGCGGTCGGCGGTGCTGGCGGCGGCGGACCCGGGTGAGGGCGGCGGCTCCCGCTCCGGCGGTCGTTCGCACTGAGTGACACCCCACGGGCGCGCGACCGCGTGCGGTGTCGGTCAGCGCGACTGCGCGGCAGCGGCGGCAGCAGGGGCAGCGCGTCACGCCCCGGGCAGGAACAGGCAGAACGGGTGGCCGTCCGGGTCGAGCAGTACCCGGACGTCGTCCTGTGGCTGGAACGCGGCCTGCCGGGCACCGAGCTGCTCGGCGCGCGCGACCGCAGCAGGCAGGTCCTCGACCTGGAAGTCGAGGTGCAGCTGCATGCCCGGGGCATCCTCGGTGCCGGGCCAGACCGGGGCGACGTAGGCCGGTTCGTACTGCACGGACAGGCCTGGACCCTCGTCGGGGCGCACGCGCACCCAGGTGGGCCCGTCCTCGTGGACGGTCCACCCGGTCAGGGCACCGTAGAACCGGCCGAGGGCGACCGGCTCGGGGGACTGCAGGACGGTCGCGGCGAGTGTCGGCATCGAGGCGTCTTCGCTGGTCATGCGGCGGAGCGTACGCCTGACGGTCAGACGGCGGCGGCAGTCCGGCAGCGGCTCCCGCTCCGGCGGTCGTTCGCACTGAGCGACACCCCACGGGCGTGCGACCGCGTGCGGTGTCGGTCAGCGCGGAACGGCGTCGACGTCAGCGCGGGCGGTCGCCGACGCTCGCCCGCTCGACGATCCGGTGCGGAACGACGACGGTCTCCGGCGCGGCACCGCGGTCCGCGATCCGCCGGGTCAGCAGGTCGAGTGCCGCCGTCGCGAAGGCCCGACGGTCGAACGACACCGTGCTGAGCGACGGGATCGCGTACGCGGCCGCGTCGACGTCGTCGAACCCGATGACGCTGACCTGCTCGGGCACGCGGACGCCGCGGGCGGCCAGGACGTGCAGCACCCCGAACGCGATCGAGTCGGTGAAGGCGAAGACGGCGTCGGGCAGGGCGTGCTCGTCCAGCCAGGCCGCGAAGGTCGTCGCCGCGGAACTCGTGGTCCACGCCGGCAGCGGGACTCGGAGCGACGGGTCGGGCGTGATGCCGGCTGCGGTGAGCGCGGCGGTGTAGCCGCGTTCGCGGAGCTCGCTCGTCGCCGTCGCGGCGCCCTCGGGTGACGCCCCGACGACCGCGATGCGCCGGTGCCGGTGGGCGATGAGGTGTTCGGTGACCTGCTCGGCCGCCGCGCGGCTGTCGACGTGCACCTGGTCGACGTGCTCGGGCTCGACCTCGCCGATGACGACGGTCGGCGGCAGCCCCTCGGTCGAGGCCAGGACGCTCGCGCTGAGCGACACCGGGTTGAGGATCAGCCCGTCCACCAGGTGCGCGCGGGCACGGGAGACCAGTTCGCGTTCGCGGGCCGGGTCGTTGCCGGTCTGCTCGAGCTGCACGACCCAGCCGCGTTCGCGGGCGAGTTCCACGAAGGACTGGGCGAGTTCGGCGGAGTACGCGCTGCCCATCTCCGGCAGCGTCAGCGCGATCGCTCCGGAGCGGCCGTTCCGGAGCCCGCGGGCGGACAGGTTCGGCACGTAGTCGAGCTCGGCGACTGCGCGCTCGACGCGTTCGCGGGTCTCCGGGCGCACGACCACGCCGCCGTTGACGACGTTGGAGACGGTCTTCGGGGACACCCCGGCGAGGGCGGCCACGTCCCGCACGGTTGCGCGCATCGGGACGAGCGTAGCGCGCCGGCGGTGCTCAGTCCGCGACCTGCACCGGCACCGTCCTGCCCGTCCGCACCGACTCCTGCGCCGCCAGCACGATCGACAGCGTCCGCAGCCCGACCCCGACGTCCGGCTGCGGCTGCTCCCCGGCCCGCACCGCCGCCAGGAACGTCCGGAGCATCGGCAGGTCGTGGTCGGGTCCGTACCGGAGTTCGATCGGCCGGCCCCCGACCGCGTCGAGCCCGCGAGCAGCCGCGCCGAAGAAGTCCACCGACACCGTGCCACCGGTCCCGGCGACGTCGAGCGTCAGCCCACCCCACACCGGCGACGTGTCCGGGCGGCTCCACGAGCAGTCGATCGCCGCGATCGTGCCGTCGTCGTACGTGATGGTCACCAAGCCCGCGGTCTCGGCGTTCGCGCGGTCGGCGTGCAGCACCCGGTTCGCGACGGCGGTGACGGACACCGGTGCCGCTCCGGTCAGTCCGTCGATCAGGTCGGCGACGTGCACGACGTGGTCGACGAGGGCGCCGCCGCCGCTCAGTCGGACGTCGGTGAACCAGTCGCGGGCGAGCGGGAGCATGCCGTTGTTCGCGCCCCGCACCGAGAACACCGTGCCGAGTGCGCCCGAGTCCCGCGTCGCACGCAACCGGTCGAACGCTGAGGCGAAGCGCACCAGGAAGGCCATCATCAGCAGCACCCCGGCGCGGTCCACCGCATCGCGGATGGCGAGGCCGTCCTGCCACGACGTCGCGAGCGGCTTCTCGCAGAGCACGTGCGCCCCGGCTGCCGCCGCGAGCTCGACGTACTCGCGGTGCCGCGCGTTCTCGCTCGTGACGATCACCGCGTCCGGCCCCCAGTCGAGCAGCTCGTCGACGGAGTCCGCGTACCCGGCGCCGAGCGCGCGTGCCAGTTCGGCTCCGCGCAGGTCGCCGAGCTCCGTCCCCGTCGACACCGCGCCCGTCGACAGCCCGTCCGGGTCCGTCCCGCGCACCTCGACGTCGGGCATCGCCGCCAGGGCACCGAGATAGCTGATGGCGTGCGTGTGGGCGAAGGAGAGCACCCCGACCCGGAGCGTCACCGCGACACCTCCACCGGCTGGCCGGACTCGATCGAGGCGATCGCCGCGTTCGCGATCCGCACCGCAGCGACGCCGTCGTCCACGGTCACCCGGGGCGGTGCACCACCGTCGAACGCGGCGAGGAAGTCGGCGAGCTCCAGCGCGAACGGGTCGTCCGCCGGGTCGACCGTCGGCAGGAAACCGTCCACGGAGGCCGGTGCCGCGAGGTCGCTGCGGGTGTCCTCCTCTGCCCGGGACGAGTGCGACAGGCTGCCGAGCGTCCCCGTCACCGAGTACTCGGTCGTGAAGGCGAGGTGCTGCGGCCCCCACAGCCCGGCGACGTGGCTGATCGCGCCCGACTCGTGCGTGAGCAGGACGTGCGCCGCTTCGACCGGCTCGGCCTCGGAACCCGCGCGGACGCTCACCGCCGACACCCGGGTCACCTCGCCTGCCACCCAGCGCGCGATGTCGAGGTCGTGGATCATCTGGTCCATCACGATCCCACCCGACAGCGCGCGGTCGCCGAACCAGGGGACGTGGGTGGGAAAGGCGCCCGACCGCGAGAACCGCAACACCGCCAGGTCGCCCAGGAGGCCCGTGGTCGCGGCCTCGTGCAGGCGCGCGTACGCAGGGAACCAGCGCACCACCTGGGCCGGGTAGAGCTGCACGCCCGCGTCCGCAGCGCGCGCCGCCAGGTCCGCCGCGTCCGCGTCGGTCCGGGCCAGGGGTTTCTCGGAGACGACGTCCTTGCCGGCCGCGATCGCCGCACGGACGACCTCGGCGTGCGCGTGCGTCGGGACCACCACGTCGACGACGTCGACCCCGGCGAGGAGGTCGTCGAGACTGTCGGCGACGGTGATCGTGCTGCCCTCGGCCCGGGCGGTGTCGGTGAAGGCGGCGACGAGTTCGTGGGCGCCCTCGCGAGCGTGCACCACCACGTCACCCAGGCGGAGCAGCCCGGGCAGGTGGGCGACGGAGATACCGCCCGCGCCGACGAGGCCGATGCGTTTGCGGGCCGAGGACTCCGACTGCGACGTCATGGGGTCAGCGTAGGAGATGCGGTCCGAGGACGTCTCGGGCGTCACGGGGGCCGAGGCGTTCTTCGTGGTTCGGCGCCCCGGAACACGCGTCGTGTGGAGCGAGAGTGGTCAGTTCGTCTTCACGAAGACGCTCCCGTCACCGAACGATGCGATTCCGCCGTGGAAGGTATTGGGGACCTCGAACACGACCTTGCCGGTCGCGCTCTGACCAGCACCGAGCGTCACGCTCGGCATCTCCTCTACGTCGCTGAGGTACGTCGAGTCGTACACAGCACCGTCGGTTGCCGCCAGAGCGACGTCATATGCTGCAGAACTCGCGTCGACCCCGGCAGTTGACGCCGTGACGTGCACCGTGAGCACCACGTACTTCATGTTCGCGTCAGGTTGCTCGTACTCGTTCGCGGAGGTGTAGTTGTCGTTGTACCCGTCGATCCACTGTGTGTAGTCAGTCTCAGTGTCATCGAGACGGTTCGTGCTGGTCATTTGGAACTTCGTGCCGACAGGGGCGGGGGAATTGGCGCTGGAACCATCCGTTTCCGCCGGCGTCAGTCGGACTGTCGAGCCTTTCGCTACTCGTTGACCTGCGGCAGGAGACTGGCTGGCGATCCCCGCGGATGAGTCGGCGTCGCTCGTTTCCGGGACAAAGCCCGCATCTGTCAATGCAGCGGCTCCGTCCTCGATGGTCTTGCCCACCACATCGGGAACCTCGACCTGCGCGCTGTCTGCAGCGTCGTCGGTCGCATCGGCGGCGCTCGTCGCCTGTACAGCAGAAGGCGCAGAGCTGAACGCGGTGAGACCGTAGACGGTGCCGAACACGAGCGAGAGCACCACCCCGATTCCACCCAGGACTGTCCCCGTCACTCCGGCTCTGACTCGGCGAGCTAGCGCCAAGATTCCGAAGACCAACGCGAGTACGCCCAGCACGAAGCCGAGATGCAGAACGACTGGAACGAACGACAGAACCACGGAGATGATGCCCAACACCAGTGCCGCCGTAGCGAGGCCCTTCGCCGGATGCGACCGCGGGGATTGTGGCTGCATGGGGAATGGAGACGGCGTACCCGGGGCGTACGGACCAGACATGCTTACTCTCCTGAAATGAGGGACGTTCAAGAGGACAGTACTGGGGGCTCACGCCATTCTGGAAGCCGCCTTCACCCCCAGATCGGGAGGTGAGCGATGAGCCGTACGTGCTCAGAACACCGACGGCACGCGTGATCGAGGTCCAGGGGACCCATCGGGCCACCGCCGATGCCGCCCGCGACCGGTCCGGCGCCCGGCACCGGGTCGAGGAACGAGTACGAGGACTGGTCGGAGACGGCTGCGGCGACCGGGGCACCCGCCGGGGAGTCCCAGTCGAAGAGCGCGGCGTAGAAGGCCCGCAACCGATCCGGGTCGGGCCGATGAGTTCGACGTGCACCACTGCGTTCGTCATGCGCGCCGTCCTACTCCGGCCGATGCCCTGAGGTCAGCCGAGCCAGCCAGGGTCGGCGAACAGCTCCTCGAGCTCGCGCAGCAGCCGGGTCGTGTGGAAGCCGTCGGCAGCCGCGTGGTCGATGTGCAGCGCCAGCGGCAGCAGCGTCCGGTCAGCAGCGGTCCGGTACCCGCCGAGCGTGATGATCGGCAGCAGGTGGTCCCAGCCGTCGCGCACCTGGAGCGAGAAGCCGGTGAACGACGCTCCCGGCAGGGTCGAGACGTCGAACACGTTGCTGGGTCGGTCGTCCTGCGGGAACATCCGGGTGTCGTCGCGGTACCGCTCGATCGTCGACACCGCAGCGTCGTGGAAGGCGCCGAAGTCGTCGTCGTACGGCACGACGAGGGCGGAGAACGTCTCGGTGTCCGGGTGGAACACGGTGAACATCGGGTGGACACGGTCCCACACGGCGGGGGAACCGTCGTCGAGCAGCTGCATCCGGAACTCGTCGTGCCGGTTCACCACGGTCGCGATCGCCCAGAGCTGCGACGCGTAGGTTCGACGGCCGGTCGCTCGGACGCGCTCGACGAAAGCCGTGACGTCGAGTTCGACGGTCACCTCGTACGCGCACGGCACGCGGTGCCGGTAGTGCTCGAAGTGCTCCCGGCGGGGCCACTGGTCGACGTCGATCGCCCGGACTTCGGTCATGGCTCCAGCCTCGTGCGGGATCGCTTCCCTACGGTGGAGCCATGCCGACGCTCGAACGTGTTCCCGCCCTGGTCGCCACCGGATTCCTCGCGATCCCCGTCGCCGAAGCCCTCGTCGCGTTGCCGGCCGAGGTCGTCGCGAAGATCGAGGGGGCCCCGATCGACGCCGACCTGGCCGACATCGCCGCGTTCTCGGAGGCGTACGGCTACCCGCTGGCCGGCGGCGCGAACTGCATCGTCGTCGCGGGGAAGCGCGGTGACGAGATCCGCTACGCCGCCTGCGTCGTCCTCGCATCGACCAAGCTCGACGTCAACCGGGTCGTGAAGCAGCTGCTCGACGTCCGCAAGGCGAGCTTCGCCCCGATGGACGAAGCGGTCGAGCTGACCGGCATGGAGTACGGCGGCATCACCCCGATCGGGCTGCCGTCCTCGTGGCCGCTCTACATCGACGCGCGCGTCCTCGACGCCCCGGAGGTCGTCATCGGTGCCGGTCGTCGCGCCGCCAAGCTGTTCCTGCCCGGCGCCGCACTCACCGCGCTGCCGAACGTGACCGTGGTCGAGGGTCTGGCGACCGAACCGGTCAGTCCGACGGCCGGATGAGGCAGAACGGGTGCCCTGCGGGGTCGAGGTAGACGCGGAACGTCTCCGTGCCCGACCCCGTCGCCGTCGCACCGATCGCGAGCACCGCTGCCTCGCCGTCGTCGAGGTCGTCGACCTTCACGTCGAGGTGGCTCTGCTGCGGGACCGTCTGCCCCGGCCAGTCCGGCGCCCGGTAGTCGTCGACCTGCTGGAACGCCAGGATCGGACGGTGGTCGGTGAACGGGAGGGCGAGTTCCGCCCAGTCCTCGTCGAAGCCGACGATCTCCCCACCGAGCAGTTCGGCGTAGAAGCGGGCGAGGGTGCGGGTGTCCGGGCAGTCCAGGACGACGACGTCGAGTGTGCCGATCATGGCCGACACGGTAGACCCGTCAGCGCGCGGCGGTCAGAGCCTTCGTGATCCGCTGCAACGAGACGGTCTCGGCGGTCCCGAGTTCCTGCGCGAACAGGCTCAGCCGGAACTCCTCGAGCATCCACCGCGCGTGCACGAGCTCGGGGTGCGCGCCGACCGCGGGCGGGAAGGTGCCACCGGCATCGGTGTAGCGGTCGGTCGCCACGGTGACCTCGCGCATCCAGGTCGCGTCGCGTCCGGGGTTCTGCAGCAGCTTCTGCACGCGCGCCTCGATGCCCTGCAGGTACACGCGGATGCGGCGCAGTCGGTCGAGCCCCGCGACGGCGACGAACCCCGGGAACACCAGGCGCTCCATCTGCTGCCGCATGTCGCTGAGGGCGGCGAGCAGCGACATCGAGTTCGCCTGCTTGAGTGCTCGTTCGGCGGAGCGCTGTGCTGCCAGGACGGCCGCGACCTCGGACACCGCGGTGAACATCGTGTCGACGACCGAGGCCGACACGGCATCGCGGACCGACTCGAACTCGGCCTTCGTGAAGACGAGGCCGTCCGGGTGGGCACGACGGATGCCGGCGTCGACCACGGCGGCCAGCACGTCGTCGAACAGCGCGGCGGTCGACGGGTAGGGGCTGGCGGCGAGCGCGAGCTTCTCCTGCGCGGTCAGGTGCGACTGGATGTACGACACGGGCGACGGCACCGCGTGCATCACCAGACGGCGGACCCCGGCGGGCATCCGGACGACGCGGTCGGACGGGGTGGCCAGCAGCTGCACGCCCACGGTCGCCTTCGGGCCGGTGCCTTCCTCGACCAGGGACGGGTACGCGCGGATGACGCCTCCGGCCTGCTTGGTGTCGAGGGTCTGCGGCAGGTCCTGGTCGGGCCACGCGGTGAGTCCGGAATGTTCCAGCGGACGACCGGTACCGGCGGATGCGACGCGAGCCGCGCCTCCGGTCCGTCCCGCGCCCTTCGCCGTGGCGGAGGCGACGCTCTGCTGGGTCCGGTCCTTGAGCTTGGTCTGCAGGACCGACAGGTCCTTGCCGGTCTCGACCCGGCGACCACGCTCGTCGACCACGGCCCACGTCGGCAGCAGGTGCGCGGGGACGCGGGACAGGTCGAAGTCGGACTCGGAGACCGGCACGTAGGTCATGCGCTGGATCGCCTTGGCGAGGGTGGCGCGGAACGACTCCGTCGGCTCGGTCGGGGCGTCGTCGGGCAGCTCGGCGACGATCTTCTCGGCCCAGTCGGCAGCGGGCACGACGTTCTTGCGGATCTGCTTCGGCAGCGACTTGATGAGCGCGGTGACGAGTTCCTTGCGGAGGCCGCGCACCTGCCAGTCGAAGCCCTCTTCACGCATCCGCGGCAGGAGCGCGAGGGGGACCTGCACGCTGACCCCGTCGTCCTGTGCGCCGGGTTCGAAGCGGTACTGGATGGCGAGACGCTGGTCGCCGCTCCGCCACTGGGTCGGGTACTCGACGTCGTCCTCGGCGGCCTCGGCCGCTGATTCGTCCAGCAGGTCCGAGCGGCGCATCGTGAGCAGGTCCGGCTGCTCACGGCGGGTCGTCCGCCACCACCCCTCGAAGTCGCGGGTCGTGGCGACGTCGGCCGGGATGCGGGCGTCGTAGAACTCGTAGACGTTCTCGTCGTCGAGCAGGATGTCCCGGCGGCGGGTGCGTTCCTCGAGCTGCTCGAGTTCCTTGCGGAGCTTCCGGTTGGCGCGGTCGAAGGCCTGCTGCGACTCCCACTCGCCCTCGACCAGGGCGTGCCGGATGAAGAGTTCACGGGAGTGTTCCGGGTCGATCCGCGAGTACTGCACGCGGCGACGCTGCACGATCGGCACGCCGAACAGGGTCACCCGCTCGTAGGCGACGACCGCCCCCTGCTTCTTCTCCCAGTGCGGCTCGCCGTAGGTGCGCTTGAGCAGGTCACCGGCGAGTGGCTCCACCCAGGCGGGGTCGATCCGGCCGACGGTCCGGGCGAACAGCCGGCTCGTCTCGACGAGCTCGGCGGCCATCACGGCGTCGGGCTGCTTCTTCGCGAGCACGCTGCCCGGGAACACCACGAACCGGGTGTTCCGCGAGCCCAGGTAGTCGCGCTTCTCGCGGTCCCGCAGGCCGATCTGGCTGAGGAGTCCGGCGAGCAGTGCACGGTGCACGGCGTCACCGTCGTCGGAACGGGACTGCCCGACTCGGACGTCGACCTGCTTCGCCGCACGGGAGAGCTGCCGGTACAGGTCCTGCCACTCGCGGATGCGCAGGTAGTTCAGGAACTCGGCCTTGCACAGCCGGCGGAACGCGCTCGACGACAGTTCCTCCTGCTGGTCCTCGATGTGGTTCCAGAGGTTCAGCAGGGTCAGGAAGTCGCTCGTGGGGTCGGCGAACCGGGCGTGCAACTGGTCGGCGTGCGCGCGCTTCTCGAGGGGGCGCTCGCGGGGGTCCTGGATGCTCAGGGCGCTGACGATCGCGATGACCTCACGTCCGACACCCTGCCGCCCCGCCTCGAGCACCATGCGACCGAGCCGGGGGTCGATCGGCAGCCGGGTCAGCTGTCGCCCGGACTTCGTGATGCGGCCGTCCTTGTCGACGGCACGGAGTTCGCGGAGCAGGTCGAGGCCGTCCTTCACCCCGCGGCTGTCCGGCGGCTGCAGGAACGGGAACGACTCGATGTCCCCGAAGCCGAGCGAGATCATCTGCAGGATCACCGCGGCGAGGTTCGTGCGGAGGATCTCGGGGTCGGTGTACTCGGGACGTCGGCCGAAGTCGTCCTCGGAGTAGAGCCGGATCGCGATGCCGGCACTCGTACGGCCCGCTCGACCGGAGCGCTGACTGGCGCTGGCCTGCGAGATCGCCTCGATCGGCAGGCGCTGCACCTTGGCCCGCGGGGAGTACCGCGAGATGCGCGCCGTCCCCGTGTCGATCACGTACTTGATGCCGGGCACGGTCAGCGAGGTCTCGGCGACGTTCGTGGCGAGGACGACACGACGGCGGATGCCCGGGGTGTGCCGGCGTTCGAAGACCCGGTGCTGGTCGGCGGCGGACAGGCGGCCGTACAGCGGCAGGACCTCGGTGCCGGGGTAGCGCTTGCCCTCGATCGCGTCCTGCGCGTCGCGGATCTCGTTCTCGCCGGACAGGAACACGAGCACGTCGCCCGGGTCCTCCTGCGCCAGCTCGTCGAGGGCGTCGGTGATGCCCTGCAGGGTGTCGCGGTCGTCGGCTGCGTTGCCGCTGTCACCGGTGCGGGAGTCCGACTCGTCGTCGGCGTCGTCGTCCTGGTCTTCGGCGACGAGGGGACGGTACCGGATCTCGACCGGGTAGGTGCGGCCGGACACCTCGATGATGGGGGCGTCGTCGAAGTGCTTCGAGAACGACTCCGGGTCGATCGTCGCACTCGTGATGATGAGCTTCAGGTCGGGGCGGCGGGGGAGCAGTCGCTTCAGGTAGCCCAGCAGGAAGTCGATCGTCAGGGACCGCTCGTGCGCCTCGTCGATGATGATCGTGTCGTACCGCTTGAGGTCGCGGTCGAAGTGGATCTCGTTCAGCAGGATGCCGTCGGTCATCAGCTTCACGCGGGTCTCGGAGCTGACCTTGTCGGTGAACCGGACCTGGTAGCCGACGAGCCCGCCGAGCTCTCCGCCGCCCAGTTCTTCCGCCACGCGTTCGGCGATGGTCCGCGCCGCGATCCGGCGGGGCTGGGTGTGCCCGATGTGCTCACGACCGAGCTCGAGGCAGATCTTCGGCAGCTGCGTCGTCTTGCCGGAGCCCGTGGCCCCGGCGACGATGACCACCTGGTTGTCACGGATGGCGGCCGCGATGTCGTCCCGCCGCTGCGAGACCGGCAGTTCGGGCGGGTACGTGATGACGGGCAGCGGAGAAGACATGAGCATTCCAGGATACAGGCGCGCCGGGCGGCTGGTGCGTCAGGCGATCTGCTGGGCCAGGGCGTCCGCCGACCGGGTCGGCAGTTCGCACACCTGGTCGTGGCAGACGTACGCGGCAGGCTCGAGCACGTCGCGTCCCTCGAACACCGAGAAGCCCGCCTCGGCCCAGCCGCGTGCCTGCTCCGGCGTCGTGGTGGCGACGACCGTGCCGGGGCGCCGAGCACGGTGTGCCACGGCTCGCATCGGGTCGTCGGTGCCGCTCGTGACGACGACGATCTCACGCGACGGCCGTTGCAGGGCCAGGGCGACTCCGAGGGCATCCGCGTGACCGAGGGGTCGCTCGGTCCCGGTGCGGGCGCGGTCGGCGACGAGTCGTGCCGCCGCGCTCCGCAGTGCCTCGTCGCCCGTCAGCGCCCCGAGCGTCGCGGCGGCCGATGCCAGCGCCACGGTGCCGGACCGCATCGCGGTCTGCGGTTGTTCGCCCGTGGCGGTCCCTGCAGCGGCCAGCACCGGGTCGACGTCGAAGCGCCCGGCCAGGCCGTCGTCGACGAGCGAGCGTGCGACGGTCGCGTAGGAGACCTCGCCCGTCACCAGGGCCAGTTCGAGCAGCCCTTCGGCGAGCAGTCCGACGTCCTCGACGGTGGCCGGGGCGGAGGACACCCCGCGCGGTGTGCTGGACCGCACCGCCACGTGGCCGTCCTGCACGTGGGCGGCGAGGACCGCGTCGGCCGCGCCCCGCGCGAGCGCGACGAGTTCCGGATCGCCGTGCCGTGCGCCGGCGATCGCGAGCCCCCGGATCGCCAGGCCGTTCCAGCCCGTGAGCACCTGGTCGTCCAGCGGTGGTGGGTCGAGCTGGGCGCGCTCGGCGATCGGCCGGTGGTACCACTCGCCCTCGACCCGACGGCCGTCGATGGTCGACTCGCTGTCCTGCGCGGCGACGAACGCCCCGTCGGCGCGCCGCAGCGTGTCCCGGAGGAAATCGGCGATGCCGCGCGCCTGCTCGGCCCCCGCGACCGCGAGCAGCCCCGCGTTGTCGTAGAGCATCCGTTCGTAGTGCGGCACGCTCCAGTCGCGCTTGGTGGCGTACCGGAAGACGCCGCCGTCGGCGTCGGTCAGCTCGGACGCGCGGATCGCGTGCAACGACCGCTCGAGCAGCCCGTCGGCCTCGGCGTCGCCGTCGGCCGCCGCGTCGGCGAGGAACTCGAGCAACGGCGTGCTCGGGAACTTCGGCGCGCCGCCGAATCCGCCGTAGGTGGTGTCCTCGGCCTGGGACAGCTGGTCCGTGACGGCCCGGATGGCGTCGACGGACGGGAGGCCCGGGTCGGCGCCGGCACCGCCCTCGCCCGAGCGGGCGGTCGCGTCCGCCACGGCACCCTGCCGGATCGCCGTCGCGATGGCCGAGGCGTTCGCGTCGACCTCGTGCCGACGCTCGGTCCAGGCATCGAGCACCGCGGCCAGGATCTGCCGGAACGCCGGGACCTGCCCGACGGGAGTGGGCGGGAAGTACGTCCCCGCGAAGAAGACGTGCCCGTCCGGCGTCAGGAACGTCGTCAGCGGCCAGCCGAGCTGCTGCGTGAACGCACTCGCCGAAGCCATCAGGCTTGCGTCGACGTCCGGCCGTTCTTCGCGGTCGACCTTCACCGACACGAAGTCCCGCCGGAGCAGCTCGCCGATCTCCGGGTCGGCGAAGCTCTCGCGCGCCATGACGTGGCACCAGTGGCACGTGGCGTACCCGACGGACACCAGCACCGGGACCCCGCGCTCGCGCGCTTCGGCGAAGGCTTCGGAACCCCACTCGCGCCAGTCGACCGGGTTGTCGGCGTGCAGACGCAGGTACGGGCTGACCGAGGTGCCGAGGCGGTTGTCGTTCATGGCTCCAGCGTGCCCGCCCACCACTGAGCGGACCACCGCCCGGGGACATCTGTGGACGGGTTGGCCACTCTGCACAGGCCGTGCGGAGAGATCAGCGCTCGAGCCACCCCGTGACCGCCGCGAGCCGTGCGGCCACCTGGGCGGGGCTCTGGCCGTCGGTGCCCACCCGGGTGACCGTGTCCGCGGTGGCCGCGTCGAGCCTCCCGGCCGTCCGCGTGCTGTGCGCGAGCTGCGCCTGCGGGACCGCACCACCCGCTCGTCGTGCGAGCCGGTCGGCGGTCGTGTCGTCGGACGCGCGGAGCAGGACGACGCTGACCAGCGGGTCGTCGCCCATCGCCGCCGCGAGTCGGTCGTGTTCGAGCACGGACACGGTGTTGGTGTACACGAGTCGGTGGTGACCGATCGCCCGGTAGCCGGCCCAGATCGTGGCGAGGTTCTGCTCGGCCAGGTGGGCCTCGGGGTGTTCGACGTGCGGTGCCGGGTGGGCGAGGTCGAGCAGGTCGCCCTCGATCACCGAGTGCCGGACGTCCGCCGCGACGAGCAGGTCGTGCAGTGCCTCGGCCGCCGTGGACTTGCCCACACCGGAGCGTCCACCGATGAACAGGACCTCGGACCGGGGCACCGTGTCAGCCCAGGTTCAGGGAGAGGAGTGCGAGGGCGGCGTCCTCGGGGCCGTAGTCGAACATGTGCTCCCAGAACGGGTCGTCGGCCCACGGGACGTCGCCGTCGGCGGGCGTCGCGTGGGCGGTCTCGACGAGCCATGCCAGCTCCGGGGCGACGGCGGTCGCGAACTCCGGCGGTTCCCAACCCAGGCCACGTGCTGCGGTGGTGTCGAGGACGAACGGCGACGGCGACGACCAGGGCGTGCCGCCCACGAAGGCGGGTGCGTCCTCGTCGAGCAGGACCTCGTCGAACCGGTGGTCCAGGTGTCCGGCGATCGTGCGGACGATCTCGAGCGCGGTCGGCGCAGACGCGTCCGCGACGTTGAGGATCCGGCGGTCCGGCGCGTCCGCCACGAGTCGGACGAGCGAACCGATGCCGCTCGCCGCCGTCGTGTGGTCGACGCCGCGGCCGTGGTCGGCGAGCAGGATGCGCTCCCGGCCGTCGAGCACACGGCGGACGACGAACCACTCCCGCGGGCGGCCGATGCCGACGCCGTACACCTTCGACGGACGGAGCACCGTGACCGGGGCGCCGTGGTCCAGCAGGACCTGTTCAGCCGCCACCTTCGCGGCGCCGTACCCGTCACGACTCGTCGGGTCGCCGTCCCCGGCGGTCACGGTGGGCTGGATCTCGGTGACCGCGCCGCCGAACACCGGCTTGTCGAGCGAGTTCGCGTGCCGACCCTGCTCGTCGGCGTAGACGGCCTTGGACGAGACGAAGACCGTCGAGCCGACGTCGTCGAGGAACGGCAGGAGCTGCTGGGCGTCGTCGCGCGTCACACCGACGGTGTCGACGAGCAGGTCGGCCCCGGGGCGGAGCAGGTCACGCAGGACGGGACGGTCGCGTCGGTCGCCGGGGACGAACGTGGCCCCGGAAGCCGTCAGGCTGTCGGCGACCGGGCCACCGCGTCGGGCGACGAGGTCGACCTGCCAGTCGTCGCCGCCGCGGCCCGAGGCGTCGAGGAGTGCGCGGGCGACGGCCGAGCCGATGCCGCCGGTGCCGCCGAGGATGACCGCGCGTCTGGTGCTCATGGTGCAACGGTAGTGCGGCGGGGCCGTCGCTCCGCTGCCGTCGGTCCTCGGCTGCCGGGCCTCGGTCCGCGTCCGTCGGCCAGACGGGGTCCTCGTTCCGCTTTCGGTTCCGTCAGGAGGCGAGCTGCTCGTGCCGCCACCAGTCGGCCAGCGAGCCGTCGTAGACCTTCACCCGGTCGTGCCCGAGCACCGTCAGGGCGAGGGCGTCGACGCACGCGGCGCTGCCCACCCCGCAGTACGTGACGATCTCGTCGGCACCGATCACCGCGGCGAAGGCCCGCTCGAGTTCGGCACCGCGCAGGTACACGTTCGTCTCGGGGTCCACCACGGTGTCCGCCGTGATCGGGGTGCTGCCCGGCACGATCGGCGGGTGGTCGTCGCTGCTGAGGGCGGCCCAGGGCGCGGCGAACACCAGGGACGCCGGCTCTTCGCCGGAGACCGCGCGGGTGACGCGGTCGTGGTCGGCCCAGAGCGCACGTTCTTCGCCGGCCAGGAACGCACCGGCATCGGGGTCGGACGGCGCCGCGGGGGTGCGGAGTGCGCCAACGCGGACCGGGCGGCCCTCGTCGCGCCACTTCGTGAAGCCGCCGTCGAGCACCGCGACCGAGTCGAAGCCGAACGAACGGAAGATCCACCACAGGCGTGCAGACCACTCGCCGACGCTGTCGTCGTAGACCACGACGGTCGAGGTGTTCGTCACGCCGAGCCGTGCTGCGGCGACCTCGAAGCGCTCGGCGCCGGGGCGGGTGAACGGGACGTCGGCGTCTGCGGCGGAGAAGTCGTCGATCAGGTCGGCGAAGCGGGCGCCGGGCACGTGGCCGCGCTGCTCGTGGGCGTCCCGCCCGGGGAACCAGGTGGTGTCGAACCCGGCCCCGACCGTGTGCACCGACGCGTCGAGCACGACGAGCTCGTCAGCACCGAGGTGGTCTGCGAGCCACTGCGTCGACACGAGTGGCGAGGTCAGGACGGGGGCCATGTTGCACACCATAATCCGCACCCCTGACGTGGGCCAGGGACGTGGACACACGGCGCAACCGGGGGTGGGGTGGATGCGTGGGCAGTGGTCGACGATGCGCCGGTCGTTCGACGAGTGGTGAGTCGGAACGTGCGTGGGCACCGAGTGCGTGCGCATCCATCGACGATGCACGCGTCGTTCGACAGGTGGATCGTCGCGGAACGGGTGCGCCCCCCCGCACGCGCAACGGCCCGCCCCGGCAGGGCCGGAACGGGCCGTCGGCGCCGAGCGAGCCGCCAGCGTCAGTGCGCCGCGGCGGGGATGCTCCCGGTCGTGGCGGACCCGGCACGTGCGAGCCGCTCGACCCGCACCGACTGCCGGTTGATGAGCAGTCCGCCGGCCAGGGCGACGAGCACGAGCACGCCGGCCGAGATGCCGAACGCCACGTGGTACCCGTCGAGCGTGGCCTGGGCCTGCTGCAGCTTCGTCGGTGCGGCCGACAGCCCGGACAGGCTGTTCGACACCACGTCCGCGAAGATCGTCGACAGCAGCGCCGTGCCGATCGAGCCACCGATCTGCTGCATCGTGTTGACCGTCGCCGATGCCACACCGGCATCGGCTCGGGCGACCCCGGTCGTCGCGGTGTTCATCGCGGACGAGAAGATCGTGCCCATGCCGAGGCCGATCACGATCAGCGCCGGCAGGACGGTGCCCGCGTAGGAGCTGTCCAGGTCGGTGCGGAGCAGCAGCAGGAGCCCGGTCGCGGCGACCAGGCCGCCGGCGAAGATGAGCACCTTCGGCCCGACGCGCGGCAGCAGACGGCCACCGATCTGCGTCGCCGAGATCATGATCGACAGCGGCATCGGCAGGAAGGCGAGACCGGTCTGCAGCGAGCTGAACCCGAGGGTCTGCTCCAGGTAGTAGGTCAGGAACAGGAAGATGCCGAACATGCCGATCGCGACGAGGCCGATGGCGATGAACGAGCCGCCGCGGTCACGGTCGAGCACGACGCGCAGGGGCAGCAGCGGGTGAGCGACGCGGGTCTCGATGAAGACGAACGCGGCGATGAGCACGACGCCGGCGGCGAGCATGGCGATCGTGACGGGGGAGTCCCAGCCGTTGGTCTCGGCGTTCGAGAAGCCGTAGACGACCCCGACCAGACCCGCGGTGATGGTGATGACGCCGAGCACGTCGATGCGCGGACGCTCGACCTTCGGCGGGCGCTCCATGAAGACGAGCGCGCCGATCACGCCGAGCACGGCGAAGACGACGTTGACGTAGAGGCACCAGCGCCACGAGGCGTACTCGGTCAGCACGCCGCCGAGCAGCAGGCCGATGGCCGCGCCCGAGCCGGCGATGGACCCGAAGATGCCGAACGCGCGACCGCGTTCCTTGGGGTCGCGGAACGTGGTGGTCAGCATGCCGAGGGCGGACGGGGCGAGCAGCGCGCCGAAGACGCCCTGCAGTGCGCGGGCCGCGACGAGCAGGCCGAACGAATCGGCGAGGCCACCGAGCACCGACGCGACGGCGAAGCCGACCAGCCCGATGATGAAGGTGTTCTTGCGGCCGAACAGGTCGCCGAGACGACCGCCGAGCAGCAGCAGCGAGCCGAAGGCCAGCGAGTACGCGGTGACGATCCACTGCCGCTGGTCGGTGCCGAAGTCCAGGTCGGCCTGGGCCGAGGGCAGGGCGATGTTCACGATGGTCGCGTCGAGCACGACCATCAGCTGTGCGAGGGCGATGACCGCCAGGGCGATCCAGCGGTGGTTGCTCTTGGCGGGGGTGGTGCCCGGAGTCGTGGGTGCTGTCCCGGTGGGGGTCGGCACGGTGTGTTCTGCCGTCACGGCAGCCTCCTTCATGAAGGTTGGAGGGGGACTCGGAGCGCGCACCGTCGGGCGCTCCGAAAGGAGAGGGGGTCGAACCGGATGCGCAGCATCCGCTTGTGGCCAGTGTAGACCGAAACGGAGGAACCGCATCCACTTGTTCCCAGATAGTTCAACTAGGTTCGTCCTCGTGAGCACCACCGAGTCCGCGTCCGACCTCGAGCGACCGCTGCGCGCCGACGCAGCGCGCAACCGCGAGCTGATCCTGCAGACGGCGCGCAAGTGCTTCGCGGAGCGCGGGCTCTCCGTCACGTTGAACGACATCGCGCACGAGGCCGGCGTCGGGGTCGGCACCGTCTACCGCAGGTTCGCCGACAAGGACTCCCTGATCGAGGCGCTGCTCGCCACCAAGTTCGAGGCCATGAACGAGGCCGCTGCGCGCGCCGCGGACGTGTCCGACCCGCGCGAGGCGCTCCGCGTCTACCTGATGGGCGTCTTCGCGTTCCGTGCGCGCGACCGCGCCCTCGCCGACGCCATCGTCCGCGCCGGCAAGGCCCGACCGTCCATCGTGCAGGAGCGCGACCGGCTCGAACGGCAGGTCGCCGCGATCATCGGCCGTGCCGAGGCCGCCGGCGTCGTCCGCCCCGGCTTCGACTCCCGGGACCTGCCGATGCTCACCGCGATGGTCGGCGCGGTCGCCGACGCCACCCGCGAGCACGACCCGGACGCCTGGCGCCGCTACGCGGAACTCCTGGTCCAGGGCGTCCTGCCGGGCACGGACGACACCGCGCCGATGCTCGGCGAACCGCTGGACCGCGAGTCGATCGAGCGCGCGCTGCACGCGCAGTCCTGACCAGGGACGGACCGGAGGCCCGTGGCGGCGCCGCCACGGGCCTCCGGTCCGGCGGTGGTCGCCACCAGAGCGCGCGGCGCGACGCGCGCGACCGGACCGGCCGGATCCGCCCGGCCGGCTACAGCCAGCTGGGGATCCAGTAGTGCGACCGGACGAAGTCCCAGGGCACCTGCATCGCCGTCCACATCGGGTACCAGTAGACCGAGGCGAGCACGACGACGCCCAGGTACACACCGACCCACAGGATCGCCCGTGACCTCCGTGACCGTTCGTCGCTCCGTCTGCCGAGCACCACCCCGATCGCGGCGGCCAGCGCCATCACCATGTAGGGCTCGAAGGCGATCGTGTAGAACTGGAACACCGTCCGGTCGACGTACATCAGCCAGGGCAGGTACCCCGCCGCGACCCCGAGCAGGACGAAGCCGTACTCCCACTTCCGGCGCAGGATCCAGAGCACGAGCAGTGCGACCGTCGCGATGACCGAGGCGTACCAGATGAACGGGTTCGCGATGCCGGTGATCGCCTCGCCGCAGCGGTTCGCCCAGCAGCCGTCCTGTCCGGCGTCCGTGCCGACGTAGAACATCGACGTGGGGCGTTGCATCACGAGCCAGAGCAGCGGGTTCGCCTGGTACGAGTGCGGGGTGTGCAGCCCGATGTTGAAGGCGTAGATCTCCGACTGGTAGTGCCACCAGTTCTGCAGGCTGTCCGGCACCCAGGCGAGCACTCCGGTCCAGCGTTCGCCGCCCGAGGACAGCCAGTTGCGGTCCCAGCCGTCCTTCGACACGAACCAGCCGGTCCAGGACGCCACGTAGGTCACGGCGGCGATCGGCACGGTCAGCAGGAACGACACCGGTGCCTGCTGCAGCAGCGCGCTCGACGACCAGAACTCGACCCCGGCGCGACGGCGCATCATCATGTCGCTCAGCACGGAGTACACGGCGAAGAACGCCAGGAAGTACACCCCCGACCACTTCGTCGCCGCTGCCAGCCCGAGGGCCAGGCCCATCGCGAACAGCCACGGACGCCACCAGAGCACCGGCCCCCACAGGGTGGGCCGGCCGGCGGCGGCGCGGGCGGCGACCCACTCGTCGAGCCGCCGTCGACTCTGCCGACGGTCGAGCAGCAGCGCCCCGAAGCCGAGGATGACGAAGAAGGTCAGGATGCCGTCGAGGAGCGTCACCCGCGACATCACGATCGCCTGCCCGTCGATCGCGAGCAGGAAGCCGGCGAGCGTGCCGATCATCGTCGAACGGAACAGCGACCGGGCGATCACCGCGGTGAGGAACACCGTCGCGATGCCGAGCACGGCCACCGTGAAACGCCAGCCGAACGAGTTGTCCGCGCCGAACAGCAGCATGCCGATGCCGATGAGGTACTTGCCGAGCGGCGGGTGCGCGATGAACTCCGCGGCACTCGTGAAGATGTCCGTCTCACCGCGGACGAACCGGTCGTCGGTCGTCGGGGCGGTGTCACCGCTCGGGTTCGCGGGCCAGGTGCCCTCGTACCCGAGGTGCACGATCGACCAGCCGTCCTTGACGTAGTACGTCTCGTCGAACACGAGCGAGTGCGGGTTGCCGAGGTTCACCAGCCGCAGCACGGCGGCGAGGAGCGTCACCGCGAGCGGACCCGTCCACCGCCACACGGCGACCCGCTGCGACGTGGAGAGCACCCGCCCCCACCAGTCGTCCAGGCGCGAGCCGACCGGCCCGTCGGGCACGGCCGTGCGGTCGTCGGTCAGCTCGCTGGTCATCGCTGAGCATCCTACGGATCGACCGCGTGTCCCCGCTCGGACGGCGGTGCACCCACAATGGGTGCGTGATCGTCCTCGCAGCAACGCCCATCGGCAACCTCGGGGACGCCTCGCGCCGTCTCGTCGAGACCCTCTCCAACGCCACGGTCGTCGCGGCGGAGGACACCAGGACCGCCATCCACCTGATGCGCGCCCTGGGCATCGAGAACCGTCCGCGGCTCATCGCCCTGCACGAGCACAACGAGCGGGCGAAGGCGTCCGAGGTCGTCGAGCTCGCCCGTGACGAGGACGTCGTGGTCCTGACCGACGCCGGGATGCCCGCGATCAGCGACCCGGGCTTCCCCCTCGTCGAGGCCGCCGCGGCCGCCGGGGTCACCGTCACCGCCCTGCCCGGGCCGTCGGCCGTGCTCATGGCGCTCGCCGTGTCCGGGCTGCCCACCGACCGCTTCACGTTCGAGGGGTTCCCGACCCGCAAGGCCGGGGAGCGTCGCCGGGCGTTCCAGGCGCTGGCGGGGGAGCAGCGGACGATGGTGTTCTTCGAGTCCCCGCACCGGCTGGCCGAGACCCTGGCCGACATGGCCGTCGGGTTCGGGGGCGACCGCCGCGCCGCGGTGTGCCGTGAGCTCACGAAGCTCTACGAAGAGGTCCGCCGTGGGCCGCTGGACGAACTCGTCGCGTGGGCGTCCGACGGTGTGCGGGGCGAGATCTGCGTCGTCGTGGCCGGCGCGGCCGAGGCGACCGAGGAGGCGACGCTCGACGACGGCGTCCGGCTGGTGCTCGAGCGGGTGGCCGCAGGCATGCGCATGAAGGAGGCCGCCGCGGCGGTCGCTGACGCGACCGGGCTGTCGAAGCGCGACCTGTACGAGGGGGCGCTCGCGGCGCGCTGAGCGGGGCTCGTCACGTTCCCGTTCGCCGGTCTGGAGGCGCGGGGCGGGCCCGTCGCGGGCCTCCCGGACCCGGTTCTCCACCGTCCACCGCCGCGCGCGTCATCAGGGTTCGGTGCGCCCGTAGGATGGTCCGCATGTCCGCCGGGTCCTCGTTCAGCATCACCACGCCGATCTTCTACGTGAACGACGTGCCCCACATCGGGCACGCCTACACCGAGGTCGCCGCGGACTTCCTCGCGCGCTGGCACCGGCAGCGCGGTGACGACACCTGGCTGCTCACCGGCACGGACGAGCACGGGCAGAAGATCCTGCGCACCGCCTCGGCGAACGACGTCTCGCCCAAGGAATGGGCAGACCGCCTGGTCAACGATGCCTGGAAGCCACTGCTCGACACGGTCGACGTCGCGAACGACGACTTCATCCGCACCACCGACGAACGGCACGAGCGTGGCGTGACGGCGTTCCTGCAGAAGCTCTACGACGACGGCTTCATCTACGCCGGCGAGTTCGAGGGCTTCTACTGCGTGGGTTGCGAGGAGTACAAGCAGCCGAGCGACCTGGTCGCCGGCACCGGTGCGTACGAGGGTCAGCAGGTCTGCGCGATCCACTCGATCCCGGTCGAGGTCCTGGCCGAGCGCAACTACTTCTTCCGGATGTCCGACTTCGAGCAACGCCTGCTCGACCTGTACGAGTCGAACCCGCTGTTCATCCAGCCCGAGAGCGTCCGCAACGAGATCATCTCGTTCGTCAAGCAGGGGCTCCGTGACCTGTCGATCTCGCGTTCCAGCTTCGACTGGGGCATCACGATCCCGTGGGACAGCGACCACGTGCTGTACGTGTGGTTCGACGCCCTGCTCAACTACGTCACGGCCCTCGGCTACGGCACCGACGACGACGAGGCCTTCCGGCGCCTCTGGCCGAGCGTCCACATCGTCGGCAAGGACATCGCCCGCTTCCACGCCGTCATCTGGCCGGCCATGCTCATGGCCGCTGGTCTGCCCGTACCGGAGCGCGTCTTCGGCCACGGCTGGCTGCTCGTCGGCGGCGAGAAGATGTCCAAGTCGAAGCTGACCGGCATCGCGCCGTCCGAGATCACGGACACGTTCGGTTCCGACGCGTTCCGCTACTACTTCCTGCGCGCCATCACCTTCGGGCAGGACGGCAACTTCAGCTGGGAGGACATCTCGGCGCGCTACCAGGCCGAGCTCGCGAACGGGTACGGCAACCTGGCCTCCCGCCTGGTCGCGATGCTGCAGAAGTACTTCGACGGCGCGGTCCCGACCCGGGGTGCGCTGACCGAGTCCGACCAGGCGATCGACGACCTGGCGATCTCGGTCACCGAGCGTGCCGACGCCGCGGTCGCCGCCTTCGCCCCGCACGACGCGATCGCCACCGTCTGGGAGCTCGTCGACGCCCTGAACGGCTACATCACCGAGCAGGCGCCGTGGACCCTGGCGAAGGACGACGCCGACCGCGAGCGGCTCGGCACGGTCCTGACCACGGCACTCCGCGGCCTGGGCACCGTCACCGTCCTGCTCTCCCCGGTCACGCCGAAGGCGACCGAGAAGCTCTGGGCCTCGATCGGCGCCGGAGGCTCCGTCACCGAGCAGCGGGTCGACCGCGCGTTCGAGTGGCAGGGCGCAGCGAACGTCGTGCCGCTCGAGAGCGGGCTGTTCCCGCGCATCGAGCAGGTCTCCGCGTGACCGACGCGGAACCGCACGTCCGGGCGCGTGGTGACGGGTCGTCCGGCGGGTCGAAGCGCGACCTGACCTACCCGCCGCTGCCCCAGGCGCTCGTCGTGCCGGTGTACGACAACCACACCCACATGGAGATCGCCGACGGTGTCGGCGACGGGGGTGACGGACCGCTCGAGTACCGCGAACACCTCGACCGCGCGTCGAGCGTCGGCGTGCGCGGTGTCGTGCAGGTCGGCACCGACCTCGCCACCTCGGAGTGGTCGGCGTCGATCGCCGCTCGGGAGCCCCGGGTCCTGGCGGCCGTCGCGCTGCACCCGAACGAAGCGCCCGTGCTGCAGGAACAGGGGCTGCTCGACGAGCACCTCGCTGGGATCGAACGGCTCGCCGCGCTGCCGCGGGTCCGGGCGATCGGTGAGACCGGCCTGGACTTCTTCCGCACCGGCGAGGACGGCCGTGACGCCCAGGTCCGTTCGTTCGAGGAGCACATCCGCATCGCGAAGGAGCACGACCTCGCGCTGACGATCCACGACCGCGACGCGCACGACGCCGTGGTCGAGGTCCTCGACCGCGTGGGTGCCCCGGAGCGGACCGTCTTCCACTGCTTCTCCGGCGGCCCGGACCTCGCCCGGCTCTGCGCCGAGCGCGGCTGGTACATGTCCTTCGCCGGCACCGTGACGTTCAAGAACGCCGCCGTGCTGCGTGAAGCCCTGGTCGTCGCCCCGCGGCACCTGATCATGATCGAGACCGATGCACCGTTCCTGACGCCCACCCCGTTCCGTGGTCGCCCGAACGCGCCGTACCTCATCCCCCTCACCCTGCGGTCGATGGCGGAGACGCTCGGCACGGACGCCTCGATGCTCGCGGCCCAGATCGCCTCGAACACCGAGCTCGTCTACGGCGCGTGGGACGCCGAGCCCGTGACGGTGGACGAGTAGTCGTGGGTGCACTGCTCGGCCCGGCGGAGATCCGGGAGCTCGCGGCCGAACTCGACGTCACCCCGACGAAGAAGCTCGGGCAGAACTTCGTGCACGACGCCAACACCGTGCGGCGCATCGTGTCCGTCGCCGGTGTGACCCCGTCGGCACAGGTGCTCGAGATCGGGCCGGGGCTCGGATCGTTGACGCTCGGGCTCACCGAGACCGGCGCACCCGTCACCGCCGTCGAGATCGACAAGCGCCTGGCCGCCAAGCTCCCCGCGACGGTCGCCGCGTTGCAGCCCGACGCCACGCTGACCGTGGTCCAGCAGGACGCCATGACGGTCGCCGCGTCGGACCTCGACGTCGAGCCGACGCACCTCGTCGCGAACCTGCCCTACAACATCTCCGTGCCCGTGCTGCTGCACCTGCTCGCGACCTTCCCGTCGATCGAGCGGTCGCTCGTCATGGTGCAGGCCGAGGTCGGGTACCGGCTGGCCGCCGGCCCCGGCAGCAAGGTCTACGGTTCACCGAGCGTCAAGGCCGCCTGGTACGGGTCGTGGAGCACCGCCGGGTTGGTCAGCCGTCAGGTCTTCTGGCCGGTGCCGAACGTCGACAGTGTCCTGGTGGCGTTCGACCGTCACGAGCCCCCGGGCGACGAACTCCTGCGGTCGCGAGTGTTCACGCTGGTGGACGCCGCGTTCCAGCAGCGGCGCAAGATGCTGCGGCAGAGCCTGTCCGGGGTGCTCGGCGGCAGTGCGCACGCGTCCGAGGTCCTGACGGCGGCGGGCATCGACCCGACCGCCCGGGGTGAGGCGATCGGTGTCGACGACTTCGTGCGGCTCGGGCGGACGGTCCTCGCTGCTGCCGAGTGACGTCTGGTCGACGGACAGGCGGCGAAATACGGAATGTTCTGTGGCGTCCGTTCGGCGCTCCTACGGTTGACTCCATCGACCAAGGAGGCACCGTGCGACCAGCCGAATCACCCCATCCGCTCCGCCGTGTCCCGACCGAGGCGCAGGCCGCAGAGGGACGTCTTCGAGCGCTGCGGCGAGCTGACCTCGATCATCAGCGAGCAACGAGCATCTCCACTGCGGCGGAACGTCGAGCCCTCTTCGCCGGGACACCGCGGCCGGAGGGCACGTTCGAAGAACGTCGCGAGCGTCGGCGGCGAGCGTCCGAGTTGATCGATCCGGACTTCTGGGTCGAGCCGACCGCGGCGTTCCACGGTCGACTCTGACCGTGTTCGATCGACTCGAGCCGCATCAGTTCGACGAGTACCGGGTCCTCGAGTTCAACGACTGCGCCGCCCGGCCGGACGTCGTCCTCGTCGACTCCAGTTTCATCCGGAGCGCTCTGCGCCGATGCGAGCGTCAGGATGCCGAGGTGGTCACCTTCCTCGATCACCTCGACCTGGTCGGCACCGAGATCCTGTACAGCGCCTACACGGAGTTCGAGGTGCTGCAGGCTGCTCACGGGATGGGCGCGGAAGCCGCTCGTCGCCACGTCGCCGCGTTGAGGGAATTGCTGCGGTCGACTCAATTGCACTGGGTCGGGATCGATGCCGTCAGCGACGAGGTCCCGCACCTCATGGAGCAGTTCGGGTTGACCGTTTCGGGTGCCGTTCACGTCGCAACAGCGTCGGATTGGGAGGTCGACGGCTTCGTGACGGTCGATCCGGCATTCGGGGTGGTCGACAAGGAGCGCCTGCCGCTGATCATCGACGCCGGGGGCGCGAAGCAGGCGCGTCGCTTGCGGGCGCGGTCCGGTCGTGACGTGACCTGACCTGACTTGGCGGTGCTCCGCACGCTCTGCGCCCTACGATGACGGCATGACCGACGGCACGGTTCGCTCGCACGCACAGGGGATGGCGCCCGACCGCGTCCTCGCAGCGACGGGCAGGTCACCGGACGAGTGGCACGCCCTGATCGACGGCGCAGACGGGACCACCATCGGGCACGCGGCGATCGCGTCCTGGCTGATCGACCAGGGCGTCGAACCGTGGTGGGCGCAGGGCATCACCATCGGCTACGAGCAGGCCCGCGGACTCCGCATCCCCGGTCAGCGCACGGACGGCACCTTCGCGGTGTCGGCGTCACGACAGGTCCCGGGTGAACGCGAGGCGGTGCTCGACCGGATCGTGCCGGTGTTCACGGCCGCACTCGGGTCGGCGCCGACGTCCGGACGCCGCGGCGGCAAGCGCCCGTCGGCACGGTGGACCTTCCCCGACCGCGAGTCCGTGCTGCTCACCACCGAGGACGGTCCCCGGCCGGACACCGTCCGCATCTCGGTGCAGCGGGAGCGGCTCACCGGCCCCGAGCGGATGCCCGACGCCAAGGCCGAACTGCAGCGGCTCCTCGCCGGACTCTGACACCGCGAACGGGGGTGCGCGGGCCGAGCGCGGACGCCCCTACGATCGACTCCGTGCCCCGTCGACCCGTCAGCCGCCTCGCCATCGCCATCACTCTGATCGCCGTCATCGGTGGCATCGCGATCATCGTGCTCTCGGTGCGTGACCTCGTGCAGCGTCCGACCGACGACGTGGTCTGGGTGCGACTGCTGGCAGGTGCAGCGATCATCGGCTGGGGCGTCGCCTTCAGCATGCTCGGCCGGTATGACGCGAATGCCGACGACGCCGACGACGCCGCCGACTCGCGCGGCGCCGACGACGCCGCCGACTCGCGCGGCGCCGACGACGCCGCCGACTCGCGCGGCGCCGACGACGCCGTCGCGCTCGGCTCCACGCCCGTTCGTCCGGTCCAGCGAGCGGCCACGGCGTTCATGTGGACCGCGATCGCGGCGTGGGCCTACGAGATCCTCCGGTCGTGGTTCGGATGGACCGTGTGGGGTTCCGCGCTCGGCCTCGTCGTGGTGTGCGGCCTCCCCGTGCTCAACCAGTTCCTCGACCGGGTCATTGCCCGACGCGAGGCCGGCGACGCCCCCGGTCCGGAGAACGCCGCCGGCTGAACCTGCTCGCCGGGCTCAGTGCCCCGCGCCGGCCATCATCTCGAGGATCTGCTGGTGGTTGCCGTTCCGCTCGGCGAAGCGCAGCGGGTGCACGTTCTGCACCAGGATCTCCGGGGCAGCGCCGGACTCGATGAGCGCCATGACCTCGTCGGCGAAGGCGTCGAGCGGCATCCCGCCGAAGTCGGCGCCGCCCATCAGATCGGTCATGACGGCCGGCGGGGCGAGCTCGAGCACCTCGACGGACGAACCGACGAGCTGCTGTCGCAGGGCCTGGGTGTACGAGTGCACCCCGGCCTTCGTGGCGTTGTAGGTCGGCGTGGCGGTCAGCGGCACGAACGCGAGACCGGACGTGACGGTCATCAGCGTCGCGGCGGGCTGGGCGAGCAGGTGCGGCAGGAAGGCGTCGATGAGCCGGATCGTCCCGACGAGATTCGTCTGGATGGTCTCGATCGCGTCGTCCATGTGGTCCGAGGAACGCAGGTCCTCGTTGCGCATGATGCCGGACATGGTGATGAGGGCGTCGAGGGTCGGGTACGCCTCGAGCACCGAGCTGGCAGCGGCCTCGATCGACGCCGCGTCCGCGACGTCGATCTGCACGGTGCCGAAGCCGTGCTCGGCGGCGAGGGAGTCGAGGAGCGCCTGACGACGCCCGCCGATGACGACGGTACTGCCGGCGGCCTGCAGACGCTGGGCGAGAGCGAGACCGATGCCCGAGGTCGCGCCGGGGATGAAGACGGTGGAGTTCGTGATGTCCATGACCACGACGATGCTCCGCGGGCAGGGGTGCAACCAGAGCGCGGTCATCGGGGGATCGGCGATCCCTGGCACCTCGACGCGAACCGGACGATGATCGACCCATGGACCGTGCCGCGCTCGCCGACTTCCTCCGCCGTCGCCGGGAGCTGTTGCGCCCCGAGGACGTCGGTCTCGGGCAGGGTCCGCGACGCCGGACCCCGGGGCTCCGCCGTGAGGAGGTCGCCGCCCTCGCCGGGATGTCCGTCGACTACTACACGCGACTCGAGCAGCAGCGCGGTCCACAGCCGTCCGAGCAGATGATCGCGGCGATCGCCCGGGCCCTGCGCTGCAGCCTCGACGAGCGCGACCACCTGTTCCACCTGGCCGGGCAGAACGCCCCGACCCGGATGCACCGCGCCGACCACGTCGACCCCGCCATCCTGCGCGTGCTCGACCGGCTCGAGGACACCCCGGCGATCGTCGTGAGCCACCTGGGCGAGACCCTGGTCGAGAACCGGCTCGCTGCGGCACTCCTCGGCAGCTCGGTCGGCCTGGCCGGCAACCAGCGGTACCAGGCTTGGCGGTGGTTCGTGACGGGCGAGGAACGCGCCAAGTACGCACCCGAGCAGCACGGACGACTGGGGCGGACCGTCGTCGCGTCGCTCCGCGCGACCGTCAGCCTGGCCGGTCCGGGCGACCGCCGGGCCGCCGAGCTCATCGCCGAGCTGGAGGCCCGCAGCCCCGAGTTCCGCCAGCTCTGGGCGAAGCACGAGGTCGCCACGCGCTGGTCGGACAACAAGACGATCGTGCAGCCGGAGCTCGGCCGCATCACCGTCGACTGCCAGGTGCTGCACACCGACGACCAGGCGCAGGCACTGCTGCTGTTCACGGCGCCTCCGGGATCGGAGGACGCGCAGAAGCTCGAGCTCCTCGGCGTCGTCGGACAGCAGACCTTCGCCGGCTGAAGACCTCGCACGGTGCGAGGTCGACCACCGCCGGTACCGAACGGTGCGAGGTTCCGTACGCCGTGCGACGGCGAGCAGGTCGCACCGCGTACGGAACCTCGCACCGAGCGACCAGGACCCCGTGCGGCCCTCGCCGCGAAGCAACGCCGCGTCACACACTTGGGCACGTGCGGTATACCGTGCCTAGGGTGGGGGCGTGAGCACTCCCCGCGTGTACGTCATCCACGAGAACCCCGAGTGGTTCCCGCCGCTCGCCGCCGCCTTCCAGGCTGAGGGCGTCCCGGTCGAGGAGATCCTGCTGACCGAGGGGCAGATCGATCTTGCGGCCGAGCCGGCACCCGGCGTCTACTGGAGCCGCATGTCCGCGAGCTCCCACACCCGCGGCCACGAGCACAGCAAGGAGTACACCCGGGCGATCCTCGGCTGGCTCGAGCGCGCCGGCCGCCAGGTCGTGGGCGGCAGCCACGTGCTCGAGCTCGAGGTGTCGAAGGTCGCCCAGCACGGTCTCCTGCAGCAGGCCGGGTTCGACGTGCCCCGCACCACCGCCGTGTTCGGCACGTCGACGCTCAAGGACGCCGCCCGCACCTTCACCGACGGGCAGGACGTGCCGTTCATCACGAAGCACAACCAGGGCGGCAAGGGCCTGGGCGTGCGGCGGTTCGACTCGCTCGCCGAGTTCGACGCCTACGTCGACAGCCCCGAGTTCGAGGCCCCGGTCGACGGCATCACCCTGCTGCAGGAGTACCTGACGGCCCGAGAGCCCTTCATCACCCGCGTCGAGTTCGTCGGCGGCGAGTTCGTCTACGCCGTCCGCGTCGACACGAGCGCCGGCAGCTTCGAGCTCTGCCCGGCCGACGCGTGCGAGGTCCCGCAGACCATCGCGGGTGCGGTCTGCGACGTCCCCGGCACCGAGATCGCCGGGGCGCCCCCGGCGTTCAGCGTCCGCACCGAGGTCACCGCCGAGCACCCGCTGGTCCAGCAGCTCCGCACGTTCCTCGCCGACCAGCGCATCACCATCGCGGGCGTCGAGTTCATGGAGACGACGGACGGCCGCACCGTGGTCTACGACATCAACACGAACACGAACTACAACCCCACGGTCGAGGAGTCCGCGCCGGCCTCCGGCCCGCGCTCCATCGCCCGGTACCTCGGTGGCCTCCTGGCCGACGAGTACGCGGCGCAGCTCACGGCCTGAGGACGCTAGACCCACCGGACTGGAGGCCCGTGGCGGGCCCGCCACGGGCCTCCCGTCCGCCTTCCCACACCCCCAAGGAACCATCGTGCGATTCGGATACTGGACCCCGCTCTTCGGCGGCTGGCTGCGCAACGTCGACAACGAGAACATGCCGGTCACCTTCGACTACGTGAAGCGCCTGGCGCAGCGCGCCGAGCGGATCGGCTTCGACCTGACGCTCGTGCCGGAGCTCAACCTCAACGACATCAAGGGCACCGCGGCGCCCTCGCTCGAGGCCTGGTCGCTCGCGGCGGCGATCGCGGCGACGACCGAGCGCCTCGAGATCATGGCGGCGATGCGTCCCGGGTACCACCTGCCGGCGGTGACGGCGAAGCAGGCGGCGACGATCGACGACATCTCGTGCGGCCGGTTCACCTTCAACGTCGTGAGCGCCTGGTGGGCGGAGGAGGCGAAGCAGTACGGCGGGATCTTCTCGGAGCACGACGACCGGTACAAGCGCACCGCGGAGTTCGTCGAGGTCATGAAGGGCCTGTGGCGCGAGACCCCGTACTCGTTCTCGGGCGAGTACTACGACATCGAGAACGCGCACCTCGAGCCGAAGCCCCGCGTGACGCCGCGCATCTACGCCGGTGGGGAGAGCGAGGCCGGCAAGGCCGCGATCACCGGGTACGCCGACGCCTACGTCACGCACGGCGGCACCGTCGAGGAACTCCGCGCGAAGATCGACGAGATGAAGCAGCGCCGCGTCGACGCCGGCCTGCCGCCGTTCGAGGCGTTCGGCATGGCCGCGTACGTCATCGTGCGCGAGACCGAGGAAGAGGCGCAGGCGGAACTCGCCCGGATCACCGACGTGCAGCACGGCGGGGCGTACGAGTCGTACCAGGACTTCATCTCGAAGTCGCAGCTCGAGCACGTGCCCTCGCTCGAGGACTACTCGGTGTCGAACCGCGGCCTGCGCCCCGGGTTCGTCGGGACGCCGTCGCAGGTGGCGGACCGCATCCGGGAATTCGAGGACGCCGGGGTCGACACGCTCCTGCTGCAGTTCTCGCCGCAGCTCGAGGAGATGGACCGGTTCGGCGAGCAGGTCATCACGCTCGTCCGGCAGTCGGTCGGGGCGCAGTCCTGATGGGTGCCGCGTCGACCAACGCCGAGGACGGCTGGGCGTTCGAGACCCGCCAGATCCGCGCCGGCTTCAAGGCCGACCCGGGTTGGGGCGCGAACGTACCGCCGATCGCGCAGAGCGCCGCGTACGTCTACCCGTCGGGCGAGGACGCCGCCGCACGCTTCATGCTCGACGCCCCCGGCCACACCTACACGCGGGTGAACAACCCGTCGGCCGCAGCACTCGAGCGCCGGATCGCCGACCTCGAGGGCGGGATCGGTGCGCTGGCGCTGGCGTCCGGGCAGGCGGCGACGTCGCTGGCCGTGCTCGGCGTCGCACGCGCCGGTGACCACGTGGTGTCGAGCGCCTCGCTGTACGGCGCGACCTACACGCTGTTCGCCTCGACCCTGCGGGACCTCGGCATCACCTTCACGTTCGTGCAGGACCCGACCGACCTGTCCGAGTGGGCGTCGGCGGTGCGCCCGGAGACGAAGGCGTTCTTCGGCGAGTCCATCCCGAACCCCCGCGGGGACGTCCTGGACTTCGCCGGGGTGGCCGCGGTCGCGCACGAGGCCGGTGTGCCGCTCATCGTCGACAACACCATCGCGACGCCGTACCTGGTGCGCCCGATCGAGCACGGTGCCGACATCGTCGTGCACTCGGCGACGAAGTACCTGGCCGGGCACGGCAGCGCCATCGCCGGGCTCATCGTCGACAGCGGGAACTTCGACTGGGCCGCGCACGCCGAGCAGTACCCGCAGCTGGCCTCGACCGAGCAGTCCGGGTTCGCGAACACGAACTTCGCCGAGAAGTTCGGGCGACGGGCGTTCATCCAGCGCACCCGCTCGAAGCTGTCCGCCGACCTCGGGCCCGCGATCGCACCGTTCAACGCGTTCCTGGTGCTGCAGGGCATCCAGACGCTGTCACTCCGCATGGACCGACACGTGTCGAACGCCGCCACGGTGGCGTCCTGGCTGGACGCGCACGACCAGGTCGAGCACGTGCACTACGCCGGCCTGCCGGACTCGCCGTGGCACCACCTGCAGCAGCGCTACGTGCCGAAGGGGCCGTCGGCCGTGCTGTCGTTCGACCTGGCCGGCGGGGTCGCCGCGGGCCGACGGTTCGTGGCGGCGCTCGAGCTGTTCGACCACGTCTCGAACCTCGGTGACGTCCGCTCGCTCGTCGTGCACCCCGCATCGACCACCCACGTGCAGATGTCCTCCGCCGAGCGGGCGGCCGCCGGGGTGGGGGACGGTCTCATCCGCCTGTCGATCGGCCTCGAGCACATCGACGACATCACCGCGGACCTGGCGCGGGGGTTCACGGCAGCCGCAGCGGGATAGGTTGGGGGCATGACCACGTTGGCCGCACCGACCCGCGTACGGACGCGCGCCCCCGGCAAGATCAACGTGTTCCTGTCCGTCGGGGCGCTGCAGGACGACGGCTACCACGACGTCGCCACGGCGTACCAGGCGGTGTCCCTGTACGAGGACGTCACCGCCGAAGCCGCCGACGACTTCTCGGTCACCTTCACGGGTCCGATCGACACCAGCACCGTGCCGGTCGACGAGTCGAACCTGGCCATCCGTGCGGCCCGGCTCGTGGCCGACGCGGCCGGACACCGCGGCGGGGTGCGGTTGACCATCGACAAGCAGGTGCCCGTCGCCGGCGGGATGGGCGGTGGCTCCGCGGACGCCGCGGCGACCCTGCTCGCCGTCGACACGCTCTGGGGCACCGCGCTCGGTCGCGAAGAGCTGCTCCGGCTCGCCGCGCAGCTCGGCGCTGACGTGCCGTTCGCCTTCGCCGGCGGCACCGCCGTGGGCACCGGCCGCGGTGACGAGCTGAGCCCGGCGCTGGCCAAGGGCGAGTTCCACTGGGTCCTCGCCCTGAGCGACGACGGGTTGAGCACCCCGGCCGTCTACCGTGCGCTCGACGAGCACCGGGAGCGGTACCGAGCCGACATCTCCCCGGCGCCGTCGCACCCCGTGGTCGAGGCGAACGTGCTGCAGGCCCTGCGCGCCGGCGACCCCGACCTGCTCGCCGACTGCGTCCACAACGACCTGCAGGCTCCGGCCATGCGGCTGCAGCCCCGGCTCGCGGCGACGCTCGAGCTCGGCGAGAAGTCCGGTGCCCTGGCCGGCCTGGTGTCCGGGAGCGGCCCGACGGTGGCGTTCCTGGTGGGCGACCGCGACGCCGCGCTCGAGCTGCAGGTCGAGCTCAGCGCCGCCGGGCTCGTCGCACTCCGTGCCACCGGCCCGGTGCACGGCGCTCGCGTGCTGCACTGACCCGACGCCCCGGCGCAGCCGTCGACGGCTGGAGCGCCACCGTCAGCGGCTGGACCGCCACCGTCAGCGGCTGTACTTCCAGAGGATGACCGTGCCGGTGTGCCAGTAGCGCACGACGTGGAACCCCTCGGCCACAAGCGTGTCGGTGACCTGCGGGCGGATGTTCCGCGACTTGCCGCCGACGAACCACACGGTGTCGATCCCCGAGACCCGCTCGGGCACCGTCGTCGCGATGTCGCCGTTGACGTTCCAGAGCTGGCCGCGTTCGGCACCGGTCTCGGCGACGGCGAGGTCGCGCATCCCGGTGAAGGCCTCGGGGTAGGAGTCGGCGATCACCTGCGCGGTGGTGCCCGGGTGCTCCCAGACACTGCCGAAGACGACGCCCTCGTTCTGGTCGGTGCGGCGGTCCCGCTCGCGCTCGATGATCGCCGCCGCGTTCGCCCAGTGCGAGTCCTGCTTGGCGTGGGGCAGCCGGACGATCGTGCTCGTCGGTGCTGACACGAGCAGCATCCCGACGACCGCGAGCGCCAGCCACCGCCGGGGCCGGATCGCCGTGATCGCCAGGCCGATGAGCAGCGCGACGAACGGCAGGCTCAGGCTGGCGTACTTCGGGGAGTACAGGTGCTCCCCGGCCGCGGTCGCGCCGACGAGCAGTGCGGTGGGCAGGACCGTCAGGGGGACGGCGACGCGAAGGGCCTGCATCCGCAGCAGGTCACGGGAAGCGGGGGAGGGGCGTCGCGCCGCGCGCACGGCGAGCACGACGCCGACGATCATCAGGACCCACCCGAGCACCGCGTACGGCCAGACGGCACCGAACCAGGCGGTCGCGACGACCTGGCGCACGGTGGCCCACCCGACGCCGGTGATCCAGCCGACCTGCTTGGCCTGACCTGCGGCGAGGACGATGAACGGCGACACCGCGAGGGCGGCCCCGACGGCGGCGACACCCCAGCGCACGAGCGCGGCGCGGTCGACCATCGGCGCGGCCACCGGACCGCTTCGCTGCGAGAGCACGGCGTCGCGCCGTGCGGCACGGTCGGCGACGGCGGTCCAGAGGAGCACGACCCCGTGCGCGACGACGGCCAGGGCCAGGTAGACGTTGAACAGCACGGCCACCACGGCGAGCAGGCCGTAGACGACCCACCACCGGGTCGCGTGGTGCCGGGTCCGGGTGCGCCGGACCGCGGTGATCCCCACGAGGGTCAGCGCGACGGCGAAGGTCGTGACGGTGGCGTACGGGCGCCCCTCGGTGCCGGCCCAGGCGACGCGGGGCAGGACCAGGAACACGATCCCGGAGACGACGCCGAGCCGCACACCGCCGAGCCGACGGCCGAGGGCGACGACGAGCCCGGCGGAGACCCCGATGGCCAGGGCACTCGGGAACCGCAGCGTGAACGGCGAGTACCCGACGAGCGTGAACCAGACGTGCATCACGGCGTAGTACAGGCCGTGGACGGCGTCGACGTTCTGCAGCTCGGCCCAGAGCGCCGGCCAGCTCCGCTGCGCGCTCGCGATGGTCGCGGCCTCGTCGTACCAGACCGACGGCACCCAGCTGAAGGCCGCGGCGACGACGACGCCGAGCGCGCCGACGGTGATCTCGGGGGTCCGCGCGAGGGCCCGGACGGCCGCCACGACGACCCCGCGCGAGCGCGCACGCACCGACGCGTCCGACGTCGTGCGTCGGACCGGGACGGTACCGGTACGCGGGGAACTCACGTCCGCGACCGTACCGATCTGCTCTGGGGATCCGCCGCGTCCGGGCGTTGAACTCTCACATGCAGGCGTTCGGTGCGACGGGCCAGAATGACGGGATGGAACCCCTCGTCGCCCCCGCCGCCGCGCTCTCCCCGGGACGGACGCAGCTCGGTTCGCGGACCGCCGCGCTCGCCGACGTCGGGGTCACCGGGCTGCGCCGCCTGGCCACATCGCGCATCCTCGTCGTCGGGGCCGGCGGGCTCGGGGCGCCGGTGGTCGCGTACCTCGCCGGGATCGGTCGGCTCACGGTGGTCGACCCCGACGTGGTCGACGCCTCGAACCTGGCCAGGCAGACGCTCTTCACGGCCGCGGACGTCGGCTCGCCGAAGGCGCAGGTCGCGGTCGCCCGAGCCGTCGCCGTCGACCCGGAACTCGACGCGGTCGCCGTGGTCGGGTCGTTCACGCCGGACCTGGTCGCCGGGCACGACGTCGTGGTCGACGCCGCCGACTCGGTCGTGGTCACTCGGGCCGTCTCGGACGCCTGCGCCGCGGCCGGCGTGCCGTTCGTGTGGGGCACCGTGCTCGGCCACGACGGGCAGGTCAGCGTCTTCCGCGACGCCGGAGGTGACGGCGTCGACTTCCACGACCTGCACCCCGACGCCCTGCCCGACGAGGGCTCGTGCGCCCTCGACGGCGTCGTCCCGGCACTGTGCGGCGCGGTCGGTGCGGTGATGGCGGGGCAGGTCTTCGCCTTGGTCACCGGCAGCGGCGACCCCCTGCTCGGACGCGTCCTGACCGTCGACGCCCGCCGGTGGCGCTGGACGGAGAGCCCCGTCCGTCGTGGTCCCGCCTCGCGTCGACCGGCACCCGCCGTCGCCGCGGCGCCGCGCATCGCGCCGGCAGCCCTGGCCGCCAGGGTGGCGGACCCGTCGGATCCGCTGGTCGTCGTCGACGTCCGGACCGCCGAGGAACGCGCGGCCGGCGTGGTCGCCGGTGCCGTCACCGACGACACCGGTTCGGACGAGGTCGTCGTCTACTGCGCGCGCGGACCCCGTGCGGACGCGTGGGCGGCGCGGCAGCCGGCCGGGAGGCGCGTGGCGGTCCTCGACGGCGGCTTCGAGGCCTGGCGTCGCGAGGGCCTGCCCGTGGCGATCGAGCACCGGTCCTGACCTCGTTCGGTCACGTCCACTGCGCCTGCCGCCGCGTCTGCGGGTAGGATTGGTCGATCATGACGCAACTGCGGGTACGGGACGCTGCGGCCTTCCTCGGGATCAGTGACGACACCGTGCGCCGGCTCGTCGACGGGGGCACCTTCACCCGTGCCACGGACGACGCGGGGCGAGCCGTGGTCGACGGTCGCGAGGTCGCCGCGTACGCACGGGAACGCAGCACCGAGCCGACCGACCCGGCGTCCGCGGTGAAGAGCTCGGCGCGCAACCGCTTCGTCGGGATCGTCACCGACCTGGTCGTCGACACCGTGATGGCGCAGGTCGAACTGCAGTGCGGCCCGCACCGCGTGGTGTCCCTGATGAGTGCCGAGGCCGTCCGCGACCTGGGGCTCGAGGTCGGTTCCGTCGCGGTGGCGTCCGTCAAGGCCACGATGGTCGCGGTCGAGGCACCCGCACGGCACGAGGACGAACGATGAGCCTCCTCCGGCCGTTCGCGGCGCTGGCCCTCGCCGCCACCGTCGCGCTCGGGCTCGCAGCGTGCACGGCTCCGGACACGGGCTCGGGGGCCCAGGCCCCGGCGGGGTCCGACACCGAGGGGCCGACCGGTTCGATCACCGTGTTCGCCGCCGCGTCCCTGCAGCAGACCTTCACGACCCTGGGCAAGCGGTTCGAGACCGCGAACCCCGGCGCCTCGATCCGGTTCTCGTTCGCCGGCTCGAGCGACCTCGTCACCCAGATCCAGAACGGTGCCCCCGCCGACGTGTTCGCGTCCGCCGACGAAGCGAACATGGCGAAGCTGTCGTCGACCGACCTGGCGAGCGGATCGCCGCGGGACTTCGCGACGAACGTCCTCGAGATCGCCGTCGCTCCGGGCAACCCGAAGGGCATCACGGACCTCGACGACCTGACGGCTCCGGGCGTCCAGCTCGTCACGTGCGCCGCCCCGGTGCCGTGCGGTGCCGCGACGGCGGAGGTCGAGTCCGCATCGGGCGTCGATCTCGAGCCGGTCAGCGAGGAGCAGTCGGTCACCGACGTGCTCGGCAAGGTCGAATCCGGTCAGGCCGACGCCGGACTCGTCTACGTGACGGACGTCCGAGGGGCCGGCGGCAAGGTCGACGGCGTGCCGTTCGACGAGTCGGCCACGGCCGTCAACACGTACCCGATCGGCGTGCTCCGGGATTCGGAGGACCCGGCGCTCGCGCAGGCGTTCTCGGAGTACGTCCGCTCCGCCGCCGGGCAGCGTGTGCTCGCCGACGCGGGTTTCGGGAAGCCCTGACCCGTGGCTCCGCGCGCTGACGGACGGCCGCCGGTCGCGTGGTGGCTCCCGCTGCCCGCGGTGCTCGGCGGGCTGTTCGTCGTCGTGCCCGTGCTCGCGATGCTCGGCCGGGTGGACTGGTCGTCGTTCGTCGGGCTCGTGACCTCCACTGCGTCGCTGACCGCGCTCGGGCTCAGCCTCGGCACGGCGCTCGCGGCCACGGGTGTCGCGTTCGTCCTCGGGTACCCGCTCGCCGTGCTGTTCGCGCGGTCGCGGTCACGGTGGGTCGGCGTCGCCCGGGCCGTCGTGCTCCTACCGCTCGTCCTGCCGCCGGTGGTCGGCGGCCTCGCGCTGCTCGCGGCCTTCGGTCGGCTCGGGGTGGTCGGGGCCTTCCTCGACGACCACGGCCTGCACATCGCGTTCACCACGACGGCGGTGGTCATCGCGCAGACCTTCGTCGCGATGCCGTTCCTGGTGTCCTCGGTCGAGGGGGCACTCCGCGTCGAGGGCGACCGCTACGAGCGGGTCGCCGCGACCCTGGGCGCCGGACCGACCCGGACCTTCCTGACCGTCACGACGCCGCGGGTCCTGCCGGGGATCGTGTCCGGGCTGGTGCTCTGCTTCGCCCGGGCGCTCGGCGAGTTCGGCGCCACCCTGACCTTCGCCGGCAGCCTGCAGGGGGTCACCCGGACCCTGCCGCTCGAGGTCTACCTGCAGCGTGAGGTCGACCCGGACACCGCGGTGGCCCTGTCGGTCGTGCTCGTCGTGGTGGCCGTCGTCGTCATCGGCGCCTCGTCGTTCCGGACCCGCGGAGCCCTGGCGTGACGGCCGAGGGCACGGTGGGCGTCCGGGCACACGTCGTCGTCGGGTCGCGGGACGTCGACGTCGCGATCGAGGTCCGAGCGGGGGAGTGCCTGGCCATCATCGGGCCGAACGGTGCCGGCAAGTCGACGCTGCTCGAGGCCCTGGCCGGCCTGCTGCCGATCGACGCCGGCCGGATCGAACTCGGCGGGGTGCAGGTCTCGAGCCCGCGGCACACCGTGCCCGCGCACCGTCGTCGGACCGGACTCGTCGCGCAGCGGTCCGACCTGTTTCCGTTCCTCGACGTCGTCGGGAACGTCGCCTTCGGGCCCCGTGCGGCCGGAGCAGGTCGTGCCACGGCCCGGGAACGTGCCCTCGACGCGCTCGACACCGTCGGGGTCGCCGACCTGGCCACCCGCCACCCCGGAGCACTCTCGGGCGGTCAGGCGCAGCGCGTCGCGATCGCCCGGGCGCTCGCCACCGAACCGGCGGTGCTGCTGCTCGACGAACCGACCTCGGCGCTCGACGTCGGCGCGCAGGACGAGGTCCGCGCGGCACTCCGGACCGCGGTCGCCGGCCGGCCCGCCGTGCTCGTCACGCACGACCCGGTCGAGGTCGTCGCCCTGGCCGACCGCGTCGTCGTGCTCGAGGGCGGACGGATGGTGGAGCAGGGCACCCCCGCGGCCGTGCTCGGTCGTCCGACGAGTGCGTTCGCCGCGACGTTCTCCGGGCTCGCGCTGGTGCGCGGGACCGCCACCGGGGGTGGGATCGCGATCGACGGCGGGGGCGAGCTGGCGTCGGGGACGCACGCCGTGCCTCCCGGCCGGCCCGCCCTGGCTGCGTTCCACCCGACGGCCGCCGTGCTGACGCGGGACGGTGCCGGAGCCACGCGCACCGTCTCGTCGCTCGAACCGCGCGACGGACTGGTGCGTGTCCGGGCCGGTGACCTGGTGGCGGACCTGACGCTCGCCCGGCTCACCGCGCTCGGGATCGCCCCCGGCGACGCGGTGCGCATCGACGTCCCCGCAGCCGAGGTGGCGGTCTACGCGCCCCCTGGTTGAACCAGGCCGTTGCGTGCGTACCTGGTCGCATCGGGTATGCCGGGTCGATTCGGGCGTACCTGGTCAGGAGTTCCGACACGGTATGCCCGAAAACGCCTGGTATCGCGGGCGTTCTGGGAAGGAACGGGCGCCGCTCAGCCCCCGGCGAAGGGCGGCATGACGTCGACGACCTCGACACCGTGGAGCGCAGTCGCCCGGTCACGCGTCGTCACGCCGTCGACCAGGTACGAGCAACGCTCCTGCAGGGCCGTCCAGCGCTCGGGGTCCGCGGGCACGACCTCGCGCACCGCCTGGTCGATCGTGTCGGCCGTGGTCGTCATCGAGTCGACACCCACGGCGGCCCGGGCAGCGGCGAAGAACCGGATCGTGGTCATGCCTCAGCCGCCGATCGCACTCATGCCACGCGTCGGGTGCACGAGCTCGTCGCTGTCGTCACCGTGGTCGCGCGGCTTCGCCCACATCGCGAGCCGCCAGAGCTCGGCGACGTGGTCGTCGTCGGCCCCGGAGCGCATCGGCCCGAGCACGTCGGTCTCCTCGTCGGAGAACAGGCAGCTGCGCACGTGCCCGTCGGCGGTCAGCCGGGTCCGGGTGCAGTCGGCGCAGAACGACTCGGTGATGCTCGCGATGATCCCGACGGTGCCGAGCGGCTCCCCGGTGACCGCATCGTGCACGCGGTACCGCTCGGCCGGGGCACCGTCGCGCGGAGCGTCGTCGGGCGTGAGCACGAACGACGTCGCCAGCAGCGCGCGGGTCTCGGCGGCGGTGATCATCGAGGTGCGGTCCCAGGCGTGGTCGGGGTCGAGGGGCATCTGCTCGATGAACCGCAGCTCGTAGCCACGCTCCAGGCACCAGCGGAGGAGCTCCGGGGCGGCCTCGTCGTTGATGCCGCGCAGCAGCACCGCGTTCACCTTGATGTCGAGTCCGGCGTCGTGCGCGGCCGACAGCCCGGCGATGACCTTGTCGAGGAACGGGCGGCGGGTCACGGTGGTGAAGACGTCGGGGTCGACGGTGTCGAGCGACACGTTCACGCGCCGCAGCCCGGCGTCGTACAGGCCCTGGGCACGGTGGGCCAGGCCGATGGCGTTCGTGGTGAGCGACAGCTCCGGCGCGTCGGGCAGCGCGGCGCACCGGGCGATCACGTCGACCAGGTCGTGCCGGAGCATCGGCTCGCCGCCGGTGAACCGGACCTTGCGGACGCCGAACCGCGACGAGCCGATCCGCACCAGGCGCTCGATCTCGGTCGCCGTCATCAGGGCCTCGTCGGGGGCGAACGGCAGCCCGGCCGCGGGCATGCAGTACGTGCAGCGCAGGTTGCAGCGCTCGGTCAGCGACACCCGCAGGTCGACGGCGCGACGCCCGAACCGGTCGACGAGCCCGGCGGGAGCCGGGTCCACGGAGCCGGTCGTGCCGAGCAGGATCGCGGGTGCCATGGTCGTCAGCGTACGTGTTCCACGCGCCGGAACGACAGCCGTTCCCACCACCGTCGCCACTCCGACCGCTCCGTGCGCAGCAGCGTGACGAGCACGATGACCGCCACGGCCGCGAGCAACCACCACCGGTAGGCGTCCGCCGACGGCCACACCCCGCGCAGTGCGATGGCGAGGCCGATCGACAGCCACTCCCAGCGCCCGGACAGCACCACGAACGGGATGAGCAGCAGCGCGTACCAGGGGTAGCGCGGCGTCACGGCGAGGAACGTCACGCCGATCATCAGGACCTCGCCCGACCACGGCCGCGCCGGGTCGGACAGCCGCCAGGCCACGAACGCCGCCAGCAGCACCAGGAGCCCCACCACCAGGGTCGCCGCGTCGCCCGTGACCACGAGCGACACCAGTGCGAACCGGGAGCCGTCCTCGTAGCCCTCCTCGCTCAGGTAGCCGGGCAGGTACCCGAGCACGTCGAGCCCGGTCGTCAGCACGTAGGGCACGTAGAGCAACCCGAACACCGCGATGCCGATCGGGATCGCCCACCAGGCCCGCCCGCGGCCGAGCAACGGCGGGTACACGATCGCCGGGATGAGCTTCGTCGCGGTCGCGGCCCCGAGCGCGATGCCGCCCCAGATCGGCCGGCCGAACGCGACGAGCACGACACCGGCCGTGGCGAGTGCGGCGCCGACGACGTCGACGTGCGAGTTGGTGACCGCCTCGGAGGCGACGAGCGGCGACCAGGCCCAGAGCGCCGCCCACCAGGTCGGACGGCCGATCCGACGGAGCACCAGGACGAGTCCGACGGTCACGCCGAGCGACACGAGCAGTCCGGCGACCTGGAACGGCAGGTACTGCGCGGTCGCGGGCACGAAGAACCGCACCGCGGCGAACCACAGCTGCGCCATCGGCGGGTAGATCGTCGTGACGTCCGGCCGGTTGATCGCGGTGCAGTGCCCGTCGGCGCCGTCGCCGAGCCCGCGGAACCGGGGCTTCAGCGGATCGCACGTGCCGTCCACCTTGTCGGGGAACAACCAGTCGGGTCGCAGACCGGACAGTGCCGCGGACTGGGGGGTGTGCGCGTACGGTGAGACACCGGCATGCTGGACGATGCCGTCCCACGCGTACCGAGCGGAGTCGGTGCTCGTGTTCGGCGGGCCGACCAGCGCGGCGATGCCGATCACCACCGCTCCGCCGATGACCACGGTGGTCATCCACCGGACGGGCACGAAACGCACCCCGAGCACGGCGATGACGAAGACGGTCCAAGCGATCAGCGTCCACGCAACGAATGCAGAACGATGGCCCGATCGGAGGAACCCCAGATGCGTGACGCCGACGGCGATGACGCCCGACAGGGCGAGTACTCCCACGACGGCCAGCACCGTGCCGATCCGGGCGGCGGTGCCGTCGGCCAGGGACGGTCGGAGGGCACGCAGTCGGTCGCTCATGGTGCGTCGAGGCTATCCGGCCTCCAGCGCCTGCTGCACGACGGACGAGCAGCTCTGGCGTCCCCCAACCGCAACGCCCGCTCGGCGGTGGTGCTCGGGCGGCTGCTCGGCATCGCGTTCCTGATCTGCTTCGGCACCGGGATCTACAGCCACCTGCTGCAGGAACCGCTCGGCTGGATGCGGTTCCCGACCCGTCCGACGCAGCTGTACCAGTTCACGCAGGGCCTGCACATCACGACCGGGATCGCGATCATCCCGCTGTTGCTCGCCAAGCTCAACACCGTCATGCCCGCCCTGGTGCAGGTGCCGCCGGTGCGTGGCGTGCTGCACCTGCTCGAGCGGCTGTCGATCGCGGTGCTCGTGTCCGCGTCGATCATCCAGGTCGTCACCGGCCTGCTCAACACGTACCAGTGGTACCCGTGGCCGTTCCCGTTCCGCCAGGTGCACAACGCGATGGCCTACGTGATCATCGGGTCGCTGGCCATCCACATCGCCGCCAAGCTGCCGGTCATCGCCCGCTACTGGCGGAAGCGCGACTCCTACGACGTGCACGGCCGGTTCATCGCGGACCCCGCGTCCGGCAGTGAACTGCTCCCACCCAGCCTGGAGGCGCATCCCGCGTCCGCCCCGCACGCTGCGGTCGCCGAGACCACCGGGTCCACCGCCCCCGGCCTGCTGGGCCGCGTGTTCCGTTGGATCGACGGCGTCGACGCCGCCCCCGGCGGCGGCGCCGAGTCCCGGCCGACCGGACCGGACACGGCCCCGGAGACCCGCGAGGGGTCCGAGGAGCCGAGTCCCGCCCAGCCGACGGCCGACGTGGCGGAGCCGAGCCGGGCCTCCAGGCCGACGCCGGACGCAGCCACCGGACGACGCCAGCGCATCGCCCGACGCGGGTTCTTCGCCGGTGTGACGGCGGCGACCGTCGGTGTCGTCGCGCTCACGGCGGGGCAGTCCTCGAAGCTCGCGGAACCGTTCAACGTGTTCGGCGCCCGCGGCCGGGGCATCGGGGCGAACGGGCTGCCGGTGAACCGGACCGCGCGTGCGGCCGGTGTGCTCGCCAGCGCGACCGCCGCCGACTGGACGCTCACCGTCGTCGGCCACGACGTGAGCCGGACGTTCGTCCGGGCGGAACTCGTCGCGCTCGGCACCGCGCAGGTCGACCTGCCGATCTCGTGCGTCGAGGGGTGGAGCCAGATGGCGAGCTGGAAGGGCGTGCGGATGCGCGACCTGCTCGACGCCGTGCAGGCGCCGCAGGGGTCCCACGTGCGGGTGACGAGCCTGGAGCGGCACGGCGGCTACCGGATCATGGACATGGGACCGGAGTACGCCGAGGACCCGACGACGCTGATCGCCCTCGAGCTGAACGGTGCGACGCTCGACCTGGACCACGGGTTCCCGGCGCGGATCATCGCTCCCGGGCGGCCCGGTGTGCTGCAGACCAAGTGGATCGAGAAGATCGAGGTGCTCCGGTGAAGGCCGCGCGGATCGTGCTCGTGGTGATCGGCGTGCTGGTCATCGCGTTCGGGGCGTCCGTGCTCGTGACGTCCGTCACCCCGAACCGCATCGGCGGGCTCGGGGTGTGGCTGCTCGCGGCGGTGGTGCTGCACGACGCGGTCCTGTCCCCGTTCGTGGTCGGTGCCGGGCTGCTGCTGCGTCGGGCCGGACGCTCGCTCCGGGCCTGGGTGCTCGTCGTCGTGCAGGCGGCGATCGTCCTCGGCAGCGTGCTCGCCCTGGTGGTCCTGCCGGAGATCGCGGCCAAGGACCACGGGCAGAAGAACCCCACCGTGCTGCCGTTCGACTACGGCACGCGGCTGCTGCTCGTCGAGGGGGCGCTGCTCGTCGTCGTGGTGGTGGTGCTCGTGGTCGGGGTGGTGCGGTCGCGTCGGACTCGCGGTTCGTCCGATCCGGCGGGTCCGGCTGGTTCGTCCGCGGTGCGCACCACTGGTTGAAGGGACAACCTTTCGGTATGATCAGCTCATGACCGACGAGACCCCGTGGCTCACCCGCGAGCAGCTACGCGCGTGGATGAAGCTCGTCGCCGTCATGGAACTCCTGCCGGCCGCGCTCGACCAGCAGCTGCAGCGTGACGCCGACCTCACGCACTTCGACTACATGGTCATCGCGATGCTCTCCGAGACCGACACCCGGACCCTGCGGATGTCGGCGCTCGCCTCGGCCACGAACGCCTCGTTGCCGCGGCTGTCGCACGTGGTGTCCCGCCTCGAGAAGCGCGGGCTCGTGACCCGGTGCCCGTCGACCTCCGACCGCCGGGCCACCGACGTCCGCCTGACCGACGCCGGGTACACCACCATCGTCGAGGCCGCTCCGGACCACGTCCGCACCGCCCGCCGGGTGGTGATCGACGCGCTCTCCGACGAGCAGGTCGCGCAGCTCGACGGCATCGCCGCGTCGCTCCTGACCCGCCTCGACCCCGAGGGGCGGTTCGCGGCGCTGACGTACCCGCGCGAGGACGACGACACCGCGATCTGCGAGCAGCGGCTGACGGGTGCGGCCACGGACTGAGGCCGCCTGACCGTCGCGTCCCTGCAATAGGCTCGCCGCATGACCGACCCCGCCGCGCCGTCCGACACGTACTCCTACCTCGGACCCGCCGGCACCTTCACCGAGGCGGCCCTGAAACTCGTCGAGGCCGCCGCCGGCAAGCCCTGGCGGAGCGTCAACAACGTCGGTGAGGCCCTGGACGACGTCGTGTCCGGCCGGTCGATCGGGGCCGTCATCGCGATCGAGAACAGCGTCGACGGCGGGGTCAGCGCCACGCAGGACGCGCTGGCCCGGATCCCCGGCGTGCGGATCGTGGGGGAGTACCTGGTCCCCGTCGACTTCGTGCTCGTCGCCCGGCCCGGCACCACGCTCGCCGACGTCCGCACCGTGAACGCACACCCGGTCGCCTACGCGCAGACCCACAACTGGCTCGAGGCCAACCTGCCCGGCCACGGCCACATCCCGGCGTCGTCGAACGTCGCCGCGGCGCTCGCCCTGCTCGAGGCGGACCCCACGGCGGACGCCGCCGTCGCACCGCCCGGCATCACCGACCACCACGACGTCGTCGTGCTCGCGTCGTCCATCGGCGACAACGCCTCGGCGGTCACCCGGTTCGTGCTCGTGTCGAAGACCCTCGCCCTGCCCGAGCCCACCGGTGCCGACAAGACGAGCGTCATCGTCGAGCTGCCCGCCGACCACCCCGGCGCCCTGGTCGACATGCTCGAGCAGTTCGCGACGCGGGGCATCAACATGGGGCTGCTGTCGTCACGGCCGATCGGTGACGAGCTCGGTCGCTACCGGTTCGTCATCGACCTCGACGGGCACGTGCGCGACGAGCGCGTCGCGGACGCGCTGCTCGGCCTGCGCCGGTTCAGCCCGCGCGTGACGTTCCTCGGGTCGTACCCGCGCGCCGACGGAGCCCGCCCCGAGGTGCCTGCGCGCTACTCGGACGCCGCGTTCGTCGAGGCGCGCGACTGGCTGCGCGCGATCGTGTCCGGCGAGCCCGGGGCTCGGTAGCGGCGGAACCGCCCCCGGCTCAGCTCAGGGCACCTGGCGCGAGCCGTGGCGGTCGTCCGCCGGGTCGGGCACCCGCACGGACAGCCCCATCGGGTCGATGCGCGACCGGAAGGCGATGACCTCGCCCACCGGGTCGCCGTCGATCTCGAACTCGTCGGGCCGCTCGAGCCGCGCCGTGAACTCCTGCCCGCGCAGGTAGCGCAGGGGTCGTTCCTCGCGCGACTTCGAGACGATCTTCTTGCCGACGGCGGTCTTGGACAGGTTCGACCGGCGGAACGCCCGCAGGATCCCGTTCTCCCAGAACACCCGGGCTCCGATCCGCACCCAGCCGAAGAACCCGCGGGGACGCATCACGGCGATGTCGAACACACCGTCGTCGATCTCGGCGTCGGGCAGCAGGATCGCACCGGCCTGCAGCATCCCGCAGTTGCCGACGATCAGGGAGTGCGCCCGGAGCGAGTGGTTGCCGTCGTCGTCGAGCTGGTAGCGGAACTCGAACGCATCGGCGTCGCGCACCGAGCGGAACAGCGAGTCGACGTAGGCGAGCCAGCCGACCTTCTTCTTCAGCTCGGGGCGGGTGTTCACGAGCATCCGCGCGTCGAGCCCGAGACCCGCCATCACCAGGAAGCCGAAGCGCTCGCGCTCGCCGCCGGGTCGCTCGATCTTCAGCATGCCGAAGTCGATCCTGCGGTCGTCGCCGTGGAAGATCGTCCGGACGCTCGCGGCAAGGTCGTCGAGGGGGAGCTTCATGTTGCGCGCGAGCAGGTTGCCGGTGCCGCTCGGCAGCAGCGCCAGGGTCGAACCGGCCTCGTGCACGACCTCGGCGACCGCACGGACCGTGCCGTCACCGCCGGCCGCCGCGACGACGTCGGCACCGGCCTCGATCGCAGCGCGGGCCATGCCGCCGCCCGGGTCTTCTTCCGAGGTCTCGAACCACAGGGTCTCGGCCCAACCGGCCTGTTCCTGGTGTTCCTGGACCGTGCGCTTGAGGGTCGGCAGGTGGACCTTGACCGGGTTGTAGACCACCGCGGCCGTCCGCTGCTCGGTGGGGAGGGCGTCCTGATCCGCGGGCGCGGTCTCCGAAGGGGTCGACATACGCCCACGCTACCGATCGAGGCTGCGTGCGGTTGCCCCGTCTAGGATGGGGCGGTGATCGATCCACAGCTGCTTCGCGACAACCCGGACGTCATCAAGGCTTCACAGCAGGCGCGTGGTGCCTCCGTGGCCGTCGTCGACGAAGCCGTCGCCGCCGATTCCGCCCGCCGCAGTGCGATCACCTCGTTCGAGTCGCTCCGCGCCGAGCAGAACGCGTTCGGCAAGACCGTCGCCAAGGCCCCGAAGGACGAGAAGGCCGCGCTGGTGCAGCAGGCCCAGGCCCTCTCCGCCAAGGTGAAGGAGGCGCAGGCCACCGTCACCGCGGCCGAGGACACCTTCGACACCGTCGTCCGCGGCATCCCGAACGTCGTGCTCCCCGGGGTGCCCGAGGGCGGCGAGGACGACTTCGTCACGCTCCGCACCGTCGGCACCAAGCCCGAGTTCGACTTCGAGCCGAAGGACCACGCCGACCTCGGCGAGCACCTCGGCATCATCGACATCCCGCGCGGCGTGAAGGTCTCCGGCTCGCGCTTCTACTTCCTGCGCGGCATGGGCGCCCGGCTCGAGATCGCGCTGATGTCGCTCGGCCTCGACCGTGCGATCGCCGCCGGCTTCGAGCCGCTCATCACCCCGACGCTCGTCCGCCCCGAGACGATGGCCGGCACCGGGTTCCTCGGCGAGCACGCGGCCGAGGTCTACCGGCTCGAAGCCGACGACCTGTACCTGACCGGTACGAGCGAGGTCGCCCTCGCCGGGTTCCACGCCGACGAGATCCTGCCGCTCGAGGAAGGACAGGCCCACCGCTACGCCGGCTGGTCGACCTGTTACCGGCGCGAGGCCGGTTCGGCGGGCAAGGACAACCGCGGCATCCTCCGCGTCCACCAGTTCAACAAGCTCGAGATGTTCGCCTACGTCCACCCGGACCAGGCCGAGGCCGAGCACGAGCGGCTCGTCGCGCACCAGGAGCAGATGCTCCAGGACCTCGGGCTGCACTACCGCGTGATCGACGTCGCCGCCGGCGACCTCGGCACGAGCGCGGCGAAGAAGTACGACATCGAGGCCTGGGTCCCGACCCAGGGCACGTTCCGCGAGCTCACCTCGACGTCGAACTGCACGACGTTCCAGGCACGCCGCCTCGACATCCGGTACCGCACCGAGAGCGGCAAGACCGCCCCGGTCGCCACCCTGAACGGCACCCTCGCCACCACCCGCTGGATCGTCGCGATCCTCGAGACGCACCAGCAGGCCGACGGCTCCGTCGTCGTGCCCGAGGTCCTGCGCCCCTACCTCGGTGGCGTCGAGGTGATCGAGCCCCGATGAGCACCCAGGGACGCTTCGTGGACGGCACCCGACAGGGCGCGGGCACCGACGCGCCCGCCCGCACCAAGCGCTGGCTCGTCGCGCTCGACATCGACGGCACCACCATGCGCGAGGACGGTGTCATCACCGAAGCGGTGGTCGCCGCCGTGCGCGATGCCGAGGCCGCCGGGCACGAGGTCATGCTCTCGACCGGCCGCAGCGAGGGCATGACCGTGCCCCTGCTCGAGACCCTTGGCATCCGGCCGAAGTACCTGGTCTGCGCCAACGGAGCGCTCATCCTGGCCCGCCGCGCCGACGGCTCCTACGTGCGCGAACACGTCGAGCGGTTCGACCCGTCCGAGGTGCTGCAGACCATCCACGGCGCGCTCGAGAACGCCGCCTTCGGGGTCGAGGACGAGACCGGTCACTTCCTGCTGTCCGGCAACTTCCCCGACGACACCATGACCGTCGAGGGCGAGCACGTGCCGTTCGAGCAGCTGCTCGGCGTCGAGGCCACCCGCGTCGTCGTCATCTCGCCCGGCCACGACACCGAGGACTTCCTGCAGATCGTCGAGCAGATGGGCTTGCACAAGGTCTCCTACTCCGTCGGCTGGACGTCGTGGCTCGACATCGCGCCGGAGGGCGTGACGAAGGCCACCGCGATGGAGCGCGTCCGCGAGTGGCTCGACATCCCGCGTTCCCGCGTCTTCGCCGCGGGCGACGGTCGCAACGACATCGACATGCTCCGCTGGGCCTCGACCTCCGGTCGCGGCGTCGTCATGGGCCAGGCGCCCGACGACGTCGTCGACGCCGGCAACGAGCTCACCGGCGGCATCACCGACGACGGCCTGGCAGCGGCGCTCGACTCCCTGCCCCGCTAGTCCGCGCTCGCGCGCACCCCAGCCTGGAGGCCCGGGTAGACTTCCCGGGACGCGATCACGTCTCGCCACGTGGTCGCGTCACTGGAGGGTTGTCCGAGCGGCCGATGGAGCCTGTCTTGAAAACAGGTGGGCAGAGATGTCTCGTGGGTTCGAATCCCACACCCTCCGCGATGGACACACGGTTGCGCCCACTCCGCCTCGACGACGCGGCCGTCCTGGCTGCGGTCATCACCGAGAACGCTGACCACCTACGACCGTGGGAACCGGCCCGAGCGCCGTCGTACTACACGGAGTCCGGCCAGCGGGACGTCATCACGCAGGCCCTCGCCGCGCAGCGGGCCGGCAACGCGGTGCCGTTCGTCATCGAGTCGACCGACGGGGAGCTCCTCGGCCGCATCACGCTGAGCGGCGTCGTCCGCGGCGCCCTGCAGTCGTGCGCGATGGGGTACTGGATCCGCGCCGACCGCACCCGACAAGGCCACGCGTCCCGTGCGGTCCGCGCGGCGGCCGATCACGCGTTCGACGTGCTCCGGCTGCACCGCGTGCAGGCCGAGACCCTGCCCGAGAACGTCGGCTCGCAGCGCGCGCTCGAGTCGGCGGGCTTCACCCGGTACGGCTTCGCGCCGGAGTACATCAAGATCGACGGGGTCTGGCGCGACCACGTCATGTTCCAGCTCCTCGCGCCGACGTCGGCCCCGTGATCGAGGTCGTCGAGTACCAGACGTCCTGGCCCGAGCGGTTCCGGCAGCTGCACGATGCGTACGCCGCCGCGCTCGACGACGCCGCCGTGCCGTTCCGCAGCATCGAGCACGTGGGCAGCACGTCCGTGCCTGGCTTGGCGGCGAAGCCCGTGCTCGACGTCGACATCGTGGTGGATGCAGCTGACGTGCCCGCTGCGGTGGCAGCGATGGCCATGATCGGTTTCGAGTCGCGTGGCGAACTGGGCGTTCCGGGGCGGCAGGCGTTCCGCACGCCCGAGCGCTTCGCACCGACCAACACCTACGTGATCACCGTGGGATCGCTCGCGCTGCGGAACCACCTGACCGTCCGCGACGTGTTGCGTGCCGATCCGGCGCTCCGCGACGAGTACGCCGCCGTGAAGCGCCGGGCGGCTTCCGAGGCCGAGGACATCGACGACTACATCGAGCGCAAGAGCGAGGTGCTGGGCCGTATCCTCCACGCCGGTGGCCTGTCCGACGACGAGCGCGCCGCCATCACCGCCACGAACCGTCGGATCACCGACCGCGGCGCAGCCGGTTGACCCGCCGCACTCACGGCACGAACGGGAGCGGGTACGGCATCAGGAGGTGGCCGTCGGTCAGGGGCATCAGTGCCATCATCCCGACCAGCGAGCTCATGATCAGTGCGACCGCGGCGAACCACGATGCCGACCGGCGGTCGCGACGTGCCCTCCGGGCGGTCAGCAGCAGGACGCAGAAACCGATCACATGCGCGACCACCACCACCGGGAGACCGAGGGACAGCGCGCCCTCGTTCGGGTGCGAGAAGTCGTCAGCTGAACGTCGGTTGTCGACGTCGGACGCCAGGTACAGCCAGAACCACGTGGCGAAGCCAGCGAACGTCCCGAGCGCTGCCGTCGCCCAGAAGACCGCAGTGCGCCCTGCCGATGACCACCCGCTGCGCCGCTGACCGAACGCTTCCCCTGCCGTCATCGGGTCAGCGTACCGGTGATGAGCGGGAGGTTGCCGGGGTAGCTGACGGTCCTGGTTCACGAACCCGGGTGTTCGCGAACCAGGACCGTCACAGCCCGAACGGGAACAGGCCTCAGGCGCCGGCGAGCGTCGGGTAGAGCGCGGCGAGCGGGGCGCTCAGTCCGGCACGGACGTCACGGCTGACCTGGTCGGCGAGGACCTCGTGCTCGCCGGCCTCGACGGCGTCCCAGATCGATCGGACGATGTCCGCGGGGTCGGACTTCTCGACGTCCAGTCCTTCCGTCATCCCGGTGTCGGTGTAGCCGAGGTGCGCGCCGACGACCTGGGTGCCCTGCGGTACGAGCTCGAGGCGCAAGGAGTTGGTGATGGACCAGAAGGCCGCCTTCGACGCCGAGTAGGCGCCACCGAGCGCGATCCAACTGAGCACCGAGTGGACGTCGACCAGTGCGCCACCGGCGATCGTCGGGGCGAAGGCCTTCGCGACACGGAGCGCCCCGAAGACGTTCGTCGCGAAGAGGCGCTCCACCTCGGCGACCGAGGTCTCGAGCAGTGGCGCCATGCCGCCGATGCCGGCGTTGTTCACCACGACGGTCACGTCGGCCGCGGCACGGGATGCGGCGTCGACGCTCTCCTGACTCGTGACGTCGAGGGCGAGCGGGACGATGCGCTCGTCGTCCCAGGCGCGCGGGTTGCGAGCGGTCGCGTAGACCTTGGTGGCGCCACGCTCCAGGGCCTGGCGGACGAACGCGGCGCCGAGGCCGCCGTTCGCTCCGGTGACGAGGACGACGGCGTTGGTGAGGTCGGTCATGGGGTGCTCCAGTCGTGCAGGGATGCGGGATGTTGAGTACGGAAGCCGAACCTAGCACGTTGTGTCCGGAAATCGAACCCAGATAGGATGGCCACATGCTCGGCATCCTCGGCGGCGACGAGCGCTGCCCCATCGCACGCTCCCTCGACGTCCTCGGCGAGAAGTGGACGCTCATGATCGTCCGCGACGCCCTCGGTGGCTCGACCCGCTTCAGTCAGTTCCAGCAGAGCCTCGGCGTCCCGCGCGAGGTCCTGACCGCGAGGCTGGCCTCACTCGTCGACGGGGGAGTGCTCGAACGCACGACCTACAAGCCCGAGGGGGCGCGCGCCCGCGAGGAGTACGTCCTGACCGAGGCGGGCCGGGACCTGTCGCTCGTGCTGCTCGCCCTCGGCGGCTGGGCCGACCGGCACCGCCCGTCCGATCGGGCGTCGGACCTGCGCTTCGTCGACGCCGAGACCGGCGACGCGGTCGAGGCCGCCGCCGTGACGGTGGGTGCGCAGCAGCGCATCCCGACCGCGCGCCTGGACGCCGTCATGGAGCGCACGTCCTGAACGCGACCACCTGACGGCCAGGAGGCCCGTGGCGGCCCCGCCCCGCGCCTCCAGGCCGTCGGTGGGTGCATCAGCGACGCACGTCGCACCCGCAACTCGCGCCGAGGACCAACTCGGCGGGGACCAGGTCGCGGTGCCACTGGTTGTCGGCGTCGAGGCCGAGCACGCGGTCGACCGCGGCGACCGCCATCGTCTCGATCGGCTGCCGGACCGTGGTGAGCTGCGGGTTGGTGTAGTCGGCCTCGGCCGCGCCGTCGAACGACACGATCGCGACGTCCTCGGGGACGCGGAGCCCGAGTTCCCAGAGTGCGCGCATCACGCCGATCGCCTGCATGTCGGAGCTGACGAAGACGGCTCGGGGTCCGGTCTCGTCCGCGAACATCCGGAGGCCGGCTTCGTAGCCCCCGCGGCGGGTGAAGTCGGTGCGGACGATGGGACCGTCGGGCAGGCCGGCCTGGCGCAGGGCACGCATCCAGCCCTGCTCGCGGAGTTCCATCGAGCCGGTGTGCCCCATCACGAGACCGATCGAGCGGTAGCCGTGCTCGACCAGGTGCTGCGTGCCGTCGAGAGCGCCGCGCAGGGCGTCGACACCGATGCTGGCGTACTCGGGGACCTCGAAGAACGTGTTGAGCAGGACCATCGGCAGGCCGGGGTCGGTGACGGTCGACAGGTCCGGGTGGGTCATGATGCTCGTCACGATGATGCCGTCGACCTGGCGGGCGGACAGGCTGCGGAGCCGTTCGCGTTCCTGGGCGGCGTCGCCGTCGCTGTTGGCGAGCAGGACGTCGTAGCCGCGTGCAGCGGCCGCGTGGGTGACCGCGACGGCGAGCTCGGACCAGAACGGGTTGTCGAGTTCGGGCACGATCAGGCCGAGCATCTTCGACGAGCCGGTGCGCAGGGCCTGGGCGCTCGCGTTCGGGCGGTAGCCGAGGACGCGGATGGCCTCGCGCACCCGGGCGGCGGTGGCGGCGGCGACGGGGCGGGGGCCGTCGTGCACGACGTAGCTGACGACGGAGGTGCTGACCCCGGCGTAGCGGGCGACGTCCGCACGGGTGACCGCCCTGGGATTCGTCGGGACGGTCACGGCAGCCACCTTCGTCGGGTCCGGGAGCGTCGTTCGGGTGCCGGCCCGCGAGGGACCGGCACCCGAACGACACGTGTTACTCGGACGCGATCGTAGCCGACGACGTGCTGCCTGCCGTCTCCGGGGCGTCGCCGAAGTCCGGCACCTCGAGGCGGGCGCCGCCCTGCAGCGCGGACTGGTGGGCGATGATGCCCGGCAGGGTGAAGCGCGCGGCGGTCCAGGCGTTCACCGGCGGCAGGGTGCGGTCGACGACGGCGCGGACGAAGTCGTCGGCGAGGAACTGGTGGCTGCCCTCGTGTCCGGTCGGCACACCGTCGTACTCGGCGGGCAGACGGTCGGTGTCGTGCACCTCGGCGTAGCCGGAGACGAACGCGTCGCGCAGGGACGGGTCGACGTCGGCCAGGCGCGGGTCGTCGAGGGACATCGTCGCCTGCGTGTCGATCTTGTCGCTGATGTCGTACGAGTCCTCCTTGTCCTGCCAGACGCTGGTCTTCGCGAGCTGCTCGAAGCTAGCCTCGGTGCCGAAGTAGCGGAAGCGCGACTCACGGATGTGCGACGGGTAGCCGACCCGACGCATCTCGTTGATGCGCATGATCCCGCCGTTGTCGAGCTCGAACAGGGCGGTGGCGTTCGAGAAGTCGTTGTCGAACTGGCTGACGTCCTTGTCGAAGACGCCGTCGCCGCGGTCGTCCTTGACGCCGATGCAGCTGACGCTGACCGCGTGCCCGGGGATCGCGCCGAGGACCCCACCGACCGAGTGCGTCGGGTAGAGCATGGGCGGGTAGCTGGCGGTGCGCTTCCACTCGTCGCCGCCGCTGTACTGGTACGCGGCGTAGAAGCCGAGGTCCATGTCGTGCACGTAGTCGCCCTCGGCGTAGAACACCCGGCCGAAGGCGCCGGCGGCGACCTGCTTGCGGGCGAACACCGTCGCGGGGTTGTAGTAGCTCGTCTCGCCCATCATGTAGGTCAGGCCGGTCTCGCGGACCGCCTGGATGATGTCGCGGATCTCGTCGACGGAGATCGCCATCGGCACGGCGGAGTACACGTGCTTGCCGGCGCGCAGGGCCTCGACCACGAGCGGACCGTGGGTCCAGCGCTGCGTGAAGATCGCGACGGCGTCCACGTCCGAGGCGAGGACGGCGTCGAAGTCCGGGAACGTGCCGTCGAGGTGCTGCGTCTCGACGAGCTCGGACGCGCGCTCGCCGACGAGGTCCGTGACGTAGACCCGGTCGACGTCGGGGTGGAGCTTGAACAGCTTGGCGAACTGGGGGGCGAACTGGCCCGCGCCGACCATTCCGACAGAGATCATCAGTGACCTTTCCAGGGTGTGGGATGCGTCGCCGAGCGGGTCGCTCCGATGCGATCGAGCGCCATCCTGACACACGGTGTCTACACGTGACAACCCCGGTCCACAGCCCGAAAAGCGACTCTTGCCAGCGGTGGTCCCCACGTGTAGATTCCCGGCTCACGGACTGCTGCACGTCAGTCCACCGCAGACGAAGGAGTCGCGATGGCAACCGAGAGCCCTGTGTCGTCACCCTTGACGACCGCCAGCACGAGACGGAGGAGTCGGTCCGCCGACCTCGCCCGTGCCCGCACCACCGCACCACGGCGCCGCCCCAGGAACGACCTGTGGCTCGCGCTCGTCTTCATCGCCCCGGCGGCCGTCGGGTTCGCGGTGTTCCTCGCCTGGCCGACCGTGCGGGGCATCTACCTGAGCTTCACCTCGTACAACCTGCTCACCGAGCCCGAGTTCACCGGCCTGCAGAACTACGCCCGCCTGGTGCAGGACTCGATCTTCTGGCACTCGATGGTGGTGACCGTCGAGTACGTGCTCATCAACATCGTCATCCAGACCGTCGTCGCGCTGTTCATCGCCGTGATGATGCACCGCCTGACCAAGTCGACCTTCGTGCGCGGCATCGTGCTCGCGCCGTACCTGGTGTCGAACGTCGTCGCCGCCCTCGTCTGGCTCTGGATCCTCGACACCCAGCTCGGCATCGGCAACGAGATGCTCGCCGCACTCGGGCTCGACCGCATCCCGTTCCTGCAGAGCGACGTCTGGGGTATTCCCTCGATCGCGCTCATCAACGTCTGGCGGCACGTCGGCTACACGGCGTTGCTCATCTTCGCCGGCCTGCAGTCGCTGCCCGAGACCGTGTACGAGGCCGGACGCATCGACGGTGCGAGCGAGTGGAAGATGTTCTGGCGCATCACGGTGCCGCTGCTCCGCCCGATCCTGTCCCTGGTGCTGATCATCACGGTGATCGGGTCGTTCCAGGTGTTCGACACCGTCGCCGTCACCACGCAGGGCGGCCCCGCGAACGCCACGAACGTCGTGCAGAACTACATCTACAACCTGGCGTTCGGCCGGTTCCAGTTCGGCTACGCGTCCGCGGTCTCGGTCGCGCTCCTCATCGTCCTCAGCATCATCACGATCATCCAGTACCGCCTCACCCGCTCGGGTGAGTCGGACCTGGACTGAACGGAAGCGCCATGACCACGACACTCACCCGTTCCGTCACCACGTCCCGCCCGCCGCGGATGGGCGCCGGCCACCGTCGTCGCCCGTCACTCGGCCGGGTGCTCGCCTGGGTCGCGATGATCCTCGTCATCGTCGTCACCCTGTTCCCGTTCTACTGGATCCTGCGCACCGCGCTGTCGTCGAACACCGCGATCAACTCCGACCCCACCTCGCTGCTGCCCGTCGGGTTCAGCCTGGGCGGGTTCGAGCGGGTCTTCGGCCTGCAGTCCACCGAAGAGGCGTTGGCCCAGGGCGGCTCCGGCGCCGCGCTGAACTTCTGGCGGTACCTGCTCAACTCGATCCTGGTCTCGACGCTCGTCACGGTCGGCCAGGTGTTCTTCTCAGCGGCGGCCGCCTACGCCTTCGCCCGGCTGCGCTGGCCCGGTCGCGACAGGGTGTTCGGGGTGTTCCTCGCCGGGCTGATGGTCCCGGCGATCTTCACGCTGCTGCCGAACTTCACCCTCATCAAGCAGCTGGGGCTCGTCGACAACCTGCTCGGCATCGCCCTGCCGACGATGTTCATGACCCCGTTCGCGGTGTTCTTCCTGCGCCAGTTCTTCCTCGGCATCTCGAAGGAGGTCGAAGAGGCGGCGCTCATCGACGGCGCCGGCAAGGTCCGCGTGTTCTTCCGGCTCGTCATCCCGATGGCGGCGGCACCGATCGCCACGCTCGCCGTACTGACGTACATCACGAGCTGGAACGACTACTTCTGGCCGCTCATGGTCTCGTACACCGACAGCTCGCGGGTGCTGACCGTCGCGCTCGGCGTCTTCAAGTCGCAGACCCCGCAGTCCGGCACCGACTGGGCCGGGCTGATGGCCGCGACCCTGGTGGCGGCGCTCCCGATGATCCTGCTGTTCGGCGTCTTCGCCAAGCGGATCGTCAACTCCATCGGCTTCTCCGGGATCAAGTGACCCGGCTGTCGGACAGGACGAACACCATGACGAACCAACTGACCCGCCGCACGCTCTTCGCCGGCGGTGCCTCCGCCCTGGCCCTCGGCGCGCTCGCCGCCTGCTCGTCGCCCGGTCGCCGCACGACGAACCGGTCGGGTGCGCGCACCGTGAGCTACTGGCTCTGGGACGCGAACCAGCAGCCCGCGTACCAGGCCGTCGCCGACGCGTTCCACCGCGCGAACCCGGACATCACCGTGAAGATCACCCAGCTCGGGTGGAACGACTACTGGACCAAGCTCACCGCCGGCTTCATCGCCGGCACCGCGCCAGACGTCTTCACCGACCACCTGACGAAGTTCCCGCAGTACGCCGACCTCGACGTGCTCTACGGGCTCGACGAACTCTACGCCACGAAGGGCATCCGTGACGACGACTACCAGTCCGGGCTCGCCGAACTGTGGAAGGGCCAGGACGGCCACCGCTACGGCTCCCCGAAGGATTGGGACACCGTCGCGATGTTCTACGACAAGAAGGCGATGGCGACGGCCGGGGTCTCCGCCGAGGAGCTCGGGTCGCTCGAGTGGAACCCGGACGACGGCGGCACGTTCGAACGGATGCTCGCGCGGCTGACCGTCGACTCGAAGGGCCGCCGCGGCGACGAGGACGGCTTCGACAAGGACGACGTCGCCGTCTACGGCATCTCGTCGAACGGCTCGGGCGGTGACGGATTCGGCCAGACCCAGTGGTCACCGTTCACCGGATCGGTCGACTGGTTCTACACGAACGAGAACCCCTGGGGTGACAGGTTCCGCTACGACGAGCGGGTCGTGCAGGACACCCTCGCCTGGTACTACCGGCTGGCGGAGAAGGGCTACATGGCGAAGTACGGGGTGTTCTCCACCACGACCGGGCCCGAGGTCCAGCTCGGCGCCGGCAAGTGCGCGCTGTCGTTCAACGGCTCGTGGATGATCGGGTCGTACCTCGGCATGGAGGGCCTCGACGTCGCGGTCGCCCCGACCCCGATCGGGCCATCAGGTCACCGTGCCTCGATGTTCAACGGACTCGGCGACTCGATCACGAAGCAGGCGAAGGACCCCGAGGCCGCGGCGAAGTGGGTGGCGTTCCTGGGCAGCGACGAGGCGCAGCGGATCGTCGGTGAGCGCGGGATCGTGTTCCCCGCTCGTCCCGCGGGCACCGAGGCCGCGGTGGCGTCGTTCCGGAAGCGCGGCCTGGACGTCTCGGCGTTCACCCGGCAGGTCGAGGAGGACACCACGTTCCTGTTCCCGGTCACGAAGAACCCCGCCGACGTGCAGGCCCTGCTGCAGCCCGCCTTCGATGACGTCTACGCGAACGGCAAGCCGATCTCGACGCTGACCGGGGTCAACGAGCAGGTCAACAACCTGCTCGCCCTCACCTGATCGACGGCCTTCGGATCCGCCCGTCGTCCGCATGCCGCACCGTCCGGTGCGGTGTGCGGACGACGCGTTGACCGTGCCGCCGACCACGACCCAGACTGCAGGGGATGACTTCCCTCACCTCCCTCGTCTACATGTCCGTCGCCGTCGACGACCTCACCGACGACCAGTTGGTCGCCATGCTGCGTGAGGCGCGGCTCCGCAACCACGCGCTCGGCGTCTCCGGGCTCCTGCTCGCCAAGGGCGGTCGCTTCATGCAGGTGCTCGAGGGTCCGGTCTGGAGCGTCGAGGACCGCTTCGCCGCGATCGAGCGCGACCCGCGGCACACCGGCGTGAAGTCGCTGTCGCGTGAGTCCATCAGCACGCGTCGGTTCGACGGCTGGGCGATGGCGTTCGGCAGCCCGACCGGGGACGAGCTCCGTGACGAGCCCGGCTTCAGCACCTTCCTCAGCGACCGCACCGGTCTGCCGACCGGGGTGGCGGGTACGCCCGCCGACTGGCTGCTCCGCTGGTTCCGTGGGCGCGACCTGCAGGACCTGCCCGAGGAGCGCATCACGCTCGGCCGGCACGCGGCCTGAGCCGCACCACACCTCGGACTGCCGGCACGCGGCCTGAGACGCACCACCCCTCGGACTGGGCCCACGCCGCCGGTTCCGGGTCGTCGCGCCAGCGGCCGACCGGCCGTGCCGGTGGGGAGAGGCGCGGTGCCAGCTGGCACCGTGCCTCCAGACTGTGAGACTGGTCCCGTGGAACGACGTGAGCAGATCCTGGTGGCCGCGGCGGAGGAGTTCGACCGCGTCGGCTTCGCCGGCGCGACGATCGCGGGCATCGCCCGCACGGCGGGCGTCTCGCAGGGCACGCTCCACTTCCACTTCCCGACGAAGCTCGCCCTGGCGCTCGGCGTCATCGGCGAGCAGAACGCCCGCACCTTCGACGTCGTCAGCCACACCGACAGCTCGCCGGTCGCCGCGCTGATCGGGGCGTCGCACGGCATCGCCGACCTGCTCCGGACCGACCCGATCGTGCGGGCGGGGATCCGGTTGTCGCTGGAGCGCGGCGAGTTCCAGACCGCGACGCTGAGCTTCTACGAGCAGTGGATCGGCGGGATCGTCGACGTGTTCCGATTGGCCGTCGCGAGCGGGGAACTCCGCACCGACCTGACCGCGGAACAGCTCGGTTCGACGGTGGTGCCGTACTTCACGGGCGTGCAGCTCGTGTCCGACGTCCGGACGCGACGCACCGACCTGATGCCCGCGGTGGCGACCATGTGGCGCGTGGTGATCGCGGCGACGGCGGACCCGAAGCACCGCGACCGGCTGCTCGCCGTCGTCGAGGACGCGTTCGGCACCGGCTGAAGCGCCGCCGACGGGGCGCCACCGCCGGCGGATCAGAGGTCGTGCAGCTCGCGGTCGCGGAACCACTTCAGCAGCCACGCCGCGCTGGTCCGGTCGAACGAGCGCGGGAAGTCCATCGTGCCGGAGAGGAACGGGCTGAAGCCCTCCTCGGACCGGACGTCCGCGTCGTCGAGCGCCCGGTAGGCCATCGACCAGCCGTCGAACCGCCGGCGCTCGATGTCCTCGCGCACGAGTGACTTGACCTCGCCGTGGCGCGGGTCCTTCGCGATGACGGCGAAACGGTCGTCGACGCTCCACGCCGGCCCCTCGAGCAGCTGCATGAACCGGCCACCCTTGGCGAGCAGGAGCCCGGAGACCCCGAGCGCTTCGTTCCGCAGCCGGGACTCGGCGAGCAGCACCGCCAGGGCCTCGTCGTCGAAGGGGACGACGGCGCGACTCATGTAGACGATGGAGACGAGCACTCCTCCATCCTGCTGGGTGCGGGCCCGTTGCGCGAAGTGGATGTCCGCAACGCGCCCGCTGGGGCGGCGCTGCGGGTCAGCCCTGCGGCAGCTCGTGCGCGGTGACGTCCTCGTTGCGCTTCTTCCGCCACGGGCGGGCGGGCGTGTTCGGGCCGTCCCAGACGAGGATCGCGCCCCAGGCCGCGGCGATCAGCGGCACGGAGATGATCGCGCCCGTGATGCCGGCGAGGACGGTGCCGGCGGTCAGCCCGATCAGGATGACGAGGCCGTGCAGCTTGAGGGTGCGACCCATCAGGACCGGCTGCAGGAAGTTGCCCTCGAGCTGGTTCACGACGATCACGATGCCGATCACGATGAGCGCCTGCACGGGGCCGAGGGCCACGAGCGCGACGAGGGCGGCGAGGATGCCGGCGGCGGTGGCACCGACGATCGGGATGAACGCCGTGATGAAGACGATGACGGCCAGCGGCAGGGCGAGCGGGACGCCGACGATCGCGATGCTGACACCGATGCCGATCGCGTCGACGGCAGCGACGGTGGCCGTACCGCGGACGTACCCGCCGAGGGTCGAGACCACACGGTCGCCGACGCGGCGTGCACGGGCGTAGCGCTCACCGGTGAAGGGGCGGAGCAGGAACTCCCAGATGCTCGGGCCGTCCTTCAGGAAGAAGAACAGCACGACGATCATCAGGACGAGCCCGGTCAGGAAGTTCGCGGTGGCCGAGGCGCCGGCGAGGGCACCGGAGCCGAACTGCGCGCTCGTGACGAAGTCGGAGGCACCCGCGACGGCGTCGTCGATCTGCTTGTCCGAGATCGAGAACGGCAGGGTCTTCGCGAAGTCCTGCAGCTGCTGGAACCCGTCGACGGCGGACTTCTGCAGCTGTGCCCACTGGTTCTCGACCGCGACGACGATGAGCCAGCCGATCAGCCCCAGGACCGCGAGGACGCCGATGAGCACCGCGAGGGTGGCCAGCACCGACGGCACCCGGTGCTTGCGGAGCCACGACACCACGGGGTGCATGGCCGACGCGATGATGAGCGCGAGGAGCACCGGGATCGTGACGACGCTCAGGATGTTGCTCGCCCAGACGATGCCGGCGATGACCACCACGACGATGATGAGCTGCAGGCACCGGGTCGCGAGGTGCCCGGCGGAGTCGGACCAGGCCGCCTGGACCCTCGACGGAGTGGGCGGGGTGGTCGGGCGCGGAGCGTCGCGGAAGAACGGCATGCCCGAGACGCTACCGACCGGACGGCCGACGCGCCGGTTCCGCCGGTTCGATCGTGGGTGCGGCGTCCTGTCCCCGCGTCGCCGGGGCGACGAGGAACGCCGCGACCAGCAGGACGAGGGGCACGAGCATCGCCGTCTGCAGGCCGAGGCGCTCCCCGACGAACCCGAGCAGCGGCGGACCCACCAGGAAGGCGATGTACCCGGCCGTGGCCACCACCGACACGCGGCGGTCGCCGTCGGTGGGGTGGTCGCCCGCGGCGGAGATCGACAGGGGGAACCCGAGGGCGATGCCCAGCCCCCACACGCCGGCGGCCGCCGCGGTGACGACCGGACTCGGCGACAGCACGACGAGCAGGACCCCGACGGCACCGACCGCGGCACAGACCCGGACGACCGGGGCGCGACCGAACCGGGCGACGAGCGGGGTGCCGGCCGCTCGACCGATGAGCATGGCGAGGGCGAACCCGGTGAACACGAGGGACCCGACCGATTCGGGGGCGTCGTGGTCGGTGGTCATCAGCAGCGGGAGCCAGTCGCTCGCGGCACCCTCGGCGAAGGCCATCGCCAGCGTGATGACGGCGATCATGGCGAGCTGCACGGTGAGGACGGAGCGGCGGGCTCCCCGGCGGGCGCCGGGGGCATCGGCAGGTGGATCGGCCGGTGTGTCACGGGGCACCGGCCGCAGGTTCAGCGCCGCGAACCCCGCCAGTGCGGCCATCACCGCGGCACCGACGAGCAGGTGCGCCCCGACCGGGGTCCGCACCGCCGTCACGGCGATGCCGACGACCCCGCCGACCACGCTGCCCAGGCTGAAGCAGGCGTGCAGCACCGGCACGACCGGTCGCCCGATCTGCCGTTCGACCGCGGCGGCCTCGACGTTCAGCCCGATCTCGGCGACGCCCGCCCCGAAGCCGATCAGGAACAGCCCGGCCCAGACCCCGGCGGCGACCTGCGCCGGGGCGAGCAGCGCAACGAGCACCATGCCGACGACGGGCAGCGCGCCCCCGAGCAGGATGAGCGGGCGGTTGCCGGTCCGTCGCACCAGCGCCCCGGCGCCGAGGATCCCGATCATCGACCCGATCGACAGCCCGAGCAGGACCAGGCCCATCGCCTCGATCGACGCCCCGAGCTCGTCGCGGATCGCGGGCGTCCGGGTGATCCACGTCGCGATCCCGAACCCGGTCACCGTCGACGTGGCGAAGAGTGCGAGTCGATGCCGCCCGGCCATGCCCCCATCTGATCGGTCCGCGGGGCAGCCAGTCAAGGGCGACCGCGTCACGCGCCTAGGATCGGGCCCATGGCGACCGTCCTCCTCGTCCGTCACGGACGCACCACCGCGAACGCCACCGGCGTCCTGGCCGGACGCACCGCCGGCGTGCGGCTCGACGCCGTCGGCCGCACCCAGGCCGAGCGGACCGCGGAGCGCATCGCCGCGGTGCCCGTCGTCGCCGTGGTGTCGAGTCCGCTCGAGCGCTGCCGGCAGACCGCCCGCGCGATCCTCGACCGGCAGACCGACCGGCAGACCGACCGGCAGACCGATCGACCGGCCGGGCCGCCCGCCTCGTTGATCGAGCGGGCCATCACCGAAGCCGACTACGGGCAGTGGCAGGGCCGGAAGCTCGCCGACCTGGCGAAGGAGCCCCTCTGGCGCACGGTGCAGGCGAACCCGAGCGCCGTCGTGTTCCCCGGCGGTGAGTCCATGCAGACGATGCAGTCCCGGGCCGTCGCAGCCGTCCGGCGCATCGACGCCGAGGTCGAGGCGGAGCACGGGCCCGGTGCCGTCTGGGTCGCGGTGAGCCACGGCGACATCATCAAGAGCGTCCTCGCCGACGCGTTCGGCATGCACCTGGACCTGTTCCAGCGCATCGGCGTCGGCCCGGCCTCGGTGTCCGTCGTGCGCTACGGCGAACACCGCCCCGAGGTCGTCGCGATGAACACCGAGTCCGGTGACCTGTCCTGGCTGCGCACCGCCCCGGCACCCAGCGGCGACGCCGCGGTCGGCGGCGGGGCGGGCCATCCGGAACCCGATGCGCACACCGGCACCGGGCGTCCGGCGCCCGACGCGCCCGCGGGTCCTGCCGGACCCTGAACGGCCGGAGCCGAGCGCTCCTACAATGCGGGTATGCCCACCATCGTCCACGGCTTCGACTGGCCGGACCGCCTCGTCGTCGGCACCATCGGCCGTCCGGGTGAGCGCGCCTTCTACATCCAGGCCCGCTCCGGTCGGCGCGTCACCAGCGTCGCGCTCGAGAAGGAGCAGACCGCCGTGCTCGCCGACAAGATCGACGAGCTCCTCGACGAGGTGGCGACCGTCGACGACAACCGCTTCAGCGTGCCGCCGTCGGTGCCCGTCGAACTCCGCGACCCGGAGCCGCTCGACCAGCCCGTCGAAGCCGAGTTCCGCGCCGGGGCCCTGAGCCTGGGCTTCGACCCGTCCACCGCGCAGGTCGTCATCGAGGCGTACCCGATCGACGACGAGGTCGAGATCGTGTCCGAGGAGAGCGAGGACGGCATCGAGATCGAGGCCGTCGTCGAGATCCCCGAGCCGGCCGAGCTGTTCCAGGTGAAGATCCCGGTCGGCACCGCCCGGGCCTTCGTCGAGCGCACGCGCGAGGTCGTCGCCGCCGGTCGTCCGCCCGGCGACGCATGAGCGACGGCTCGCTGTCCGTCCGGGCGCGCATCCGTGAGGCGTCCAACGCCACCTTCCTCGCCGAACTCGACGGTGCGACCGTCGTCTACAAGCCCATCGAGGGCGAGCGTCCGCTGTGGGACTTCCCGGACGGCACGCTCGCCGGCCGCGAGATCGCCGCGCACCTGGTCTCCGAGGCGTTCGGCTGGGGTGTCGTCCCGCCCACGTGGATGGGCGATGGTCCGTTCGGCCCCGGCATGCTGCAGCGCTGGCAGGACGTCGACCCCGAGCAGGACGCCGTCGACCTGGTGGCTCCCGAGCTCGCCGAGGCGGACGGTTCGCCCTGGCTGCCCGTGCTCGAGGCCATCGACGAACACGACCAGCCCGTGACGCTCGTGCACGAGGACTCCGAGGCCCTGCGCCGGATGGCCGTCTTCGACGTCGTCGTGAACAACGCCGACCGCAAGGGCGGGCACGTGCTCGCGATGCCCGACGGCCACCGTTTCGGCGTGGACCACGGGCTCACCTTCCACGTCGAGCACAAGCTCCGGACGGTCCTGTGGGGCTGGATCGGGGAGCCGCTCGGGCCCGACGAGCTCGAGGGCCTCGACCGCGTGTCCGAAGCCCTGCGCGGCGGTCTCGGCGACGAGCTCGCCGAGCACCTGACGGACGAGGAGATCGACACGCTCCGGGCGCGCTGCGCGGCCCTGCGTGCCGTCGGGATCTTCCCGCCGCCGCCCGGTCACGGCCCCGCCGTGCCCTGGCCACTGTTCTAGACGCACCCAGAGACGGACTGGAGGCCCGTGGCGGTCTCGCCACGGGCCTCCCGTCCGTCTCGTGCTGGCTTCAGAGCCCCCAGTCGTCGCGGGGGAGCGCGCCGCCGGCCCCGCGACGCGAGCCGAGGTACGAGCCGACCACGGCGACCCCGAGGTCGTCGTTCTCCGGCGCCACGACGCTGCCGTCCACCCGCTTCGCCATCGCGTCGACGAACCGGGCGAGCCCCGGGTCCTCGCCGAGCCGGAAGAACGTCGTCTGGGCGCCGAGGCGTCCGGCGTTCTCGAGCTCTCGCACGGTCAGCGCGATCGTCACCGGGTCGGGCGGGTAGTCGAACCAGACCTGCCCGTTCGGCTCGAGGTGCGACGTCGGCTCGCCGTCGGTGACGATGAGGAGCACCGGTTGGGCCGTGGGGTGCTTGCGGAAGTGCCGGTTGGCGAGCAGCAGGGCGTGGTGCAGGTTCGTGCCCTTGTCCCACATCGCGTCGAGACCGACGAGCTGTTCGACGTCCATCACCTCGGCCTCGCGACCGAAGGCGATGAGCTGCAGGTCGTCGCCGCGGAACCGGGTCGACACCAGGGTGTGCAGCGCCAGGGCGGTGCGCTTCATCGGCACCCAGCGGTCCTCCATCGCCATCGAGAACGACGTGTCGACGAGCAGCGCGACGCAGGCCTGGGTGCGTGCCTCGGTCTCCTGCACCTCGACGTCCTCGATGCTCAGGCGCACACCGGCTCCCTGTCGACCGCTGGCCGCCGTCCGCACCACGGCGTTCGTGATGGTGCGGGGGATGTCCCACGGCTCGGTGTCGCCGAACGCCCACTGCCGCGACGCCCCCGAGGGCTCGCCCGCGGCGCCCGAACGACGGAGGTCCCGCGCGCCCTGGCGACCGGACATCCGTTGGGCGACGTCCTTGAGCAGGCTCTTGCCGAGCTGCCGCATCGCCTTCGGGGTGAGCCGGAGCTGCCCGTCGGCACCGCGACGCATCGCCCCGGAGTTCCGGAGCGCCTGCTCGAGGCGCTGCAGGGTCTTCGCGTCGACCGCCGCCTCGTCGCCGAGCTGCCGGGACAGCGCGTCGAGGTCCAGGTCGTCGAGCTCCGAGCCCGGCCCGGACTGCGCGAGCTGGTCGGCGAGGGCGTCGAGGTCCGCGATGTCCTGGAACACCCCGGTGCCGTCGCCGAGCCCGAGGCCCTGTTCACCCTCCATGCGCTCCGACCCGCCCCAGTCCTCGCCGGGACGCAGTGCGCGCAGGTTGCCGTCGAGCTGGGACAACTGCCCCATCAGGTCGGGGGAGCCGAAGGCCTGCTGGGCGAGGGCGTCGAGTTCGTCCCGCTGCTCCTGGGTCATCGAGTTCCGCATGCGCTGCGCCGCCGCCGCGCGGGCCGCCAGGTCGTCGAGCAGCTCGTCGACGTTCGCGGGGTCCGAGGGGAAGTACTCCCCGTGCTGGTCCATGAAGTCGTCGAACTGCTGCTGGGTGTCCTCGCCGCGGGCGTGCGCCTCGAGCAGGGCGTTGAGGTCCTGCATCATCGCGCTGACCGCGGCCCGGTCCTGGTCGGTGGCACCCTCGAGCGCCTGCTTCATGCCGGCGAATCGCTGGTCGAGCACCTCGCGGCCGAGCAGGTCCTTGATCTCGTCGTACTTCTGGCGCGCGGTCGGGCTCGTCCAGTCGTAGTCGCCGAGCTCCTGCACCGCGGCGGCGGGGGAGGGCGACAGGCTGTCGAGCTGCAGTTCGGCCAGGGCCCGGTCGCCGTCGTCGAGGTCGACGTTGCGGGCGAGCTCCCCGCGTTCGGCGAGCAGCGCCTGGTCGAGGAGCTCGCGCACCTGCTGCAGGGTGCCGTCGAGGTTGTTCCTGCTCGTCAGCTCACGGCGGCGCTCGGCCACCCGGCGGGCCAGGTCGTCGAGCCCGCGCTGCGTCCGGCCCCCGCGTCGCAGGAACTCCCGCATCGCGCGCTCCGGCGACGTGCCACCCATCACGTCCTGTCCGATGGCGTCGAGCGCTTCGGCCAGGTCGACCGGGGCGGCGAGCGGGTCCGGTCCGTCGGTGTACCGGCCGTACCGGGTGTCACGCGTCAGGCGTCGGTTCTGCCTAGCCATAGACGGCTTCGCCCCCGCCGGACTCCTTGCTGATGCGTCGGGCCAGGAACAGGCCCTCGAGAGCGAGCTCGATGGCGCCGGCGCGTTCGCCGTCGTTCGTGGCACCCATCCGGTCGCACACCTGGTCGTACAGGTCGGACTCGCCGATCGACGGCAGGCCCTCGAGGAACGCCCGGGCGCTGACCTGCTCGCCCGTGGTCACCATCGTGCCGCCGTCGAGCGCGTCCACGAGCACCGCGAAGTCGAGGCCCCTGAAGCGGGAGCGCACGGTCTCGGCGGTCGCGGTGCGGAGCAGGTGCTCGAGGACCTCGTCGGCACGGTCCTCTTCGCCGTTCTCGAACTCGATCTTGCCGCCGAGGACGTCCACCGCGGTCTCGAGGTCGATCGGCCGCGCGACCGCCTCGTCCTCGCCCTGGCGTGCTGCGCGGTGCACCGCGGCCGCGGACACCGTCTCGGCACCGGCGATCGCGAACCGGGCGCTCACACCGCTGCGCTGGTCGACGGCGCTCGAACCACGCAGTGCGCGGGTGAACCGGGCGAGGATCTCGATCAGGGCGTCGGGGACCGCGGCCGTCAGCTGGGCCTCCTGCCGGATGACGGCGATCTCGTCGTCGAGCTCGATCGGGTAGTGCGTGCGGATCTCCGCGCCGAAGCGGTCCTTCAGCGGCGTGATGATCCGGCCGCGGTTCGTGTAGTCCTCGGGGTTCGCGCTCGCCACGACGAGCACGTCGAGCGGCAGCCGCAGCACGTAGCCGCGGATCTGGACGTCGCGCTCCTCCATCACGTTGAGCATCGCGACCTGGATGCGTTCGGCCAGGTCGGGCAGCTCGTTGATCGCGACGATGCCACGGTGCCCGCGGGGGACGAGCCCGAAGTGGATGGTCTCCGGGTCACCCAAGCTGCGGCCCTCGGCGACCTTCATCGGGTCGACGTCGCCGATCAGGTCGGCGACGCTCGTGTCCGGCGTCGCGAGCTTCTCGACGTAGCGGTCGTCGCGGTGCTGCCAGCTGATCGGCAGAGCGTCGCCGAGGTCGTCGGCACGCCGGATGCTCGCGGTGGTGATCGGTTCGTACGGGTGCTCGCCGAGTTCGGAGCCGGTGATGACCGGCGTCCACTCGTCGAGCAGGCCCTGCAGGGTGCGGAGCAGCCGGGTCTTGCCCTGGCCGCGCTCGCCGAGCAGGACGACGTCGTGGCCGGCGATCAGGGCGCGTTCGAGCTGGGGGATGACGGTGGTCTCGAAGCCGTGCAGGCCGGGCCACGGATCGGTGCCCTGGCGCAGGGCGGTGAGCAGGTTGTCGCGGATCTCGGCGCGGACCGTCTTCTGGACGTGACCAGAGGTGCGGAGCTCGCCGACCGTGCGGATGTCAGGTCGGGTCACCTCTCCGACGCTACGCCGCGTTCGCGACGGCGACCAGATGCGGACGGGAGGCTCGTGGCGGGCCCGCCCCGCGCCTCCCGTCCGCTTGTGGGTTTCCATCGCACTTGCGATCATTGAGATCCCGGCGACGGAGCCGGATTCGAAGTAGGGGGATCCGGCTCCGCCCCCGGTTCCTCGTTCCGCATCTGAACCACATCGGCGATCTCGGCGTACGGTCCCCTTTCGTGAGCAGCGCGAACGCAACCATCAAGAGCCTGGTGCCCGCCAGGATGGACCGCTTGCCGTGGACCCGCTTCCACTGGAGCGTCGTCGTCGGACTCGGCGTGTCCTGGATCCTCGACGGTCTCGAGATCCAGATCGTCTCGAACGCGGGCTTCCAGGCGGACCTGGACCTGTCCACGCAGCAGGTGACGTCCCTCGGCACGATCTACCTGGTCGGCCAGGTCGTCGGTGCCCTGGTGTTCGGGCGCATGTCCGACCGGTTGGGGCGGCGCAAGCTGTTCATCCTGACGCTCGCGATCTACCTGATCGGTTCGGGCATCGCGGGCCTCGCGCAGGACTTCTGGTTCCTGGCGGCCTTCCGGTTCGTCGCGGGGTTGGGCATCGGCGGCGAGTACGCGGCGATCAACTCGGCGATCGACGAGCTCATCCCGGCGAAGTACCGCGGGCACGTCGACATCGCCATCAACGGCACGTACTGGGGCGGTGCCGCACTCGGCGCGTTCGCGAACATCTACCTGCTCGACACGTCGTACTTCGCCGAGAACATCGGCTGGCGCATCGGCTTCTTCCTCGGCCCGGTGCTCGGCATCGCGATCATCTTCCTGCGACGCCACATCCCGGAGAGTCCGCGGTGGCTGATGACGCACGGGCGCGAGGAAGAGGCCGAGGCCACCGTCTCCCGCATCGAGGCGTCGGTGGAGCAGGCGACCGGCAGACCCCTGCCCGAGGTCGACCAGTCGAAGGCGATGACCGTCACGCCGACCGACCGCGTCGGGTTCCTGGCCATCGCGCGCGTGCTGCTGAAGCAGTACCCGACCCGCACACTCGTCGGCGCGACGATGATGATCACGCAGGCGTTCCTGTACAACGCGATCTTCTTCACCTACGCCCTGGTGCTCACGAACTTCTTCGGCCTGAAGACGGCGGAGACGGCGGTCTACTTCTTCCCGTTCGCGATCGGCAACCTGCTCGGCCCGATCATCCTGGGACGCTTCTTCGACACCTGGGGTCGTCGCCAGATGATCTTCCTGACGTACCTGGTGTCCGGCCTCGTGCTCGCCACGTCGGCGTTCCTGTTCCAGGCCGACGCGATCTCGGCGACGGTGCAGGTCGCGTTCTGGTGCGTCTCGTTCTTCTTCGCGTCGGCCGGTGCCTCGAGCGCCTACCTGACCGTCAGCGAGATCTTCCCGCTCGAGCTGCGGTCGCAGGCGATCTCGTACTTCTTCGCCCTCGCGCAGATCTTCGGTGCGGTCGCACCGGCCATCTACGGTGCGTTCATCGGTGACGGGTCGTCGCGGGAGCCGCTGTTCTGGGGGTACCTGCTCGGATCCGCGGTGATGATCGGTGGCGGTGTGGTCGCCCTGGTGTTCGGGGTCGACGCCGCGCGGAAGGGGCTCGAGGACGTCACCCAACCACTCTCGGTGCTCACCGGGGACGCGAAGTCCGACCGCAGGTGAGCCCCGCGGCGGCAGCCTGACATTCTGTATTCAGAGTGTTTAGCGCCGCCGTCGCAGCGCTGCCACTGTGCCTGCATGGCACTCCTCCACAGCGCGACACCTGCGACCACGATCCACGGCAGCGACCGCCCTCGCCTCGGGGGTGCCGCCCGTGCGTGACCCTGGGCTGATGGAGCACACCCCCGTCCGAGCAGGCGTCGGCGGCCTCGATCCCCGCGACCTGCGCCGCAGTCTGCTGCGCGACGCGGTGTTCCTGCGACTGCTCGACAGCGTCCTGCGGGGGGAGTACCGCCGCGGGCAGCGGCTGCGGCTCGACACCCTGGCATCGGACATGCGGGTGTCACGGACGCCCGTGCGCGAAGCCCTCGTGACCCTCGAGTCCCTGCAGCTGGCCACTGTGCAGCGCTACGTCGGTGTCGTGATCTCGCAGTGGTCGGTCGACCAGATGATCGAGCGACTGCGGATCGCCCAGGCCCTGCTCGTCGATCCGCCGTCGAACTCCGTCGGGTACCACGACCGGTTCGACAAGGTGTGGCTGCGCGAGTGCTGGACCGAGGCCGGTGCCTTCGTCGAACTCGGGGCCTGGTACCTGCGGCGCCGCGGGTCGTCCGTCAGTGGCGACTGGTTGCTGTCGCAGCGCATCGTGCTCGACATGTTCTTCACCGACGACGTCGCCCTGGCCAACGGGATCGATGCCGTGGTCGACCGGCGACGCCGGGTCGAGATCGTCGAGCGGGCCGTGGACGCCGCCGAGCGAGACGACCTCGACGACTGTGCCGCGGCGCTCCTCGACCTGTCGACCGCGCTGATCGCCCTGCCGGACCGCTTCCGGGTGGTCGTGTCGGCCTGAACCGGCGCCGGCTGCGGATCCGCTCAGGTCCGCGCCGACCGCCGTGGATCCGCAGGTCGCGGCACGGAGCAGCGAGCGGTACCGGTGTCCCTTGCACTGGATCGTCAGGCAACGTCGTGGCAGCCTTGACCGGTTGCCGTCCCCGGCGTGTCCACCGACGACAGGAGTGCCCGTGAACGACGTCCGCGATCGATCCCACCGCTTGAACCGAGCGTCCGGGATCGCACGGCACGGACGTCTGCGGCGCTCGAGCCCCTTCGCGACCGCTGCCAAGACGGTCTCCGCCGTCGTCGCAGTGGCCCTGGTGAGTTCGGTCTCGGTCACGGCGATCGCGGCGAAGCAGGTCACGGACGACCTCGGTGACGGCGTCGAGATCCAGGGCCAGCCCGCACCGCAGGCGAAGGGCGGCGCGAAGCCGATCAGCGCCTTCAAGGGCGGGTTCAACATGCTCGTCGTCGGCACCGACAACGACCCCGAGCAGAGTGCTGCCTTCGGGGAGCGCGATGCGACCCTCAACGACGTCAACATCCTGCTGCACGTCTCGGCCGACCACACCAACGCGACCGCGGTGAGCATCCCGCGCGACCTCGTCACGCCGATCCCGGCCTGCAAGAAGACCGACGGCACGGGCACAGCCCCGGCGATGGCGGCGCAGCCGATCAACACCTCGTTCGGCGAGGGCGGCCTGAACTGCGTCACCCAGACCGTCGCCGGGCTCACCGGTCTCGACATCCAGTACTCGGCCGCGGTGTCCTTCAAGGGTGTCATCGAGATGTCGAACGCCATCGGCGGCGTGCCCGTCTGCGTCGCCCAGCCGATCACCGACTCGTACACCGGGCTGAACCTGCCGGCCGGCACATCGACCCTGCAGGGTGACGAGGCCCTGGCGTTCCTGCGCACCCGGCACGGGGTCGGCGACGGGTCGGACCTCGGTCGGATCTCCAGTCAGCAGGTGTTCCTGTCGTCGCTGCTCCGCACCGTGAAGTCGAACGACACCCTCGGTTCGCCGACCCGCCTGTACAAGCTGGCCCGGGCGGCGGCGTCGAACATGCAGCTGTCCCAGAGCCTCAACGACATCGGGACCATGGTGCAGATGGGCCTGGCGCTCCGCGACCTGCCGCTGGCACAGGTGAACTTCGTGCAGTACCCGGGCACCACGGGCGGCACCGGCGTCTACGAGGGCAAGGTCGAGCCGACGACGTACCTGGCCGACCGGCTGTTCGCGAAGATCAAGGCCGACCAGTCGTTCTCCCTCGGGGCGGACAGTACGGGCATCGGGTCCGAGACGAACCCGACGCAGACGAAGCCGACGCAGACGAAGCCGACGCAGACGAGCCCGACGCAGCCGACTGCTGCACCGTCGGCACCGGCCGCCGCGCCGGAGCCCGTGACCCCGGCAGCGCCGTCGTCCGCCGCACCGCGCACCCCATCGGCGACGCCCGAGACCATCGACGGGCTCGAGGGCCAGTCCGCCGACCAGCAGACCTGCTCCAAGGCGTTCGGGTACTGAGGCGCGGGCGGGCGGTTGCTCGCCTGCCGTCCCCGAGTCCCGGCTGCGCGGACTCTCTGCGGCCTGCAGCACCCGCGAACTGTCCGCGGAGACGAGTCTCGGCTCGGGAGGTGCCCGCCCGGAACGCAGAAGCGGGGGCGCGGTGGTGGGCCGCGCCCCCGGAGGAAGTCGCTCCCCGCCGGGCGCCACGCGATCGGGCGCGCCGGGCCCGCACGGGGAACGACGTCGGGTGCTGTGTCGCGACGACGGGGACGAGCCCCGGAACGTGATTGCCGCGTCCCGATGATGCTATGCAGTGGGGTACGCCCCGACAACCCCCACGTGTCCCCACTTCGGGGGACCGAGTGTGACGGGTCGTGCCACGCGCGGGTGTGCGTCGGGTCGAGAGTGGCGCGGTCCTCCTGTATGGTGGTCGCAGCGCTCGCGAGAGTGCTTGGAGACGTCGCATAGTCCGGCCGAGTGCACCACCCTGCTAAGGTGGAGTCCCCTTTGAGGGGACCGAGGGTTCAAATCCCTCCGTCTCCGCACACGCGAAGCCCTTTCGATCCGCATGAACACGCGGAACGAAGGGGCTTCTGCCGTTTCAGGAAGCGGCAGAGCCTCACAGATCGAACACATCTGCTGCACGCGCCGCGTCGTCGATGCCGTCCGCCAACGCCGTCAGGTCGTCGTCGAACAGGTCGGCGTACACGTCGAGCGTCATCGCCGCGGACGCGCGTCCGAGCATCCGCTGCACCGCCTTCACGTTTGCGCCCGAGCTGATCACCAACGACGCGGCGGTATGACGAAGGTCGTGCGGCGTCATGGGGTCCAGCCCGCACTTTGCGAGCGCAGAGACGAACCAGGACTTGCTGCCCTTCGACGCCCTCGTGCACCGCACGCAGGAGCCGTTCGTGCTTGGGAACACCAGATCGTCGCGATCCTTGCCCTCGCACGCCCTAGCGATCATCAGTGAAATGCGGATGATCGTGCCGATGCGGCCGCTGGTGTTGCTGGTCACGGGCGTCTCTTGTCTGTCGGTCGGCGTGTGTAACATCCGAGCACCCTTCACCTACCGAAAGGAGCATCCACATGGCCACAGCCGAAGAAGTCGAGCAAGCTCGCATGGCCGCGCAGAAGGCGGTCTTCGACATGGTCGCGAAACTCGCTCCGAACGTCGCGCGTTACGACAATCTCGAGAAGCTCGCGCGTGCGTACCGCGCGGCAGCTGGCGGAGACCAGCCCGGCAGCGAAGCAGCGACGTCGCAGGCCTAGGCGCGCGGAAGGCCGAGCATTTTTTCGGTGCTCGGCCTTCGTGCTGTCAGGACGCGGGTCAGATCTCGACGTCGGCGCTATCGCCCTTGCTCGCGTCGCGGTGCCGGTGCCGGTGCATGGGCTGCCTCTGTTGGCTGGCGAGGCGTTCGCCGTTCGCGAGTGCGTCCGGATGGTCGGGGGTGAACGCCATGCGGTCGAGGTCGGGTAGCGTCGTGTCGATCGCGTTGCAGCACCACCAGCACGGCAGGTTATCGGCGGCCGTGCGGCGCTTGAGCGTGGACTGGGCGCGGCGGTAGGCGCGGTGGCCGTGCCGTCCCTCGGAGTACTCACGCACGTCCTCCCCGACCCACCACATGGTTACGATGCCTAGATGAACCCGGCGAAGTCGCTGCATGACCAGTTCGTGCTCTGGAAATCTGAGCATCACGGTGGCAACCGGTCGGTGCAAGATGTACGTGCGCTCGAGGACCCTGACGGGATCGAGGCGCACCTGCGAGCGATCAGGGACGTTGAAGACATTCGCATCGGGCTGGACTCTCTCGATGAGGCTGGCATCCCAGTCGCCATGTACCGCAAGTACCTGCCATGGTGGAGGCGCTTGGCGATGAATTACCCGACGAACTGGGGCTCTGCCGGAAACCCGGAGGAGCTCTACCCGTCAGCGATCATGGACCACCTCGAAGGACTTGCGTCGTGGTTCGCGGTCACTCGGCCCCCGCTGAAGGAGGCTGAGCGCGAGTCTCTCCGGAACGTGCTCCTGGAGGCGACAGCCCTTCTGGAGCAGGACGAGTCAGTCAGCGATCTACTCCGGACTTACCTCGGTCGTCTGATCCGTGAGATGCAGAATGCCTTAGACGATGAACAGCTGGCGCAGCGCTTCGACTTTGACGAGGCGGGACGTCGATTGTGGGTCGCTCTCTTCGGCGCTTCGGCGCAGTCCACCGACGAGGCGCACAAGGACAAGTGGTCGGACCTAGCAAGAAATCTGTGGTGGCCCTCGGTGGCAGGCGCCCTCGGTTCGATGCCCGGCCTTGCCCTTACGGTCGCGACGGCCAGCGGGCATTGAGACTAAGGAGGTCCCCGAGCTCGGCGCGGCAGGATGCCGAGGCGCTCGCAGGGCTGTTGTCTCGTCCACCAGTCGTCAGGCACTTGCCTCCTCGACGGGCAGGAACACGACGGCCCCGTCCGGGAACATCACGTCGACGCCGGTGACGGCGCCGAGCGCCCGCTTGACGTCGATTCGATCGATCTCGGCGGTCCTCTTGTGGCCGTGCTGCTTCAGCAGGGCGCGGATTCGGGCGAGGGTCATGCGGGTTGTCCTTCCTGGCGGGGCACGGTGGTGCCAGCGGGGACGGGGAACTCGTACGCGCCTTGCTGGTCCGCGGTGATGGACTACCACCATGTTGTCGGAGCCAACCCGAAGTGGCTCCGACAGCCCCATCCCGAAAGGGGGTGATATCCCGACGCATCGAAAAGCTGAGCGATCGCTAACATACTTCGGTGAACATCGATCTAGAGGAATTCGACTGGGCATCGGCTGCTGCTGTCGCTGGCGTGGTCGTCACCGCCTTCACCGCCATCGTTGGTGGGCTGTCCTCCAGGAGTAGGGAACGTCGACTTGAGCGACTGATCACGCTCGCGAAGGACGTCGCTCCAGCCTCAGATCAACGGATCGTGCTGGATCGCATGATCTTGGATTTGGCGCAGCGAATGGACTTCCGTCAGCGCGGGCCAAGCCAGCAACTCGGCACCGCCCTGTTCTGGGCATCCCAGGTGTTTGGTTGGCTCCTAGTCCTGTTCACTTATGTCGGTCTGCTCTTCATGTTGCAGCCATTGATCAACCCGGCCCTGAGCTTCTGGTGGTGGCTGTGGATCGCCGTGCCGGTCGCTGCGGTCCTCGCCGCATTGCTACTCGTCTGCGGCGACCTGGTTCGCGCTGGCACGAACAAACAACGCGCGACCTGGATCTCGAAGAACGCACCTCTACCAACACCTGGGACAGGAGCGTCGAAGCGCAGGAGAAGGGGCTGAGGCGATTCGCTCGCCTAGTACGCAGAATGCCCGCCTTCTCGGGCGGGCTTGCGGTGTCAACGCAAGTACAGCGAGAAGTCCGGTGATCGTTGTCAAGTCACTTCTTGAGGCATACCGCGGGTGCGAAGAGGTTTGAGCCGGCGCCGATGAGAGCTGGACGGCCGACGGTGACGGGTCTCGCTTACTCGGTGTCCTCGCCATGAAGGCTTGCCCATAGCGCCTGCAGAGATCGTCTGTAGGCCTCCCACCCGGGCGAGTCGATGCGAGCCATTTGCTGTTCGCCGGAGTAGGCGCAGAGCCGGAACGCGGACCGGTCGCCCAAGGCTTCGATCTCGCTCTGATACCGCCGGAACACGATGTGGTCACCCTGGCGGATCTGCCACCCGATCTGCTCCACGAGGGCGATGACTGCCGGCACGTCGACATCGTCACCCTCGCCCTTGCGTGGCTCGAGAAGCTTGCCTCGATGGTCGACATCCACGTAGAAGCCGGCCATCTTCGTCGCGTTGCCCTCGCGGGCATACCGGTCCAGGTCGGCAAAATAGTCCTCGATAGGGCCGAGCAGGAGGTCGTGCGGAGGTGGCGGTGACCCGAACCAGTAGTCCTCATTGACGAGGAAGCGCCTCACCCGCTTGAGTTTCGGGATGTGCTTCGTCCATTCGGACCAGAAGCGCGCGTCGAGCTCGGGTTCGGTCAGGGACCGGCGGGCGGCGTCTGCCCGGATCTCGTGCAGGTCGATCGCTTTCGCTGACTCCTCAAGCGCGAGGATGGCGAGCGAGTTCGCACGCCCGACGCTGCCCGCCGCAAGGAGCACTTCGGCATCCCGGCACAGACGATCCGCGTTTGCGAGGAGAGCGTCGTACAGCGCCTCGAACTGCTCGAGAGTGAGCCTGGGGTGTCCCATCTCAGAGCAACCCGTCATCGTGCCTCATTGCACGCGACTCGGTGTTGGTCATGGTCGTTCCTTCCGGCGCGGAACGTGCCGCCACACGTCCCTGCTGCCCACTGACCTGATCGTATGGCACAGATCCCGTCCTACCTCCCCAACGCCGCGGTCGCGCGAGTCACGGGACATCGCTAGTGTCCAAGCCGTATCTGAGCGACGATGCCGATCATGGCGGATCTGATGGAACTTCCGCGTGGGCAGCGGTGGGCTTACCGAATCGCGCGGTCGTCCGCCACCTTCCACGAAGCTGCAGTCGTGAAGGTCGGCGACAAGAAGGTGCAGGTGGAACTTGTCGCGGACCGGTGGGAGGGCAAGCGAGAGTGAGTCTCGCCGACCCGTCGCGAGGTTCGGTTGGATGAGCGTCACGAGTACATCGCCGAAGAACGGAAGATGCTCGCCCTCCGTCGCGCGTCGCCCTCTAAGGATGAGCGGTCCGCAGCTGATCAGGTGCTGTTCCTACTCGTGCGCTCGACATCGCTGAGTACAACGCGGACACTTCCGGCACCACGACGGTCCACGACGTCGGTCGGCTTGCGGGGCTTGTCGGCCTATCGCCGGCCGCCCTCACTGCGGCGCCGACCCTCAATAGCGCGGACGGCTTGCTCGTACCGTGGTCGACCACCGTCCCGGTCGCCCGCGCCGCAGCCGCCCGTTACCCGCACCGGGGCCTGCGCGAAATCAAGTAGGCAGAGCAGCAGCTGAACGAGGACTTGATCGACGGCACGGTCAGCACGGGGCCCGACGGCGTCGACCATCACCTGTCGCCGGACGACGTCCGGGCCCGGTTCGAGAAGCGTGAACGGCCACGCCTCGATCGACTCAGATCGTTCGCAGGTGCAGAGCGCTCTGCAAACCTCCTCGAGCGGCGAGATCTGTTGGACAGGCTGCGGCAGGCCACCAGCGTCGCTCGTCGCGCACTCGACGTTCTGCAGCCGACCCAGAAGCGGCTCGTCGCCAAGCTGCGCGAAGAGCTGTACGCCGCGACCGACAGTGTGGACTTCGAGCCGGGGGAGCAGCGGCAGGGGTATGCTCTTCGCTCGCCCATCAGCTGACGCGGACTCGGTAGGGTCACCTCATGTCAGTCAACGGTAAAGCCGCCAACATCCTTCTCGACCTGGTATCGGGGTACGACCCCGCGGCCGACCACGACACGAATGCTCGTGCGTTCGGTGCAACCGTGACGTCCCTCAATGATGCCGGCGTGGTGGTCGCTCGGCTGACTTCCGACGACGCGCTCGACCTGTACATGGACCCCCTCTTCGTCGGATCAGGTTGGACCCACCGCTGGTTGCTGGACCAGCTTGCTGACGCCACAGGCAAGGACAAGGACACGCTCCTCTTCGAGCTGCGAGAGTACGTCGCGCGCATCGACAAGTAGGCGTTACGACCTCCTCAGGGCCGAACGAATCGCACACACTTTCCAGAGAAGCATGAGGGGCGTGGCGGCGTTTCGCAATGATCGACGCCAGCAATTGCAACGCATGAGCATGAGTGAGAAGCATGTAAATGGCTCGGGACAGGGTTCAAATCCCTCCGTCTCCGCAGTGTTGAAGACTGCGGTGCAAACTGCAGCACGAAAGCCCGGTCCGATCGGACCGGGCTTTCGGCGCTTCTGGTGCCCGAAGCGCTCGCATCAGACCGTCGCGATGCTCCCCGTCGTCGTGGTCCGCACTCCCGCGCGCCCCCGGCGCACCGCGGCCATCGCCACGAGCGTCAGCACCACGGCTGCCAGGGTGATCCCCGACCCCGCCCAGATCGGCGACGTGTACCCGAGCCCGGCGGCGATGGTCAGGCCGCCGATCCAGGCCCCGAGCGCGTTGCCGAGGTTGAACGCGGCGATGTTCGCCCCGCTCGCCAGGGTCGGTGCGTGGTCGGCGTACTGCATCACCCGCGTCTGCAGGGCCGGCACGGTCGCGAACCCGAACGCCCCCATCAGCACGAGGGCGATCACGGTGAGCACCGGCGAGGTCGCGACGAGGGCGAACGCCGCGAGCACCACGGTCAGCACGACGAGCACCACGAGCAGGGTGCGATCGATCGAACGGGCCGCGAGCTTGCCCCCGGCGAAGTTGCCGACGAACAGCCCGATGCCGAACACGATGAGCAGCCACGGCACCGCGGACGACGGGAACCCGGACACCGAGGTCAGCGTGTACGCGATGTAGGTGAAGGCGCCGAACATCCCGCCGTAGCCGAGCACGGTCATGCCGAGCGACAGCCAGACCTGCCCGGACCGGAAGGCGCCGAGCTCGCGGGCGAGGGACGGAACCTCGGTGGAGCGGACTGCGGGGACGAGGACGAGCACGCCGATCAGGGCGACGACGCCGATGGCCGCGATCGCCCAGAACGTCGCACGCCAGCCGGCGGCCTGGCCGAGGAAGGTGCCGAACGGCACGCCGAGCACGTTCGACGCGGTGAGCCCGGTGAACATCAGCGCGACGGCTGAGGCGCGCTTGGACCGCTCGACCATGTTTGCGGCGACGACCGAGCCGATGCCGAAGAACGCTCCGTGGCACAGGGCGGCGATGACTCGGCCGGTCATCATCACGCCGTAGGTCGGGGCGATCGCGGACAGGGTGTTGCCGACGACGAACAGCACGAGGAGCCCGAGCAGGACGGGCTTGCGGGGGAGTCGGGTGGTCGCGGCGGTGAGCCCGAGGGCCCCGACGATGACCGCCAGGGCGTATCCGGTGACGAGCCAGCCGGCGGTGGTCTCGGTGACGCCGTAGTCGGCCGCCACCTCGGGCAGCAGGCCGGTGATGACGAACTCGGTCAGGCCGATGCCGAATCCGCCGAGTGCGAGGGCGATGAGTCCCGCGGGCATGGATGTCCTTCCGTTGTGCAGCTGTGCCGCGTACGCTGGTTGTTGCAGACGCGGGATATCGATAGTTGCACACGCGGGGTATCCGCGCAAGCAACTGTTGCCGTCTGCACCGACCGAAGGAGCCCCGATGTCCGTCGACGACACCTCCACCGCCGTCCGCGCCCACGGCTGGCGCACCCTGGCGGCGCTGCACGGCCTGATCGAGACGCGCCTGGAGCGGGCGCTCCGCCAGGTCGACCTGTCCGTCGTGGAGTTCACGGTGCTCGATGCCCTGCGCCGCCAGGACGGCTTCCACATGCGCATGCAGCAGCTCGCCCGCGCGGCCGCCCTCAGCCCGAGCGCGACCACCCGGCTGGTGAACCGGCTCGAGGAGCGCGCCCTGCTGACCCGCGTTCTGTGCGCCGATGACCGTCGCGGGCTCTACACGGAGCTCACACACGCCGGGCAGGTCCTGCTCGAGCGTGCGACGCCGATCCACGCCGAGGCGCTGGAGGGCGCCCTCGCCGAGGCGCGCGAGGTCCCCGAGCTCGCCGACCTGGCCGAGTCCGTCGAGCGGCTCGAGGGCGCGCGCGTCTGACCCCGGGTCACCTCGCACCCGGCCTGGAGGCCCGGCGCACCTCCGCCACGCCGGCACCGGCCCCCGGTGCGGTCACCACTCAGGCGCGCGGCGGCCCCGTCGTCGACCGCACGACGAGCGTCGGCGGCACGAGTGTCCTGATGGGCTCTGCCGGAACCCCTGCTGCCGCGCCGATCCGTTCGACCAACCGCGAGGCGGCCAGGCGCCCGACCTCGTCGTTGTGCGGGTCGACCGTCGTCAAGCGCAGCAGGGGTGAGGCGGCGAGCGGGGTCTCGTCGTTGCCGATCACGGAGACGTCGTGGGGCACGCGGAGTCCGGCTTCCTGCACGGCGGCGATCGCGCCCATCGCCATGACGTCGTTCGCGGCGAACACCGCGGTCAGGTCGGGGTGTTCCCGCAGTGCGAGCCGCATGCCCTCGTAGCCGGTCGTCTCCGAGGTCGGGCCGGAGCCGTAGACCAGTGGCTCGATGCCGGACGCGACCAGCTGCGCGACGGTGGCCTCGCGGCGGAGCGCAGCCGGGCCTCCCGAGCCGGTGACGTGGGCGATGCGGCGGTGACCCAGGCCGATCAGGTGATCCGCTGCCAACCGCCCGCCGGCGGCTTCGTCGGAGGCGACCACGTCGAGTCCGCCGGGGACGTCCTCGCGCGCGCCGGCGACCACGACCGGGGTGTCGGCGGGGACGACGACGTCGGGGAACCCCTCGGCGGCGAGCACCACGCCGTCGACCCGCAGGGAGACCAGGTCGTCGAACGGTGACGAGTCGAGGTGGGCGTTGGCCCGGGTGTCGGCGAGGGTGAGGCGGAGTCCGTGCGGGGCGAGGGCCTCGCGGATGCCGTCGAGCATCGGCACGTACCAGGGGTTCCGGAAGTCGTCGACGATGACCCCGATGGTGCGGGTCCGGGTGCCGGCGAGGATCGCGGCGGCGCGGTTCGGGCGGTAGCCGAGCTCCGCGACGGCGGCGAGCACCGCCGAGCGGCGGGCGGGGGAGACCCCGGGGTCCTCCCGCATCACCATCGACACCAGGGACTTCGAGACGCCTGCGCGTGCGGCGACGTCGATGATCGTCGGCGGGCGAGGGGTCACGCTGAGCCTTTCCGGCACGGTGCTTGACAGGACATGGGCGGGTGCGACTACAGTCTACTGACACGTTCTGGAACGTTCCAGAAACGGAATTCAGCGACCTTCTCGAAGGAGAGAACATGAGCGACAGCATCGGCGTCGCCGTCATCGGTGCGGGCATGGCGGGCAAGGCCCACATGGCCGCGTGGCGGAACGCGCCCTCCCTCTTCACCTCGACCCTGCCGGCGGTCCGGCTCGTCTCGGTCGGCGACGTCTACGAGCCCCTCGCCGCCGAGGCCGCACGGCGTTTCGGCTACGAGCGGCACGACACCGACTGGCGGGCCATCGCTGCGGCGGACGACATCGACGTGGTGAGCGTCGTCGTCGCGAACACCCTGCACCGCGAGATCGTCGAGGGGCTGCTCGCCGCCGGCAAGCACGTGCTCTGCGAGAAGCCGCTGTCCGACTCGCTCGACGATGCCCGTGCGATGGCGTCCGCCGCTGCCGAGGCCGAGCAGCGCGGAGTCCTCGGCCGCATCGGCTTCACCTACCGCCGGGCTCCCGGGCTCGCGGCCATCAGGGAGCTCGTCGAGGACGGCACGCTCGGCCGGGTCCTGCACGTCTCCGGCCGGTACTGGACCGACTACGGCGCCTCGCCCGACGTCCCGTTCTCGTGGCGCTTCGCGGGGGAGCCGGGGTCCGGCGCGCTCGCCGACGTCGGCTCGCACCTGTCCTACGTCGCCGAGTTCCTGGCCGGCCCGGTCCGGAGCGTCAGCGGCGGGACGTTCACCACGTCGATCACCGAGCGACCGGTGGCCGCCGGGCACGCCCTGCGGGGGCAGGCCGTCCCGCTCACCGGCGAGACCGCTGCCGTCGGCAACGACGACTACGCCACGTTCAGCGCACGCTTCGGTGACGGCACGGTCGTCGGGTCGCTCGAGGCCTCCCGCGTCGCGGCCGGGCACCCGAACGGCCTCGTCATCGAGGTGTTCTGCGAGCGCGGCGCCGCCCGCTGGGACCAGGAGCGCGCCTCCGAGATCGGCCTCGCGCTGCTGTCCGACGGCTCGCGCCTGGGCGGCTACCGCCAGGTCGTGCTCGGTCCGGACCACCCCTACGTCGCGGGCGGCATGGCGATGGACGCCCCCGGCGTCGGCTGGGGGCAGAACCAGATGTTCGAGTACCAGGCGCGGGCGTTCCTCGACGAGATCGCGGGGCTGTCCGGCACCGTGCCGGACGCCCTGCCCGCGAACGCCACGTTCGACGACGGCGTGCACAACATGGAGGTCCTCGACGCGGTGGCACGGTCCGCCGCTGCCGGGGGCGCCACCGAGACGATCAAGGAAGCAGTGACGGCATGAAACTCGGTCTCTACAACGCGATCCTGCACGACCGGCCCCTCGCCGACGCGCTCCGGGTCATCGCCGCCAACGGCCTCACCGGCATCGAGCTGAACACCGGCGGGTTCCTGCCCCCGGTGCACGTGCCCGACATCGACGCGATCCTGCAGGACGACGGGGCGCGTGACGCGTTCCTCGCGCAGTTCGCGGGGACCGGTGTCTCGATCGCCGGGCTCAACTGCAACGGCAACCCGCTGCACCCCGACCCCGCGATCGGCCCCGCGCACGCCGAGGACGTCCGGCGCAGCATCCGCCTCGCCGCCCGCCTCGGGCAGGACCGCGTCGTCACGATGTCCGGACTGCCCGCGGGCGAGCCGGGCGGGACCCGGCCGAACTGGATCGTGAACGCCTGGAACTCGGCCGCGCTCGACGTGCTCGAACACCAGTGGAGCGTCGCGGTGCCGTTCTGGCAGGAGATCGACGCCCTGGCCCGGGAGCACGGCGTCAAGGTCGCGCTCGAGCTCCACCCGCAGAACCTCGTGTTCAACCCGGCGTCGATCCGGGAGCTCGTCGAGCGCGGCCGGCTGACCAACGTGGGGGTCGAGCTCGACGCCTCGCACCTGTTCTGGCAGCAGATGGACCCGGTGGCGGTCGTCCAGGACCTCGGGCCGCTCGTGTTCCACGCCGCAGCGAAGGACGTCCGGATCAACCCGCACGCCGCGATCAACGGGGTGCTCGACAACTCGTTCCGCCGGTTGTCACCCGACGAGCCGCGCACGAACCTCGGCGGCGACGAGTGGGCGAACGAGTGGCCGAAGCCGTCGGCATGGGACTTCGTGGCGCTCGGCAAGGGCCACGACCAGGCGTACTGGACGACGTTCCTCGGGGCCCTGCGTGCGATCGACCCGGACATGTGGGTGAACATCGAGCACGAGGACACCGAGCTCGGACGCGAAGACGGGGTCGCGGTCGCCGCGCGCGTGCTCCGCGCCGCGGACGCGGCGCTGGCGCCCCGGTCCTGACCGTCCGTCAGGTGACCCGGGTACTGCCTGGAGGCGCGTGGGCCGTTCCGCGCCGAGGTGACGGATCGGCGTGTGGTGGGTCGTGCCTCCCGGACCCACCACACGCGGATCGGCCACCGGTGCGCGGAACGACCAGTCCGTGCACCCGTACCGGGTGCTGTCACCGGCCCGATGTAGCATGCACGACACCTGTCCCGTGACGATGGAGCCCTGCGTGCCGGAGCCGACCGACCCCGTCTTCCCGCTCGAACACGTGCGGGCGGTGGGCGACGACATCGTGGCCTCCGTCGCCACGGTGATCGACGGCAAGGCGGAAGCCATCCGCACCGCCCTGACGGTGATGCTCGCCGAGGGGCACCTGCTGGTCGAGGACGTCCCCGGCGTCGGCAAGACCGTGCTCGCCAAGGCGCTCGGCGCCTCGGTCGGCGGGTCGGTGAACCGCATCCAGTTCACCTCGGACATGCTGCCGTCTGACGTCACGGGCGTGAACATCTTCGACCAGTCGTCCGGCACCTTCCGGTTCTCGCCCGGCCCGGTGTTCGCGAACGTGGTCATCGGCGACGAGATCAACCGCACCAGCCCGAAGACCCAGTCGGCCCTGCTCGAGGCGATGGCGGAGTCGCAGGTCACCGTCGACGGTGTCACGCGCCCGCTCGACCGGCCGTTCATGATCGTCGCGACGCAGAACCCGATCGACATGGAGGGCACGTACCCGCTGCCCGAGGCGCAGCGGGACCGCTTCATGGCGCGCATCGCGATGGGCTACCCGAGCGTCGACGCCGAACGGCAGATGCTCGCGAACCGCGGCGGCAGCGACCCGCTGGCGCGCCTGCGGCCGATCGTCGACGTCAGCACGCTGCGGGCGATCATCGAGACCGTCGCCGGGGTGCACATCGCACCCGACGTCGAGGCGTACATCATCGCGATCGTCCGGTCGACGCGCACCCACCCCGACCTCGTGCTCGGTGCGAGCCCCCGCGCGACGCTGCACCTCGCGCAGGCAGCCCGTGCGCACGCCGCACTGCTCGGCCGCCCGTTCGTCACCCCCGACGACGTCGCGACGCTCGCCCCGATCGTGCTCGCGCACCGGCTCGTGCCGGTCGCCCGTGGGCTCGGCGGCACCGGCGAGGACACCGTGCGCGAGATCGTCGTCCGCATCGTCTCCGACACCGCCGTCCCGTTCACGGCCACCCCCGTCCGCTCCTGATGGCCGGTCCATCGGCACCGCCGTCGCTGCTGCGACGCGTCGGTGCCGCGCGGTCCGCGGCGGCTCGGTTCGGCCGCCGCGGGTTGTCGTTGGCACGCCGGACACCGTTCCCGCGTCCGACGATCCGGGGCTGGACGGTCATCGCCGTCGGCATCGGCCTGGTCGGCGGCGGCCTGGTCGGCACCACGAGCGTCGCCGTCACGGCCGGCCTGCTGCTGCTCGTGTTGGTCGTGCTGGGCATCGTGATGGCGTTCGTCGTCGCCACCCCGCTCCGCGGGAGCCGCAGCACCGCTCGGGCGATCGTCCAGGTGGGGGAGGTCTACCGGGAACGCATCACCCTCGGCAGCACCAGTCTGCGGATCGGCCCGCGGGCGACGCTGCTCGTGCGCGAACAGCTCGAGGACGCCTTCGCCAGCCTTGCCGAGGCGGAGACCTACGCCGAGGTCGGGCCGAACCGGCCGCCGGCCGTGCTCGACGTCGAGGCGATCGCGATGCACCGTGGTCGAACCCTGGTCGGTCCGGTGACGATCCGGGTGGAGGACCCGTTCGGTCTGCTCCGCATCGACCGTCCGGTCGTCCCTGTCGAAGAGGTCGTCGTCGTCCCGGCCTCGGCACCCCTCGGGGCGATCGATGCCGGCGCGCTCGCCGGTGCGGTCTCGGCCGACGAGGGCCGGGTCGGACAGGGTGGTTCCGCCGACGACAGCGAACTCCGCCCGTACCGACCGGGGGACCCGATCCGCCGGGTGCACTGGGCCCAGAGCGCCCGGCGCGGGGAACTCCACGTCCGCCAGACCACCCAGGCCCAGCCGCCCGAGGCCGTGATCGCCCTCGACGTCCGGCGCGAGTCCTACCAGCGGCTCGGTCGGGAGGACCTCGCCGAGCTCTCCGACCTGGGCGGCGACCAGGCCTTCGAGCACGCCGTCGTGGTGGCCGCCAGTGTCGCCCGCGCGCTCGCCGCCCGGACCTCCCGTGTCGTGCTCGTGTTCGACGGCCCCGAAGGCGCGACCCGGCACGCGGGCGACGTCGGCGGGCTGACCGACGTGCTCGTCGGGCTCGCCGACGTCCGGCTCCGTTCCGACGCGCGACAGGTGACCGACGTCCTGCCCGAGGTTCGCGGCCGCGACGTGCACGGCATGACCGCCGTCGTGACGGGTACCTGCACCGCGGAGGAAGCCGCCGAGCTCGTCAGCGCGACCAGCGGTTCGAGCCGCGGCATCCTGGCGACGATCGTGCCGCCGGACCCGGCCGTGCGGGGCATCCTCGACCGCGGCGGCTGGCGGACCCTCGTGGTGCCGGTCGTCGGCGCGACGCCGTCCGGAGCCGCCCGGTGACCGGGGTGCGCGCACCGGCGCGTGGTCGTGCCGACGTGCGCGAGATCCTCGACCGCGACGACGACCTGCGTGACGTGCCGAGCGCCTGGGTCGTGGCCCTCGCGCCGGTGCCCGTGCTCCTCGCTGCGCTCGCCATCCGACCGCTCGTGCAGGGCATCGCCTGGTGGGCATCGGGCGTCGTCGTGGTCGCCGTGCTCGTCGCCGTGATGCTCGCGGTGCGCCGGCAGACGCCCGGCATCCGCTTCGTCGTCCTGGTCGGCACGGTCATCGCCTGCTCGTGCGCCGCCGCCCTGGTCAACGACATCCAACCGCTCGGGTGGCTCGACGCCGACGGGGCCCTCGGGGAGACGCTCGCCGCGATCCGCCTGAACCCCGCACCACTGCCGCAGACCGACGCGATCCGGCTCGTGGTCACCGCGTCGATCGGCTGGGTGGCGGCCGTCTCGCTGTTCCTCGCCGCCATCGCGCGGATCCCGTCGCTCGCCGCTGCCCCCGCCCTCGTCATCCTGATCGTGCCGGGTGTCATCACCGGGCAGCCCGCCGGCACCCCGCTCGTCATCGCCACGGCGGTGGCGTTCCTCGCCCTGCTCTGGCTGTCCGTCCGCCCGGTGCAGCGCGCGCTGCCGGCCGCGGTCGTCGGGGCGATCGGACTCGTCGTGGCCATCGGGCTGCCGACGATCGTGCCGCTCAACGCCAGCTGGTTGTCCGGCGTGACCGGTGCGATCCAGTCGCCGATCCAGGCCGGACGGCCCGGCACCCTGCTCGAACTCGGCAACGACCTGCGCCGTCCGAGCGAGCTCGAGGTGTTCCGGTACCGCTCGTCGGACGGGCAGCCCGAGTACCTCAAGCTCGCCGACCTGGACGAGTTCGGCACGGGGGACTGGGTGCCGACCGTGACGAACGCGGCCGAGGCCGACACCGCCGACGAGCAGCAGTGGGCCGAGGGCGTCAACCCGCGCCTGGCGAGCCGCGGCGACGTGACGGTCCGGATCACCGGGCTGTCCAGCACCTACCTGCCCGTGCCGTCGGGAGCGGTGTCGATCGAGTCGCAGTCCACCAACCTCGACCTGTCGCAGTGGCGGTGGATGGGGAACTCGAGCACCGTCCGGTCGACGGGTGCCGCGACGGCCCGCGGTGCGATGTACGAGGTCTACGGAGCCTCGACGTTCGCCAACGACTACCTCGACGCGGTCGCCGCCTCGGGGGTGCTCGCCCGCTCCGACGGCCGCGGCTTCCGGGAGCCCAGCCGCGAGCAGCTGCGCACCGACCTCGCCCTGCCCGACGACCTGCCCGCCAACATCTCGTCCACCGCCACCCGCGTCGCCGCAGCCGCGACCGACGACTACGGGCGGGCGCGGGCACTCGAGCAGTGGTTCCGCAGCGACCTGTTCACGTACTCCGAGACGGCCCCCGTCGAGCAGGGCTACGACGGCGACAGCATGGACGTCGTCTCGACGTTCCTGAAGGTCCGCGACGGGTACTGCGTGCACTTCTCGTCCGCGATGGCCGTGATGGCCCGCACCCTCGGCATCCCCTCGCGCATCGCGGTCGGGTACCGGGCCGGGTCGCCGCAGCCCGACGGCGAGTACGCGGTGTCGAACCGGCAGCTGCACTCCTGGCCCGAGCTGTACATCCAGGGCGCCGGGTGGGTCGCCTTCGAGCCGACGCCCGACTCCGACGAGGCCGCGCCGTCCGAGGAGCCCTCGGCCTCGCCGACCGCGGCGGCACCGGAGACCCCGCTGCCGGCACCCGAGCAGACCACCCCGGCGGAGGAATCCGCGTCACCGACCCCGTCGGCGTCCCCGGCGCCGGGTGCCGCGGGTGCATCCGGCACCGGCGGTGGTGGCGGACCGGTCGGGCTGCTCGTGGGCCTGCTGCTCGTGCTCGCGGTCCTCGTCGCCCCGGGCCTCGTCCGTGCCGTTCGTCGTCGGTCGAGACTGGCGGCGATCGCCGCCGGACGGTCGCCCGCCGTGCAGGCGTGGCGGGAGCTGCTCGACGACGTCGCCGACCACGGGTACGCCCCGGGCCTCGCGCCGCCGGGTGACGCCGCCGCCGTGGCCCGGACCGCCCGAGCCGTGCTCGGACGCCTGCGTCCCGGGTTGCCGGGGTCGGTCGTACCGCACCTGGAGGCCGCGGTCGACGCGGTCGACCGCGAACGCTTCGCCGCCGACGGGGCCGCATCGGTGGACACTCCGGCGCTGGAGCGGCACGTCCGCGACGCTCGGGAGGCTCTCGACGCCTCGGTCCCCACGGTGCGCGTCGTGCGGTCGCGCCTGCTGCCGCCGAGCCTGCTGCCGTCGTCCGCCTGGTCCCACGACGGGCCGAAGCCCCGCCGTCGGGATCGCCGCACGGCCTGACCCGGGCGCGTGCGCACCGTGCGAGCCTCGCACCGTGCGAGGGGTGCGCCGAGTGGTGCGAGGTTCCGTACTCCGTGCGACCGGCGGGGCCTCGCACGGACTACGGAACTTCGCACCGTTCGAGCGGGGCGCCGTGGCCACCTCGCACGGTGCGAGGGCCCGCCCGCCGCACGCGCGCGTCAGCGCCGGCGGATGACCGCCTCGACCAGCGTCGCGATGAGCTCGCCCGGATCGACCCCGGGCAGCGCCGGTGCGTCGAACACCAGGCCGACGTTCGCCCCGATGAGCACGGTCGCGAACTCCTCCGGGGTCATGCCGACGTCGACCTCGGGGTGTGCACCGAGCCACAGCCGCACCAGCTCGAGCACCCCGTCCTGCAGGACCCGGCGCTGCCGGATGAACTCGGGCAGGAACTCCGGGTGGCGGACGGCGTACCCGCGGAACGCCGAGAGCAGCGCGAACTGCTCGCTCTGGTCGTGCTGCCCGAACGCGGCGCGCAGGACGTCCCCGACGTCGACGGCGGCGATGTCGGCGTGCACGAGCTCCTGCAGTGAGCCGAGGACCAGGTTCGTGGACCGTTGCATGACCTGCGCGAGCAGGTCCTCCTTGGACGAGAAGTTCGAGTAGACCGCACCCTTGCTGAACCCCGCGCGGGCGGCGACGTCGTCGAGCCGCGCGCCGTACACACCCTGTTCGGCGAAGACCGCGGCACCGGCGGCGAGCAGGCGTTCCCGGACCTCGGCGCGCGGGATGCGCTGGGTGGGGGAGGCGTCGTCGCTCATCGGTTGCTGCTCCGACCTGTGGTGGTGGTCGTCGGGGAGAGCATCGTGGTGGAGACCTGCCGCGCCGCGCGTCTGATCCCGCGCGGCATCAGCGAAGCCCCCATCCCCACGTCTGCTCGGAACCGGCGCGTTCGGGTCGCGTCGGTGCTGTGCGGACAGCGTTCACCGGGATCATCCCCGGCAGAACTGCCAGGACGATACCCGGCGGTACTGATCGTACCGTCGCGGAGCCGCCGGGGACAGCCCCTCAGTCCTCGTGCTCTTCTCGGACACTGCCGGCACCGGTCCGACGGCCCGGACGCCGGAGCAACCGGAGGGCGTCCGGTCGCAGGCTCCGACCCCGCCGGAGCAGCGAACCGAGGGTCGACTTCGGCTGCCAGTCACGGCCGTTCGGCAGACCCCAGCCCCGACGGACCGCTCCCCAGCGGAGCCCGAGCGACAGCGTGATCGCGAGCAGGATGCCGAGCGACGGCGAACCGAGCGCCGAGGCGATCACCATCACGGCCGACGCCGCGACGGCCACGGTGGCGTACAGCGCGTTCCCCCCGAACACCGCCGGCACCCGCCGCAGCAGCAGGTCACGCATGGCTCCGCCGCCGACCGCGGTGATGGTCCCCATGATGATCGCGGCGGGCCAGTCGAGCCCGGCGTCGTAGGTCCGCTGCACGCCGACCACGGCCCAGAACCCGATCACGGCGGCGTCCAGCACGGTGAACAGCCGGTCCCAGGTGACCTCGGAGAACGAGACGAGGAACGCGATGAGGGCTCCGGCGACGGCGACCGGCACGTACAGCGGGTCGACGAGCGCGACGGGTGGTCCGTTCTGCAGCAGGGTGTCGCGGAGCATCCCGCCGCCGAGTCCCGAGACGAACCCGACGACCAGGAACCCGAACAGGTCGAAGTCCATCGCGCGGGCGATGGAGCCGCCGAGCAGGGCGGACGCGAAGACCCCGGCGAGGTCGAGCACGTTCGTGACCGACGCCAGGCCGTCGACGGACAGCAGGTTCATGAGAACCATCAAACATCACGTCGCACGACTGGCGGGCCGTTCGGCGGTTAGGTTAGCCTCACCTTCGTCATGCTCGCCACCCTCGTCATCGGTCTCCGTGAAGGCCTCGAAGCCACGCTCATCGTCGGCATCATCGCCGCGTTCCTGCGTCGCAACGGCGTCCCGCTCGCCCCGATGTGGTCGGGCGTCGGGCTCGCGGTGCTGCTCAGCATCGCCGTCGGCTTCGGGTTGCAGGCCGTCGAGCAGGCGCTGCCGCAGGCCCAGCAGGAGGGCATGGAGGCGGTCATCGGCATCGTCGCCGTCGTCTTCGTCACGGGCATGATCGTCTGGATGCGCACGCACGCGCGCACCCTGACCGCCGACCTCGAGGCCAGTGCGACCGCAGCGCTCGGCCGCGGCACCGCCTGGGCACTCGCCGGCATGGCGTTCCTCGCCGTCCTGAAGGAGGGCTTCGAGACCTCGGTGTTCCTCCTCGCCACGTTCCAGGCGTCGTCGGACACCGGCCTCGCCGCCCTCGGCGCCGTGATCGGCATCGCGGCCGCGGTCGTCGTCGGCTTCGGCATCTACACCGGTGGCGTCCGCCTCGACCTGTCGCGGTTCTTCACCGGCACCGGGGTCTTCCTGGTCTTCGTCGCGGGCGGCCTGGTGCTGACCGTCCTCCGGCGCGCGCACGAGGCCGGCTGGATCGTCATCGGCCAGCAGCGCACCGTCGACCTGTCGTGGCTCGCCCCGAACGGTTCGGTGCAGGGCGCCCTGGTCACCGGCGTGCTCGGCATCCCGCCGGACCCGCGGGTCATCGAGGTGCTCGGCTGGTTCCTCTACGTCGTCCCGGTACTGGCCCTGACGCTCTGGCCGCGCGCCTGGCGTCCCTCGCCGGACCGCGTGCCCCGGGTGCGCGCCGTCGTCGCCGGCGCACTCGCCGTGGCGGCAGCGGCACTCGCGATCGCCGTACCGACGGGCGGGGTCGACCTGCCCCGCACCACCGCGGTCAGCGGCGACGCCAGCTCCGTCTCGGCCAGCGTCGACGGTGCGTCCGGCGTCCTCCGCGTGGCCGGCACCGGAACCGGCCAGGAGGCCCGACTCACCCTGCCGACGTCGGCCCACCGCCGCGTCACCCGCGCGGGCGTGGCCGCCGACCGGTGGCGCGTCGTGCAGGACGGAACCAGTGAGCAGAGAAGCGGTGCCGACCGGCCGTCGACGCTGACGCTCGACGACCTCGTCACCCTGTTCGGCCGCCTGCCTGTCGGGGTCTCCCCGTCGACGAACCCCGGCCCCTTCGCGGCGCGCTGGGCCGTGCGCGACACGGTGACCCTGTGGACCGTCCGCGGTGGGGTCCTGGACGCGACCCGCGACGAACGCGAGGTGCTGACGTTGAGCGGTGGGGGCCTCCCGTCCGCGCGCACCACGACGCTGGACCGCACCGTCTGGTCCGTCCCCGACGCCCGCGTCGAGCGGTCGGCCGCCTCGGTGGCCGCAGCGGACTCGCGGTCAGCCGACCGCCTGCTCTGGAAGGCCTGGCTGCCGATCGCCCTCGGCGCCGCGGCCGCCGTGCAGGCGCTGCTCGCCCTGCGTGACCGCCGTCGCCGGCGACTCCCCACCGTCCCCACCCCCGAACCCGTCCCCGCTCGTGGCCCTCCGGCCGCGGACCCTGCAAGGAGCACCGACCATGTCCTTCGGTAAGCCCGTCCGACCCCTGATCACCCTCGGCGCCCTCGGCGCCCTCGGCGCCGTCACCGCCCTCGCACTCACCGGGTGCGCCGGTGGCTCCGCCGAGGCAGGCGGCTCCGGCTCCGGCGACGCGAAGGTCTCCCGCGTCACCATCACGCTCACCAACGATGGGCAGGACGCCTGCGCGGTGTCCTCGACGAAGGTCCCCGCGGGTCCCGTCACCTTCACGGTGAAGAACGAGTCGTCGACCGCGATCACCGAGGTCGAGCTGCTGCAGGACCAGCGGATCCTCGGCGAGAAGGAGAACCTGGCGCCCGGCCTCGACGCCGTCCGCTTCACCGCCACGCTGACCGGTGGGGAGTACCAGGTGTACTGCCCCGGCGCCGAGACCGAGCTGACGGACTTCACCGTCACCGGCAAGGCCGCGTCGACCGCGAACAGCAGTGCCTCGACCCTGCTCCGCGAGGGGACGAAGGGCTACGCGACCTACGTCGACGGCCAGGTCACCGACATGGTCGCCGCGGTCGAGCAGATGCAGGAGCACATCGACGCCGGCGACCTCGACGCGGCGAAGACCGACTACGCGAACGCCCGTCCGTTCTACGAGCACGTCGAGAGCGACGTCGACGGCTTCGTCAAGAAGGGGTTCACGGCCACCGACAACGCCGGCAACCTCGACTACCTGATCGACATGCGTGCCTCGAACCTCGACCCCGCCGTCGGCTGGAGCGGGTTCCACGCCGTCGAGAAGGACCTGTTCCAGGCCGGGAAGATCACCGCGTCGACCAAGCAGACCGCCGCGGACCTGACCGAGGACGTGCAGCTGCTCGCGAAGCTCGTGCCGACGCTCGACTACAAGCCGGAGGACCTGGCGAACGGTGCCGCCGGCCTGCTCGAAGAGGTGCAGTCCAACAAGATCACCGGCGAGGAAGAGGCGTACAGCCACATCGACCTCGTCGACCTCGCCGCCAACGTCGAGGGCGCTCGTCAGGCCTTCGCGTACCTCAAGCCGGGGCTGACCAAGCTCGATCCGACCCTGACGAAGCAGATCGCCAAGCAGTTCGACGCCACGAACACGCTGATGGACGGCTACCGCGACGCCGACGACCTGGGCGGCTTCGCCACGTGGGACGCCGCCACCAAGAAGTCCGACGCGAACACGATCTCGCAGCAGATCCAGGCGCTCCAGGACCCGCTGTCCCGCCTGGCCGAGAAGGTCGCGACCGCGTGACCGAGCCGGACGAGGCACCCCGGGCGGGCGACGCACCGCGGGCGAACGTCTCCCGCCGTGGTCTGTTCGGCGCCGGCCTGGCCGTGGCCGGTGCCGGGGTCGGCGCGGCTGCGGGCATCGGCGGCGCCACCGCGGCGACCGGCGTGAACCCGTTCACGGCGGCGACGAACGGCGACGAGTCGATCGACCTGTCGCAGAGCCAGCCGTTCTACGCCACCGCGGCACGGCAGCCGCAGGGCGGGATCCGCACCACCCCGCAGCGGTACTGCGTCTACATGACGTTCGACCTGTCGACGACCGTCACGACCGAGCTGCAGGTGCTCCTCGCCCGCTGGTCGGCCGCGATCGCCCAGCTGCAGGCCGGCAAGACCGTCGGCAGCGTCGAACCGGCGCACGGCAACGGGGTCGGCGCCGACACCGGCGAGGCGCTCGACCTCGGGCCGGCGTCCCTGACCGTCACGGTGGGCCTGGGACCGGGCGTCTTCGACGAGCGCTTCGGGCTGGCCGACCGCCGTCCGGCCGCGCTCGCCGACATCCCGACGCTGCCGAGCGACAACCTGCAGGCGGGCCTGACCGGCGGGGACCTGTCCCTGCAGGCCTGCGCCGACGACCCCCAGGTGGCGTACCACGCGGTGCGCGACCTGGCACGGATGGCCCGCGGCACGGCGACCGTCCGCTGGACCGTGCTCGGCTTCGGCCGGGCATCGGCGGGGCCGCACCAGAGCACGCCGCGCAACCTGATGGGGTTCAAGGACGGCACCCGGAACATCACGACCGACGCCGACCACGACCGGTTCGTCTGGCTCGACCGCGACGCCGGGTGGATGGCCGGCGGCAGCTACCAGGTGGTGCGGAAGATCCGGATGAACATCGAGACCTGGGACGCCGACGTCGTCAGCGACCAGCAGCGGGTGTTCGGACGGACGAAGATCCAGGGCGCGCCGCTCTCCGGCGGCCAGGAGCACACCACCCCGGACTTCCACGCGAAGGACGACGACGGTGCGACGAAGATCGACGCGACGTCGCACATCGCCCTCGCCGCGCACGAGGCGAACGGCGGCGTGAAGATCCTGCGCCGGCCGTACAACTACACCGACGGGCTCAACGAGTACGGCCAGCTCGACGCCGGGCTGCTGTTCATCGCCTACGTGAACGACCCGGACCACTTCACGCGGCTGCAGCGGAAGCTCGGCGCCTCGGACCGGCTGAACGAGTACGTCTCGCACATCGGCTCCGCGGTGTTCGCCGTGCCGCCGGCACCGCGCAAGGGGTCGTACATCGGCGAGCAGCTGTTCCGCTGAGATGCGTCGCTGACTCGAGGAGTGGGCGCCCTCCGCCGTTTCCCTGGAGGCGGAGGACGCCCGCGTCGCGGAGTCTCGCCGAACGGAACCACCGTCGACTTGCTGAAAGCGACCCGGCACGACGCGTCGCGGTGCGACAACCCCGAGAGTACCCCGCGGATCCGCGGATCCGCAGTGATCGACCGGGATGGGACAGCAACCGTGACCACCGGGTCGCGCGACGTGTGCGCCGGACGTGCACCGGGCCTCCTGACCGATGCGGACGGGCCGCCTCACCAGGGTGAGACGGCCCGTCCGCGTGTGTGCCCGCAGGCGCGAGGTCAGTCCGTCAGGACCGTCGCGGCACGTCGTGCGCGGTTGCGGCGGAGGACCACGAGTGCCGTGATCCCGGCGAGCAGGAGCAGGCCGGCCGCGATCGCCGGAGCGGTCAGGTCCGCACCCGTGTAGGCGAGGTCGCCACCGGCGCGCGGGTCGTCGTCGGTCCCGCCGACGCCACCGATGCCGGCGTCGTCACCGTCACCCGTGCCCGGCCCGGGGACGACCCCGCCGCCCGGGTTCGGGGTCGGCGTCGGCGTCGGGTCGACCGGGTCCGTCGGGTCCGTGGGGTCCGTCGGGTCCACCGCTGCGGCGACCGGGATCGTCACGGCGAGGGTGACGGTCTGGCCACCCGGCAGGGTGACGACGAGCGGAGCGTCCGTCGTGGCGACCGGCTCGGCCACCGCGGCGAGCGAGACGGAGCCGGCGGTGCGGGCGGAAGCGCGTGCGGCCGGCGCCTCGATCTCGGGGACCGTGACGGTCAGGGTCGCGCGACCCTGCTCGTCGTTCTTGTCGGTGATCGTCGGGTCGATCGCCGACGATGCGAGCTCCTTGCCGTCCGCGGTGACCGAGACGGAGCCGGCCTTCGCCGGGTCGTCGCTGCTGAACACGAGCGACGACAGGTCGAGCTCGATCTCGTCACCGGGCTGGAACCCACCGGCCGGGGTCGGCGTTACCGTGACGCCGACGGCGCGCTGGTCCTTCGGGGGCGTGACCTTCGGGTGGGCGAGGAAGTAGTCCACCTGGGCCTGCAGGTCGACCTGGCCGGAGTCGGCGACGTTCGTGCCGGTCGCGAAGGCGGCGAAGTTGTCGCCACCGGTCGACAGGAACGAGTTGACGGTCACCTTGAGGGTGTCGGTCAGCGCGATCGGCTTGCCGTCGAGGGTCATCGCGGTGATGCGCTCGCCGCGGCCCTTCGACGGGTCGTAGGTGTACGCGAAGCCGTCCGAGACGCCGAGCTTCAGGAACGGACGCTCGAGGCCGTCCGGCTGCCACTGCTGCTCGAGGGCGTTCTTGATCTGCTGGCCGGTCATGTCCTTCGTCACCAGGGTGTTGGCGAACGGCTGGACGAGCGCGGCCTCCTTGTAGGTGACGGTGCCGTCCGGGTCGCCGGCGCCGCTGGACGCGTAGACCATGTCGGTGCGGAGACCGCCCGGGTTCATGAAGGCGACCTGCGAGCCGTTCCGCTCGGTGGCGCTGCGCTGGACCTCGGCGATGTAGTTGCCCAGGACGGACTCGCCGCCGCGGTTCTCGGCCTTGCGGTCGGACTGCACGGCGCGACGCAGGTCACCCGTGATCTCGCCGAGCTTCTCGCCACCCTTGACGTCGGCGACGGCCTTCGCGGCGGTCACGATGTCGCTCACGGCGTTGACCGAGGTGGTGTCGGCGGGGACACGCTTGTCCTCGTTGACGGAGGTGACCGAGGACGTGATGCCGGTGAGCTGCTTGTCGGCGTCCACGGTGAGCTGCAGGTGTCCGAGGTTCACCCCGTAGGACCCGGCCTGGATCACCGGACGCTTCGTGCCGTCGGGGCCGGCGATGGAGTGGTTGTACGTCGCGTGGGTGTGCGCCGACACGATTGCCGAGACCTTCGACGAGACGCCCGAGGTGATCCCGCCGAACGCGCCGGTGCCGGTGGCGTCGGTGAGCGCACTCGTGGTGGCGCCCTCGTGCACGAGCAGGACGAGCACGTCGGCCTCGCCGTTGTCGTCCTTGCCGTCGGTGAGCTGCTCGGCGTACCGGTTGACCTGGCTGACGATCGGGGCCATGGCGAGGCCCTCGACCCCGCCGGGGCTGACGAGCCCGGGGATGAGGTCCTCGGTGGTGGCACCGATGAAGCCGACCTTGACGCCGCCCTTCTCCACGATGGAGTACGGCGTGAAGGCGGGGTCGGTGGTGCCGGCCTTGACGATGTTCGCCGAGACGTACGGCCAGTCGGCGCGGTCCTCGATGCGGCCGGTCAGGTCGTCCTGGCCCTTGTCGAGCTCGTGGTTGCCGATAGCGCTGACGTCGAGGTCCATGGCGTTCAGGGCGTCGATCGTGGGGGAGTCCTGCTGGATGAGCGAGGTGAAGGTCGAGGCGCCCACGTTGTCGCCGACGCTGGCGAAGATCGTGTTCGGGTTGGCCTCGCGGTAGGACTGCACGACGCCGGCGAGCTTCGCGGCGCCGGCGGCCTTGTCGGCGGCGGTGCCCTCGGACTCGATGCGACCGTGGAAGTCGTTGACGTCGATGATGTCGATGGTCGTGTCGCCCTCGGCGGCGACGGCTGCGGACGGGACGGACAGTGCGACCAGGACCCCGGCGGTGGCGAGGGCCGCGCCGGCGCCGAGGCGTCGTCGGGTCGTCGCACCGGCGGTTCCGGTGGTGTGGGAAGTGTTCATCGCCGTCGAACCTACGAAGACGCACAGGCGACCCGCCAGACCCCGTCGCAAGTCGTCACATGCCGTTCACACGGCCGTCCCCCTGGGCCCGCCCGACCTGGTTCAGTCGCGGCCGAGCGCCCCCTTCACCCGCTCGGTGACCTCGGTCGCCATCGCCTTGGCGGAGTCCTTCACGACGTCGAACTCGACCGGGTCACCCTTCAGCAGGCTCTTCGCCGTGTTGATCGCGTACTCCTTCGTGATGTGCGGGGGCAGCGGCGGGACGCTCCGGCTGACGTACGCGTCGATCAGGGTGACCCCCTGGTGCGCGAAGGCCCGCTCGACCGCCGCCTCGACCTCGGAGTCCTCGTGCACCGCGATGCCCTGGAACCCGAGCAGCGTCGCGTACCCGGCGTAGTCGATCGACTCGACGTCCTGCGAGCCGCGCCACATCGGGTTGCCGTCCTCGGTGCGCATCTCCCACGACACCTGGCCGAGGTCGTCGTTGTGCATGACCACGATGACGAGCTGCTGGTTCGGCCAGGCCGCCAGGTACTTCTTCACGGTGATCAGCTCGTTCATGCCGAGCATCTGGAAGGCCCCGTCGCCGATCGTGCACACCGCCGGGCGGTCCGGGAACGCGAACTTCGCCGTCACCGCGTACGGCATGGCTGCGAGCATCGTCGCGAGGCGGCCGGACATGTCGCCGCGCATGCCCTCGCGCAGCCGGATGTGGTGGCCGTACCAGTCGGCCGTCGTGCCGGCGTCGGCGGTGACCGTGACGCCGTCGGGCAGCCGGTCGTTCACGGCCTGGATCACCCGGCGCGGGTTCACGCCGTCGTCGTAGGCGACCTCGGACTGCGCACGCATCTCCGACTCCCACTCGCGCATCTCGTCGGCGACGGTCTGCTGGAAGGACCTGTCGGTCTTCTGCTCGAGCAGCGGGAGCACCGCGTCGAGCGTCGAGCCGACATCGCCCCACAGGTTCAGCTCGGTCGGGTACCGCAGGCCGAGCTGCTCCGGCTTGATGTCGACCTGGATGCCCCGGGCCTGCCCCGTCTTCGGCATGTACTCGCCGTACGGGTAGTTCGTGCCGAGCAGCACGAGGGTGTCGCAGTCGCGGATCTGGTGCAACGACGGCAGCGACCCGAGCAGCCCGAGCTGCTGCGAGTGGTACGGCACGTCGGACGGGATCACGTCCTTGCCGCGGAGTGCCGTGATGATCCCCGCACCCGCCTTCTCGGCGGCGGCGAGCACCTGGGCCGTCGCACCGCGCGCACCCGCACCGACCAGGAACGTCACCTTCGACCCGGCGTTGATGATCTCCGCCATCTTCCGGACCTCGTCGGCGGGCGGCGTGATCCGGGTGGACGCGGGGACGTCGCTCGACCGCGAGGCCCAGTGCTCCAGCGGCGGCGCGTCGTACGCCATCGCCTGCACGTCGTGGGGCAGCACGACGACGGCCGGCTGCTTGCGGAGCGATGCCGTGCGGAACGCGGTGTCGAGCACCACGCCGACGGCCTCGGGCGTGGCCACCGTCTGCACGTAGCAGGCGACGTCGGCGAACACGCGCTCCAGGTTCGACTCCTGCTGCGTGAACGATCCCATCGCCGCGAGCCCCTGCTGGCCGACGATCGCCACCACCGGCTGGTTGTCCATCTGCGCGTCGTACAGCCCGTTCAGCAGGTGGAAGGCACCGGGACTCGACGTCGCGACGCAGACCCCGACCTCGCCGGTGAACTTCGCGTGCGCGGTCGCCATCAGCGCCGCGATCTCCTCGTGCGTGGGGCGGACGTACTCCAGGCCGTCGCCCGTCGACGCCGCCTTGCCGAGCGCGCCGTCGAAGGCGCCGATCCCGTCGCCGGGGTACCCGAACACGCGGGAGACCCCCCACGCCTTGATGCGGTCGATGACGAAGTCGCTCACGGTCGTGCTCATGGCACCAGCGTGCGCGGGCGCGCACGGGTCCGTTCACAGGCACCGGACTGGAGGCCCGGATCACGTGACCGACGTCGGTCACGTGATCCGGGCCTCCAGACCAGGGCCATGTGCTCGTTGCCGGTGGGTGCTCGCTACTGCTCCTGCGCGATCAGCGGTCGCAGCGTGCGGTGCGCGATGCGCAGCCCCTCGAGCACCCGGTCGTCGGTGCCGCCCCAGAGCGGGTCCTCGTGCTCGACGCTCAGCGTGCCGTCGAAGCCCGCCTCGTAGAGGCGGTCGACGACGCGCGGCCAGTCCACGACACCGCGGCCCGGCACCCGGAACCGCCACCAGCCCATGTCCCACGGGTCGTCGCCCTTGTCGACCTTGCCGAAGAACCCGTACTCGTTGCGCCGCTCGGGGAACAGCTCCAGGTCCTTCGCCTGGGCGTGCACGATGTGCTCGGCGAACGGCAGGATCGTCTCGACCGGGTCGATGCCGATCCACGTCAGGTGCGACGGGTCCCAGTTCAGGCCGAAGCCCAGACCGGTGACCCAGCCCCAGAGCTCGGGGGAGTACGCGATGTTGCCGGGGTACCCGTCGGGGTGCCAGCCCTCCATCACGCAGTTCTCGATGACGAGCCGGACGCCCCGCTCGCCGGCGTAGTCGACGAGCTCGGGCAGGACCCGGTTCCCCTCGGCCATGTTCTCGCGGACGGACTTCGTGGTGTCGCGGCCGATGAACGTGCCCACGTACGGGATGCCGAGCGTCTGCGCGGTGTCGATCGCGTGCTTGAGGTGGGTCCGCACCGCGGCCCGGTGCTCCGGGTCCCGGTGCAGGTTGTTCTCGTAGTACGCGAGCGCCGAGATCTCGAGGCCCGTGCGGTCGAGCAGGGCGCGGGTGGCCAGGGCGTCCTCGTCCGTGAACGTGGCGACCGGCAGGTGCGCCGCCTCGAAGTCGCGGCCGCCGGTGCCGGGCCAGACGGCGACCTCGAGCCGCTCGTAGCCCTGCTGCTGGGCGAACCCGGCGATCCGGTCGAGCGACCAGCCGGGCAGGCAGGCGGTCAGCATGCCGAGCTTCACCGGATCTCCCGCCAGGTCGTCTCGGCCGCGCTGCCGATCACGGCCTCGATGATGTCGGCCGAGCGGGCGCCGTCCGCGAACGTCGGCAGCCCGTCGGGGGCCACTCCGGTGCGGACCGCGGTGTAGGTGTCGGCGACGAAGGCCGCGAAGGCGTCGAGGTACCCCTGCGGGTGCCCGGCCGGCACGATCGCCAGCCGGCGCTGGTCCGGGTACCCCTGCGACGGGTCGCGCACGACGATCTGGGCGCCGCGCTCGTTGCCGAACCAGGCCGACTCGGGCTGCTCCTGGTCGAACGCCGCGCTGCCGCGGGTGCCGTCGACCTCGAACCACAGGCGGTTCTTCCGGCCCGACGCGACCTGCGAGATCACGACGTTCCCGATGCGGCCCGTGGCGGTGCGGAAGGTGGCGACGGCGGTGTCCTCGGTGGTGACCTCGGCGCGCTCGGTCGCGTCGGCCACCGGGTCCGGATCGGGGGAGCCGGAGAACGACGGACCGGACGCCGCCGGGCGGGTCGGGTAGACGATGTCGGTCGCCGCGGACACCGACGCGAAGCGCTCGCCCGTCACGAACTCGACCAGGTCGCACCAGTGCGAGCCGATGTCGGCGAACGCGCGGGACAGGCCGCTCGAGGTCGGGTCGACCCGCCAGCTCGAGGCGTCCTCGTCGAGCATCCAGTCCTGCAGGTAGTGGCCGTGCACCGCGAGCAGCCGGCCGAGCTCCCCGTCGGCGATGCGCGCCCGGATCTCGCGGACCATCGGGTGGTACCGGTACACGAACGGCACGGTGGCCACGACACCGGCCTCGGCGGCGGCGGCGACGAGCTCGGCGGCCTGCGCGGGGTCGATCGCCAGGGGCTTCTCGCAGACCACGTTGATGCCGGCCGCGATCACCGCGAGCGCCTGCGGGTGGTGCTGGTCGTTCGGGGTGCAGATGTGCACGACGTCGGGGGCGTCGGCGATGACCTCGTCGAGGGAAGCGTAACCACGGGGCAGGTCGAGCTGCGCCGCCACCTGCTCGGAGCGGGCGGCGTTCCGACCGAGCACACCGAGGACCTCGGCGCCGGAGGCCCGGGCCGCCCGGGCGTGGACGCCGGCGATCATGCCCGTCCCGACCACGGCGACACGGAGGCGTCGCCCTTCGTACCCACTGCTCATGGTGCTCCCTCGCGCCGGAATGACACCACCGTAGCGGCCCGGTCATCCACCGGGGCCGATGAGTACCGTCTGCAGCATGTCGAGCCTCCAGACCAGCCTGCTCATCCTCGGAGCCAGCGGCGACCTGTCCAAGCGCCTGCTCCTGCCCGGCCTCGCGACCCTGCTCCAGGTGAAGGACGACTGGGACGTCCAGCTCGTCGGGGCCGGTGTCGAGGACCTGTCCGACGCCGACTGGAAGGCGCAGGTGCGCGAGTCCTTCGAGAACGCGCAGGCGTCGAAGAACGAGGAGGACGAGGGCGCCTCCGGTGACACGGCGCTGCCGGAGCGACTGCAGGCCGTGGTCGACGCCTCGACCTACCGGAAGGCCGACGTCACCGACCCGGACGACCTGCGCGCACTGCTCGCCGCGTGCGAGCACGACCCCGCGATCTACTTCGCGCTGCCCCCGGCGGTCACCGAGAAGAGCTGCGAGCAGCTCGCCCACCTCGACCTGCCCGCCGGCACCCGCCTGGCGCTCGAGAAGCCGTTCGGCACCGACGCCGACAGCGCCTCGCACCTCAACGACCTGCTGCACTCGTTCATCCCCGAGGAGCGCATCCACCGCGTCGACCACTTCCTCGGCCGCTCCACCGTGCTCAACCTGCTCGGGCTGCGCTTCGCCAACCGCATCATCGAGCCGCTGCTGTCGTCGCAGCACGTCGAGCGCGTCGACATCGTCTACGACGAGACCCTCGGGCTCGAGGGCCGGGCGCGCTACTACGACAAGGCCGGGGCGCTCACCGACATGATCCAGAGTCACCTGCTGCAGGTGATGGCCGTCGTCGCGATGGAGGCCCCCGCCTCGATCAAGGCCGACGACCTGCGCACCCAGAAGGAGCTCGTGCTGCGGGCCGTCCGGCCGTGGGGCGGCGACGTCGTCACCGCGGGCAAGCGCGCCCGGTACACCGCCGGCACCGTCGGGGACCGCCAGCTGCCGTCGTACGTCGACGAGGACGGCGTGGACCCGTCGCTCGGCACCGAGACCCTCGCCCAGCTCACCCTGGAGATAGCGAACTGGCGCTGGGCCGGCGTCCCGTTCACCCTGCGCTCCGGCAAGGCGCTCGCCGCGCAGCGCCGCGAGATCGTCATCACGTTCAAGGACTCCCCGCACGTGCCCGAGGGGCTCACCGGCACCGAGCTGCCCGACCGGCTGCGCATCTGGATCGCCCCGGACGAGATGCAGCTCGAGCTCAACGTCAACGGCGCGGGTGACCCGTACACGATCGACCACACGAGCCTGGAGGTGACGTTCAACCCCGGGCGCCTGAGTGCCTACGGCGAGGTGCTGGCCGGCGTGCTCGAGGGTGACGCCACGCTGTCGGTCCGCGGTGACAGCGCGGTGCAGGGCTGGAAGGTCGTCGGACCGTTCCTCGACGCGTGGAAGGCCGGCAAGGCGCCCCTCGACGAGTACGCCGCCGGCTCCGTCGGCCCCGACGGCTGGGACAACATCGAGGCCTGAGCCCGAGCGGCGGCGTAGCGTCGGGCGACGTGAACACCACCGACGACGTCCTGCAGACCGTTTCCGAACCCGCCGGCGCCGACATCCGCGTCGACGACGTCCCCTACGACCACGAGGGCACCGAACTGCTCGGTGTGCTCGCGAAGGACGCCGCGATCGCGGGCCGTCGTCCGGCCGTCCTCGTCGTGCACGACTGGCACGGCGTGAACGAGCACGTCGAGGCACGGGTGACGATGCTCGCCAGGCTCGGCTACGTCGCGTTCGGCGCGGACATCTACGGAGCCGGCGTCCGGCCCGGTGACGACACCGCGGCCCAGATCGCCGGCGGTTTCTACCAGGACCTGCCCCTGCTGCGCGCCCGCGCCACCGCCGGGCTCGAGCGACTGCTCGCCGACCCGGACGTCGACCCCGCCCGCGTCGTGGTGATGGGCTACTGCTTCGGTGGCTCGACCGCACTCGAACTCGCACGGACCGGGGCCGACCTGGTCGGTGCCGTGGCGTTCCACGGCGGCCTCATCGCGCACGACCCCTCGGACGCCGCGGACATCCGGGCGAAGCTGCTCGTCCTCACCGGGGGCGCCGACCCCGTCGTGCCGGACGAGGCCGTGCACGCGTGGCAGGACGAGATGCGGGCGGCGCCGGACGTCGACTGGCAGGTCGTGACGTACTCGGGCGCGATGCACGCGTTCGCCGTACCCGGCACCGACGCCCCGGACCACGGCGCGCAGTACCAGGAGCGTGCCGATCGCCGGTCGTGGCAGGCACTCCGGGTGTTCCTGGCCGAGGTGTTCGACGAGGAGCCCGCGGCGCTGTGACGGTGCGGCCGTCGGAGACCGTTCGCGACACGCCGAGCACGGGGGCCGGAGGGCCTCGATTGGCGCCCGGGCCGCACCTGTTGTAGAGTCTTCCACGGCCGCAAGGCCACGCGCTCGTAGCTCAATGGATAGAGCATCTGACTACGGATCAGAAGGTTGGGGGTTCGAGTCCCTTCGAGCGCACAGTACGAGGAAGGGCCCCGGTGGATTCCACCGGGGCCCTTCTTCGTTCCGGCGTTCCGGCCGGCGTGGGTCAGTCCGCGGCGCGGTGCGGGTACTCCGCGGAGCGGCTCTGGAACGCGAGGATCGCCGGGTTGCGGATGCGCCCGTCCTCGATCTCGATCGCCCGACGGATCGTCTCCGATCCCGCCCAGGCTCCGCTGCCGGACATCACCGTCCGCAGGAACGGCAGCAGCGCCTCGCTGATCTCCCAGGTCGACGAGTTCCAGAGCAGCGAGGGGCTGTGGTCGACGGCGTAGTAGTTGGTCGTGTTCCCGACGGTGGTCAACGGTTCGGTGAAGGACGTCGGGCTTGCCCAGCTGAAGCCCATCCCCTCGTCGATGGAGACGTCGACGATGAGGCTCCCCGGACGGAACGCCGCCAGGTCCTCGGTGTCCAGGAACACGAGGGGTGCGTTCGGGTCCTGGAGCGTGCAGTTCACGACGACGTCGTTCTCGGCCAGGTACGGCGCCAGCGGGACCGGCCCGTCGGGGGTCGTGACCACCAGCTCGGACGGTGACGCGTCGTCGGGTCCGAAGCGCAGGATGTCGACGGACGGGATGGGTGACCCCACCGCCGCGACGTCCCGGTTCGTCAGGACACGGACGTCGTGGATGCCGTGGGCGTTCAGGGCGGTCACCGCCCCGCGGGCGGTGGCACCGAACCCGATGACGACCGCTGTGAGACGTCGCCCGTAGTCGCCCGTCGACCCGCAGAGCTGCAGCGCGTGGATCACCGAGCAGTAGCCGGCGAGCTCGTTGTTCTTGTGGAACACGTGCAGGCTGAAGCCACCGTCGTCACGCCAGTGGTTCATCGCCTCCCACGCGATCAGTGTCAGGCGCTTGTCCACCGCGAGCTGCGTGAGCTCGCGGTCCTGCACGCAGTGCGGCCACCCCCACAGGGTCTGACCGTCCCGCAGGTCTGCGAGGTCGGCCGCCAGGGGCTTGGGCAGCAGGACGACATCGGCCGTCGCGATCACCTGTTCGCGGTCGGCCATCGCGCCGACGAGGGGTTCGAGCTGCTCGTCGGGGACACCGAAGCGGCGGCCGTACCCGCGCTCGAGCGTCATCGCCGCTCGGAGGTCGGGATCGATGCGCTCGAGGTGCGCGGGGTGGATCGGCAGGCGACGTTCGTCGGCCTTCCGGGAGTCGGCGAGCACCCCGAGGTGGAGCAACTGGTGCGCTGGCGCTGTTTCGGTCATGGTGCACTGTACGGTGCGGCTCGACCAGGAGCGCACCGGAGGGGGCGAGCGGTCAGGGACGCGGCGTGTACGGCTGGGCCGCCGCGATGACCTCCGACGCACCGGCGATGCCGAACGACGTGAAGAGCGGTGCCCACAGCGCCTTGAGCTGCGCCACGAGCTCGTCGTCGGTCAGCTGCGTCGAACCGTCCACCATGCCCAGCGTCGTGTTGAGGAGCAGCAGGACGGACGGCTGGACCGCGGCCGCGTCGACGTCCGCCGCCGCGACCCCGGCGCTGACGAGCTCGCCCCGCGTCATCTCGAACCAGTCGAAGCCGCGCGGCACCGGCACGCCGGCCTTGCCGAGTTCGTGCAGGAGCCGGACCGCGCCGCCCGCGACCGAGCCCCGGCGGACGTCCATCCCGGTGGTCAGGAGGAACACCGTCAGCCGCTCGATGCCGGGCTGCGCGGGGAGTGCGTCGAAGAGTTCACGCCACCGCTGCTGCTGCAGTTCGATGACGGCCGTCGCCAGGTCCTTCTTCGACGGGAACAGGTGGTACCCGATCGCCGACTTCGGCTTGCCCATCGCCTCGGCGACGCGGGAGAACGTGGTTGCCTCGTAGCCGAAGGCCGCGAACTGCTGCCCCGCGGCGTCGATGATGGCTCGTCGAGACGCCTCCATGGCGAGCTGCCGCTGGTTCATCTGGCGCGGTGTCCTTCCTCGCCCGGAGTCGAGCGATCAGTGAACACCACATCCTAGGGCCGCTCATGATGACGGCCCGTCCCCTGCCCGCGTCAGGCGGCGCAGAACGTGTGCCAGGCCACGTCGATCCCCTTCCGGTGCAGCGAGTCGAGTCCGACGTCGAGGTGCTTCCGCTCGGCGTCCACCAGGTGTGCGCACCGGTGGTCCTGGGCGACGGTCTGGGCCTGGCCGAGCGCGGTCACCAGGTCGGTGTCGATGGCGTCGAGCTGGGGGCGGATGGTCGTCAGGTCCGGTGCCGTCGTGGGTGCGGTCCACGGGTTGTGCGTCCAGTGGTTGATGAGGCCGCGCTGGACGACCTTGCTCGCGGCGATCTGCGCGCGGATCACCCGGGTCACCAGCACGGGGTCGACGCCCTGCTGCTCCGCCAGGGTCACCGCTTCGTCCACGACGGCCTGTTCGCGCACCGGATCGGCGACCGGCTTCCCGCTGAGCCACTTCGACTCCGCCACCGGGTCGGCGAGCTCGAGCCGTCGGAGGATGAGCGTGCCGATGGTGTCGAGCTCCGCCGTCGACGCCGTGGGACGGGAACCGTCGTGGGAGATGGTCATCGTGGAACCCGTCGGTTCGGCGGACGTGGGCAGTGGATCGGCGTTCGCCGCCGAGGTCGGCAGGGCGATGCCCGCCGCGAGCAGCCCGAAGGCCAGGGCCGTCGCGGCGGTCCGGCGGGTGCGGTGCCGGACGGTGGTCGGGGTGGTGTGGTGTGCGGTGTTCACGGGGTTTCCTTCCCGAACCGGCGCCGGACGCGTCGGGTCAGATCGTCGATGATCGGTTTGATGACCTCGTCGTAGAACGGGTAGACGCCGAAGTGGTCGGCGCCCTCGTCGCAGTAGCAGTCCATCGAGATCGCCTCCTCGAAGTTCGAGAAGACGTAGGTGGCACGGTGCGGGAACACGGCGTGCGGCTCGTCGTCACGCGGGGTCGTGGTGGTCACGGCGGCGCTCGATCCCGGTCGGCAGTCCGTCAGCCGGCCAGCCGAGCCGCGGGGACGCCGGGGTCGCGCCCGGAGTCCACCACCGCGTCGATCTCGGTGGACCCGTTGCCCGACCCGACCGTGCGGTTCTGGATCTGGTTGAGCGACCAGTTGCCCGGCAGTGGCTCGAGCTGGTTGCCCGACCAGGCCGGCGACATCCCGGCGACGAACGAGAAGTGCGCGAGTCCGGCGCTGCTCACGGCGGTGCACGTGGCGCGGGAGCCGTAGACGCCCGCCTTGTACAGGTTCCCGCGGTCCCGCAGGCCGGCGGCGACGCCACGGAAGTACGGGACCACGAGCGACTCGTCCTGCGCCGCGGTCGCGTCGAAGTCGGCGGCGAAGTAGACGGTGGTCTGCTTTGGGATCCCGAGCTTCCGGGCCGCGTCGTGGGCGCGGTGGGCGTCGCGGACGCCCTGTTCCTCCGTGAACCACGAGGCAGCGAACCCGCCCTCCTCGAAGATCGGCCACAGCCCAAGGCCGGCGCTCGCCATCACACGGAGTTCCTCGGGGGTCAGGGCCTTGTCGAGTGCCCCGGAACGCTGGTGGTTCGTGAGGTACCGGCCGACGCTGGTGGCACCGGACGCCCGGACGGCGGCCGCGCGGGCGTCGTCGAGGCGCACCGCGGTGTCGGCACCGGTCGTCGCACGGTCCGGGTCACCCGTGCTCGCCGCCAGGGCTGCCCAGGTGCCGGCGTCGCACGTCCCGGTCTGCTCGGCGGGCGGGAACGCCTGGAACTGCTGGAACGCACGGACCACCGCGGCGTCCGCCGCCGAGTAGGCACTGCTGAACACGACGCGCTCGCCGTTCAGCACCAGGAGCGCCTTGACGAGCAGCACCCAGGCGCCGGTGGCCCCGACCCCGACGACGCTCGGGCCCGCGGCACGGAGCGCGGCGGCCGTCCCCGGTCCCCAGGCGCCGTCGACCGTGACGCCCACCGCGACCTGCACCGCGCGGATCGCCGCCGAGTACGTGCTCGTGTCGACGAGTCCGCTCGTGCTGCCGTACGCGCCGCCGGTCGCCTCGGCGTAGGTGCGGTTGAGGTACTGCTGCACCGCGCGCACCGCTCGGGACCCGCCGGAGGCGAGCCGGACCGGGTCGACGGTCAGGAGTGCGGCGTACAGGTGCGCCGACAGCGGGAGCGCGCCGGGCTCGGCACCCAGGTCGGACCGGAGCGCCTGCACGGCCGCGACGGTGGCCGCGTCGTACTCACCGGTGAGCGTGACGGTCGAGGCGCCCTTGCAGACCAGTCCGGCCTGGACGAGCCGGCGCCAGGTGGCGGCGTCGTCGCCCGTCTCGGCCCCGACGTCGCCGTGCTGTTCGAGCTTCCGACGGGTCGTCGGCCCGAACGTCGCGACGACGGGGGAGATGCCGAGCAGCGACTGGGTGGCCTGCACGATCCCGAGCACGGTGCCGCTGCCGGTCAGCCCGTCCTCGTCCACGTGCACCCATCCGTGCAGGTGCCCGAAGGTCGTGTTGAGCCAGCGCTGCACGGCCAGCACGCCCGAGTCGGCGGAGCCGGACGAGCCGGAGGAACCGGTCGACCCGGTGGAGCCGGCCGCGCCGGAGGGGGTGGCAGCGTCGGCCGGGGCCGCGAGTGCGGTCGTGACGAGCGGGACGGTGGCGGTGATGCCGATGAGCGCAGTTCGGCGCGAGATGTGCACGGGGGTGCCCCTTCAGTTGCCTCGAGCGTCCGCTGGCCGTCGATCGCGCTGTGCGATGCTGATGGCCGCGGCATGGTCCGAGCAACTTCGTCCCTCAACTTGGGACGGTCCTGCAATTCGGCAGACGATCGTCTGATGAAGCGCTCAGTCCCCCCGTCCGGGCCGCCCCGCTCAGCGCGCGAAGGCCGCCAACCGGTCCTGCAGCGCACGCTTCAGGTACGGCTCGAGCGACGACGCCCACGTCGCGGTGATGTGCGTGCTGTCCCGGTAGACCAGGACGCCCCCGACGACCGCAGGGCACGTGGTGTCGGTGCAGTAGTAGCGGCTCAGGTCGATCGACGCCGCCTTGCCCCCGGCTGCCCGGAACGCGGCGACGGCCTCGACCGACGAGTCCGTCGTGCCGAGCGCTTCGGCGCGCGACCGGTCGCAGGCGTCCGTCGTCGGCCCGGACATCGTGCTGAGGCAGGCGACGACGTCGGGGCGGGGCACCGGGTTGTCACGGACGGCGATGACGGGTAGCTCGTCACCGGCCGCCTGCTCCCATGCGTCGACCAGGCCGTTGCGGGTGGCCTTGTCGCGGGCGGGTCCGGGCGGCAGGCTCACCGGCATCTGCGTGGTGGAGTGGGTGACGACCAGGGCGTCGGCGTCGCGGTGCTCGCGGACGTAGTCGATGGCGGCGTGCTTCCACGAGTTGCAGCCCCGCATCGACGAAGAGCTCAGCGAGTCCTGCTGCGCGGTGGTGAGGTAACACCCGCCGGCGCCGGCCAGGTCGATCCGCCAGCCGTTGTCGTCCGCGATCTTCTCGTACGCACCGAGCAGTGCGTTGCTGTGCGAGTCGCCGATGACGATGAGGTGCTTCGACCAGCCGGTGGTCTTGCCGAGGACGCAGGGCCGGAACGTGCCGCTCCAGCACTCGGCGCGGTTGTCGTCGTCGTCCTTGGCCACGGCCGGAGCGGGCACACGGACGTCGGCGAGCTCGGGGTCGACGCAGGGGTCCGCGAACCCGATGCGCGCGGCGGCACCGAAGCAGGACTCGTCGTCGTCCTCCTGCTCCGCGGTGACCTGCTTCGTGACCGTGGTCGCGTTGACCTCCTGCACGTAGACGGCGGTCAGGGTGGCTGCCCCGAGCGTCACGACGGTGAAGCTGCAGATGACGGCGAGCGAGACGACGCCCCGGGGCTGCAGGTCCCGCAGCCACGTCGAGAACCGGACCGGTTCCTCGAACCAGATCGTCGTCACGGTGGCCAGACCGATCGCGACGAGCAGTACTGCCGGACTCGTCGCCCAGTCGAGCGGACGTCCCAGCATGATCGGCAGGATGACGACGAGTGGCCAGTGCCAGAGGTAGAGCGCGTACGAGATCCGCCCGAAGAAGGCGACGGGCCGGAGCGCACCGACGTCCTCGAACTCGGTCCCCGCGCCGAACAGCAGCACGAGCGCCGCGCCGGCGACCGGCAGCAGCGCCGCGATCCCGGGGAACGCCGTCTCCGGGGTGATCACGACGAGGGACAGTGCGAGGGCCACGACGCCGATGCCGGTGGCGACCAGGCGGACCCGCCGGGCGACCTCGGTGCGGACCTCGGGCAGGTGCACGGTGGCGACGAGACCGCCGAGTGCGAACTCCCACGCGCGGGTGCCGGTGGAGAAGTAGGCGACGCCGGGGTCGGTGGCGGTCTGCACGATGCTCCACACGAGGGACAGCACGACGACGCTGCCGAGCAGCAGCCGCGCGGTCGCCAGCGGCGTGGACCGACGGCGTGCGAGTGCCCCGATGCCGAGCAGCAGGAGCGGCAGGAGGATGTAGAACTGCTCCTCGACCGACAGCGACCAGAAGTGCTGGAACGGTGAGGGGGCGTCGGCCGACGCCAGGTAGTCGACGGCGTTCGCCGCGAGCTCCCAGTTCTGCAGGTACACCGTCGAGGCGATCAGCTCACGCCCGTACTGCCCCCACAGCGCGCTCGGCACGGCGACGAGCACCGCGACTCCGGTGACGACGATGGTGAGGAACGCGGCCGGCAGTAGGCGTTTGGCCCGGCGCGACCAGAACCGTCCGAGCCGGATCGTGCCCGTCGCGAGCTGTTCCCGCAGCAGCAGCCCGGTGATCAGGAAGCCGGAGATCACGAAGAAGACGTCGACGCCGACGAACCCGCCGTGCAGGGCGCCCGGCCACAGGTGGTAGACGACGACCGCGAGGACGGCGAACGCGCGGAGGCCCTGGATGTCCCACCGCGTGGTGTCGCGCGCTCGGTGCGCGGGGCCCCGCTCGCCCGGCGTTGCTGTACTCACTGCGTCGATCCTAGGAGACGTGGACGGCTCCGCCGGGCGTTCTCGGCGCGGACGCTACGATCCTTCTCCAGAGGGGGGCCGATGGATCTGCGCTGGTTGACCGCGTCCGACGACGAGTTCGCGGCGGAGACGGCGCGACGACCGCGGATGCGCCGCCCGCGACAGGCTCCGCGGTGGTGGAACGCGCTGCTCCTGGCGATCGAGGTCCCGCTCGCGTGGCTCGCGTCCGCGCTCGTGGTCTGGGGCACCGGGCTCGTCCACAACGGTGCGGGTGTCGACGACGTCGTCCACTGGGTGGCCTGGTTCGTGGTGCTCGTCGCCGGTGTGGTCGGGCTCCTCGTGCTCCTGGTCCGGGGTGAACGACCTCGGACCCTGCGTCCGGACGAGGTTCGGGCGGTGCTGACGGGGGAGGCCAGTGGGTACCCGGCGCGTCCGGTCCGTCCGAAGCCGCTCGACTCGATGATCACCCCGCGCTACTCCGGTATCCGCGTCCACCCCCGGTTCGGCACCGCCCCCGTGCACGTCGACGGCGTCCCGGACGTCGAGTTCGGCTGCGTCCTGCGGCGCTGGATGGTCTCGCGGGACTGGACGTACCTGACCGTCCGGCTGCCCGGAGCGTTGCCGCACCTGCTCCTCGACGCCACGGCGAACGACGGTCGTCGCAGCGACCTGCCGGTGGTGCTCCGCCACCGGCAGCGGATGTCGCTGGAGGGCGACTTCGACCGGCACTTCCGGGTGTGGGCGCCGGAGGACTACGGCCGGGACGCGCTGTACGTCCTCACCCCTGACGTGATGGCAGCGCTCGTCGACCACGCGACCGGCTGGAACGTCGAGATGGTCGACGACCGGCTGGTCTTCTCGGCGCCGGGGACCGCGGACTGGTCGCGCCCTGCGCCGTGGATGCAGGTCGAGGCAGTCCTGGGCGAGGTCGTGCCCCGTGTCGTGCGCGCCGCCTCCCGGTACCAGGACGACCGTTCGTTGCTCGAGGACGGGCACGCCGACGCGATCGCCGCCGCGGGGCGTCGCCTGGTGCTCCGCGACCGCCGGAAGAGCCGTCTGCGAGCGACGTGGGCGGGGGCCGTGTGGATGGGCGTCGTCTGCGTCTCCTACAGCGGACCGTTGGCCGTCGCGGTGGTCGGTTCGATGTCGGTCCTCGACCACTGACCGTCGGCGCACGCCTGCGACGTGGCCCCGGTACGGACGGGAGGCCCGTGGCGGTGTCGCCACGGGCCTCCCGTTCCTCAGGTGGTGCGTCGACTACGCGACGGTCGCGCGCGCCTCGGCCAGCGACGGGTAGTCGGTGTAGCCCTCGGCGGTCGCGCCGTAGAAGAGCTCCGGACGCGGCTCGTTGAGCTCGGCGTCGTGCTCCCAGCGGTGCGCGAGGTCCGGGTTGGCGATCGCGGCGCGGCCCACGGCGACGGCGTCGGCGTGGTCGCCCTCGACGATCGCGATGGCCTCGTCGCGGGTGGTGAGCGACGAGAAGCCCGAGTTCACGATGAACGGCGCGCCCACGGTGCGGCGGACGTGCTGCACCAGGTCACCGGTCGGCTCGGCGTGCAGGACGTCGACGAAGGCGAGGCCGAGCGGCGCGAGGCCCTCGGCGACGGCGGTGTAGGTGGCGCGGACGTCGGCGGCGTCGTCCTCGATGACGCCCTGGATCCCGTGCTCGGGCGACAGGCGGATGCCGGTGCGGTCGGCGCCGATGGCCTCGGCGATGGCCGTGGTGACCTCGATCGCGAAGCGTGCGCGGTTCTCGGGGGAGCCGCCGTACTGGTCGGTGCGGGTGTTCGACACCGGCGACATGAACTCGTGCACCAGGTAGCCGTTGGCGCCGTGGACCTCGACCCCGTCGAGTCCGGCGGCGATCGCGTTGCGGGCGGCCTGCACGAAGCCCTGCACGGCCTCCTGCACCTCGGCGGTGGTCAGCTCGTGCGGGACGGGCATGTCGGCCTTCGAGCCGTCGGCCAGGTGCGTCTGCCCGGGGGCGGCGATGGCGGACGGGGCGACGATGCGCGGGGTCTGCGAGATGTCGGTGTGCGAGACGCGGCCGCCGTGCATGAGCTGCATGACGATCGTGCCGCCGGCGGCGTGCACGGCGTCGGTCACGCGGCGCCAGCCGGCGATCTGGTCGTCGGTCTCGATGCCGGGCTGCCCGGGGTAGGAGCGGCCCTCCTGCACGGGCCAGGTGCCCTCGGTGATGATCATGCCGAGGCCGGCGCGCTGCCGGTAGTGCTCGACGAGCAGGTCGTTCGGGACCCCGTGCTCGCCGGCGCGGGTGCGGGTGAGCGGGGCCATGACGACGCGGTTCGACAGGGACAGGGCGCCGATGGAGGCGGGTTCGAAGAGCTTCACGTCAGGGCGAACGACGAGTTGTCCGGTGCAATTCCGCCTCGGAGCACTTCTTCAGGCAGTGCGGTCAGTCGCGCGGGCACACCAGCGTCGACGAGCGCACCTGGCCCTCGGGTCGGATCACCTGGTGCTGGGAGAGGGGCTTGCCGCACAGGGGGCAGCCTCGGTCGATCGTCCGGTCGTCGATGCCCTCGGGGCGACCGGCGCCGATCTGCGAGGGGCCCATCTTGTTGATGAGCGTCGTGTTCCACCGTTCGTACCACTGGCCGAAGCGTCCCACGGTGCATCCTTTCGTTCGTGCACGAACCATCATGGCACTGATGGCCGTGGATCACACGTGGTCGACGCGCTCCAGCAGCTCGGTCAGCTCGTCCTTCAGGGACTCGAGTCGGGCGAGTGGCCACCCGAGCCGGTCGGCGACGGCGAGCGGCACCGCCTGGGCCCGGTCGCGCAGGGCGTGCCCGGCGGTCGTCAGGGACACCTCGAGCTGGCGTTCGTCGGCGGCGCTGCGGGTGCGGCGGACGTAGCCGGAGGCTTCCAGGCGCTTGAGCAGTGGGCTCAGCGTCGCGGAGTCGAGTCGCAGCTCGCCGGCGATCTCGCGCACCGACCGCGGGTCACGCTCCCACAGGGCGAGCATCACGAGGTACTGCGGGTGGGTCAGGCCCATCGGTTCGAGCAGGTCGCGGTACAGCCCGATGACGCTGCGGCTCGTCGCCGCGAGTGCGAAGCAGAGCTGCCGGTCGAGCGCGAGCGGGTCCGGGGCGGTCTGGGTCATGCCTTCAGGCTACTTCGTTCGTGCACGAAGTGGTGTGGTCGCGACCCGGGGCGGCGGGCGCGACGGCCTGGAGGCCCGGTGCCGGTCTCGTGGACCGGCACCGGGCCTCCAGGGTGGGTGCGCTGGTGCGTCGACTACGCGCGGTGCGCGGGCGGGTGCCCCGAGTCGTGCGCGTTCGCGTCGGGCTCCACGGGGAGCGCGTGGGTGCCGGTGTGCGTGTCCTCGTGGCCGGCGACCGGGTGGGTGCGCTCGAGCTTCGCGCCCTCCACGTCGACGTCCGGCACGATGCGGTCGAGCCACTTCGGGAACCACCAGGCACTCTTGCCGAGCAGGTGCATCGCGGCCGGGATGAGCAGCATGCGCACGACGAAGGCATCGATCAGCACACCGAACGCGAGCCCGAAGCCGATCGGCTTGATGGTGGACGAGTCCGAGAAGATGAAGCCAGCGAACACCGAGATCATGATGATCGCCGCCGCCGTGACCACCGCGCGACCCGCGTGCAGACCGCGCTGGACGGCCACCTTCGCGCTCGCGCCGTGGGCGTAGGCCTCACGCATGCCGGACACCAGGAACAGCTGGTAGTCCATCGCCAGACCGAACAGGATGCCGATCTCGATGATGGGCAGGAAGCTCAGGATCGGTGCCGGGTCGTGCACACCGAAGACCGAGCCGAGCCAGCCGAACTGGTAGATCGCGGTCAGCCCGCCGAACGACGCCAGCACGGACAGGATGAACCCGGCGGTGGCGGTGATCGGCACGAGGAACGACCGGAACACGATGATCAGGATGATCAGCGACAGCCCGACGACCACCACGAGGTAGAGCGGCAGCACGTTCGACAGCTTCTCGGACACGTCGATGTTCGCCGACGCGTTGCCGGCGACGCCGAGGGTGACCTTGCCGTCGTCGGTGGAGACGGTCTGCTCGCGCAGGTCCTTCACGACGTTCTCGGTGGAGACGCTGTCCGGGCCGCCGGCGGGCTTCACCTGGAACGCGACGATGTCGCGGTCCTTCGAGGCGCCGATGGGCAGCACGGCCTCCACGTCGTCGTTCTTCGCGATCGCCTGGCCGATGGTGACCTCGGTCGCGGTGACGTCGCTCTTGCTGATCGACTCCGGCAGGGTCGCCACGACGAGCAGTGGGCCGTTCTGACCGGCGCCGAACTCCTGCTCGAGCGTCTTGTAGGCCTTGTACTGGCTCGACTCGACGGCCTCGGACGAACCGCTCGGCAGGCCCAGGCGCATCTGGGTCGCTGGCAGGGCGATGGTGCCGAGCACCGCGACGCCGAGGACGAGCGTGATGACCGCGCGCCAGCTCGACATCGGCTTGTTCGGGATCCGCGTGGAGTCGGTGTTGCCGATCTTCGCGCGCTCCTTCTTCCGCAGGATCCGCATGCCGATGAGCGACAGCAGGGCCGGGGTGAAGGACGTCGCGATGAGGATCGCGAAGAGCACCGCGACCGCACCGACGGTGCCCATCAGGCCGAGGAACGGGATGCCCGTGATGTTCAGCGCGAGCAGCGCGACGATGACCGTCGCACCGGCGAAGACCACGGCGTTGCCCGAGGTGCCGTTCGCGAGCCCGATCGACTCGTGCACCTGCATGCCCTGCTTCAGCTGGGTCCGGTGCCGGTTCAGGATGAACAGCGAGTAGTCGATGCCGACCGCCAGGCCCAGCATCACCCCCAGCACCGGCGTGACGGAGATGAACTCGACGACGCTCGAGAACGACAGGGCGGTGAGCGAGGCGACGCCGACGCCGAGCACGGCGCTGACGAGCGGGACCGCGGCGCCGATGACCGTGCGGAGCATCAGGAGCAGCACGATCGCGGCGATGATGACACCGCCGATCTCACCGGGGCCGAGGATCGACGGCACACCCTGTGCAATGTCGTTCGAGACGTACACGTTGACGCCCCGGATGTCGGCCGACTCAGCGTCGTCCGCGATGGCGGTCTTCGTGTCCGCGGGGACCTCGTAGGTCGACTTCGTGAACTGCACGGTGCCGATCGCGGCGCTGCCGTTGTCCGACACGAAGCGGATGTCCTTCGACAGGTCGAGCAGGTCCGAGCCCTGTTCGAGCTCCTGCTCGTTGTCGTCGAGCTTCTGCTTGTTCGTGTCGATCGTCTTCTGGGCGGCGGCGATCTGCTGCTCACCGGCGTCGATCTGGGCCTGCTGGGCGTCGATCTGCGCCTGGGCCTGCTGGAGCTGGGCGGCCGCTGCCTGCGCCTGTGCGGCGGGGACGGCTGCGCCAGCGGCCGCCTGCGCCTGGGCCTTCTGCGCATCGAGCTGCGCCTGGGCGTCCTCGATCTTCTGCTTGCCGGACTCGAGCTGCGCCTTCTGGGCGTCGAGCTGCTCCTGTCCGGTCTCGATCTTCGCGCGACCGGACTCGATCTGGTCGCGGCCGTCGACGATCTTCTGCCGCTGGTCGTCGAGCTGCTGCTGGGTCTCGAAGCCGCTCGTCGTGCCCTTGACGCCGTCGAGCTTCTCGAGGCTCGTCAGGAACTCGTCGATCTCGGACTGCTGCGACGACGAGAACGCCTTGCCGTCCTTCGTCTCGAAGACGATCGTGCCGTTGCCGCCGTTCGCCGACGGGAACTTGTCGGCGAGCTGGTCCTGCACCTGACTGGTCTTGGTGTTCGGGATCGTGATCGACGACGAGATGGTGCCGGCGAAGAGCGTGTACGTGACGCCCGCGACGGCCATGATCACGACCCAGGTGATGATCACGAGCCAGTGGCGTCGTGCGGAGAACCGTCCGAGACGGTAGAGGAGACCGGCCATGCGGGTGCCTGCGGTCCTTTCGTTGTCAGGTGCTGGTGGTGCGGGGTGCGCCGGTGGACCCCTGGGGGACGAGGAGGTGGAGCAGTGTCAGCCGTCGGCCATGTAGCCGCTGCGGACGCTGTGCACGAGTCGGGCGAGCAGGTCGTCCCACGCGTCGAGCGCCGGCTGGTCGAGCTCGGGGCCGGACGTCGCCAGCCAGTGCTCCGCGATGACGACGATGCCGCTCATGAGCGACTCGACGAGCAGCGCGGCGTCGAGGGGGTCCGCGGCCGGGTAGCGTCGGGCGACCTCGTGCCGGAGCCGTTCGGTCACACGCGAGAACGCCGTCTGGGTCAGGACCGCGGCCTTCGGGTCGTCCTTGCCGGGGTCACCGAGGATCCGGTACATGCTGGCGATCGCCGGTGCCAGGTCGGCACCGCGGGCGGCGGACTCGAGCTCGTCGAACATCGACGCCCGACTGCCGTCGCCCACCGGGGTCCGGGCCATGTCGGCGAGGAACCGGTCGATGATGACGGACAGCTCCTGCTCGCACACGGCCAGCAGGACCTCGTCGAGCGAGGCGAAGTGGTTGAACACGGTGCGCCGGGCGATGTCGGCCCGGGCAGCGAGGTCGTCCACGCTGAAGTCCCGGCCGCCGCGCTCGTCGATCAGGTCGCGAGCGGCCTGCAGGATCGCCGCACGGTGCTTCGCCTTGAGGGCAGCACGGCGGTCGGTCGCGATGGTCACGAGATCGAACACTAGGTGCATCGATGCACTCGGTGCAACGAGTTTGAGTGCATCCCCAGGTTCGTCCCCCGATCTGCGGCGCCGGCTCACCACGGACTGCGCGCGCGCCACCGTGGAGCGTCTGCCGCGGCCTTGCCACGCGACCGTCGGGCGGACGGGAGGCCCGTGGCGGCGCCGCCACGGGCCTCCCGTCCGTCTGCTGGCCACGTGACGGGCGCGGGACGGCGGTTCGTGTCCGCGCTGACGGTTCCGGTTCACGAACCCCGGGGAACGTGAACCAGAACCGTCAGCCGCTCACCGCGCGCCGTCGTCCCACGGCACCGGGGTGGTCTCGCCCGTCTCCCAGTCGCGGCGCAGCACGCCGTAACCGACCGACCCGACGGCCGGGCCGCCGTCGACGGGCCACGCCTCGCGGTAGTGGGCCTCCTGCACCCACCCGGCGCGGACGAAGACCCGGCGCATGGCGGTGTTGTCCTCGCGGGTCTGGCCCTCGAAGCGCGTCATCGCCGGCATCGTCGTGAACACGTGGTCGGTCACCGCGCGCAGGGCGGGGGCGCCGAGGCCCCGACCCCGGAAGCGACCGGCCAGGCGGAGGTCGAACAGGGGGACCGGGTCCGCCAGGTCCTCGAGGCGGACCAGTCCGATCCGCCCGTACTCGTCGTGGTCGAGCCAGGATGTGTCGTGCTCGTCGTCGCGGTAGGCGCCGGAGTCGACGGCGCTCGCCGCGTCGGCCGCGCTGATGCGCCGTCGGACGTGGAACGGGAACTCCTCGGACGTCAGGAACGCGAGCAACTCCTGGCGGTCGGCGCCGGTGGGGTCCAGGCGGGTGAGGCGGACGGCGGGAGCTGGCATGCCGCTCAGGGTAGTTGCACGGTCGTCGGGCAGGCTCGGGGCGTGCGAGATGGGACGGGGACGACGGCCGCGGCCCTGACGGCGCTGGTGCTGGCCGGGCTGGTGGGGTGTTCCGGTGCGCCGGGTGGTGCGACGACCGGGCCGGCGTCGTCCACGTCCGCGTCAGCTTCGGCTTCTGCGTCGGCAGCGGCGACGGCGACCGACCCGGCGACCGACCCCGCCACCGCTCGGGCCTTCGCGGCGCTGGAACGGCGGTACGACGCACGGCTCGGGGTCGCCGCGATCGACACCGGGAGCGGTCGGACGATCGCGCACCGTGCGGGGGAGCAGTTCGCGTTCGCGTCGACGGTCAAGGTGTTCATCGCGGCGGCGGTCCTCGACGCCTCGTCCGACGCCGACCTGGCGACCGTCGTGCACTACGACCGCGGTGACCTGCTCGAGTACGCGCCCGTGACGAGCGATCACGTCGACACCGGGATGACGGTGCGCGAGCTCGTCGATGCGGCCCTCCGCTCCAGCGACAACACCGCGGCGAACCTGCTGGTGGAGCGGCTCGGCGGGCCGGACGCCGTCGAGCGGTGGCTGCGCGGCATCGGAGACCGGACGACGAGCGTCGACCGGGTCGAACCCGACCTGAACCAGGGGATCCCGGGCGACCGACGGGACACGACGACGCCGGAGCGGTTCGCGGCGGACCTCCGGACCGTGCTGCTCGGAGACGCCCTCGACGCCGCCGACCGGCGGGTGCTCCGCGAGGCGATGCTCGGCAACACGACCGGGGACGCGACGATCCGTGCCGGGGTGGACCCGTCGTGGCGGGTCGCCGACAAGACCGGCACGGCGTCCTACGGCGTGCGGAACGACATCGCGCTCGTGACGCCGCCGGGGCGCGAACCCGTCGTGCTCGTGGTGATGACGAGCCGGGCCGATCCCGGTGCGGAGCCGTCGGACGCGCTCGTCGCCGCGGCGACCAGTGCCGCGGTCGCCGGGCTGTCCGACTGAGTCGCCAGCGTCGCGGGACTGTCGTCGCGGGACTACCGGAGTGTGCTCGCCCAGCGCCCGATGGCGTCGTACGCGCGTTCCCGCACCTCCGGCGCGGACAGCACCACGTCGTGCAGGGCGCCGGCGAGTCGGCGGACCGTGACCTCCTCGCCGAGGGAGAGCGAGCGGTGCGCCACGGTGTCGACGTTCAGGGCGACGTCGGCCCGCGCCATCCCGGGGTCCCACCGCGGCTGGAGCATGCTCTTGTCGCTCAGCATCACCAGGATCGGGACCCCGATCCCGAGGCCCTTCTCGACCTGTGCCTGACCGTCGAAGACCGCGGCGAGCCACCCGGGGTGCAGCGGGAAGCCGCGCTCCGGCCGCCACTGCTGCTCGTAGGTCCACGACCCCTCGCCCTCGGCCGAGACGGTGCGGGTGTAGAAGCCGGGGTCGACGGCGGGCATCGGCGCGAGGGGGTTCCGGCGGGCACCGAGCTTGATGACCGGTGCGACGATCGCTCGCCCGACCGCGGTGGCCTGGAACTCGAGCCACGGGCTGTTCAGCACGAGGCCGTGCACGAGCTCCGGGTGCCGGGCAGCCCAGAGCGACAGGGTCAGGCCGCCCGTGGAGTGGCCCATCGGGACGAGCCTGCGGCGGTCCGAGCCGGGGTGCTCGGCCGAGATCGCGTCGAGGGCCGCGGCGATGTCCTCGTCGTAGACCGCCAGGTCGTCGACCATGCCCGGAGTCTGGTACGGGCGCAGGCTCCGACCGTACTTCCGCAGGTCCAGCGCGTGGAACCGGGCACCGAGCCGCTCGAGGCGTTCGGCGAGCTCGACCTGGAAGAAGTAGTCCGACCAGCCGTGCACGTAGAGCACGTCGACCCCGTGCAGGGGCCCGCGACCGTGCAGCAGCAGGTCGGTCGGGGTGTGCCGGCGGCGGACCAGGGTGGCGACGACGGGCCCCTCGGAGTCGGTGCCGAGCGGCAGTTCGAGCCGCTCGTACGGTGCTCCGAGCACGTCCTCGTGCCACCCCTGGTCCGTCATGCGCCGAGCGTATCCGGCGCTGGTGCGGGCGGTGCTGGTGTGGGGGTGTGCGGCCGTCACCCGACCAGGACCACGACCTTGCCGCTGATCCGTCCCGCGGCCGCCTCGGCGTGCAGGGACGGCAGTTCGGTCAGCGGGATGCGCCGGGTGACCTCGACCGTGAGCGCCCCGGCGTCGACCAGGGACACCAGCTCCGCCAGCCGCTCGCGGTTGCGCAGGACGAACACCGTCGCCGCCCGGACCCCGCGGGACTCGTCGTCCGGAGTGGCCATGAACGCCGTGGTGCTGACGACCGCACCGCCGTCGCGCACGACGTCGACGAGTGCTGCGAAGTCCTGCGGGTCGATCGGGGCGAGGTTGAGGAGCACGTCGACCGGTTCCGTCACGGCGGCGCGGACGTCGGTCGTGGTGTGGTCGATCACCTCGTGGGCGCCGGCTGCCCGGACGGCCTCGATGCTGCGCGGACTCGCCGTCGCGATGACGTGCACCCCGGCGCGGACGGCGAGCTGGATCGCGTACTTGCCCACCACGCCGCCGGCGCCCATGACCAGCACGCGCTGGCCGGCCTCGAGCCGCCCGTCGTCGAACAGCGCCTGCCACGCGGTGAGTGCCACCGAGGGCAGTGCCGCCGCGTCGGCCAACGGGATGCTCGTCGGTGCGGCGACCACCGCGTCCGCCGGGGCGATGACGTACTCGGCCGCCCCGCCGTCGAGTTCCATCGGCAGGAACGCGACGACGGCGTCCCCGACGGCGATCCCCTCGACGCCGTCGCCGAGCGCGTCGACGGTGCCGGACACGTCGTACCCGGGGACGTGCGGCAGCTGGACCGGGATCGGCAGGAACCCGCCCCGCATCCCGTTGTCCGCCGCGTTGAAGGCCGAGGCGGCGACGCGGAGTCGCACCTGCCCGGCGGCCGGGGTGGGCTGCTCGACGTCCTCGGTGCGGAGCACCTCGGGACCGCCGACCTCGTGGAACCGTACTGCCTGCATGATCGTGCCCTTCGTCGTGTTGCGCGATGTGCTTCGAGTTCGAAGCAACTGACGCCGACGCTACCACTGCTTCGAAGTCGAAGCAACGGGTATGATGGATCCCGTGACCGACGCGCCGAACTCCCTGACCCCGACGCAGCTCCGGGCGTACTTCGCCTTCACCGAGGTGAGCAGCCTGCTGCGCCACGCGGTCGAGCGGCAGCTGCGCGACGTCGGCGGCCTGAGCTACGTGCAGTTCCAGCTGCTCGCCCGGCTCGGTGACGCTCCGGGCGGGCAGCAGCGCATGACCGACCTCGCCGACGGGGTCGTCTACAGCCGCAGCGGGTTGACGTACCAGGCGCAACTGCTCGAGCAGCGTGGGCTGGTCACGCGCGGGCCCTCGCCCGACGACGAACGCAGCACGGTCGTCACGATCACCCCTGCCGGTCGTGACGTGCTCACCGCCGTCTTCCCCGGTCACATCGAGGCGCTGCACACCCTGCTGTTCGCGTCGATGTCGGACGCGGACGTCGACGATCTCGCACGAATCCTCGGGGGAGCGGCGGAGCACCTCCGGGCGAACCCACCGCGATCCGCGGGTGCGCGGCGGAGGAACTGACGACAGCGCGACGGCCGACTGCTCCGGCGGGAGCAGTCGGCCGTCGTTCGATCAGGAGTGGTCGCTCCCGTCGACACCGATCAGGAGCAGCCGCTCCCGCCGGCACCGATCAGTTGTACGACGCGAGTCGGTTCGGTGCGGTGTTGCCCGCCGGTGTGGGGACCGCGCCGCCGACCCCGTTGATGATGCTCGAGATGGTGCCCGTGTCGCCGAGCGAGACCGTGACGAGCCCGTGGGCGCGGACGCCGGCGGTCTGCGGGACCTCGAACGCCCGGTCCGCGTGCACCGCGGGGTTCGTGTTGAAGAAGGCGTAGACGCCGCCGCCCCAGATCTCGTGCTTCGTCACGGACGACGCCACCTTGTAGGCCGCGTAGCCGGCGCCGGTCGGACTCTGCCACGAGGCGTTGTCCGGGACGTCGTACGGCATCTCGTTCTGGAAGAAGATCGTGCGGCCGTTCTCACCGTTCCAGAGCACCTCGTACTGCTGGTAGTGCTCGACGAAGAGTCCGGTCGCGAGGACGTCGTTGCCGTTCACCTCGACACCGGTCGCACCCGTGTTGACGTTCCAGCCGGTCGGGGCACCGCCGTGGTCTGCACGCCATGCCCAGATGTGGTCGATCAGGGTGTCGTCGGCGTTGACCCGCAGGGAGGCGCTCGCCTTGCCCTGGATGCTCGATCCGACGCGGAAGAAGACGTCCTGAATGCTCTGCGGGTTCGCCGCGTGGTCGATGTGCGAGTTCGCCGTGCCCAGCCGGATCAGCTGTGCGCTGTTCTGCGTGCCGGCGTCGACGACGATGTTCGAGACGTTCACGCCCGCGACGTCGTTCGACACCAGGACGGAGTTGCCCTTGGTCGGGACGAGGGTCGGGAACCCGATGCCGGTCACGACGGTGTTCGCCCGCTGCACGTTGATCGCGGCGTCGAGCTGGTACGTGCCCGGGGTGAAGAACAGGTTCAGCCCCTGTGCGAGGGCGCCGTTGATCGTCGCCGCCGAGTCGCCCGGGTGCGCGACGTAGAAGTTGCGCATCGGGAGGTCGGTGCCGGCGGTGTTCGGCCACGTGACGCCGCTCGCGTTCTGCTTGAGCGAGGGGACGAACACGTGGTACTTGTTCGACGAGTCCACGTACAGGTACGGCTTCTCACGGGTGATCGGCGTCGTGGCGAGGGTCGTGTAGCTCTTCGAGAAGTCGTTCGCCGGGGCGCCCTGGACCCCGGAGAAGGTCATGTTCCAGTTGCCGCCCTGCCACGACCCGATCGTGGAGTTCCGCGTGTACCACTGCTGCTGCGACCCGGAGGTCACCGTGCCGTCGACCTTCGTGTCGGCGATGTAGCCGCCGGACGAGTACCCCTGGCCGCCGTCCTGGTTCGACGGCCCCATCGTGAGGTTCCCCTTGACGTGCACCCGACGCATCGGAGCGGCCTGGGACGCCGCCCACCGGTCGGTTCCGGTCTCGGGCGTGATCGCCAGGTTCTCGACCGACCGCCAGAAGTTCTGGGTGGCGTTCTTTTCGTCACCGGCGTTCCACCCGGAGTCGACGTTCACCGCGCCGTTGATCGTGACGTCGTCGGGGTTCTTTCCGAGCCCGGCGACCGACGTGTAGAAGCCGAGGTTCGCCCAGACGCGGCCGTAGTTGCCGGGCTTGAACAGGAAGGCGTGCCGCTGCGTGCCGAACTGCGCCGTCGTGCTGCGCAGCTGGCTGTTGAACGCCGCGTCGACGTCGGCCTGGATGGTCGACGCCGGCACCGAAGGGTCGTAGATCGTCACGTTGCTGCCGAAGTCCGGGGTGTCGCTCGTGGCGACCGCCTGGGCCGAGATCGCCGGCGTCAGTGCCCCCACGACACCGAGGCTCAGGGCGAGCGCGAGGACGCGGTTCATCCGTCGTTGCATGATGCTCGATTCGTCATCGTGCGGCGTCGTTGCCGCACGGGACAGACCGTAGACCCGTTGCCGCGCTCGGACAGTCGGGAGAAAAGGGGACAAGTGCCCAGCGTGAGGGACTAACTGCGGGGAGCCCGCACCAGGAACAGCGTCACCGCGCCGAGGACGACCGCGGCGACGATGAGCGCCCAGGCGAGCACGATGACCGGCCCGTCCCAGGGGGTGAAGAGCAGTCCGACCCCGATCACCAGGGCCACGGCGGCGCCGATGAGGGCGAGGCGGTGCGGTCGTACCGGAGCGGTGCGTGTCACGGGTCCAACGGTACGCGCGACGGGCTGGCAGCGCGGCGTCGAGCGGGTACGCCGTCACACCGTCGTGCGCATCACCCACCGCCACTTGGCGATGCGGCGGTCGCGCACGAACCCGAACTGCGTGAACAGTTCTTCCGGCCCGGTGTGCAGGTAGGCCCCGCGCTGCGGCTTCCGCTCGACCGTCTGCTCCGGGTAGGCCTCGACGGTCCCGCCGCCGGCCCGCCGGATCTCCTCGAGCGCGGTCGTGACCGCGGCGCGTGCGACCCCCTGGCCGCGGTGCCGGGACTCCACGAACACGCAGCCGATCCGCCAGTCCGGCGGCGTCGAGGCGTCGCGGGCGTACGCGCCGGTGTTCAGGATCGTCGGCAGCTCGACCGGCCGCCCGAACTGGCACCAGCCGACCGCCGTGCCGTCGGCGTAGACGAGCACCTGGTGGTTCGTGCCGTTCCGCACGTGGCGGTGCTTCGCCTCCTGGTGGGACACCGTCGGGTCGGGCGTCCCGCGTGGGCCGTCCGGGTGGAAACCGATGCACCAGCACCCGCCCCATACACCGTTGCTGCGGGTCACGAGCGCGGCGAAGTCGGGCCACGTCTCCTCGGTGAGCATCGCCGTCGAGTACTCCATGGGCCGATGATCCTCCGGTCCTGGCGATCCCGCCACCACCGCGACCGTGGTGCTCCGAACGGCGCGCGACCGGTGGTCAGGCCGCGCTGCGCCGGGCGGCGACGAGGCCGGAGACGAGCGCCGCGACGCCGAGCCCGATGCCGACCACGCCGGCGAGTGCACCGAAGAACATCAGCGCCCCGGCACCGATGTTCGCGCCGCCCTCGCCGGAATCGTTCGCGTTCGCGTACCCACCGACGAACGATGCCAGGAACGCCACGACGAGCAACGCCGTGCAGAGGATGTGCAGCATACGTGGCGCGATCGGGGTCATGCCCGGATCGTAGCGCGGCGGCGGGGAGTGGATCGCACCGGCACTTTCCCAGCGGACACGACGGTGTTCCGCGGGGAAGTCACGGCGACCGCCCGAGCAGGACTGCGAGCCTCTCCGGACCGCGCCGATGGTGGTGCGACCGAGGGGGAACGGACGACATGACGATGCGACGTGCAGGGGGAGCCGCGCTCGGCTTCGTGGGTGGCAGTGTGCTCGCCGGGTTGCTGGTGAGCGTCGGGGTGACTCCGGTGATCGCGGTCGCCGGGGTCGGCACGACCTCGGCGATCGGGGTGTTCGAGTCGCTGCCGGAGGACATCGAGATCGGGCAGCTGCCGCAGCGGAACCAGATCTGGGCGTACCGCGGCGGCGAGCCGGTGCACCTGGCCAACGTGTGGGACCAGGACCGGCAGGAGCTCTCGCTCGAGCAGATCAGCGACGAGCTGGAGCACGCCGCGGTGGACGGCGAGGACAAGCGGTTCTACGAGACCGGCGGCGTCGACGCGACGTCCGTCGTCCGGTCGCTCGTGAGCGTCGCCACGTCCGGGACCGAGGGCGGGTCGGGTGGTTCGACCCTGACGATGCAGCTCGTGCGGAACATCAAGATCCAGCAGGCGAGCGAACTGCCCACCGCCGAGGAGCGCGAGGCCGCCTACGAGGACGCGACCCGGCGGACGCCGCAGCGCAAACTCGCCGAGATGAAGCTCGCGATCAGCCTGGCGAAGCAGTACACGAAGCAGCAGATCCTGGCGGCGTACCTGAACATCGCTTACTTCGGCGACCAGACCTACGGGGTGCAGTCGGCGGCGCAGCACTACTACGGCAAGTCGGCGACCGACCTGACCCCGGCCGAGGCGGCGTCCCTCATCGCGATCGTGCAGTGGCCGGAGCGACGCGACCTGTCGACGCCGGACCACCACCGCGACAACGCCGCCCGGCGGAACGTGATCCTGCGGTCCATGCACGAGCAGGGGCACCTGTCGACCGAGGAGTACCGCACGGCTCGGCTGTCCCGTGTCGCCGACTACGTCCACCTGACGGCACCGCAGCAGGGGTGCGAGGCGGTCGAGGTGGGTGCGGAGTTCTTCTGTGACCACGCGGAGACCATCGCCCAACGGCTCCCGCAGCTCGGCACGACGAAGCAGCAGCGGGCGGACGCGTGGCGCACCGGCGGGTACCGGATCCAGACGACGCTCGACCTCGACCTGAACGCTCAACAGAAGCGGCTGCTGGACCAGTACGACCCGAAAACCGAGACGCGGCTGGCGCTGGGGGGCCACGTTCAACACGGTCGAGGCCGGGACGGGTCGTGTGCTGACGATGGCGCAGAACACCGACCACGACCGGTCGTCCGACGCGCCCCGCACGGCGACCTCGCTGAACTACGCCACCGACCAGGCGGACGGCGGCTCGACGGGGTTCCAGACCGGTTCGACCTACAAGATGTTCACCCTGCTGGCGTGGATCGAGGCCGGCCGCAGCCCGGACACCGTCGTCAACGGCACACCGCACCCGCACAGCGAGTGGACCGCCTGCGGTGGACCCACCTCGGCGTTCTGGCAGCCGAAGAACGATTCACCCGGGCAGCGTGGTCCGTACTCGGTCCGGTCGGCGACTGCGCAGTCCGTGAACGCGGCGTACCAGTCGATGGCCGAACAGCTCGACCTGTGCGACATCCGCGACGTCGCCGAGCGGCTGGGGGTGCACCTGGCGACCGGTGGCGAGCTGCCCTGGAATCCGGGGTCCCTGCTCGGCACCGAGAGCATCGCCCCGCTCACGATGGCGTCGGCCTACGCCGGCATCGCGAACGGCGGGCGGTTCTGCGCTCCCGTGGTGATCGACCAGGTCATCGCACCCGACGGCGAGGAACTCGGCGGACAACCCCGCACGTGCACGCAGGCGGTGTCCCCGGAGACCGCGGCCACCGCGTTCGACGTCATGCAGGGCGCGTTCCGCGGCGGGACGGCGAGCGGTGGCCAGACCCCCGACGGCGCGACGCTGTTCGGCAAGACCGGCACCACGGACGCGGCCGACCAGGTGTGGCTGGTGGGCGGGACCACGCGGGCCGTCACCGCCTACTGGCAGGGCAACACGGACGGCGCCAAGCACAACCTGCGGTCGTTCTCCAACGGTCAGGGCGGCACCTACGCGGGGTCACGCGCGGCCGTCTGGCGCGACGCGCAGACGGCGGTGAACGCGGCATTGCCGGTCGGCTGACGGCCCGGAACGCAACCACGAACGGCCGGGAGGCACGGTGCCAGCTGGCACCGTGCCTCCCGGCCGGTTCTCGGTTGCGTCCTAGGACAGCTTCTTGCTGTCCTCGAGCCAGCCCGCGAGCTTGGTCATGTAGTCGGCCTGCGACGCGTAGTCGAGGGCTGGGAACGTCCAGCTGTGGACCTGCCCCGCCTCGAGCGCGGCGTTGTCGGCGAAGGTCGGCTGCTTCTCGAGATCTGCGACCTGGTAGCCCTGCTGCGACAGCAGCAGTACGTCACCGGTGATCTGGCCGGCGTTCTCCCACGAGTAGATGCCCCAGTAGAAGCCCTCGGGCTTCGGGTCGACGAAGTCGACCCCGTACGACGCGTACATCTGCAGCGACGGCTCGTCGGTCGGACGGGTGACGTACGCGCCGTCACCGTCGGCGTACATCGAGACGACCGACAGGTCCTTCTCCTTCGAGACCTTCTCGAGCTCGTCGGCCGCGGTGTCGAAGCGCTCCTCGGCGGCGTCGACCGTCGACTCCTTCGCACCGAGCGACTCGGACAGTTCGGCGATCGTCTCGATGACGTCCTCGCCCTTGCCGCCCCACTTCACCTGGACGACCGGCGCGATGGCCTCGATCTGCTTCTCCTGCGCCTTGTCCTTGAAGCCGTAGCCGGGCTGCTTCGTGTCGAGCGTGCCCTTGGCATCAGTCGGGTAGACCGAGGTGACGACGAGGTCGGGCTTGAGTGCGGCGAGCTGCTCGAGGTCGATGTCGCCGTAGGCGGTACCGAGCTGCGTGATGCCGTCGGTGTCGAGACCCTTGAACCGGGCGTCCTTCGCCATCGTCAGCTGCCCGAAGGTGCCGACGGGCTTCAGGCCGTACTCGATGAACGACAGGGCGATGTCGTTCAGCACGACGACGCGCTTCGGCGTGTGGTCGACCTTCACGGTGGCGCCCGTGGCGTCCTCGTACGACCAGGCCTTCGACGCGGCGGTGCCGCCGTCGGAGTCGGAGTCGTTCGAGTTGCCGGTGCTCGAGCAGCCGGTCAGGAGGAGTGCCGAGACGGTCACGGAGGTCAGGAGGGCGGCGCGCAGGTGGCCACGTCGGGAGGTCTTCACGTTAGGAGAGGCTAACCTAAGTTCGCAGCACTCGCCAGCGCGTCTTCGGTTTTCGTCGGCTCCGTGTGCTCGGTCGGGGCGCTCGCGTCTGTGTGCTCGGTCGGGGCGCCCGGGACGGGGTCGTGCTCGTCCGCCTCGGGCACGATCATCGGTGCACCGGTCACCGGGTCGGGGAACACCCGGGCGTGCAGGCCGAACGCGTGCTCGAGCAGTGCCGGGGTGAGGACGTCGTGGGGGGTGCCGTCGGCCACGACCCCGCCGTCGTGCAGCACCACGAGCCGGTCGGAGTACCGCGCCGCGAGCGACAGGTCGTGCAGCACCATCACGATCGTCGACCCCTGCTCGCGGTTCAGCCGCCGGACGAGCCGCAGGACCTCCAGCTGGTGCGCGAGGTCCAGGTAGGTCGTCGGCTCGTCGAGCAGGAGCGTCTGGGCCTGCTGCGCGACGACCATGGCGATCCAGGCGCGCTGGCGCTGCCCGCCGGACAGGCTCGTGACGTCGCGGTGTGCGACCTCGGTCAGACCGGTGGCGGCGATCGCCTCTTCGGCGACGGCGGCGTCCTCGGCGGTCCACGGCTTCGCCCACGACTGGTGCGGGTTCCGGCCCCGCATCACCAGGTCGAGCACGCTGGTGCCCGCTGGGGCGACGGGGGACTGCGGCAGGATCGCGAGCTTGCGGGCGACCTGGCGGTTCGGCTCCCTGCGGATCGGGGTGCCGTCGAGCAGGACCTCGCCGGCCTGCGGCTTGAGCACGCGTCCGAAGGCCTTGAGCAGGGTCGACTTGCCGCAGCCGTTCGCGCCGAGGAACGTCGTGACGGTGCCGCGTTCGATGCGCAGGTCCAGGTCGCGCAGCACGGGCTGGCGGTCGTAGCCGACGGACAGGGCCGTGGCTTCGAGGACGGGGGTGTCGAGCTGGCCGTTGCCCTGGCCCTGGTGCTCGTTCTGGTGCTGGTGCTGGTGCTGGTGCTGGTGTGGTGCTGTCATCGGGACATCTCCTTGCGGTGACGGACGAGGAGCCAGATCAGGTACGGCGCCCCGATCACGGTGGTGATGATGCCGACCGGCACCTGCCACGGGAACGCGGAACGGGACAGCAGGTCGGCAGCGAGCACGAGCACGGCGCCGAGGGCACCGGCGAGCAGCAGCGGCGGCCGGTTCGTACCGGCGAGCCGGAGCCCGACCTGCGGGACGACGAACGCGACGAAGCCGACCGGTCCAGCGGCGGCCACGGCGGCTGCGGTCAGCACGACCGCGAGCGCGATGACGAGCAGCCGGTGCCGTTGGACGCCGAGTCCGACGCCCGTCGCGACCTCGTCGCCGAGCTGCCCGATGCCGAGGGCTGCACTCGTCGCGAGCGCGATCGGCACCGCGACGACGGCCACCACGAGCAGCGGCCAGACGCTCTCCCACGACGTGCTCGACAGGCTGCCGACGAGCCACTGCGACGCCGCGGTGGCCACGGTGATCTTCGCGCGGACGAGCAGGTAGCTGGTCACCGCGTCGAGGGTCGCGCTCACGCCGATGCCGACCAGCACGAGTCGGTAGCTCTGCACGCCGCCGCGCCAGCCCAGGCCGTACACCAGGACCGCTGCGACCAGGGCGCCGATCGTGGCGGCCACCGGGATCCCGCCACCGAGCACCAGGGACGACACCGAGTACGTCCCGCCGCCGAGGACGATCGCCGCGACCGCACCCACGCTCGCACCCGCGGTGACGCCGATGATGTCCGGGGTGCCGAGCGGGTTGCGGGTGAAGGTCTGGGTGAGCGCGCCGGCGACCCCGAGCGTCAAGCCGACGAGCGCGCCGGTGAGCACGCGGGGCAGGCGCAGGGTGGTGATGATGAAGGCGTCCGGCCCGGACTCCAGGCCGAGCAGGGACCGGATGACGACCCCGGGAGCGATCCACGTCGAGCCGACCGCCGTCCCGAGGACGATGAGCACCAGGACGGCGGCGAGCGACGCGACCGTGTACCAGAACACCCGGGGGCGCCAGGCGAGGCCGACGGGCCCGATGCGGATGCCGGTGCGGCGGGGGGTTCGTGCAGCCGGGGCGGGCGTGCCCGGTGCGGTGGTCTCGGGCGTGCTGCCGGGCGTGCGCCCGCTGCTGCCCACCGCTGCCCCGCTCACAGCGACACCAGCGATCGGCGGCGGGCCACGGCCACGAACACCGGGCCGCCGATGACGGCGAGCACGATGCCGACCTCGACCTCGGAGAACCCGCCGATCAGGCGACCGACGACGTCGGCGAGCAGGACAAGGGCGGCGCCGACCAGACCGGAGACCGGCAGGGTCCAGCGGTGTCCGGTGCCGACGAGCGCGCGGGCGACGTGCGGCACCGTCAGGCCGACGAAGCCGATCGGGCCGGCCGCAGCGGTCGCCCCGGCGGCGAGCAGCGTGATCCCGCCCAGACCGACGAGCCGGGCGACGAGCACGTTCTCTCCGAGCCCCTTCGCCAGCTCGGACCCGAGCCCGAGGGCGTCGAGGGCGCGGACGTTCAGCACCGCGAGCACGAGCCCGGCGGCCAGGAACGGCCACACCGCCCCGAGGATGTCGAGCTGGCGTGCGGCGAGCGACCCGACGACCCAGAGCCGGTACGCGTCGAGCGAGGCCTGGTCGGTCAGCACGACGAATGAGGTCAGGGCGGCGAGCAGCGCCGAGACCGCGGCCCCGGCGAGGGCGAGCGGCACCGGACTGGCGGTGCCGCTGCCGGCGATGGTCACCGAGAAGACGACGACGCTGGCGACCAGGGCCCCGACCAGGGCGAACCACACGGTCGCGCTCGTGCTCGTGACCCCGAACACGTAGACGCCGAGCACCACCGCGAGCCCCGCACCCGACGAGACCCCGAACAGGCCGGGGTCGGCGAGTGGATTGCGGGTGTGTCCCTGCATGAGCAGCCCGGCGATGCCGAGGGCCGCGCCGACCGCAGCACCGATGAGCGTGCGCGGGATGCGGGAGCCCCACACGATCGCTTCGTCGGTGCTCGACCCGGAGCGAGTGAGCCCCGCCCACACCTCGGCGACACCGATGCGGTTGCTGCCGAGCAGCATGCTCGCCACGGCGACGAGCACCAGCGCGACGACGAGTCCGACGATCACCACGGCCCGCCTGCGCACAGCGGTCCGGTGGACGCCGAGGGCGCGGGACGCGTCGCCGCGTCGGGTGCTGGACGCGACGGGTTCGGGGACCTCCGGACCGGAAGCCAGAACGGGATTGGGGGCTGGCACGGAAGTCATCTTAGGTTAGCCTTGCCTCATGGCGAAGACCCCGCGGCTCCTGCCGACGAACCCCCGGCTCTTCCGCGCCCGTGTCCTCAGGACCCAGCGGGTGACCCCCTCGATGCAGCGCGTCACCGTCACCGGGGACGACCTGCACGAGTTCGGTTACCTCGGTTTCGACCACTGGTTCCGCCTGTTCGTCCGGCGCCCCGACCAGGACGCCTTCCGGATGCCCGACCTGGACGGCAAGAAGTGGTGGCCAACGTTCCTCGGCATCCCCGAGGACATCCGCCCCCACTGCGCGAACTACACCGTCGCCGCGTACCGCCTGCTCGCCGACGGCACCGCCGAGCTCGACATCGACTTCGTCGTGCACCTGGACCACCGCGGCGAGCTCGAGGGTCGGGCCGCGATCTGGGCCTGCGCCGCACGCCCCGGCGAAGAGCTCGCGATGCTCGACCAGGGCTGCATCTTCGACGTCCCCGCAGGCACCAGTGAGGTCGTCGTCGCCGCCGAGGAGACCGGCCTGCCCGGCGTCGTCGGCATCGCCGCCTCGTTGCCGCGCGACACCGTCGGCCGCATCATCCAAGAGGTACCGACCGCCGCCGACATCCGCGACCTCGACGCCCCCACCGGCGTGCAGGTCACCTGGATCGTGCGGCAGCCGGGTGCGGTCCCCGGCAGCGGCGCCCTCGCCGAACTGCAGCGGCACGTGCCGTCCGACGACCAGGGGTACGCGTTCGTCGTGGGGGAGTCGCGACTCGCCACCGAGGGCCGCCGCCATCTGCACCGTGCGGGCCTGCCGAAGTCGCGCATCACGTTCTCCGGGTTCTGGAAGCACGAGACGAAGGTCTCCGTCCCCGCCTGACCCGCGCGGTGCCTGGCAGGTACGCCCGTTCCGACCAGGTACGCCCGGTCTTTCCCCTGGCGCGCGCGTTGCCTGGTGCGTTCGGGCATACCGTCACGGATCTTCCGACCAGGTACGCCCGATCCGACCCGGTATGCCCGTTCCGACCAAGTACGCCCGGTCTTTCCCCTGGCGGGCGCGCTGCCTGGTGCGTTCGGGCATACCGTCACAGAACTTCCGCCCAGGTACGCCCGATCCGACCAGGTACGCCCGTTCCGACCAGGTACGCCCGGTCTTTCCCCTGGCGGGCGCGCTGCCTGGTGCGTTCGGGCATACCGTCACAGAACTTCCGCCCAGGTATGCCCGGTTCCGCCAGGTACGCCCGACAGCACCAGCCGCGCCGCGCACGCGACGCGACCAACGGACGGACGGGAGGCCCGGTGCCAGCTGGCACCGGGCCTCCCGTCCGTGGTGAGGTCGCGTCAGCCCTTGAGGCCCGAGCCCGTCACGCCCTCCACGATCTGCCGCTGGAAGATCAGGTAGAGGATGATCAGCGGCAGCGCCGCGAGGATCGCACCCGCCTGGATGTCGGCGTAGCGCTGGCCGAAGCTGCCCTGGACCGTGGCGAGCCCGACCGGGATCGTCATGAGGTCCGGGTTGGACAGCACGAACAGCGGCAGCAGCAGGTTGTTCCACACCCCGACGAAGGTCAGGATCGTCACGGCCGCGATCACCGGACGCGACAGCGGCAGGATGACCGACCAGTAGACCTTCCAGATGCCGGCCCCGTCGATGCGCGCGGCCTCCTCGAGCTCCTTCGGGATGCCGTCGAAGAACTGCTTGAAGATGAACACCGCGATCACGGCGGGCACCTGCGGGAAGATCACCGACCAGTAGGTGTTGAGCAGGCCGACCGCGTTGAGCTCCTGGAAGATCGGGATGATCAGCACCTGCGTCGGGATCATGATCCCGAGGATGATGAGCAGGAACGCGATGTTGCGGCCGCGGAACACCAGCCGCGACAGCGCGAACGCAGCCATCGACGCGAATAGCACGGTGAGTGCCGCCGTGACGACGCTCGTGATGGCACTGGCGAGGTACCAGTTCCAGATGTCGCCGGCCTGGAACAGCGACGAGTACGAGTGCAGCGTCGGGTTCCAGTTGGACAGGATCGCATTGGCGCCGAGGGCGGCGACGCCGTTGTCGGACAGCGACGTCTTCAGGGCGAACACGCTCGGGATGAGCCAGATGATCGCGAAGATCGTCAGGACGATCCCCGAAGCGATCGTGAAGCCACGACCGCTGACGCCGATCTTCGCGGCGCTCGTGGGAGCGGCGGACGAGACGCCGGTGCGGAGCTTGCGGCCGGTGGTGATGCTCTCGGTGGCGGTCATGTCAGGCCCCGATCTCTCGCTTGGCGGCAGCGCGCTCGACGAGCTGCCGGATGACCGCGATCGCCACGATCACGATGAACAGGAGGACCGACGCGGCCGATGCGGCACCGAGCCGGTTGTCGGTGAAGCCGACGCCGGTGATGAGCTGCAGCGAGACCTGGGTCGAGATGCCCGGCCCGCCGTTCGTCATCAGGTAGACCTGGTCGAAGATCTTCAGGCTCGCGATGATCTGCAGCAGGACGACCAGCGTCGTGGTGCGGCCGAGCAGGGGGAGCGTGATCGACTTGATCTGCTGCCAGTTCGACGCACCGTCGACCGCGGCCGCCTCGTACAGTTCGCGCGGGATCTCCTGCAGACCGGCCAGGTAGAGCACGAAGTTGAAGCCGAGGGTCCACCACACGGTGGCGATCGCCACACCGATCATGGCCGTGTTCGGGCTCGAGAGCATGCCCGAGCCGGGGGTCATGCCGATCGCCGACTGCAGGCTCGCCCACAGGCCGGTGCTCGGCGTGAAGATGAACACCCAGATCAGCGAGATCGTCGCCGACGGCAGGATGAACGGCAGGAAGAACGCCAGGCGGAAGAACCACTGGCCGCGGTTCATCCGGTTCGTCAGTACGGCGAACACGAACGCCAGGATGACGAGCGGCGGGGTCGTGTACAGCGTGAACTGCAGCGTGTGCCAGAGCGACGACCAGAAGTCGCTGCGCCCGAGCATCTCGGCGTAGTTCGCGAACCCCGCGAAGCTGCCGAGCCCGGTGCGGACGGTCGAGGTGTTGAAGAAGCTCGTGACGATCATCCAGACCGTCGGGCCGAGCAGGAAGGCCACGTAGAACAGGCCGAACGGGGCGAGGAACAGCCAGCCGCTGCGGCCCTGGCCGCGGTTCACACTGGAGCCGTAGGAGCGGTTCCGGCGTGGACGCGGCGCGGTGGTCGCGTCCGTCGGCCGGTCGAGGACAGGTGCTGTGGTCACGTCATCGTGCCTTTCGCGCGGTGTTCACGGCGATCGCGGGGGTCGTCTGCCCGGAGGGAGCCTGCCGGGCGGTTGCGTGCCGGGTCACAGGGGGCTCGGGGTGTTGAGGTACGTCGCGAGCTGCGACTTGATGGCGCGCAGTGCCTGCGCGGGGGACGAGCTGCCCTGCTGCACGAGGGCGAGCTGGGCGCCCACCGTGCCCTCGAACGTCGAGCCGGAACCGCCGTACCAGGCGGCGTCGTCGAACACGGCGGTCTCGGCTGCGGCCGCGTAGTTCGACTGCGGCGTGAGCTTCTTGTACGCCGAACTGTCGAACGTCGGGATGTAAGCCGGCACGTGCCCGCCCTCGGCCCACGTCAGGCTCTGCTCGAGCATCTGCTTGATGAAGAGCATGTGCTGCTTGCGCTGCTCCGGGGTGCGGTCCTTCTTGGGCAGGACGAACGTGTGCGAGTCCGCCTGGGTCGCCGGCTTGTCGTAGAGCTGGGGGATCGGCGCCATGCCGAAGTTCAGGCCCTTGATCGACTGCGCGGTGCTGATCTCCCACTCGCCCTGCATGAAGAAGCCGGCCTTGCCGTCGAACATGAGCGACTGCGCGGTGGCGTAGTCGAGGGCCTTGTTCAGCCAGCCCTCCTTCACCCACTTCTGGGTCCGGCTCGTGACCTCGTTGTAGGCGTCCTCGTTGACGGTGAGCTTCGACCCGCCGTCGCTGATGAACGGGGTGGCGTCCTTCAGCTGGTTGTACATCGTCCAGAAGAAGCGCCACGGGGTGGCCGTCTCGGGCACGACGTTCGCGACGTTGAGCGCCGTGCCGCCGGTGACCTTGGCGACCGCGGCGAGGGCCTTCTCGAAGTTGTCCATGCCGTTGAGGTCGACGAGGTTGCCGTCGCCGTCGATCAGACCGGCCTTCTTGCAGACGTCGACGTTGTAGAAGAGGACGAAGGGGTGGGTGTCGAGCGGGACCGCGATGTTGTTGCCGTCGGTCTTCTGCGCCGCCCAGGCCTTCTGGTTGAAGTCGGCGGCGCTCAGGCCGACGCTCGCCAGGTCGTCGGACGTGATCGGGTCGAGCAGGTCACCGTCCCAGAGCGGCTTCGCGCGGGTCAGGTGCGCGACCGCGACGTCCGGCGGCTTGTTCCCGACGGTGGCCAGTGTCAGCTTCGAGTAGTACGGGTTGCCCCACGCGAACGTGGTGCCCTGCAGCGCGCTCGAGCCGCCGTGCTGCTTCGCGTAGCCGTCCTCCATGGCCTGCATGCGAACGCCGTCGCCGCCGCCGAACAGGTTCCAGAAGACGAGCGTCTCGGGGTTGAGCGCACTGCCGGCGAGGCCGGCGGCGAGGGGACTCGAGCAGGCGGCGAGCGGCAGGACCGTCGCGGCCGCTGCGCCGGCGGCGAGGAAGCCCCGGCGCGAGAGGCGCGACGCGGGTGTTGCGGGTGGGATCGGCATGGCATCACTCCATCGGGATGGGCCGGGCTCGGGAACAGGGTCGGTGCTCCCGCCGGAGCATCGCTGCTCCGGACCCGGAGCACTGCTGCTCCGGACACGGAACGACCTTCCGGTGCTCCGTGAGCGCTCACATTAGCGCTCGCTCCCGGCATCCGCCACCCCTTTCGCGACGGCGCGGAACCCGGTAGCGTTTCCGGCAGGTGAGCGCTCACTTTCGTGACGGCCCGCTTCGGTTCCCGTCCGTGGCCCCACCCGCTCCCCGCACGAACCGCACTGCCACGATCGAAGGAGATCCATGCCCCGCACACACCTCGTCCTCGACGCCGCGTTCACCGTGGGGCCGGTGCGACGTCGCCTGTTCGGCGGGTTCGTCGAGCACCTCGGCCGCCACGTCTACGACGGCATCCACGAGCCCGCCCACGAGACCGCCGACGAGCACGGCTTCCGCAAGGACGTCGTCGAGCTCGTCAAGGAACTCGGCGTCTCCGCCATCCGTTACCCCGGTGGCAACTTCGTCTCCGGCTACAAGTGGGAGGACGGCGTCGGCCCCGTCGAGCAGCGCCCCCGCCGCCTCGACCTCGCCTGGCACTCGACCGAGACGAACGAGGTCGGCCTGCACGAGTTCCAGCACTGGCTCGACCAGGTCGGCTCGGAGCTCATGCTCGCCGTGAACCTCGGCACCCGCGGCACGCAGGAAGCCATCGAGCTCCTCGAGTACGCCAACATCGACGCCGGGACGGCACTGTCCGAATACCGCCGTTCGAACGGTCGCCAGGAACCCTTCGCCATCACGATGTGGTGCCTCGGCAACGAGATGGACGGCCCGTGGCAGCTCGGCCACAAGAACGCCGACGACTACGGCAAGCTCGCCGCCATGACCGCCAAGGCCATGCGGCAGATCCAGCCCGACCTCGAGCTCGTCGCCTGCGGTTCCTCCGGGGCGTCGATGCCGACGTTCGGCGAGTGGGAGCGCACCGTCCTCGAGCACACCTACGACGACGTCGACTACATCTCCGCGCACGCCTACTACGAGGAGGACGACGACCTGCCGTCGTTCCTCGCCTCGGGCGTCAACATGGACCACTTCATCAAGACGGTCACCACGGCCGCCGACCACGTCCAGGCGCAGAAGAAGTCCGACAAGCGCATCGACATCTCGTTCGACGAGTGGAACGTCTGGTCGATCAAGAAGTGGGAAGCGAAGGCCAAGACCTTCACGCTCGACGAGTGGCCCGTCGCCCCGCGTCTGCTCGAGGACGTCTACACCGTCGCCGACGCCGTCGTCGTGGGTGGCCTGCTCATCTCGCTGCTCCGGCACGCCGACCGCGTCGCCTCGGCCTCGCTCGCCCAGCTCGTCAACGTGATCGGCCCGATCATGACCGAGCCCGGTGGACCGGCCTGGCGCCAGACGACCTTCTTCCCGTTCTCGGTCACCTCGCGCCTGGCGCAGGGCACGTCGCTGCAGGTCAAGGCCTCGGGCGACACGGTCGACGGCGGCAAGTACGGCGAGGTCCCGGTCGTGGACTCCGCTGCCACCGTGTCCGAGGACGGCAAGGCAGCCGTCTTCCTGGTGAACCGCCACCCGTCCGAGCCGACCACGGTGACGATCGACCTCGCCGGCATCGGTGCGACGGGTGACGTCCACGCCGAGGGCGTCTGGGACGACGACCTGCACGCCGTGAACGACCTGGAGAACACCTCGCGCGTGGGGCTCCGCACGAACGAGTCGGTCCGCCGCGAGGGGGACACCGTCACGATCGAGCTCCCGCCGGTCTCCTGGACCGCCGTCTCGATCGGCTGACCGGACGCCTCGGCGCACGCCACGGCGGGCGTCGAGTGAGCACAGAGGACGTCGGGCGCTCGCGCCCGACGTCCTCTGCTCGTTGCGGGCGCGGGCGCGCGGCGACCGCGCGGCGACCGCGCCGTCACGGGCTGGGGGACGCCTCACGGGGTGACGGGCGCGTGGACTGTCGCCGGGCCTGTGACGTGGCCCGCGCGGCGGCCGGGAGGCCCGTGGCGGCCTGGCACCGGGCCTCCCGTCCGGCGTGTGGTTGCCGAAGCGACAGGTGGCCGGCAGGGAGGCGGGTCAGGTCCGCGGGAGCGACAGTTCTCCCCGGATCTTCGGCGGCAGCGTGTCGCTTCGGTGGACGGGCGCGCCGCGTCAGCGCGCCGGCGGCGCCGCCGTGCTCGCGCGCTCGACGAGCCGCACCGGCACCAGGTCGGCCGCGACGCTGACCCGCTCGCCGTCGATCTGGGCGAGCAGGTTCGCGACCGCTCGGCGGCCGACCTCGTCGAAGGACTGGTGCACGGTGGTCAGCGGCGGCCAGAACGAGTCGGACTCGGGGGAGTCGTCGAACCCCACCACGCTGAGCGAGGACGGCACCGGGCGACCGGACTCGTGTGCGGCGCGGAGGACACCGAGAGCGGTCTGGTCGTTCGCGGCGAACACCGCGGTGATCTCCGGGCGTGCGGCGATCTCGAGCCCGGCCTCGTAGCCGTGCTCGGTCGTCCAGCCGCCGTGGAACACCGGGGGGACCGGTCGACCGGCGCGCGTCAGGGTGTCCTGCCACGCGGCGAGGCGCCGGGCTGCCGAGTACGACGACTCCGGCCCGGCGACGTGCCAGACGGTCTCGTGGCCCAGGTCGAGCAGGTGCTGCGTGGCCTGCCGAGCGCCGTCGGCCTGGTCGGTGTCGATCGCGGGGTGATCGGTGCTGCCCGTGGAGTCGACGATCACCATCGGCACGCCGTCGGGCAGCACGACCTCGGCGGTGTCGATGATGTGCGACTCGATGATGATCACGACGCCGTCGACGGCCTGTTCGTGCAGGCGTGAGAAGGCCGACCGGACGCCCGCCTCGGTGCGCGAGGCCATGGGCAGCAGGGTGATCGTGAAGTCGGCGACCCCGGCGGCGTCGGCGATCGCCTCGAGCGTGCGCATGTTGCCGAAGGACGCGAGCGTGAACATGATCACGCCGATGGTGCGGAAGCGGCCGGAGCGCAGGGCGCGGGCGGCACGGTTGGGCCGGTAGCCGAGGGACTCCATCGCGCGCTGGACGCGGTCGCGGGTCTCCGGGCTGACGTTGTCGAAGCCCCGGGCGACGCGCGAGACCGTCTGCATCGACACCCCGGCGACGTCGGCAACGGCGGCCATCGAGGGGGCGCGGCGGGTGCCGGCGGGGGACTCCATCGTCACGCTGGCGCTCCTTCCGGATCGAGAGGGCCGAACGGTCGGCCTCCCCGGACGCTAGCGCATGTTGACGTTGCCATGCTATCGTCGCGTCGTTCGATGTTGACGTCAACATCGGTGACCGCCCGGACACCCTGATCCGGCCCGGGCCGAGTCGCCGACACCGACCGCCCGAACGCAGCAGACGAAGGAGTCACATGAGCACGCTCGCAGCGCGCCCCGGTGAGGCAGCACCGCGCCCCACCGCCGAGCGCCCCGCCGGCCGCCGCCCCAAGCCGCGGGGACGGTTCACCGGATGGCTGTTCGTCGGGCCGTTCGTCGTCGTCCTGGTCCTGATGCTCATCGTGCCGATCGGGTACGCGCTCTGGCTCAGCCTGTTCCGCGACCAGCTCATCGGTGGCAACCAGTTCGTCTGGTTCGCCAACTACGTCCAGCTCTTCCAGGACGCCAAGTTCTGGTCCGGGTTCGGTCGGGTCGCCGTCTTCCTGGTCGTCCAGGTGCCGATCATGCTCGGGCTCGCGCTCGTCGCCGCCCTGGCCCTGGACAGCGCCCGACTGTGGGGGACGAGCTTCTTCCGCATCGCGGTGTTCCTGCCCTACGCCGTCCCCGGGGTCGTCGCGGCCCTGATCTGGGGCTTCATCTACGGCAACCAGTTCGGTCTGACGGGCGCGGCGAACGACGCGCTCGGCATCGACCTGCTGCAGCCGTTCAGCCCGAGCTGGGTCCTGACGTCGATCGGCAACGTGGTCACGTGGGAGTTCCTCGGCTACAACATGCTGATCTTCTACGCCGCACTCCGCACCGTCCCCGGCGAGCTGTACGAGGCGGCCGAGCTCGACGGTGCCGGTCCGCTGCGCACGGTCTTCTCGATCAAGCTCCCGGCGCTCCGCGGCCCGATGGTCATCGCCACGATCTTCTCGATCATCGGCAGCTTCCAGCTCTTCAACGAGCCGAACCTGCTCAAGACCCTCGCCCCGAACGTCATCGGCAGCGCCTTCACCCCGAACATGTACGCCTACTCGCTGTCCTTCAGCGGCCAGCAGTTCAACTACTCCGCCACGGTGGCGATCGTGATGGGCGTGATCACCGCGGTGATCGCCTACGTCGTCCAGGTCCGCGGCACCCGCGAGGAGAACCGATGAGCACCATCCAGCACCCCGCCGGGCCCGCAGCGGCCACGGTGACCGAGGCGACCACGACGCAACGTGCGCCGCGCACCCGCTCGATCCGCGCCTCCCGCAAGGCCGAACAGCACGTCGACGGACGCAAGCCGAAGCGTTCCGGCCTGCTCACCGCGGTGATGGTCGTCTTCGTCGTGTACTCGTTCGCGCCGCTGTTCTACCTGCTCGTGAACAGCACGAAGACGCAGGCGTCGCTGCTCTCCACGTTCGGGCTGTGGTTCGGCGGGGACTTCAACCTCTGGCAGAACATCGTCGACACGCTGACCTACAACGACGGCATCTTCCTGCAGTGGTTCGGCAACACGCTGCTCTACGTCGTCGTCGGTGCCGGCGGGGCCACCCTGCTCGCCACCGTCGCGGGCTACGGGATGGCGAAGTTCCAGTTCCCCGGTCGGCGCGCGGTCTTCGCCGTCGTCCTCGGCGCCATCGCGGTCCCCGGCACGGCCCTCGCGGTCCCGACGTTCCTGCTCTTCTCGCAGGTCGGCCTGACCAACACCCCGTGGGCGATCATCCTGCCCTCGCTGATCAGCCCGTTCGGCATGTACCTGATCTGGACCTACGCGGTCGACGCGATCCCCGCCGAGCTCCTCGAGGCCGCCCGCATGGACGGCGCCGGCGAGTTCCGGATCTTCTTCACCATCGCGCTCCGCCTGCTCGCGCCCGGCGTCGTCACCGTCCTGCTCTTCGCGGTCGTCGCCACCTGGAACAACTACTTCCTGCCGCTCATCATGCTGAGCGACCCGAAGTGGTACCCGCTGACGGTCGGCCTGAACCAGTGGAACGCCCAGGCCACCGGGTCCGGCGCGCAGCCGATCTACAACCTCGTCGTCACGGGATCGCTCCTCACGATCATCCCGATCGTGGTCGCGTTCCTCTTCCTCCAGCGCTTCTGGCAGTCCGGCCTCGCGGCCGGGTCGGTCAAGGCCTGATCCGTCGGACGGCAGGCCCGTGGCGACCCCGCCACACGCCGGCCGGTCCGGCACACAGCAGCTCCACCCCCTCCACGAAGAAGTGAAAGGCACTCCCATGAACAAGCGTCTCCGGCGCGGGCTCAGCGCCCTCGCCATCGGCGTCACCGCCGCCATCGCGCTGGCCGCGTGCGCCTCCGGCGGGTCGTCCGCCGGCGGTTCGGCCGACGACATCGACAAGGCCCTGAAAGACGGCGGCACCCTGACCTACTGGTCGTGGACCCCGTCGGCCAAGGCGCAGGTCGCCGCCTTCGAGAAGCAGTACCCGAAGGTGCAGGTCAAGCTCGTCAACGCCGGTACCGGCGCCGACCAGTACACCAAGCTGCAGAACACGATCAAGGCCGGCTCGGGCGCCCCCGACGTCGCGCAGGTCGAGTACTTCGCGTTGCCGCAGTTCGCCCTGTCCGAATCGCTGCTCGACCTGAGCGGGTACGGGTTCGACTCCCTCGAGAGCAAGTTCGCGAAGAGCACCTGGAACTCGGTCACGATCGACGGCAAGGTCTACGGCCTGCCGCAGGACTCGGGCCCCATGGCGATGTTCTACAACAAGAAGGTCTTCGACAAGTACGACCTCGCCGTGCCGAAGACGTGGGACGAGTACGTCGCCGCCGCGAAGAAGCTGCACGCAGCCGACCCGAACGCGTACCTCGCGGCGGACTCCGGCGACGCGGGCTTCACCACGAGCATGATCGCCCAGGCCGGTGGCACCCCGTTCACCACCGACGGTGACAAGGTGACCATCAACCTGCAGGACGAGGGCACCAAGAAGTGGACGAGCACCTGGAACGAGCTCGTCGAGCAGGGCCTGCTGTCGAAGACCGTCGGCTGGACCGATGACTGGTACAAGCAGCTCGGCAACGGTGAGATCGCCACGATGATCACCGGCGCCTGGATGCCCGGCAACCTGGAGTCCGGCGTCGCCCAGGCGTCTGGTGACTGGCGCGTCGCCCCGATGCCGACCTACGACGGCGGCACCGCCCAGACCGCGAACAACGGCGGTAGCGCCGAGGTCGTCATGAAGCAGTCGAAGAACCCGGCCCTGGCCGCCGGCTTCCTCAAGTGGCTGAACTCCTCGAAGGAGTCCACGAAGGTCTTCATGGAGTCCGGCGGCTTCCCGTCGACCACCGCCGACCTGGACTCGGCCGCGTTCCTCGACGAGAAGCCGGAGTACTTCGGCGGTCAGCAGATCAACAAGGTGCTCGTCGACGCGTCGAAGTCCTCGGACAACGACTTCACCTACCTGCCGTACCAGGTGTACGCGAACAGCGTCTACGCCGACACCGTCGGTCAGGCGTACGAGAACGGCACCTCGCTCGACGCCGGCCTCGAGGCCTGGCAGAAGGCCCTCGCCAAGTACGGCAAGGACCAGGGCTTCACGGTCTCGACCAAGTAGCACCGCACCCTTGGCGGGGCCGTGCGGACACGTCCGCACGGCCCCGCTCCACGCCCCGCCGGCTCCACGACCGGCCCGGCCGGCAACGAGAGAATCACACCATGCGCTTCGCCATCGGCGACACCGACTTCCTGCTCGACGGCGAGCCGCACCGGATCATGTCCGGCGCGATCCACTACTTCCGCGTGCACCCCGACCTGTGGGCCGACCGGATCCGCAAGGCGAAGCTGATGGGCCTCAACACCATCGAGACCTACGTCGCCTGGAACGCGCACGCGCCGTCGCCCGGGGTGTTCGACCTGTCGGGTGGACTGGACCTCGGCCGCTTCCTCGACCTCGTCGCCGCCGAGGGCATGCACGCCATCGTCCGTCCCGGCCCCTACATCTGTGCCGAGTGGACGAACGGCGGTCTGCCGTACTGGTTGTTCGCGGACGGCTCCGTGGGCGTCCGGCGCAACGAGCCCGGGTTCCTCGCAGCGGTCGAGACGTACCTGCAGCACCTGGCCCCCGTGCTGGTCCCGCGGCAGATCGACCAGGGCGGGCCCATCGTCCTGGTGCAGGTCGAGAACGAGTACGGCGCCTACGGCTCCGACCCCTCGTACCTGCGGGAGCTCGAGGCGATGCACCGGTCGATCGGGCTCACCGTTCCCTTCACGAGCGTCGACCAGCCGATGGGCACGATGCTCGAGGACGGCTCCCTGCCCTCGCTGCACAAGACCGGCTCGTTCGGGTCGCGCTCCACTGAACGCCTCGCCCGCCTGCGCCAGGCGCAGCCGACCGGTCCGCTCATGTGCTCGGAGTTCTGGGACGGCTGGTTCGACAGCTGGGGCGAGCACCACCACACCACCCCTGCGGCTGCCTCGGCGTCGGACCTCGACGACCTGCTCGCCGCCGGGGGATCGGTGAACATCTACATGTTCCACGGCGGCACGAACTTCGGCTTCACGAACGGCGCGAACGACAAGGGCGTCTACCGTCCGATCGCGACGTCGTACGACTACGACGCCCCGCTCGACGAGGCCGGCCGACCGACGGCGAAGTTCCACGCCTTCCGCGCGGTCATCGAGCGCTACGCGCCCGTCCCGCCGCTGCCGGCGTCGATGGAGCCGGGTGGATCGGGTCGGCTCGCGTCCGATGTGGCGGACGGAGTCGGCCTGGAGGCCCGGATCACCCCCGCCACGGACCTCGCCGTCCGTCTGGACCGCGTCGCGTCGCTCCGTTCCCTGCTGCCCACGCTCACGACGTGGTCCGCGCACGACGAGCCGCCGACCTTCGACTCGCTCGGAGCTGCGAGCGGCTTCGTCGCCTACCGCGCCGAGGTCGACCTGCCCGCCGGCGGGGTGCTGACCGTCGGCACCGAGGTGCGTGACCGTGCGATCGTCTCGGCCGATGGTGTCGTGGTCGGGGTCCTGGAACGCGAGCACCACGACCGCGCCATCACCCTGCCGCCGGTGACCGGCACGCTCGAGCTCCTCGTCGAGGACCAGGGCCGCGTCGACTACGGCATCCGCATCGGCGAGCCGAAGGGCCTGATCGGGGGCGTCGCGATCGACGGCGCCCCGGTTGCCCGGTGGACGGCATCGCCGCTCACCCTCGACCCCATCGCACCTGCCGCCGTGGCCGCGCTGTCCGAGGTCGCTCCGACCGGTGGCGAGGTGCTCGCCGGGCCGACGTTCGCAGCTGGCACGTTCGACCTCGACGCCGTGGACGACCGGTACCTGTCGCTCGACGGGTTCCGGAAGGGTGTCGCCTGGGTCAACGGGTTCTGCCTCGGTCGGTACTGGTCACGAGGCCCGCAGCAGACCCTGGCGATCCCGGGGCCGGTGCTCCGCCACGGTCGCAACGAGCTCGTCGTGCTCGAACTGCACGCCGCCGCGTCCCGCACCGCGTGCCTGCTCGTCGAGCCCGACCTGGGCCACACCGAGGCCTAGCCGCGCCGCCGGGCGTCGGCGCCGGGCTCCCAGTGAGCAGAAGACGTCGAGTGTGCCCCACACACCCGACGTCTTCTGCTCACTCGATGTGGTGCGGCGCCGACGGCCGAGGCGTCGGTGGTGCGCTCGGCCCCGGCTGGTCAGACGGCTCGGGCGCCCGCCCACTGGCGGACCTGGAGCAGTCCCTCCCGGCGCCACCGCCAGTACGGCGCGAACTTCGTGCCATCGTCCTCCCATGCCTGCGCCAGCATGGCCATGTGTCGTCGCTGTTCGACCCCTCGTCCGTCACGCCACTCGACGCTCCCGTCGTCGAGCACGACGGTGATCGCCTGCCGGGGTGCGGTCCATCCGACCAGCCACCCCTCGTAGCGCAGCTGATCGGCCGCGAGTCGGACGCCGACACGGGGGGCGCGGACCGCGGCCCATCCGCCGGGCACAGCGCAGACCGAGCCGACCACGACGAGCAGGACGTCGCCGTGGACGATACCGGCGGCGGCCGAGCTCCCACCGCGGCGGCCGGACGACCGTCACGAGGAGCCCTCGTCGAGGGCGTCGAGCTCGGCCACCGCCCGCTCGGCGTCCGCGATCCGGTCGGCCTCGGGGCGGGTCCACCACTCGGGGCCGCGCTCGCCGAGCCCGTGCTTCGCGAGCCCGTTCCGGTGCCGGGCCGCCGCCAGGGCGTCGTCGTCGCCCGCACGCTTCGCGGTCTTCACGGCGTTCCGCCCGCGCCCCAGGTGGGAGCGGAGTGCGGCGGCGAGTTCCTCGGGCAGCGCCGGGTCGGTGCGGCGCCAGCGTCGTCCGTCCACGACGAAGAAGTGGTCGTCGCGTTCGGCGGTCATGCCCCGAGTCTGCACCGTCGGTGGTACCCGGTAGACAGGTGTCGATGAGCAACGCACGTGTCCGCCCGATGCTCGACATCCGTCGCATCTACGCCGAACCCGCCGCCCTCGACCTGCAGCGCGGGCAGGAGATCGTCGGGCAGTGGCCGGACGCCGAGGTGGTGCCGGTCGAGTCGCACTGGAACATCCCCGAGGTGCATGGCGACGAGCGCAACGTGCAGCGCTGGGTGCGGATCAAGACCGAGGCCCTCGTGCTCGGGGTGAAGAAGTCGCTCGTCACCCGGCCGAACGGTCGCTCGGCCGACTTCATCGCCCCGTCCACCGCGAACGGCTGCGCGATGGCGTGCGCCTACTGCTACGTGCCGCGGCGCAAGGGCTACAGCAACCCGGTCACCGTGTTCGCGAACATCGACCAGATCACGAAGCACGTCGCCCGGAACGTCGCGAAGCAGGGGCCGAAGACCAAGCCGAACCAGTGCGATCCAGAAGTCTGGGTCTACGACATCGGCGAGAACAGCGACTGCTCGGTCGACGCGATGATCAGCGACAACGTCCGTGACCTCTGCGACCTGTTCCGGATGACCCCGACGGCCAAGGCCTCGTTCGCGACGAAGTACGTCAACCGCGACCTGCTCGACTGGGACCCGATGGGCCGGACCCGGATCCGCTTCTCGCTGATGCCGCACGAGACCGCGAAGGTCACCGACATCCGCACGAGCCCGATCGCCAAGCGGATCGCCGCGGTGAACGACTTCGTGGACGCCGGGTACGAGGTCCACCTGAACTTCTCGCCGATCATCCTCACACCGACGTGGGAGTCGGACTGGGCCGAGCTGCTCCGGCAGGTCGATGACGTGCTGTCCCCGGCCGCCAAGGCGCAGCTCGCGGCCGAGGTGATCTTCCTGACCCACAACCAACCCCTGCACGAGGTCAACCTCGGCTGGCACCCCAAGGCCGAGGACCTGCTGTGGCGTCCGGACCTGCAGGAGCAGAAGGTGTCCCAGAACGGTGCCGTGAACGTGCGCTACCGATCCGGCATGAAGGGGCAGCTCGTCGAGCGCTTCCGCGAGCTCGTCGCCGAGCACCTGCCCTCCTGTCGCATCCGGTACGCGTTCTGACGCTGCGCGCGGTCCACGCAGCCGCCTCCGGGAACGACGAACGCCCGCACCGACGAGCGGTACGGGCGTCTGAGCCCGAGGCTCACTTGCCGTCGAACGCGTCCTTGGCCTTCTCCTTGTCGAGACGACCCTCGCCCATGACCTGGTCCTTCTGGCCCTGGTGGGTGAGCTCGGCGTCGTCGGTCTTCTTGCCGACGGCCTCCTCGACCTTGCCGACGACCTTCTGCGTGACGTCCTTCGCCTTGTCTCCGAGCGACATGGTGTCTTCCTTCCTCCGGGAACCGCCGAGGGCTCCCGGCGCGTGTGACCACGAGACAACCACGCGGGTCGGCGACGCTCGCGGCCGGGTCCGAGGAACGACGTACCCCGGTGACCGGCTAGGGGATCAGGCGGTCCGCGCGGTACCGGGCGAACAGGTCCGCGAAGGCTTGCTCGGTCCGACGGAACGCCGTGAAGCCGGCAGCGCGGCTCTTGCCCATGTCGGTGACGACCTCCATGGCACGACCCAGGTCGGCGTCGGTGTGCCACCACGAGGCGAGCCGGGTGATGTCCGACTCGACCAAGCCGTGCCGCTCGGCGATGCCGGCCCACTCGGCCTCGTACGGGGCCATCTGGACCTCGAGCGGGCGGGGCGCGTCCTGGTACCCGACGACGCGCGCCGGGTCGACGCCGAGGTGTGCCGCCAGGCGCGGCCACATCCAGCGCCAGCGGAAGACGTCACCGTTCACGATGTTGAACGGCTCGTCCGCACCCTCGGGCGAGGTCGAGGCCCACACCATGTGCTCGGCGAGGATGCCGGCGTCGGTCATGTCGGTCAGGCCGTTCCACTGCGCCTCACTGCCCGGGAACACGAAGTCCAGGTCGAGTTCCTTCGCCAGCGTGGCCTGCACGGCGAGCGTGAGCCCCATGTTCATGGCGTTGCCGACGGCGTGCCCGATCACGGTGTGTGAGCGGTGCACCGACCAGGTGAACCCCTGGCGCTCGGCCGCTGCGAAGAGTTCGTCCTCTTGTGCGTAGTAGAAGTTCGGGGTGTCGAGGCGCGGCTCCTCCTCGTGGAAGGGCGTGTCGGGCATCTCGCCGGCGGCGTACGCCTCGAACGGGCCGAGGTAGTGCTTCAACCCGGTGACGAGCGCGACGTGCGCCAGCGGTGCGTGCGCCAGTGCCGCCAGGAGGTCGCGGACCATGCCGCCGTTCACGCGGATGTTCTCGGCTTCGGTGTCCTGGCGCTGCCATGCCGTGAAGAACACGTGGGTCGGCTGCTCGTCCGCCAGCGCGGCGGACAGGCTCTCGGGGTCGCGGAGGTCCGCGGCGACGGTCCGGACGCCGTCGCGGCCGATCGGCCGGCGGGACAGCGCCGTGACCTCCCAGCCGTCGTCGAGCAGGTGGCTCACCAGGGCGGAGCCGGTGATGCCGCTCGCTCCCACGACGAGGGCTCGGGGCTGGACAGGGGTCGGTTCGGTCGATCCGGTTGCAGTCATCCCTGCATGCAACCGACGATGGACGACACGTGTTCCCTCAGCGCGGGCGACGGATGCGGATCGGCCCCTTCGCCGTCGACGGGTCGACCACGGAGCCGCCCTGCGTGATCTCGACCTCGCCGCGGGCCACCATGCGGCGGGCGGCTCGGCGGGCGGGTTCCATCAGCGGCCGCCAGTCGTCGGGCTCGAGCGACCGGGCGACCTCGGACGGGCAGATGCTCGAGGTCCGTGCGCGCGCGGCGAGCAGCTCGTCGATGCGCTGTTCGAGGGCCCGGTCGGTGGCGTCGACTCCGTGCTTCCGGCACGCTGCGGAGCAGTACCGCGCTTCCGGTGCCGCCGACGAGGGCATCGTTCGCCCGCAGGACGCGCACGTACGTTCGGCGTGCTCCGCCTCGTTCGCCGCAGCGTCCGCTGCCGTCCTGATCGCGCGTCCCATCCCCTCATCCTCGTCCTGCTGCTCCTGTCCGTTCCCAGCACCAGCGCACCCGACGCAGGTCCGGCTGGCAGCATCGGACCGGTGAGCACCGACACCGCACCCACCCGTCACCCCGAACCCGCGTGGGTCGAGCACGTGATGTGGTGGCACGTCTACCCGCTCGGGTTCGTCGGCGCCGAGATCCGCCCCGCGGCGCCGGTGGGGGAGCGTCCACTCGAACACCGCCTCGACCGCCTGGCCGGGTGGCTCGACCACGTCGTCGACCTCGGTCTGAACGGCCTGTTGCTCGGCCCGGTGTTCGCGAGCTCGACCCACGGGTACGACACGGTCGACCACTTCCGCATCGACCCGCGCCTGGGCGACGACGCCGACTTCACCGCCCTGGTCGCGGCGGCGCACGAGCGGGGCGTTCGGGTGCTGCTGGACGGGGTGTTCAACCACGTCGGCCGTGAGCACCCGGCGTTCCGCGCGTTGTCCGACCACGGCCCGGAGGCGCCGACCGCCGACCTGTTCGCCATCGACTGGTCCGGGTGGCAGCCGGGGCAGCCCGTGCCCGTCGGACTGTTCGAGGGCCACGACATCCTCGTCGCGCTCGACCACGACAGCCGCGCCACCGAGGACCTCGTGGTGGAAGTGATGACGCACTGGCTGGCCCGCGGCGTCGACGGTTGGCGGCTCGACGCGGCGTACGCGGTGCCGCCGGCGTTCTGGGCGCGGGTGCTGCCGCGGGTGCGGGAGCGGTTCCCGGACGCCTGGTTCAGCGGTGAGGTGATCCACGGAGACGCGGCGGCGATCGCTCGCGACTCGACGATGGACTCGCTGACCCAGTACGAGCTGTGGCAGGGGATCTGGCACGGCATCGCGGACCGCAACGGTCACGAGCTCGCGCACGCGATCGAGCGGCACGACGCGCTGCTGGCCACGTTCGCCCCGACCACGTTCATCGGCAACCACGACGTCACCCGGATCGCGAGCGCGGTGGGGGAGCGGTTCGCCGGGCACGCCGCCGCCGTGCTGTTCACGGTGGCGGGGACCCCGGTGGTCTACGCGGGCGACGAGTACGGCTGGACCGGGGTGAAGGAGGAACGCGAGGGCGGCGACGACGCAGTCCGCCCGGAGTTCCCGGCCGAGGTCCCGACGCCGACGGACCTGACCCACGCGTACGAGGCGCTCATCGCCCTGCGTCGCCGCAACCCGTGGCTGCACCGCGCGCACACCGACGTCGTGCACCTGACGAACACCGCCGTGGTGCTGCGGACCGCGACGGCGGACGCCGCCGTGGTGACCGCCCTGAACCTGTCGGACGATCCCGTCGAGGTGCCCGTGGCCGACGCGACGCAGGTCGAGGCGGGCGGGGCCGATCTCGGGGACGGGACCCTGCGCCTCCCGGCCGGGGGTTGGGCCGTCCTGTCCCGCTGAACGCGGAAGCGACAGAAGTGCACGGCTGTTCCGTGCACTTCTGTCGCTTCGGCGGGGGCGACTCCGACGCGTTACTTGCGCGCGGACGCCGCCCGGCGCTTGTTGAACACGTCGAACGCGACGGCGGCGAGCAGCACCAGACCCTTGATCAGGGACTGGAACTCGGTGCCGACGCCGAGGATCGACATGCCGTTGTTCAGCAGACCGATGATGAGACCACCGACGATGGCGCCCGGCACGGTGCCGATGCCGCCGGTGACGGCCGCGCCACCGATGAACACGGCGGCGATGGCGTCGAGCTCGAAGCCGTTGCCCGCGCCCGGTGCCGCCAGGTTGAGCTGGCCGGTGAAGACCACGCCCGCCAGGGCCGAGATGACACCCATGTTGACGAAGAGCAGGAACGTGACGCGCTTCGTCTTCACACCCGACAGCTGCGCGGCCAGGGCGTTGCCGCCGATCGCGTAGATGTGACGGCCGAACACCGCGCTCCGCATGACGACCGAGTAGATCACCACGAGGGCACCGAGCACGACGAGCACGATCGGGGTGCCGTTGTAGCTGGCGAGCAGGAGCGCCACGTAGATCACGAGCACGGCACCGAACGCCGTCTTCACGATGAACCAGGCGAACGGCTCGCTCTCGAGCTGGTACTTGCGACGCGTGATGCGACCGCGGAACGCCGCGATCACCATGACGGCCGCGGCAGCGAAGCCGAGGATCATCGTGAGCGGCTCGTACCCGGTGGTGCCGAAGGACGGCAGGAAGCCGGAGCCGAGCGAGCGGAAGCCGGCGGGGAACGGCGAGATCTGCTGGTTCTGCAGGACGATCTGGGCCGCGCCGCGGAACGCGAGCATGCCCGCCAGCGTCACGATGAACGCCGGGATCCCGAAGTACGCGATCCAGAAGCCCTGCCACGCGCCGACGAGCGCACCGACCACCAGGCAGAGCACGACCGCGATCGGCCACGGGATGTTCCACTGCGTGATCATCACGCCGGCCATGGCGCCCGTGAAGGCGACCACCGACCCGACCGACAGGTCGATGTGGCCGGCGATGATGACCATGACCATGCCGATGGCCAGGATGAGGATGTAGCTGTTCTGGACGATCAGGTTCGAGACGTTGATCGGGGCCAGCGTGATGCCGTTCGTGGTCACCTGGAAGAAGATGACGATGACGATCAGCGCGATGAACAGGCCGATCTGTCGGAGCTGCCCGGTGAGGTAGCCGACGGCGGACTTAAGCGCGTTCATTGACAGGGGTCTCCCGTTCCTGGGTCATGTACTGCATGAGGACCTCGGGCGTCGCCTCGGCGCGCGGGACGTCGGCCGTGATGGTGCCCTCGGAGAGGGTGTAGATGCGGTCGCAGATGCCGAGCAGTTCGGGGAGCTCGGAGGAGATCACGATGACCGCCTTCCCCTGGTCGGCGAGCTGGTTGATGATCGTGTAGATCTCGTACTTGGCGCCGACGTCGATGCCGCGGGTCGGCTCGTCGAGGATGAGCACGTCCGGGTCGGCGTACATCCACTTCGACAGGACGACCTTCTGCTGGTTCCCGCCGGAGAGCTTCCCCGTCACGACGTCGACGTTCGGCGCCTTGATGTTGAGGCTCTTGAGGAACTGGCTGGCGACCGTGGTCTCCTCCGAGGAGTTCACGAAGCCCCAGTTCGCGAGCTTGCCGAGCGCCGACCCGGAGATGTTCCGCTTGATGTCGTCGATCAGGTTCAGGCCGTAGCGCTTGCGGTCCTCGGTGACGTAGGCGATGCCGTTGTCGATCGCCTGCGAGACGGTGTGCGTCTTGATCGGGGTGCCGCGCTTGTAGACGGTGCCGCTGATGCCGGTGCCGTAGGACTGGCCGAAGACGCTCATCGCGAGTTCCGTGCGCCCGGCGCCCATGAGCCCGGCGATGCCGACGACCTCGCCGGCGCGGACGCTGAGGTTGGCCTGGTGGATGATCTCGCGCGACGAGTCGAGCTGGTGGTGGACGGTCCAGTCCTCGATCCGCAGCAGTTCCTCGCCGATGACGGGGTTCTCGCGCTCGGGGTACCGGTTCGACAGGTCACGGCCGACCATCCCGCGGATGATCCGGTCCTCGGACACGTCGTCGGCCCGCATGTCCAGGGTCTCGATGGTCTTGCCGTCACGGATGATCGTGACCTTGTCCGCGATCGCCTTGATCTCGTTGAGCTTGTGGCTGATGATGATCGCCGTCATGCCCTCGGCCTGCAGCGAGCGGATGAGCTCGAGCAGGTGCGCGGAGTCGTCGTCGTTCAGCGCCGCGGTGGGCTCGTCGAGGATGAGGAGCTTCACCTCCTTCGAGAGCGCCTTCGCGATCTCGACGAGCTGCTGCTTGCCGACACCGAGGTCGACGACCTTGGTGACCGGGTTGTCCTTCAGCCCGACGCGCTTGAGCAGCTCGGCGGCCGTCAGGTTCGTCTTGTTCCAGTCGATGAAGCCGCCCTTGGACTGCTCGTTGCCGAGGAAGATGTTCTCGGCGATCGACAGGAACGGGCTGAGCGCCAGCTCCTGGTGGATGATCACGACGCCCGCAGCCTCGGAGTCGTTGATGTCCGCGAACCGCACGGGTTCGCCGTCGAGCAGGATCTCGCCGTCGAAGGAACCGGCCGGGTAGACACCCGACAGCACCTTCATGAGCGTCGACTTGCCCGCGCCGTTCTCGCCGCAGATCGCGTGGACCTGGCCGCGCTCGACCTCGATCGAGACGCCCTGCAGGGCCTTGACGCCGGGGAACGTCTTGGTGATGTCCCGCATCTCGAGGATGGTGTCCGCCATGTGGACGCCTTTCCGTCGTGCGCGCGTGGGCGCGCTGGTGGAGACGGACCGGAGGCGCGGTGCGGGCTGGCACCGCGCCTCCGGTCCGTGAGATGGACCTGACTACTTCAGGTCGGCTTCGGTGTAGTACCCCGAGTCCACGAGGACTTCCTTGTAGTTGTCCTTCGTGACGACCGTCGGCTGGAACAGGAAGGTCGGGACGACCTTGACCTTGTTGTCGTAGCTCTTCGTGTCGTTGACCTCGGGCTCCTTGCCGCTGAGCAGGTCCTCGGCCATGGTGACCGACTGCTTGGCGAGCTTGCGCGTGTCCTTGTAGATCGTCGAGTACTGCTGACCGGCGATGATCGACTTGACCGAGGCGGCCTCGGCGTCCTGGCCGGTGACGGTCGGGAGCGGACGGTCGCTCGTGCCGTACCCGGCGCCCTGCAGCGCCGAGATGATGCCGATCGAGATGCCGTCGTACGGCGAGAGCACGCCGTCGAGCGTGGTGCCGCCCGAGTAGGACTTGGCGACCAGGTTCTGCATGCGGGCCTTGGCCGTGGCCGGGTCCCACTGCTGCGTGGCGGCCTGGGACAGCTCGTCCTGGCCGGACTGGATCTTCAGCGTGCCGTCCTCGAGGTACGGCTTGAGCGTCTTCATGGCGCCGTTGAAGAAGAACCCGGCGTTGTTGTCGTCGAGCGAACCGGCGAAGACCTCGATGTTGAAGGGGCCCTTCTCGCCGGTCTTCTTGCCGTCCGCGTCGAGCACACCCAGGCCGGTGAGCAGGCTGTTCGCCTGGTCGACGCCGACCTTCTCGTTGTCGAAGGACACGTAGTAGTCGACGTTCTTGTTGCCCGTGAGCAGGCGGTCGTACGAGATCACCTTGATGCCGGCCTTGGCGGCGGCGTCGAGCTGGTCGGAGAGCGCGCCACCGTCGATCGACGCGATGATCAGGACCTTTGCGCCCTTGGTGATCATGTTGCTGACCTGCTGGGCCTGCTGCTGGACCTTGTTGTCGCCGTACTCGAGGTCGACCTTGTAGCCGGCCTTCTCGAGGTCGCTCTTGACGGCGTTGCCGTCCTTGATCCACCGCTCGGAGACCTTGGTGGGCATGGCGACGCCGACGAGGGCGCCCTTGTTGTCGCCGCTGCCGCCACCGTCGGTGGATGCACGGCCGCCGGCCGAGCAAGCGGCCAGCGAGATCGCGATGCCGACGGCTGCGACGCCCGCGATGATCCTGCGCTTCATCATCGAAGTACCTCTGTTCCTTTACGTCGTCCTCGACGCCTCGGGTGCCGGGGCTGCTGTGCCCCGCGGGATGCGCTCGTGTGAGCGCTCACATCTTGTGGGTTCCGTGACGGGGTGTCAACTCAGCGTCGCCGTTTCGTGATCTTGCCGCGGTGGCCGGACCGAGCGGTACGGTTGGCGACGTGAGCACCACGACCGCCCCCGAGGGCAGGGGCGGCAAGCGCCGGAAGGCCCCGACGATCTTCGACGTCGCCGAGCGTGCGGGCGTGTCCCACCAGACCGTCTCCCGCGTGATCAACGGCGACCCGACCGTCCGCGAGCAGTACCGATCACAGGTCACCGACGCCGTCACGGAGCTCGGGTACCGGCCCCGCGCCGCCGCCCGCGCCCTCGCCGGAGGGCGGAGCAAGGCCCTCGGCATCATCACCGCCGGCGATGCGCTGTACGGTCCGTCGAGCACCTCGATCGGCTTCGAACGGGCGGCCCGTTCCGCCGGGTACCACGTGCTGCTGTCCACGCTGCCGGAGGAGCCGCGGCCGTCCGACCTGTCCGGCGCACTCACCACGCTGCTCGCGCAGGACGTCGCCGCGATCGTGCTGGTCGCAGCCGACAACCGGGTGCTCGACGCCCTCGCCTCACTCACCGTGCCGGTCACGGTGCCCGTCGTGGTGTCGAACGCCGTGCAGCGCGACGCCGTCCGGACCCCGGTCGCGCCGAGCGTCGCCGCCGTCGCCATCGACCAGGCGGCCGGCACCGCGCTCGTCATGCAGCACCTGTTCGACCGCGGACACCGCCGGATCGTGCACATCGCCGGGCCGCACGTGTCGCAGGAGTCCGAGGTGCGCCGGGCGACCTACCTGCGGATCATGCAGGACGCCGGGCTCGAACCCGTCGTGCTCGAGGGCGACTGGACCCCCGCGAGCGGTTTCGCGGCCGCCCGGCACATCGACGTGACGACGGTCGACGCGGTCTTCGCCGGCAACGACCAGATGGCGCTCGGGGTGCTGCACGCCTTCGCCGACGAGGGGCTGCGGGTCCCCGACGACATCGCCGTGGTGGGGTTCGACGACGTCCCCGAGGCCGCGCACTTCACGCCGCCGCTGACCACCGTGCGGCAGGACTTCCGGGCGATGGGGGAGCGGGTGCTCGACACCGTGCGGGCACTGGTCGAGGGGGAGCCCCGCGACGAGACGCTGCTCGCACCCGAGCTGGTGGTGCGGCGCAGCACGTAGGCCGCACCGGTCGGCGCCCCTCGCACGGTGCGAGGGGCGCCGACGGCGAGCTGACCCGACCGTCAGCCCTTCAACGCCCCGGACGACAGCCCGGCGACGTAGAACCGCTGCAACCCGACGTAGAGCGCGATGCACGGGATCATCGCCACCACCGACCCGGCGACGAGGTTGCCGTAGGACACCTGCCCGTACGCCCCGGTCTGCAGGTTGAGCAGCGCGACCGGCAGCGTGTACAGCGAGTCCTTCGTCAGGAACGTCAGGGCTCCGAGGAACTCCGTCCACGACGCCAGGAACGCGTAGAGCGCCGCGGTCGCCGCCCCGGGCAGGAGCAGCGGGCGGAGCACCGACACGACGACCCGGAAGCGCGAGGCTCCGTCGACGAAGGCCGAGTCCTCGAGCTCGGTGGGGATCGACTCGAACGCGTTGCGCATCACGAACACCCCGAACGGCAGGTTCACGGTCGTGTAGAACAGCACGAGCCCGAGCAGCGAGTTCGTCAGCCCCATGGCGTTCATCTCGAGGTACAGCGGCGTGAGGATGGCCTGGAACGGCACCATCATCGTCAGCAGCACCAGGCCGAACACGAGTCCGGCGCCCCGGAACCGGAAGCGTGCGAACCCGTAGCCCGCCATCGTCGCGATCACCGCGGTCAGCACCGCCGTGGCGATCGACACGATGAGCGAGTTCACGACGCCGGTGAGCAGGTGCGACGACGAGGCGAAGACGGCGGCGAAGTTCTGCCACCCGAGCTGGAAGAACGTCGCCGGGTCCGGGGCCTGCGTGATGACGGCCTCGGACTGGAACGCCCGCAGGATCGACCAGATGAGCGGGACGCCGAACACGAGGGCCGAACCGATGCCGGCGATCGCGTACAGGGTGCGCTTGACGGTGGTGTCGCGCGGGTGCTGGACGCTGCCCTGCTGGTGGCGCCGACGTCGGCCGTCGCCCGTCGTGGTCAGCGTCCTGGTGGACAGGTCCGGCGCCGCGAGGGCCGCACGGGAGGTCGTGGTGCTCATGGCGTCAGTCCTTCTCTCGCAGTGCCCAGAACTGGAACACCGTCACGGCGGCGATCACCACGACGAGGGCGATCGACTGGGCGGTCGCCGCCCCGAGCTGCAGGTTCACGAACCCGCGGTTGTAGATCGCGTTCACGATCGTGGTGGTCTCGGTGCCCGGGCCGCCCTGGGTCAGGATGTAGAACTGGTTGAACGCCAGGAGCGACCCGATCACCGAGATGATGACGCTCAGCGCGACGGTCGAACGGATCATCGGGAACGTGATGAGGCGCTCGGTCTGCCACCAGGACGCCCCCTCGAGCTGCGCCGACTCGTAGACCTCGTCGGGGACGCCCTGCATCGCCGACATGAGCAGCACCATGGTCAGCCCGGACACCGCCCAGACCACGAGCACGCAGATGAGCAGCGTCGCCAGCGGACCGTTCACGAGCCACGCGGTGCTGCCGTCGGTGATCCCGAGCCAGCGGAGCATCATGTTGACGGCCCCGGAGTTCGGCTGCGCCTCGAGCACGAGCATGAACGAGAGCGTCGTCAGGCCGACCACGTACGGCAGGAAGAACACCGTCCGCAGGATCGTGCTGCCACGGCGGCGTGCGCGGACGAGCACCGCGAGGAAGTACCCGAGCGCCAGGATCGGCAGGGTCACGATCGCCGTGTACAGCAGCGTGTAGCCGATCGCGTGCACGAACGTCGGGTCCTGGAACAGCGTCAGGTAGTTCTGCAGCCCGATGAACCGGTACGGGCCGATCAGGGGCCAGTTCGTGAACGAGATGTAGAGCGCGAACACGAGCGGGACGAGCACGAAGACGGCGACGAACAGGATCGCCGGGGCGACGAGGACGGCGCCGGTGCGCGGCGGGTGGGTGAGCGAGTTGCGGGTCCGGACGGAGCCGCCGCGCCCCGGGCCGCGGCCCACGGTGGGGCGGCCCGGGCCGGTCCGGCCGGCGGGGCGCCGGGTGGAGATGGTCGACATGCGTGCACCTCTCTGTGCATCAACAAGAGCGAGACGAGCGAGACGAGCGAGACGAGCGAGACGAGCGAGACGAGCGGGACGAGCGGGACGAGCCCAGAGCCCGAGACGGGCGACAGACGAGCGGAGCAGGCCGGCTCAGGCCTGCACCTGGTCGAGGATCCGCTGGTAGTCGGACTGCGCCGTCCGCATGGCGGCAGCGCTTCCCGACCCGAACACGGCCTGGCGGAACATCGCGAAGTACGGCGACGACGGCTGGTTGTTGAGCAGGTTGTACGCCAGCGTCTGCGGTGCGTAGCCCTTCTCGATGGCGTCGAGGGGGCCGTACGCCAGCGGGAACCGCTTGCGGTACTCCGGGGTGGCGGCGTCGGACCGCGTCGGGAAGTACCCGCCGTCCGGCAGCGCCTGCTGCTGCTGGAGGCTGTTCGCGTACTGCATGAACGCCCACCCGCCGGACGGGTTCGCTGCTCCGTTCGGGATGCACATGTTGTCGCCGCCGTCGAAGAACGACCGCTGGCCGTCCCACGACGGGATGAGCACCGTCCGCATCTTCGCCCGCATCGCCTTGGTGGCCGCGGGCACGGTCGCCCCGTACGAGGTCGGGAAGATCCCCACCTTGCCGGCCCGGAAGTCGGCGCCCCACGTGGTGCCCGCGTCGGAGTACGTCGCCTTCGACAGCACGCCGTCCTTCCACAGCTGCCGGTAGAACTCGAGCATGCGTTCGAGGGCCTCGTTGCCGGTGATGTTCGCCCGCTGGGATCCCACCTCGCCGGTCATCATGTCGACTCCGGTCGCCCAGACGTGCGGCTGCGTGACGAAGCCGATGATGCCGGCGGCGTTGCCGGAGATCGACCAGCCGTACACGTCGTCGTCGAGCTTGCGGATGGCCTTCGCCGCGTCGAGCAGCGTGGACAGGTCCTTCGTCGACTCCTCGACGTCGAGGCCCGCGCGCTCGAACAGCTCGGTGTTCACGAACAGCTGCGAGTTGTCGGCCAGGTAGGGCAGGCCGTAGTACCGGTCGCGGTACTCGAGCAGCCGCAGGTGGCCGGGTGAGATCGCGTCGAAGTAGTCGAGTCCCTGCACGACGTCGGTGAGGTCCGCGAACGCCTCTCGGAAGATGAACAGCTGCGAGTTGATGTCGTCGATGTCGACGACGTCCGGCGGCTCACCCCCACGGATCGCGGTCGCCAGCTTGGTCACGTACTGCGCGTCCGGCACGGGCGTCAGCTGGACCTGCAGCTCCGGGTTCGCCTTGTTGAACCCGGCGACGGCGGACGTCAGGCCGGCCTGGGTCGCCGACCGGCACCACACCTGCACGGTGCCGGTCGCGTCCTTCCCGAAGCTCGCGGGCTTCGCGACGACCTTCGGCAGGGTGCCGGAGCACCCGGCCAGGGCGAGGGCGGCTCCGCCGGCGACGCCGCCGACGAGGAACGCACGGCGGTCCACGCCGGTCACCGCGCCAGCGGGAGCCAGACGCGCATCGGCGCGGCTCCCCGGTTGGCCCACGCGTAGTACGGGACCGCGGTCGCGGTGACGTCGCGACCGGCCTGGAGGCCCGTGGTGGCGCCCTGCGGACCAGCCACGTCGTCGACGCTGGTCGCGTCGCGGGCCGTGGTCGCGCCTCCCGGACCGTCCAGCCGCCGGTACGGCCAGGCCGGCTGCACGTGCTCGGCCGGGGCGTGCCCCGGGATCCGCAGCGTGACGACGCCGTCGAGCAGGTCGTCGCGGCGCTCCTCGGTGATCGGCGCGTCCGCGTCGACCGTCAGGTCGTCGACCGTGAAGCCCTGCTGGTCCGCCTGCTCGACCGCGTACACGAGCGGTCCGCGCTCGATCGCGACCTGCCCACGGGCGGCGTCGATGCGGGCGTCGGCGACGTAGCGGTGCGGCGTCGTGTCGAAGAGGAGCTCGACCGTGTCGCCCGCCGACCACTCGCGGTCGACGACGTGCAGCGTGTCCGCCGCAGGGTTCGCGGACCCGTCCGGACCCGTGACGGTCGTGGTGTCCGACCAGGCCGGGATCCGCAGACCCAGGGCGAGCGAGCCGTCCTCGGTGACCGTCACGCGGACGCGGCCGTCGTGCGGGTAGTCGGTCTCGACCCGCACCGGGCCGAGGTCGGCGGTGGCGTACTGGTGGACCTGCAGCCCGCCGTCGGTCGCGGTGGCCAGGTACCCGTCGAGGCTCGCGAACGTCCGCATGATGTTCGGCGGGCAGCAGGCGCAGTCGAACCAGCCGCGGCGGCCGTGCGCGGGGGAGCGGTTCTCGTCCTGGTGCGCGTGGTCACGCTGCTGCAGCGGGTTGACGTAGAAGTACTCGGTGCCGGCCAGGCTCACGCCCGCGAGGAACGCGTTGTACAGCAGGCGCTCGATGGCGTCGGCGTAGACCGGCTTGCCGGTGGCGAGCAGCAGGCGCCAGGCCCACTGGACCCCGCCGATGGCCGCGCAGGTCTCGGCGTAGCCGCGGTCGGTCGGCAGCTCGTACGGGTCGCCGAACGCCTCCCAGTCCCACCGGGCCCCGAGTCCGCCGGTGATGAAGGCCTTCGTCGCCATCATGTCTGCGAACTGCGTCTCGCTCGCGGCCAGGAGCTCGGCGTCACCGGTCTCGATCGCGACGTCCACGGCACCCGCGGCCAGGTACACGGCGCGGACGGCGTGGCCCTCGACGGTCGTGGCCTGCCGGCTCGGCACCCGGTCGGAGAAGTACGTCGGTTCGCCGCCGGCGCGTTCGATGATGCCGTGCCCGCGGGCGTCGACGAACCAGTGCGCCAGGTCGAGGTAGTCACGGTTGCCGGTCTCGCGGTACAGCTCGACGAGCCCCATCTCGACGACGGGGTGGCCGTCGACGTCCTGGACGTGGTCGTCGCCCGGGCCGAACGTGCGCACCAGGTGGTCGGCGTTCTTGATCGCGACGTCGAGCAGCCCGGTGTCGCCCGTCGCACGGTGCTGGGCCACGGCCGCCTGGTACAGGTGCCCGGCGCAGTACATCTCGTGGCTCCACTTGAGGTCCGTGTACCGCTCGCCCTCGCCGCGGACCTGCTGCACGGAGTCCAGGTACCCGTCGTCCGCCTGCGCCTGCGCGTACAGGGCGGTGACCTCGCGCTGCAGGTCGAGCAGGTCCTCGGCGGGGGCGCGGCCGTACTCCCACGCCACGGCTTCGAGCCACTTCGTCACATCGGAGTCCATGAAGATCGGGCCGACGGCCTCGCCCTCCTCGAGTCCGGCGGCGATGCGGAGGTTGCGGAAGTTGCCGGCCGTCTCCAGCTGCTGGTAGCCGCTGCGGACGGCGTCGCGGCCGTTGCGCTCCTGGCGGAGCGCCCAGAAGCCGCCGGCGATCCGGGCGTCGCCGGTGGGCAGCGGCCGGAGCGTGAGGTGCGCGTCGGCGGTCGGGAGGACCGGGGTCGCGGTGTGCGCGCCGCGATCGGTCGCGAGCGTGGTGGTCATGTCGCCTCCTTGCGATGTGACTGGCACCGTTCGGATGGCTTCGGCCATCCGGAAAACGGTTTCTGCGGTGGACGTTACGACACGGGGTGGACATCGCGCAAGGGCATCGCCGCGGTTTTGTGTAGGGTCATCGGCACACCCTGTTCATCGGAAAGGTGGTTGCCGTGACGCTCGAACGCACCGGACAGCCGATCCGAATAACCGACGTGGCGGCGCTCGCCGGGGTGTCGATCGGCACCGCGTCGAAGGCGCTGAACGGCACCGGGCAGCTGCGGGACGCCACCCGGCTGCGCGTGAAGGACGCCGCCGAGAAGCTCGGGTTCGTCGCCGATGCCCGAGCCCGCGCGCTGTCGTCGGGCCGGACCTACACCGTCGGCATGATCACCACCGACTCGTTCGGCCGGTTCTCGATCCCGGTGCTGCTCGGCGCCGAGGACGCCCTGTCCGCCGGACGGATGGCCGTCCTGCTGTGCGACACCCGCGACGACCACGTGCGCGAGGCCCACTACCTGCGCTCCCTGGCGGCCCGCGGCGTCGACGGCATCATCGTCACCGGCCGTTCCGCCGACGCCCGGCCCCCGATCGACGTGTCCATCCCCGTCGTCTACGCCTTCACGCCCTCGACCGACGACGCCGATGTGTCGATCACCCTCGACGACGCCGCCGGGTCGGCACTCGTCGCCTCGCACGTGCGCTCGCTCGGGCGGCAGCGGGTCGCGATCGTGACGGGGCCGGCCCGACACCGGTCCGCGGCGCGACGGGTGGCTGGTGCCTCGTCGGTCCTCGGGTCGCACCTGGTCACCGACCCGCTGTACGGCGAGTGGTCGGAGCGCTGGGGGCGGCAGGCCGTGGACGTGCTGGCTCGGGAGTCGCCCGACGTCGACGCGATCGTCTGCGGCAGCGACCAGATCGCCCGGGGCGTGTGCGACCGGCTGCGGGAGCTCGGACGTTCGGTGCCCGGAGACGTCGCGGTCACCGGGTTCGACGACTGGGACGTGATGGCGCTCGCCTCGAGGCCGCCGCTGACCACCGTGGACCTGCGGCTCGAGGAGCTCGGACGCGTCGCGGGGCAGGCGCTCCTCGCCCTGATCGACGGCGGGACGGCGTCGTCGGCGGCCGTGACCCCGTCGCTCGTCATCCGCGAGAGCACCGTCGGCGCGTAGGGCGGTCACGACACCCCGTCCGCCGTGGTCGAGTGGTCACGAGTCGTCGTTCGGCGCGCCTCCAGCCGACAGTTCGTGATCCCGCGGTGAGGAGGCAGCGGGGTGTCGTGACCTTCCCGGGCACTGCCGCTCGGGGTGTCGCGGGTTCGGCGGGCCGCTGGTCAGGACCCGCGCGGATGTGGGGTGGCGAGTGGTCGGGGCTCGCGCGGGTGCGGGGCTGCGGTGGTCGCACGTCGTCGTCGCCCTCGTGCGTCGCTCGGTCACGACCCGTCGTGCGTGGGACGTCGAGTGGTCAGGAACGGTCGGCTGTGGATGCGCCGGACGACGGTCCGTGACCGGTCGGGGGAGCTGAGCGGGGTGTTGGACCGTTGGGGAGGCGGGCGGACGAGTGGGACGGGCGGGACGGGCGGGACGGGCGGGCAGGACGGGCGGCGCGCCGCGGCGTTGCACGAGTGAGCGCTCACGTGCCAGGATGTGAGCGCTCACTGAGGACGACGAGGTTCTGGAGGAACGCATGGGCGACGACCGCCGACAGCGGATCGTGGACGGCCGCACCACACTCGGGATCGAGCTCGGCTCCACCCGCATCAAGGCCTGCCTGGTGGACGAGGACCTCGTGCCCATCGCGGCGGGTTCCCACGAGTGGGAGAACGAGTACGTCGACGGGCGCTGGACCTACTCGCTCGAGGCCGTCGAGACCGGACTGCGCGCCGCGTACGCAGCCCTGGTGGCCGACGTCGAGGCGCAGTACGGCGTCGCCCCGAGCAGCTACCGCGCGGTCGGCGTGAGCGCGATGATGCACGGCTACCTGGCGTTCGACGCCGAGGGCGAGCTGCTCGTGCCGTTCCGCACCTGGCGCAACACCTCCACCGGCCCCGCGGCCGAACGGCTCAGCGAGGCCCTCGGGTTCAACATCCCGCTGCGCTGGTCGATCGCGCACCTGTACCAGGCGGTCCTCGACGACGAGTCGCACGTGCCGTCGATCGCCGGCGTCACGACCCTGGCCGGCTACGTGCACCGCCGCCTGACCGGCCGGAACGTGCTGGGCGTCGGCGACGCGAGCGGCATGTTCCCGATCGAGGGCGGCCCCGTCGACAGCGGCCCCGGCGGCCCGGGCACCAAGGACTTCGACCACGCCATGCTCGCCACCGCCCAGGACCTGATCGGCCTGCCGGACCTGCGGTCCCTGCTGCCCGAGGTCCTCGTCGCCGGTGCCGAAGCCGGCGAGCTGACCCCCGAGGGCGCGGCCTGGCTCGACCCGACCGGCACGCTCGAACCCGGTGCACCGCTCTGCCCGCCCGAGGGCGACGCCGGCACCGGCATGGTCGCGACGAACGCCGTCGCCCCGCGCACCGGCAACGTGAGCGTCGGCACCAGCATCTTCGCGATGGTCGTGCTCGAGCAGCCGCTGACCACCGCGCACGAGGAACTCGACGTCGTCACCACCCCGGCCGGCGACGCCGTGGCGATGGTGCACTGCAACAACGGCGCGAGCGAGATCGCGAGCTGGGCCCGGGTGTTCGGACGCTTCGCCGAGGCCTCGAGCGAGCGGACCGGTGCGACCCCGATCGGCACCGACGACGTCTACGCAACGCTGCTCGCCGAGGCCGTCGCCGACGACACCGACCCGGACGCCGGCGGTCTGCTCTCCTTCAACTACCTGGCCGGCGAACCCGTCACCCACGTCGAGGACGGCCGGCCGCTGCTGCTCCGCGCCCCCGGTGCACGCTTCACGCTCGGCAACCTGGTCCGCTCCGAGGTGCACGGGGCCTTCGCGACCCTGGCCATCGGCATGGACGTCCTGCACGGCGAACAGGTGCAGGTCGACCGGATGACCGCGCACGGTGGGCTCTTCCGCACGCCGGGTGCCCCGCAGCGGCTCCTCGCGGCGGCCCTGCGGGTACCGATCGCGCTCGAGGAGACCGCGGGCGAGGGCGGCGCGTGGGGGATCGCGGTACTGGCGGCCTACCTCGAGCACACCGACCAGCAGCTCGCCGACTACCTGTCCGACACCGTGTTCGGCGGGGACGCCGTGCACGTGGCCGAACCCGAGCCGGCGGACGTCGCCGGGTTCCAGACGTACCTGGACCGCTACCGGTCCGCACTGCCCGTGCAGGACGTCGCCGCGGCGGCGACCCGCCCCGGCGCGGCCACAGGACCGACCGGAGAGACCGACGGCGCCGACCCGCGCCTCCAGACAGAGGAAGTGACCCGATGACGGACGCGATCGACGAGACCACGCGACAGGCCGTCGCCGCGACGCGGGAGCGCGTCGCCCGCCTGCACGGCGAACTCGTCCGCTACGGCCTGGTGATCTGGACCGGCGGCAACGTCTCCGAGCGCGTGCCCGGCACGGACCTGTTCGTCATCAAGCCGAGCGGAGTGTCGAGCGACGACCTGACGCCGGAGAACCAGGTCGTCTGCACCCTCGATGGTGTGCCGGCCGAGGGCTGGGGCAACGAGCACGGCCCGTCCAGCGACACCGCCGCGCACGCCTACGTGTACCGGAACATGCCCGAGGTCGGCGGCGTCGTGCACACCCACTCGACCTACGCGACGGCCTGGGCCGCCCGCGCCGAGGCGATCCCGTGCGTGATCACGGCGATGGCGGACGAGTTCGGCGGACCCATCCCGGTCGGCCCGTTCGCGATCATCGGCGACGACTCGATCGGCCACGGCATCGTCGACACCCTGAGCGGGCACCGCAGCCGTGCCGTGCTGATGCAGAACCACGGCGTCTTCACGATCGGCAAGGACGCGAAGGACGCCGTCAAGGCGGCCGTGATGTGCGAGGACGTCGCCCGCACGGTGCACATCGCGAAGCAGGGCGGCGAGCTCGTCCCGATCGCCCCGGAGAACATCGATCGACTCTTCGATCGCTACCAGAACGTCTACGGACAGAACCCCGAAGGAGCCATGCGATGACGCAGGACACCACCGTCGACCCCCAGGCCACGCTCGACAGCTACGAGGTCTGGTTCCTCACCGGCTCCCAGGGTCTGTACGGCGAGGAGACCCTGCGCCAGGTCGAGGAGCAGAGCAAGGCCGTCCACGCGGAACTCGCGGGGTACCTGCCGGTCAAGCTGGTCTGGAAGCCCGTGCTCAAGGACGCCGACGGCATCCGCCGGGCCCTCATCGAGGCGAGCGCCGACGACAAGGTCATCGGCGTCACCACCTGGATGCACACGTTCAGCCCGGCCAAGATGTGGATCGGCGGCCTGCAGGCGCTGACCAAGCCGCTGCTGCACCTGCACACGCAGGCGAACGTCACGCTGCCCTGGGCGGACATCGACTTCGACTTCATGAACCTCAACCAGGCCGCGCACGGCGACCGGGAGTTCGGCTACGCCCTCGCTCGCCTCGGCGTCCGGCACGCCACGGCCGTCGGCCACGTCTCGGACCCCCGCGTCCAGCAGCGCGTCGCGAACTGGACCCGTGCCGCCGCCGGCGCCGCGGCCGTCCGCGAGCTGAAGCTGACCCGCTTCGGCGACAACATGCGCTACGTCGCCGTCACCGAGGGCGACAAGACCGAGGCCGAGATCGAGCTCGGCGTGCAGGTCAACACGTGGGCCGTCAACGAGCTCGCGGCAGCGGTGGACGCCGCAGCAGCGGACACGGCAGCGGTCGACGCGCTCGTGGCGACGTACGAGCGCGACTACGACGTCGACCCGTCACTCCGCAGCGCCGGCGAACGGCACGCCGCGCTCCGCGACGGTGCCGCCATCGAGATCGGCCTCCGCACCCTGCTCGCGCAGAACGGCAGCGCCGCGTTCACCACGAACTTCGAGGACCTCGGCTCGCTCAAGCAGCTGCCGGGCCTGGCGGTGCAGCGCCTGATGGCCGACGGCTACGGCTTCGGTGCCGAGGGTGACTGGAAGACGGCGGTCCTGGTCCGCGCGATGAACGTCGCCGGTGCCGGCCTGCCCGGTGGTGCCTCCCTGATGGAGGACTACACCTACGACCTCACCCCGGGCGCCGAGAAGATCCTCGGGGCGCACATGCTCGAGGTCTCGCCGACGCTCACCACCACGAAGCCGACGCTCGAAATCCACCCGCTCGGCATCGGTGGCAAGGACGACCCGGTGCGCCTGGTCTTCACCGCCGACTCCGGCGAGGCCGTCGTCGTCGCGCTGTCCGACACCCGCGACGGCTTCCGCCTCACCGCGAACGTCGTCGACGTCGTGCCCCCGACCGAGGCCCTGCCGAAGCTGCCCGTGGGCCGCGCGGTCTGGGAGCCCCGGCCGTCGTTCCCCGTCGCCGCCGAGGCCTGGCTCACCGCCGGTGCCGCGCACCACACCGTGATGACGACGGCGGTCGGCCTGCAGGTCGTCGAGGACTTCGCGACCATGGTCGGCACCGAGTTCCTGGTCATCGACGAGCACACCACCGCCCGCGGGTTCCGCGACGAGCTGCGTCTCCAGCAGACGTGGCACCGTCTCGACCGCGGCTTCTAGAGGAGTCAGGACCCACGATGGACGACGTGATCGCGGCCGAGCGCACCCGCACCAACTGGGCGGGTAACGTCACCTACCGTGCCTCGGCGCTGGCCCGGCCGACGTCGATGGACGAGCTCCAGCAGCTCGTCGCCTCGACGCCGCGCCTGACGGCGCTCGGCTCGCGACACTCGTTCAACACCATCGCCGACACCGACGCCGTCCAGGTGTCGCTGTCGGACCTGCCGCCCGTGCTCGACATCGACACGTCGCGTCGCGTCGTGCGCGTCGCCGCCGGCATGACGCACAGCCAGGTCGCGGCCGGTCTGGAGGCCCGTGGCTGGGCGCTCGGGAACCTCGCGTCCCTGCCGCACATCTCCACGGCCGGGGCCGTCGCCACGGGCACGCACGGCTCCGGCGTGCGGAACCCGTCGCTCGCGCAGGCGGTGGTCGGCCTCGACGTCGTCCGCGCCTCCGGGGAGCTCGCGCACGTCGACGCCTCGTCGCCCGACGGGCTGCTCGACGCCCACCGGGTGGGGATCGGCGCGCTCGGCGTCGTCACCGTGGTGGAGCTCGCGATCGAGCCGACGTTCCAGGTCGCCACGACGGTGCACCTCGACCTGCCGTGGGACGCGGTTGCCACGCAGTTCGACCAGGTGATGTCCGATGCGTACTCGGTGTCGATGTTCACCTCCTTCGACGACCGCGGTGCCCGGCAGGTCTGGGTCAAGCACCGCGTCGACGAGGCTGCTCCGACCGTCGACCTCGTCGCCCTCGGTGCCCGGGTCGCCTCCGGACCGGTGCACCCGGGCGAGAACGACCCGGCCGGCGTCACCGAGCAGGGCGGCGTGCCGGGGCCCTGGTCCGAGCGGCTGCCGCACTTCCGGTCCTCGTTCACCCCGTCGACCGGGGCCGAGATCCAGGCGGAGTACCTGATCCCCGCAGCCTCGGCGGTGGAGGCGCTCGAGGCGCTCCGACCGCTGGCGTTGCTGTTCGCCCCGATCCTCATCGCCGCCGAGGTCCGCACCATCGCGGCCGACACCGCGTGGCTCGCACCCTCGGCCGGCCGGCAGTCGGTCGGCCTGCACTTCACGTTCCGCCGGGACGCCGCCGCGGTGGCCACCGCCGTCGAGCGGATCGAGGAGGTGCTCGCGCCGTTCGACCCGAGGCCGCACTGGGGCAAGGTGTCCGCCGCGAGTGCCGAGCGGTTGCACGAGGCGTACCCGCGGCTGTCCGACTTCGCCGCACTCGCCCGTGACCTCGACCCCACGGGGCGGTTCCGCAACGCGTTCCTCGCGCGCGTCCTGTCCTGAGCCGCGCCGGTTCCCAGGGGATCGGGATGCGTTGTCCGGGTGTCGCACCGGAGCAGCGCCGGGCGTTCACATGTGAGGACGCAAAGGTCGGGGCATGGCGAACCTCAACCGCATCATCGGCATGGCCTCCAAGGTCATCGACAAGCAGCTCCAGAAGCGTGGGCAGGGGGGAACCGCGCCGGGCGCCGGACCGCAGCAGGGCGGAACCGACTGGCGCGGCATCGTGCGCAGCGCTGCGGACAAGCTGACCGGCGACGACCGGAACCAGCAGCAGGCGCGGCCGCAGTACGGCCAGCCGCAGCAGTACGGCCAGCCACAGCAGTACGGCCAGCCACAGCAGTACGGCCAGCAGCCGCAGCAGCACGCTCGCACGCCGCAGCACGGGGCCGACGCCGACAAGGTCGCCCTGGCGAAGTACGACTACCTGCTCCGCACCTCGTCGCCGGAGCAGCTCGAGCAGGTCCACCACGACGCCTTCGCGCGGCTCACCCCCGCGCAGCGCCAGCAGGTCCGCGACCGCCTGAACTCCGAGCTCCCGCCCCATGAGCACCTGCGCGACGACTCGGCGGGCGGCATGGCCCGTGCGATGACCCGCGGGGAGATGTCGCGACCGGGTCTGGTCCGACGGGTCCTCGGCGGTTCCGGCCGCAACGGCAACGGCCGCGGCCGCGCCGGGGCCTTCGCCGGTGGTGCGGCGGTCGGCGCCGGCGCGATGGCGTTCGGTGGCCTCGCCGCCGCGGTGGCCGGGGGAGCGGTGCTGAGTGCCGCCGCAGGGCCGGTCCTGGCAGGGGCCGCCGACCTCGGCGTCGACTTCGAGGGGATCGCCTCGGGCATGGGCGACCTCGGGCTCGGTGACCTCGGCGGTGGCGTCGAGGGAGTGCTCGGCGAGGGCGAGCAGCTCCTCGGCGGGTTCGGCGAGCAGGCCGCGGGCCTGGGGGAGCAGGTGTCTGGTCTCGGCGAGCAGGCGTCGAACCTCGGCAACGACTTCCTCGGCGGGCTCTTCGACCGCTGACGCACTGCTGTGCGAACGCATCGGGAATAGCGGGTCGACGTCAGGCGCTTGCAATGTTTCGTCGTGCGTCGTCCGACGCACGCGAGATTCGGACGGGCCACCGTCGCGGTGTCAGGATGGACGCCGCCCGGCAGGTGGACCGTTCCGCCGTCGCAGCGACCGCCACCGCGATCGCGACCCCCTTCCCCGAGGAGCAGCACCGTCATGAGACGCCCCAACCGCCTGACGATCACCGCGGCCGTCGCCGCAGCAGCAGCCCTGGTCCTGACCGGCTGCTCGGGTGGGGGTTCGTCCGACGACGGCGCCGAGGGCACGGCCAAGGGCGGCACGCTCAACATCCTGACGCCGCAGACCTCGTTCCACCTCGACCCCGCGACCAGCCAGAGCCTCGGCATCACGTCGCTGGGCCTCGTGGCCCGACGGCTCACCACGTGGGACGTCGAGCCGGGCAAGACGGCGAAGGTCGTCCCCGATCTGGCGACCAACACCGGGGTCTCGAGCGACGACGGCAAGACCTGGACCTACACGCTGAAGGACGGCGTCGAGTTCCAGGACGGCACGCCGATCACCACGAAGGACATCAAGTGGGGCATCGAGCGGTCGTTCGCGCCGACCCTGAGCGGTGGCCTGAGCTACCACAAGTCGCTCCTGGTGGGCGGTGCCGACTACAAGGGTCCGTTCGACGGCAAGTCGCTCGACAGCATCGAGACCCCGAACGACAAGACCATCGTCTTCAAGCTGAACGACGCGTACGGCGACTGGCCGTGGCTCGCGTCGATGCCGGCATTCACCCCGGTGCCCGAGGGCGACGGCAAGGACACCGGCGCCTACGACCTGAAGCCGGTCGCGTCCGGTCCGTACCAGGTGCAGTCGAACACGCAGGGTTCGCAGGTCACGCTCGTCCGCAACGAGAACTGGAGCGCGAAGACCGACGAGGTCCGCACCGCGGGCCCGTCGAAGATCGTCTTCAAGGAGAGCCAGGACCAGTCCACGGTGACGCAGACGCTGATCGCGGACAACGGCGACGCCAAGAACTCGTTCGGCGCCATCTACCTGGGTGCCGCCGAGCTCAACCAGGTCCGCAGCAACCCGGCAGCCCAGGACCGCCTGGCCACGTCGAAGGCCGGCCCGATCAGCTACATGGCGATCAACACGCAGCGCGGTGCGCTCAAGGACCTCAAGGTCCGCCAGGCGGTGCAGTACGCGGTCGACCGCAAGTCCTTCCGGATCGCTGCCGGTGGGGCGATCGCCGGCTCGTACGCCTCGACGCTCATCACCCCGGGCATCGCCGGGCGCCAGGACTACGACCTGTACGAGACCAAGGCCACCGGCGACGTCGACAAGGCGAAGGAGCTGCTCGAGGAGGCCGGCGTCAGCAACCTGAAGCTGACCCTGGTCACCCAGAACGACCCGACCTACCTCGCCCAGGCCCAGGCGCTGCAGTCCGGCCTGAAGCGTGCCGGCATCGCCGTGACGCTCAAGCCGCTCGACTACGACTCCTTCACGCAGGCGACCACCAACGGCACCGACTTCGACCTGTCGCTGTCGAGCTGGCAGCCGGACTTCCCGAGCGCGAACGCCAACCTGCAGCCCCTGTACGACTCGTCGCAGATCGGTGGCGGCGGCTACAACGTCTCGAAGTACAGCAACCCCGAGGTGGACGCCCTGATCGCGAAGGCCAGCTCCACGGTCGACCAGGACGACGCGCAGAAGCTCTGGGCCCAGGCGGACCAGAAGATCATGGCCGACGCCCCGGTCGTGCCGCTCATCTACGCGAAGCAGTCCTTCCTCGCCGGTTCGAACGTGCAGAACTTCCAGATCGCTGACTTCCCCGCGTACCCGAACTACCTCAAGGTCTCGCTCCAGCAGTGACCGAACCGATCCTGCAGGTCGAGGGGCTCCGCGTCGCGTTCGGCGACGCGGAGCCCGTCGTCCGTGACGTCTCCTTCGACCTGACGCCCGGCCGGGTCCTCGCCCTGGTGGGCGAGTCCGGCTCGGGCAAGTCCGTCAGCGCCATGAGCGTGCTCGGGCTGCTGCCGCCACAGGCCTCGGTGTCGGGCAGCGCCCGGTTCCGCGGCGAGGAACTCATCGGCGCCCCCGTCGAGACGATCCGCGCCGTCCGGGGTGCGGGCATCGGCGTGGTGTTCCAGGAACCGATGAACTCGTTCACGCCGGTCCTGTCGATCGGCACGCAGATCGCCGAAGCCGTCAGGGCGCACCCGACCGGGCTCGACCGCGCCGGGGTCCGGGCGCGCGTCGACGAACTGCTCCGTGCCGCCGGCCTCACCGACCCGGAGCGCATCCGCAAGGCCTACCCGCACGAGCTGTCCGGCGGCCAGCTCCAGCGCGCGATGATCGCGATGGCCCTGGCCGGCGACCCGGTCGCACTCTTCGCCGACGAGCCCACGACCGCGCTCGACGTCACCGTGCAGGCCGGCATCCTGGACCTGCTCCGGCGCCTCGGCCGCGAGCGATCCCTCGCCGTGCTGCTCATCACCCACGACATGGGCGTGGTCGCGGACGTCGCGGATGACCTGCTGGTGCTGCGCCGCGGCGACCCGGTCGAGCACGGCACCGTCGCCGAGGTCTTCGCCCACCCGACCGCCGACTACACACGCGAGCTCCTCGCCGCCGTCCCCAGTTTGGAGGCGCGGTTCGGCGAGCCCGGCTCACGCGCCCAGCGACACCTCACGTCTGCGGGGGCGCGTGAGGAGTCGCCCAGCGCGAACACCGCTGTGGTGCCCGACGGGGCGGACGCGGGCCGCGCCTCCAGCCCGCTCGTCGCGCGCCTGCGTGACGTCGCGGTGCGGTACTCGCGCCGGGGCGGACCGACCGTGTCCGGCATCGACCTCGCCCTGCACGCCGGCGAGACCGTCGGCCTGGTGGGCGAATCCGGTTCCGGCAAGTCCACGATCGGGCGCGCGCTCGCGGGCCTGGTGCCCGTCGTCGCCGGGTCGGTCGAGGTGGACGGCAGCGATCTGCGGACGGCCCGCGGACGACGACTGCGCGAGCTGCGCAGTCGTGTCGGCATCGTGTTCCAGGACCCGGCGTCGTCGCTCAACCCGCGGCAGACCATCGGCTGGAGCATCGCGGAACCGCTGCTCGTGCACGGCACCGACTCCGCTGCGGACCGCGCCGAGCGGGTCCGCGAGCTGCTGACCGCCGTGCAGCTCGACCCGACGTGGGCCGAGCGGTTCCCGCACCAGCTGTCCGGCGGCCAGCGGCAGCGCGTCGCCGTCGCGCGTGCGCTCGCGCTGCGGCCGGCACTCGTCATCGCCGACGAACCGACCTCGGCCCTCGACGTCACGGTGCAGGCCGCCGTGCTCGACCTGCTGGCCGGGCTGCAGCGGGAGTTCGGCTTCGGCATGCTGCTCATCAGCCACGACCTCGCCGTCGTCCGCCAGCTCGCCGACCAGGTGATCGTGCTGCGCGACGGCCGGGTCGTCGAGCGGGGGACCACCGACGCCGTGCTCGACGACCCGCACCAGGACTACACGCGCATGCTCCTCGCCGCAGCGCCCGTCGCCGACCCCGTGCGCCAGGCCGCTCGCCGCGAGGCGTGGCGCGCGTGGGAAGGAGTGGCCTCGTGACGGCCAACGTCGTCGACCGCCCGGTCGCACCGTCCGGCCGGACCACCGGCTTCCGCGCCGTGGTGCGACGCGTCCGGCAGGACCGCTGGGCGGTGGCTTCGGCCGTCGTCATCGCGGTGTTCCTGGTGGTCGCCGTGGCGGCCCCGCTCATCGCGAAGGCGTCCGGGCAGGACCCGTACTCGTACGACATCGACGCGCTGAACGACTTCGGCGCTCCGCGCGGTCCGGGCGGCGGGATCAGCGGCGAGCACTGGTTCGGTGTCGAGCCCCTGACCGGGCGCGACCTGTTCTCGATCGTCACGTACGGTGCACGGACGTCGCTCGGCATCGGACTCGCGGCCACCCTGGTGTCGATCGTCATCGGCGTGCTCGTCGGCGTCACGACCGGGTTCTTCGGCGGCTGGTACGACCGCGTGCTCTCGCGGGTCGTCGACGTGATCTTCGGGTTCCCGTCGCTCGTGTTCATGATCGCCCTCACCGCCATCGTGCCGTCGTCGTTCCCGAAGCCCGTGCTCGTCGTGCTCGTCATCGGGTTCTTCGGCTGGCCGGCCGTGGCCCGCGTCGTGCGCGGGCAGACGCTGTCGCTCGTCAGCCGCAACTACGTCGTCGCCTCCACCGCGATGGGCGCAGGACGGTGGCACGTCATCCGTACGCAGCTGCTGCCGAACCTCGCCGCGACGATCACCGTCTACGCCACCATCTCGATCCCGTCGATGATCGGTGCCGAGGCCGCGCTCTCGTTCCTCGCCGTCGGCGTCAACCCGCCGACGCCGTCGTGGGGTCGCAGCATCGGCGACGCCATCGGCTGGGTGCAGACCGATCCCATGTACCTCGTGTTCCCCGGAGCCGCACTGTTCCTCATCACCCTCGCCTTCAACGTGCTCGGTGACGCCCTGCGCGACGCCCTCGACCCGCGAGGGGGTACCGCGTGAACGCCGCCACCCTGCGCTTCCTGGCGATCCGCGTGCTCGGGGCCGCCGTCGTGCTGCTCGTCGTCGCGGCCATCACGTACGCGCTGTTCATGCTCCTGCCGACCAACCCGGCACGGGCGATCTGCGACAAGCCCTGCACGCCGGACCGGCTGCGAGAGGTCCAGGCGTTCCTCGGCACCGACAAGCCCTGGCTCGCACAGTTCGGCGCCTACCTGGCCGGCATCTTCACGGGCCGGACCTTCGGCAGCGGCAACAGCGTGATCGAGTGCGCGGCACCGTGCTTCGGGTACTCGTTCCAGCTGCACGAGAGCGTCACCGAGCTGATCCTCGCGCGCCTGCCCGTCACCGCGTCGATCGCAGTGGGGGCCGCCGTGCTGTGGCTCGTCGCCGGGGTGTTCGGCGGCACCGTCTCGGCGTTGCGTCGCGGCACCTTCGTCGACCGCGCCGTGATGACGGTCGCGGTCGCCGGTGTCTCGTCACCGGCGTACCTGGTCGGGCTGCTCGGCATCCTGCTGTTCGGGTTCGTGCTCGGGATCCTGCCGACGAGCGGGTACGTGGCCTTCAGCGACGACCCCGTCGGCTGGTTCACCCACCTGATCCTGCCGTGGTGCGTGCTCGCCTTCATCAGCGCCGCGATCTACGCCCGGTTGACCCGTGGCGAGATGCTCGAGTCGATGTCGCAGGACTTCGTCCGGACCGCCCGGGCAAAGGGGCTGCGGGAGCGCCAGGTCGTCGTGCGGCACGGGCTCCGGACGGCGATCCTGCCCGTGGTGACGCTGTTCGGGCTCGACCTCGGGTCGCTGCTCGGTGGTGCGGTCATCACCGAGAAGGTGTTCTCGATGCAGGGCCTCGGCGCACTGCTCATCGACGCGGTGCACACGCTCGACCTGCAGGTGGTCGTCGGCTTCACGCTGTTCTCGGCGCTGCTGATCGTCACGGCGAACGTGATCGTCGACGTGGTCTACGCGTTCGTCGACCCGCGGGTGCGGCGCCGGGCGTAGGGCCGCGGCGTCGCCGCTCGTGTGGTGCGAGGTTCCGTACTCCGTGCGAGCCTGCACGCATCCCACGGAGTGCAGAACCTCGCACCAGAGCGCTCGCCCCTCGCCCGGTGCGAGGTTCTGCACCCCGCGCGGGACTACCCAGCAGCGTCAGGACGGGCGGGCGGGCGCCATCCGGTACGCCGAGCCGTCGTCGGTGCGCGTCAGGACGCCGAGGTCCACGGCATCACGGCGCACGACGGAGACATCGGCCGCGAACATGCCGACGGCCGCGTTCAGGACGGCCTCCGGCACGACTCGGTCCGGTCCGAGTCGCTCGAACACGAGCTCCACGATCCGGACGGACAGTGCATGCCGTTCGACGTCCTTGACCGGCATCCGCTCGATCCGGTCGAACTCGAGCACCGCGGCCGGCGACTGCAGCCGCTGGAGCTCGCGTGCCGTCCGGCCGAGCACCGACGCGTCGGGGCCGTCGTCGGTGACCCAGTCGAACGAGCCGACCGCCGCCCGGGTGCGGTCGTCGGCCGGGGCTCCGCCGAACACCGCCGCTCGCAGGGTGGGGGACGCCAGGACGGAGACGACCTGACGTGCGCGCCCCACCACGCGGGCGACGTCCATCAGAAGTACGTGATGCCGTGCGGCGTCCGCGGCGGCAGCAACATCGCCCGGAGCAGCGCCACCGACGCCGGGTCCGCGGCGCGGACGAGCCCCGCGGCGGCCAAGGTGACGGGGGAGACCGAGCCGATCAGCAGCGCGCCGAGCTCCGCGACGTCGAGCTGGACGTCGGACCCGGCCACGTCGACGTCGTCGGCGATGCGCGTGACGGTGCCACGGGCCTCCTGGACGTCGAGGCGGTACGTGCCGGTGGTGAAGCCGAGCGCGTCGGTGACCCCGAGTGTCAGCGACCCGTCGACGGCGAACGGCCGCGAGGCCAGCACCGCCGGCACGTCGAGCACGCGCAGCCAGACGTGGTCCTCTTCGTGGTCGACGTCGTACGCACGGTTGTCGCCGAGCGCCGCGACGATCGGGTCGTCGAGACGGGAGCGGTTGTACTTCACGACGTCGTTGAGGTCGACCGAGAGCAGGAACTCCCACAGGGCGGTGTAGGCCTGGTCGTCCGCGTACACCAGGTCGACGATCTCGAGCGCGGTGTCGGAGCCGCGGTCCTCCTTGACGCGCCAGGTGACGTAGCCGTCGACCTCGTCGGAGCCGTCCGGGCGGTGCACGGCGGCGCGGACGTCCTTGGCCTTCTGGCCGTCGGGCCCGCGCAGGCCGAACGCGATCGGCCAGGTACCGGTGTTGCGCACCATCGAGCCCGGGGTGCGGACGTGGAACCGGTCGAAGACCGCCTTGCCGGGACCGTCGGCGAGCCACTGCGGGGTCACGACCGACACCGTGCCGGAGGTCGGTGCGAGCAGGGGCAGCGCGCGCTCGCGCCGCACGTGCACGGCGCGCTCGCGGATGGCGCAGCCGAAACCGAAGCGGCGGTAGATCGTGCCCTCGGACGCGGTCAGCGACGCGACGGCGTAGCCCTCGGCGACGCCGCGCTCGAGCGCGTGCGTCATCATCCGTCGCAGGATGCCGCGGCGACGCTCGGTCGGGCGGACGGTGACCGCGGAGATCGCCTGCGTGTCGACGGAGGACCCGTCGCCCCAGCTCAGCGCCTTGCGGAACCACGTGAAGGTGCCGGCCGGCCACGTCTCGTCGACGGAGCCCGGGAACGGCTCGCGCACGTAGACCCCGAGGAACGTCTCTTCGTCGGCGATGAAGTGCGATGCCATGCGGGCTGCGCCCTCGGCATCGGGGTCGGCTTCGTGGAAGCCCATCCCGACGGCCTGCATCCACGCTGCCGTTTCGGCGTTCGGTGCCCCCTTGTCGTCCGTCCCGGGCGCGAACTCGCGCAGCTCGTAGCGGTCGTCGAATGCCTCGTTGCTCACGCTCCGACACTATCGGGACCGGGTGACGTCACGACAGGCACGTGGTCGGTCCGGTCGGACTGGAGGCCCGGATCGCGTCCGGCGGACCGTGTGCGGTGTGCGGGCGGGCGGTTCAGGGCCCGTGCAACCGTGGAGCGCTCGCACCGGGAGCGGGAACGCGCACGGAGTCTCCGGCACTGCACGGTGCGCGTTCACGAGGAACCGGCACTGCACGACGAACCCCGCACCGTGCGGTCCCGGTGCCGCGTCAGTCGGTCGCGCCCCGCGGGGGATCGACGAGCAGCCCGACGCGGTCGTCCAGGTAGTCGGCGAGGGGGACTGCGGTGCCGGCGGTCGGGGACCACCGGACCGACGGAACGTCGTCGATGACGACGAGCACGCCCTCGGCGCCGACCAGGGAGTCGTCGACGGGGATCGGGACGGCGCCGTGGTTCACGGTGTCACCGGCGCCGAACCGCCCCTTCGCGGCGGCAGCTCGGTAGGCGCGACGGACCTCGGCGGAGACCGACTGGTACTGCGAACGACCGGGTTCGGTGACACGGGTGATCGACCCGGTGGCCCAGACGCGGCCGGCGGTCTCGGGGGACGACCCGATCAGGAGTGCCCCGACCCGCCACACCCGGCCGAGTGGTCGCATCGCGGGGTCACGACGGATCCCGAGGACGGCCTTCGGCTGCACGTACTCGCCGAGTGCTTCGTCCGGGACGTCCGCGGCGCGGAGCCGTCGGGCCGCTGCGTCGAGGAGCTCCCGCGCCCGCTGCACTCCGTCCGTCACGTCCACCGAGCCTAGACCGGGTGGTGGTGGTCGTCTCGGTCCTGTTCTCGAAGGTGGTCCGCTCGACGTGGTGCGCTGCGCTGCGTCGTCCGTGGCTGCGGCGTCCGTGGCTGGCGCCGACGCGGCCGGTGCCGGTGCGGCGACGACGTGCGGCGCTCACGAAGCCCGCGGTCATCATGACCGCCCCGTACGTCAGGAGCACGCCGGCGACCGCGGGGATGAGCCAGCTCCGCGACCCGTTGACGACCTGGTTGACGATGCCGATCTCCGGCACGGAGTACCAGACCACGCCGCGGATCTGCACGGCGGTGACCGGTGCCGGATCGGCCTCGGCGTTGTTGTCGCCCTTGAGCACGAAGGTCCGCTCGCCGTTCGACGACGACGACACCGAGACCACGCGGTGGCTGACGACCGCGGGCTGGCCGGAGACGATCTGGTAGGTGACGACGTCGCCGACCCGGATGTCGTCGATCGGGGTCGGACGGACCACGAGCAGCGTTCCCGGGGGCAGGGTCGGCTCCATCGACTGTGTCAGGACGGTGAGCGGCATCGATCCCGTGGCCTTCGGCACGACGATCAGCACGACCGCCAGGCCAGCGACGAGCAGCAGGAGTCCGGTGCTGAGACCGAACACGACGGCGTGGACGACGGCGCGCCATCCGGTGCGCGGGGTGGGGGTGCTCATGCGCCGCACCGGATCGCCGCCCCGTTGTCCTGCGTGAAGAGCGTGACCTTGCCGGTGCCCGCGACGGTCGACGTGGGGTTGCCGGCGCTGTCGAGCACCTTGACGGTGACGATCAGCGTGCCAGCGGTGCCGGCGCTCGCAGGGACGTCCGTCGGCGCGATGGTGATGAACGCGGAGTAGTCCTGCGCCTTCTGCCCGACCGGGGTCGAACCGACGAAGGCCCCGTACCAGGTGTCCATCGGGCGGTTCGCGGCGTCCCACCGGATCTCGACGTACCAGCCGCCGTGGTCGGTGCAGACCAGCGAGGGGGTGGTGTCGACGGTCGCTGCCGGGGTGCTCAGGGTGAAGCCGCCGGCGACGACCCCCGACGTCCAGGTGCCGCTCGTGACGGTGAGGTTGACGTTCACCGTGGCGGTCGAGCCGGCCGGGGCCGACGACTGTAGGGTGCTGCGCGTGCACCACACGGCGGAGGCGCCGGCGGCGAGCTTCGCGCTCATGCTCGGCAGCGACGCCCAGGTGCCGGAGACGGACCCGGTACCGACGGCCGTGCTCGTGGTGCAGCCCGCGGTCGAGGCGACCGGCCAGGCGACGACGGAGACGGCCTTGGCGAGTGCGGTCGAGCTGCCGGACACGACGGAGACGGTGGTGGTCGCGGTACCGGCGAGGGTTCCCGAGTCGGTCAGGGTGATCGGCTTCGTCGTCGATGTGACGCTCGACGAGAACGCCGTGGTGAGGGCGCTCGTCCCGCTGATCGACGCCGCGACCGTGCCGACCGTGGTGCTCGCCGCGGTGGTGCCCGACGCGCTCCACAGTGCCCACGCGGCGCTCGACCCGCCGCCGACGAACACGGCGGTGAGGAGCACGGCGACGAGGAGTCGGAGGCGGCGGTTCATGCGGAGACCTGCGTTCCGGTGACGGTGAGGGTGAAGTCGGTGGTGGCGCCGGCGACGGTCTGCGGTGCGTCGGCGTCGAGAGCCGTCTCGAGGCACGCGATCCCGCTCGCCCCGGCCGGCAGCGTGAAGGACCCGGCGCCGGTGTCGAAGGTGGCGAGCCGCGCGCTCGTACCGGTGAGCCCGGGGACGCACTTCGCGGCCGAGGACACCATCGCGAGGTGGAGCGTCAGTTCACCGGTCGCCGCCGCGACGGACGACTTCGCGGCCGTCGTCGTGACGCGCACCGACAGGGGGATCGACCCGGTGTTCCGCACCGTGAAGGTGCCGGTGGTGCTCGTGCCCGGCCCGAGGACCGCGGTGTTCATCGCCGTGGTGCCGCTGACGCTGATGGTCGCGGTGGCGGAGCGCACCGTGGTGGCCGCCGTGCTGGCGGTCCCGTTCCAGAGCGCGTACGTGCCGCCGGCGCCGAGGAGCGCCGTTCCGACCGCGACGACCAGGGCGATCGCGACCGGCCACACCCAGCGGTGCCGTCGGGCTGCGCGGTGGCGTCCCGTCGTCCGCGGTGTGGCGGTCATGTGCGTGCTCCTGGTCGTCGTGGTCGGTGGGGTGTGATCGGGGGATCAGGAACCGATCGCGGTCTGGGTCAGCGTGAAGGCGAGCGCGCTGAGGTTGATCGAACCGCCCTGCCCGGTGGTCGCCGACGCGGGGAGCGTCACCGTGAAGACGACCTTGACGGTCGACGTGGACGAGGACGGCGAGACGACGAAGGTGTTCGCGTTCGACGAGGACTGCACGACCGAGGCGCTCGTCGAGGTGACGGCCAGCGTCTTCGTCGTGGCGGCGAGCAGCGCGGCGTCGCCGGTGATGCTCTGGTTGGCGTACGTCAGGTTGGCCTTGAGGTCCTGGCCGGTCGCGCCGATGTTCAGCGTCTGCGTGAACTGGAACGTGTTGCCCGGGACCATCAGGGCCTTCGTCGGGTCGATCGCGGTGGAACGACCGTTCGTGATGTCGGTCCAGGCGCCGTCGTTGTTGGCGCTCAGCGTCAGGGTGCCGGCGCTCACGGCGGACGCGGCGCTCGAGGCGCTGGCGTTCCAGAGGGCGAACGTGCCCGCTCCGCCGAGGAGGAGTGCGACGCCTGCTGCGCCGGCGATGGCACCGGTGACGATCTTGTGCATGGGGTGGATCCGTTCCTGCGTGCTCGGGGCACGCTGAAGCCCACCGGGGACATTCGGGCGTCGGGTCCGGTGGGGAGGTTGTCATCGACCCAGTGGTTGGAGGGGGTCGCGGCTGACCGGTGCCGAGAGCGGTCGCCGGGCCTCGGAGCGCAGGTACTGCTGCTCGGGCGGGCTGGACTCGCTCTGGTGTCGACGTTACCTGTCCCCCAAAGTGCCGACAAGCGAGAACGAGCGTTCGCTCGGACCCCAGAATGGGGGTGATTTTTGTCCCCGCTAGGGAGGACATGATTTGTACCCCAATTTCTGAACGCGAGCTTCACGTGCGCAGGGCGATCGCAGAAGGAATGCCGGTCCGCACGGCGTCGTTGCACCGTCCGGAAACGAGGAGGGCCCATGGACATCGTGCGCTGGTTGTTCGACGCGCAGATCGTCATCGGCGACCAGACGGTGCTCTGGCGCGAGGTGATCGGCAACGTCTTCGGGCTGCTCAGTGCCCTCGGTGGCATGCGCCGGAAGGTCTGGGCCTGGCCGGTCGGACTGGTCGGCAACGCCCTGCTCTTCACCGTCTTCATGGGGGCGCTCTTCGACACCCCGAACCCCGTCAACCTGCTCGGGCAGGCCGGCCGTCAGGTCATGTTCATCATCGTGAGCATCTACGGCTGGTACCGGTGGACGCACCGGCCCGAGGACGCGACCACCGTGATCGACCCGCGCTGGGCCTCCTGGCGGACCCGTCTGCTGCTCGTCGTCGGCATGGTCGGCGGCACCGCCCTGCTGACCCCCGTCTTCCGCGCGCTCGGGTCGTACGAGCCGGTGTGGAGCGACGCGTGGATCTTCGTCGGTTCGCTGCTCGCCACCTACGGCATGGCGAAGGGGTGGGTCGAGTTCTGGCTCATCTGGGTGGCGGTCGACCTGGTCGGCGTGCCGCTGTTGTTCTCCGCCGGGTACTACGCCTCCGGGTTGATGTACGTCTTCTACGGCGTCTTCACGTTGACGGGGTTCTTCGTCTGGATGCGCCAGCGGGTCCGCCCGCCGGCGGCGCCGGTCACCGTCGGCTGACCGCCGTGGCCGAGGCTCGCTGACGCGGCCGGGAGCACGGCCCCCGCTCTGGGACGAGACAAACGGCTCGCGATGCGCTGCAATGGTCGGATGGAACCCCTGCACGGCGAACGGGTCGAGGACGACGAGTCCCTCGCGGAGCGCACGGTGCGCGCGGCCATCCGCGCCTACCGGCTGCACCCGTTCGACGCCGTCGACGCGGCGGTGGTCGCCGAGGTGGCCGGCATCCCGCTCGAGACCGTCGAGCGGTTGTTCCCGACCTGGCACGCCCTGCTCCTGGTCACCTACGACCGGTGGGCGCAGCTGCGGGGGACCCGGCGGAAGAGCCCGCCGACGTGCACCATCGAGCACGTCCGTCTGACCCTGGCCGAGGACGTCGCCGATCCCGGACTCGTCCGGGTCCTCGCGGGCCTGATCACCGTGGCCAGCTCGGAGTCCGGCTTCGCCGAGCTGTTCCGCAAGCGGTTCGAGGAGTACGCCGAGCAGCTGACCGTCGGGCTGCAGCGCGACTTCGACCGCGGCTCGGAAGAGGCCGGCATCCCCGCGTACCAGGCGGCGACCCAGCTGCTCTCGGTCTACGAGGGGCTGCAGATCCAGATGCTCGTCCGCCCGCACATCGACGTCCTGGTGGAGTTCGACCGCGCGGTGAACACGCTGCGCCAGGGATGGAAGCGGCACGCCGTCCCGTCGTGGGACCTCGACGAGGCACCCGTCCGCGTCTGACGCCGTGCGGCACCGACCGACGAGGTCAGCCCCGACGCTCCCGCCGCCACGACAGCACCTGCCGCACCGTCACCTTCGAGCCGTACTGCGCGACCGAGTGCCGGAACAGGTACTCCGCGAACCACAGCAGCAGACCGGCGACGACGAACACCTCGACGATGCAGACCACCGACTCCGTCACGGTGAGGGCCCCGACGGCGTTCCGCACCATCGCGGTGATCGGCGTGAAGGTCGGGAAGTACGTGAAGAACTGGGCGACGGGCGACGTCGGCGTCGTCATCACGAAGAACGCCGCGTACAGGGGGATGATCAGCGCGAAGATCGCCGCCGACTGCAGGGCCGAGGCGTCCTTGATCGACGGCACGGCGGCCCCGACGGCGACGAACAGCCCGGACGCCAGCAGCACCCCGCCGACGAGCAGCAGCGCTCCGGTCACCATCCGCCACGGGTCGACCGTCAGCCCACCGAGCTGCGACGACACCAGCGGCAGGGCGACGAGCAGCCCGACCAGGCCTGGCACGACGAACACGCTGACCTGCACGAAGCCGACGAGCAGCATCGCGATGACCTTGCCGCGGATCAGGTCGCCCGCGGTCACCGTGGTCAGGATCATCTCGGAGATCCGGTTCTCCTTCTCCTCGACCACGACGGTGACCATCCGTGCGGCGAGCAGGATGACGAGCCCGAAGAACGCGGCGACGAACAGGAACGGCGGCACGACGGACAACCAGCCCGGTGCGACCCGGCCGTCGGCGTAGGTGGTGACGTCGGTGGCGGGTGGACTGCGGAGCAGCTCCACGGTCTCGGGGTCGTCGACCGACGCGGCGACGCTCTGCTCGAGCACCCGCTCGGCCAGCGACGAGTACACGCCGTTGGCGAAGAGCCCGCGGTCGGCGGCGTCGACCCGGATGGCCGTCGTGGACGGCGACGACGGGAACGCGATGAAGGCGTCGAGGTCACCGGACCGGACGGCGGCGCGGTCGGCGGCGGAGTCGGTGGACGGCGTCCCACCCCACTTCGCGGCCACGGACTCCGACACCAGGCCGGACTCGTCGACGTAGTGGAACGGGGTCTTGGTGGCGGACGACCCGGACACCACGGAGTTCGTGCCGGCGGCCTGCCCGATGCCCACGAGCAACGACACGACCACGATGACGACCGGCAGCGCGAGGGTACCGATCCAGAACGCGGGCTTCTTCACCGCGCGGACGAACTCGAACCGGACGACCGTGCCGAGGCTGCTCATGCCGCTGCTCCGTCCGACGATGCAGCGGCGAGGGCGTCGTGCCCGTAGACCTGCACGAAGATCTCGTCGAGCGGGATCCGGCGCATCTCGAACGCCGTGACGTGCACCCCGGCCGCGACCAGTTCTGCCAGGACGTCCGCACCGTCCGGAGCAGCGGCCTGGGTCGGCACCAGGTAGGCGACGTGCCCCTCGTGGCGGGCGACCCGGTACAGCGGCGACTTCGGCACGGGGCCGTCGAGCCCGACGCGGGCGACGGCGCCGCCGAAGGCGTCCTGCACGTCGGGCACGGATCCGTACGCGGCGGCCCGGCCGGCCTTGAGGAGCAGGATGCGGTCGCAGAGCCGCTCGACCTCGTCCATGTGGTGCGTCACGAGGACCACGGTCGCGCCGTCGGCCTTCCGCTCGTCGACCAGGTCGAGCAGGAGCCGCCGGTTCACCGGGTCGAGGCCCTTGGTCGGTTCGTCGAGGATGAGCAGCCGTGGCCGGTCCATGATCGTGATGCCGAGCTGGACCTTCTGCTGCTGGCCGCCGGACAGCTTGTCGACGCGCAGCTTCGCGCGGTCGGCGAGCCCCACCCGGGCCAGGTAGTCCATGCTCCACGCGGTCGCCTCGGCGCCGCGGAGCCCGCGCAGGCGCCCGAAGTAGGTCATCACGTCGATGACGGACTCCTTGCGGTACAGCCCGCGTTCTTCGGGCAGGTAGCCGATGCCGCCGGTGGCCGGTCGGTAGGGCCGGCCGTCGATCGTCAGCGTGCCCGCCGTCGGGGTGGTGATGCCGAGCAGGGCCCGGATCGTCGTGGTCTTGCCGGAGCCGTTGCTGCCGAGCAGCCCGAACGTCTCGCCGGGGGCGACGTCGAACGACAGCCCGTCGACCACGTTGCGGTCGCCGAACCGCATCACGAAGTCCTGCACGCTGATGCTCGCCCCGCTCATGCGGTGACCCTACCGGGACTTCCTTCCCAGAACGGCCGCGATGGGATGCGAGAACGGGTGTACCTGATCAGAACTTCCGGCCCAGGACGCCCGTTTCCGGCAGGGACGCCGCGTTCCGCGGGGAGACGCGGGGAGACGCGGGGAGACGCGGGGAGACGCGGGGACGACGGACGGGAGGCGCGGTGCCAGCTGGCACCGCGCCTCCCGTCCGTCGTCCGGTCGCGCCCAGGGCGCGAGCGTCGCGTCAGGAACGCAACCAGGCCGTCCCCACGCCCGACAGGGCGCCGTCGACCACGGGGGCGGAGGCGAGCAGCAGCTCGCCGGCCGGCAGTGCGAAGGGCTCGTCGCCGAAGACCGTCACGCTCGTCCAGCCGTTCGGCCGACGGAACGCGAGCACGTCGTCGCGGCCGGTCTCGATCCACTCGAGCTGTTCCTCGGACTGCAGCTGGCCACGCAGGCCGAGCGCCTTCCGGTACAGGTTGAGCGTGGAGTCGGGGTCGGCGTCCTCGGCCTCGACGCTGGAGTCGGCGAACCACGCCGGCTGCGGCAGGTGCGAGCCGTCCGGACCGAAGCCGAACGACGTGCCGGTGCGCGTCCACGGGATCGGCACGCGGCAGCCGTCACGACCGACGTCGACACCCGGGTTGCGGAAGAACGCCGGGTCCTGCCGGTCGGCGTCCGGGATGTCACCGACCTCGTGCAGGCCGAGCTCCTCGCCCTGGTACAGGTAGGCGGAGCCGGGCAGGGCGAGCTCGAGCAGCGTGGCGGCCTGTGCGCGACGGAGGCCGAGCGACCGGTCGAGCGCGTCCTGCGAGCCGCCGGCGAGCAGCCAGGCGCTGCCCTGCTTGTCGGTGCCGCCGGCGCGGGGCGGCAGGGCGTAGCGGGTGGCGTGCCGGACGACGTCGTGGTTCGAGAACACCCACGTGGTCGACGAGCCGGACTGCTCGGCGAGGCCGAGGTTGAACTCGATGATCGTGCGGAACTGGCCGGCGTCGAAGTCGGCCTCGAGCAGGTCGAAGTTGAACGCCTGACCGAGTCCCTCGGCGCTGGCGTACCGGGCGCGGCGGTGGGCGGGGACCCAGGCCTCGGCGACCGCGGTGCGGGCCGGCGTGTACTCGTTGAAGACCGTCCGCCACTCGGCGTAGATGTCGTGCACGTCGTCACGGTCCCAGAGCGGGTGCGTGCCGTCCTTCGGCATCTCGGCGAGCTCGGCCCAGGTGGGCAGGGTCTCGCCCAGGTCCTTCGCCAGCCCGTGGGCCACGTCGATGCGGAACCCGTCGACACCGCGGTCGGACCAGAAACGCAGGGTGTGCAGGAAGTCGTCACGGACCTCACGGTTCGCCCAGTTCAGGTCGGGCTGCTCCTTCGCGAAGCTGTGCAGGTACCACTGGCCGTCGCCGACGGCGGTCCAGGCCGGCCCGCCGAAGATCGAGATCCAGTCGGCGGGGGCTTCCTCGCCGGACGGCCCCCTGCCGTCGCGGAACACGTAGCGGTCGCGGGCGGGGGAGCCCTTGGGTGCTGCGAGGGCCTCGCGGAACCACTCGTGCCGGTCGCTCGTGTGGTTCGGGACGACGTCGACGATCACCCGGATGCCGGCGGCGTGCAGTGCTTCGACCATCCGGTCGAAGTCGTAGAGGGTGCCGAGGCGCGGGTCGACGTCACGGTAGTCGTCGACGTCGTAGCCGCCGTCGGCCAGGGCGGACGGGTAGAAGGGGCTGAGCCAGACGGCCTCGACGCCGAGCGAGGCCAGGTACGGCACCCGCTCGGTGATGCCGGGCAGGTCGCCGATGCCGTCGCCGTCCGCGTCGGCGAACGAGCGGGGGTAGATCTGGTAGACGCTGGCCTGGCGCCACCAGGTCTCGTCGTGCGAAGTGGCGGCGGGCTGGGCGAGGGTGTCGGTCACGTCGGGCCTTTCGTGGGTCGAGGGGTTCGTCGGGTTCGAGGGGTGTGTGTCGGTCGGGCCTGCATCGGCGATCGCGGCCGGGACCGCACCGGCGATCGCGGCCGGGACCGCACCGGCGGTGTCGGTCGGGCCTGCACCGGAGGTGTCGGTCACTTGATCGCGCCCTGGGTCACGCCGGCCATCACCCACCGCTGGGTGACGAGGTAGACGATGATCGCCGGGGCCATCGCCATCAGGTACGAGGCGAACGACACGTTGTAGTTGTTGCTGAACTGCGTCTGGAACATCTGCTGCAGCACCGGCAGGGTCTGCAGCGCCGGGTCGGAGGTGATCAGCGACGGCATCACGAAGTCGTTCCACGACGCGAGGAACGCGAAGATGCCGACGGTGGCGCTCATCGGTGCCAGCAGCGGGAACACGAGTCGCCAGAACACCTGCCCCGTGCTCGCACCGTCGATGCGTGCACTCTCCTCCAGCTCGGCCGGGATCGACCGCAGGAAGGCCGTGAAGAGCAGGACGCTGAAGGACAGCTGGAACATGACGTGCAGGATCGCGACCCCGAGCGGGTTGTCCAGGTGCGCGAGCCCGGTGAGCTTCACCTGCGACAGTGCGAGCACGGGGAACGGCAGGAACATCGCCGCGAGCAGGTAGAAGAACGACCACCGGAACAGCCGTCGGTCCCAGTTCCGGGCGATTGCGTAGGCCGTGAACGAGGCGAGCAGGATCGTGCCGACGACGGTGATCGCGGCGACGAACACCGAGACCCCGAACGCCCGCGGGAAGTCGGTCAGCCGCCACGCCTGCACGAAGCCGTCGACGCTGAACGGTGCCGGCAGCGAGAACGCGTTGCCGTCGACGGCCTGGCCGGTGGTCTTGAACGCCATCGTCAGGGTGACGTACAGCGGCACGAGCACCGACAGCGCACACAGCACGAGGACGACCGTGACGGGCCAGTTGGAACGACCGCGGCCGGCCTTGCCCGAGCCGGAGGACCGGTCCGCGTCGACGGAACGGATGCTGCCGGTCGCGGTGGTCCCCGGTCGCAGGGGTGCTTGCAGGGACATCAGAGCGCTGCCTTCCCGCGGGTCGCCCGCAGCTGGATCACGGCGATGACGACCGCGATGACGAAGAAGATCGTGGCGTTCGCCATCTGGTAGGCGTAGTCGCCGCCGTTGAAGCCCTTGAAGATCGACATCGCGACACTGGTGGTCGAGGTGCCGGGGCCGCCGTCGGTCAGGCCGACGATGATGTCGTACGAGTTCAGGAAGTTCTTGAACCCGATGACCAGGTTGATCAGGATGTAGCCCGCCGTCAGCGGCGCGGTGATCGAGACGAGCTGCCGCCAGGCGCTGGCACCGTCGAGGGCGGCTGCCTCGTACACCTCGCCGGGGATCGAGAGGACGCCGGCGATGTAGATGAGGAGCGTCGACGGGATCGCCTGCCAGGCGGTGACGACCACGATCGCCAGCCAGGCCAGGTCGGGGTTCGCCAGGATGCTCTGCTCGAGCGGCCCGAAGCCGATCGCGGTGGCGAAGGCCGGCAGGCTGTTCGCGAACAGGAACGAGAACACGTACGCGATGACGATGCCCGAGATCACCATCGGCAGCACGAACACCGCACGCAGGGCGATCTTGCCGCGGATCTTCGACGTCAGCGCGATGGCGAGCAGGAAGGCGATCGCGTTCACGACGATCACGGTGACGAGCGAGAACCCCAGCGTGAACAGGTACGCCTGCAGGATCGCGGGGTCGGAGAACACCGCGATGTAGTTGGTGAGCCCGGTGAACCGGAACTCGCCGAAGCCGACGGAGTTCGTGAAGCTCAGCACGATGCCCATCACCGCCGGCAGCGTGATGGCGAGCGTGAAGAGCACCAGGGTGGGGAGCAGGAAGGCGAGGAAGAGCGGATCGACGCGGGGCTTGCGTCGTCCGTCCCGTCGTCCGGACTGGAGGCGCGGCGCGGCTCCGCCACGGCGGCGTCGGCCCGCCGTCGTGACGGCTTCGGTGGTCGTGGTTGCCATGAGACGTCTCCTTACGCGGCCGTGCGGAGCGCGAGACGCGCCCAGTCGGCGTCGAGGGTGCGGAGCTGGCGCTGCGGGTCGCCGCCGAAGGCGATCGACTGCGCGTAGTTCGCGACCGGGATCTCGGCGGGGATGAGCTGCGATGCGCCGAGGTAGAAGGCGGCGTCGTCGTAGTACGACTGCATGCCGCGGAGGGCGGGGTTCGACGCCGGGGGAGCGTCCTTGCGCACACCGAAGCCGTTGTTGTCGGCGTTGTACCGGTCGTTGACCTTCGTGCTCATCAGGAACGACAGGAACTCGCGGGCGGCCTCCTGCTTGCGCGACGCCTCGGGGATCCAGAGCGCCAGGTCGACGTTCACGCGGACCTTGCGATCGGCCGGGTCGTCGGTGACGGGCAGCGGGAAGGTGCCGAGGTCCATGTCCTTCGTGGTCTTGGCGATCTCGCCGAGTGCCCACGGTCCCTGCAGGTACATGCCCGCCTTGCCCTGGGCGAAGGCGAGGTTGCCGTCGCCGTACCCGCGGCTCGCGGCGCCGTCCTGGTGCCAGGCGCGGAGCTGCACCATGCGCTCCATCGGCTCCCGCAGGTCGCGCTCGAACGAGACGGCGGACCCCTTGCCGACGTTCGTGCCCTCGCGCCGGAGTGCCTCGAAGGTCGCCGGGGTGTCGATCATGCCGCCGATCGAGTAGTCGAACATGCCCTGGGCGATCGTCCAGTTGTCCTTGAACGTGCCGTAGATCGGGGCGATGCCGGCCCTGGTCAGGCGCTCGCAGACGTCGGCGAACTCGCTCCACGTCGTCGGGACCTCGAGCCCCTGCTGTGCGAAGAGCGCCTTGTTGTAGATCACCGACGCCGCGGTCACCGAGTACGGCAGGGCGCTCTTCCGGCCGGGGTAGTCGGCGGTCTGCTCCATGAGCGGCCACAGGTCGGGGTTGATGGTGTCGGCCTGCGGCAGGTCGGACAGGTCGGTCAGCGCGCCGTGCTCGACGAACGGCACGACCGAGAAGTTGTAGTTCCAGCAGCCGAGGTCCGGCGGCCGGTTCCGGACGAAGTTCGCGGACATGCTCGACGTCGAGTCGCGGACGACCCGGACCCTCGACTGGGTCTGGTGGAACTGCGCGATGACGTCGTCGAAGTAGCCGATGACCTCGGGCTTCGACACGTAGAACGTGATGGTCTCCGGCTTGGCGCTCGAGGACCCGATCGGGGCGCATCCGGCGAGCGCGAGGCCCGCCCCGATGCCGCCCGCTCCGAGCAGGAACCCGCGTCGGCTGACCGATGCTGCGCTCCTGGCGGTGGCGTGTGCTTGCACGTCGTCTCCGTCCGTCCGGACCCGGCGTCCCTGCCGTTCCGTCCCGCGAGCGGCTCCGATGCTGCCCGCGGAACTAAATGTAGCGAGAAAATCTAATTCCGCAAGGAACTCGTCGCGCGATAGGGTCACGACATGCCGCCACCCCGTGGAACGAGCGCAGAGACGCTGCTCGCGTACGCCTTCGACTCGTCGGCGTTCACCGCGACCGAGGCGATCGACGCCACCGGGCTGACCCGGTCCACCGTGCTGGCTGCGGCCGAGGAACTCGTGCGGCTCGGCTGGCTCTGCGAGCTCGACGACGCCCGGGCCGCGGGGGAGTACCGGATGGGACGCCCGGCACGCCGCTACGAGCTCGACACGGTCGCCGGGGTCGTCGTCGGTGTGGACGCCGGCCAGCACCGGGTCACCGCCTTCGTCGCCGACCTGCGCGGCACGGTGCTCGGTCGTGCCGAGGGGGCGCTCGGTGCATCGGGCCTCGACGTACCCGTTCGACTGGGAGTCCTCGCCGACACCGTGGCCGCCGCCCTCGCCTCGGCCGGCGTCGACCGCGAACGGGTCCTGGTCACCGTCGTGGGCATCCCCGCACCGGTCGACGCCGCCGGTGCCTCGCCCGACGACGGCGGCTTCTGGGTCCGGATGAACCCGGGGTTCGCCGACGCCGTGCCGGACGGGCGGGTGCTGGTCGAGAACGACGCGAACCTCGCCGCGCTCGCCGAGCGGCCGTCCTCTGGTGACGCCTCGTTCGCGGCGCTGCTGTCCGGCGAACGCTTCGGCGCGGGCCTCGTCGTCGACGGGGTCCTGCTGCGCGGTGCCCACGGTGGTGCCGGGGAGATGCGGGTGCTCGAACTCGTCGAGGGTGTCGGGTCGTCCGACGGCATCGGCGCCGTCGCCCGCACCTTCGTGGCCGACGCCGTCGCCGCCGGGCACATCCCCGCCGACACCGCGCTCGCCACCGACGCCGCTCTGGTGTTCGCGGCCGCACGGAACGGCGACCCCATCGCGCGCACCATCGTCGACCGTCTGGGCGATCGCCTGGCCCGCGTCTGCATCCTGCTCGCGAGCCTGCTCGACATCGACCGCGTGGTGGTCGCCGGCGCGATCGCCCAGCCCGCCGTCGCCGTCATCGACCGCGCGCGCGACCTGCTCGCGAAGGGACACTTCGACCCGGTGCCCGAACTCGTCGCGTCCTCGCTCGGGGCTGATGTCGTCGTGATCGGGGCCGTGGCCCACGCGGTCGACGCGGTGCGGGCCGACCCGTTGTCGTTCGCGCTCCGGCCCGCGCTCGCGTCGTGACGGCACGGCGCACCGGGAACGCTCTGATCTGACAGGATCTCATGGTGCACCGTCTCCGATCCCTCCCGATGCCCGTGTTGTTGCCGGTGCTCTTCCTGTTCGGGGGCGGACTCTGGTTCCTGATCGGGATGTTCGTCTCCCCTCGAGACATGTCCCTGCTCGGGCGAGCGATCGGCGCGGTCTTCTACGCCGGCGCGATGACGGCGTTCTTCGGCGTCTGGATCAGCCGCGCTCGTCGGCGAGCCGGCGGCACGACGCAGTTGACGGACGTGCAGCGCGGGCTGAAGCGTGGCGAGGTGCCCGAGGACGCCGATCCCGCCACATGGTCCGCCACGGTCGACGAGCACCACCGACAGCTGCGGCGGAACCTGTGGTTCGGACCGGTCGTCTTCGGCGTCATGATCGTGCTCGCGCTCTGGCTCGCCCTGACCTCGACGCCCTGGTGGTGGTTCGGGGTGGCGTTCTTCGTCGGGTTCCTGCTGTTCTCGGTGATCACGACGCCCCGCGCGCTCGCGAAGGCCGAGGTCGTGCGCGAGGAGCTCCGTCGCCGGGCGACCGGACGCTGACGCGGATCCGGCGCATCACCTCGGCAGCGGGATCTCCCGCTCGCGGTCCCACGGTTCCGTCCAGCCGAGTCGGTCGAACAGTGCATCCAGCAGCATCGCGGTGAAGCCCCACACCAGGTGCTCGTCGCCGTCGGCCTCGACGGTGAACGCCGGTCCGCGCCACTCCTGACCACCGCGGCGGATCACGGTCACACCGCGGTTCGCCGGGTCGAGCAGGTCGGCCACGGGCACCCGGAACACCGCCGCCGACTCGTGCTCGTCGACGACGCGGATCGGTGAGGGGTCGCGCCACCAGCCGATGACGGGTCGGACCAGGTGGTTCGAGAACGCCAGGGGCACGGCGGGCAGGGCGCCGAGCACCTCGACGCCCGCGGGGTCGAGCCCCGTCTCCTCCTGTGCCTCGCGGAGTGCCGCTGCGACGGCGTCCGCGTCACCGGGGTCGATGCGTCCACCGGGGAACGCGACCTCGCCGGCGTGCGCGCGCAGGGTCGTGGCCCGCGCGAGGAGCAGGACGTCGAGGTCGCGGGGGACCCCGGGTGCCGCCGCCGGTCGGTCGCTCGGCGTGTGGTCGAGCGCACCGAAGAGCATCAGGACCGCGGCCCGTCGTGGCGAGGCGGTGCTGCCGGGTTCGATGAGCGGCCCACCGTCACCCCAGCCGTCCGCTGCGACCGCCGCGAGTGCAGCCCGTACCGATCCGTCGTGCGTCACCCGTTCACCCTAGGTGCGCGCGACCGAGCGGTCCGCGACGCCACGCATCGGAGGCTTCGCTGGGTGTCGGTCGAGTGGGGTCTGAGAGCCGCACAGGTGGGAACTGTGCGAACCGGAAGCGCCTCGGTGCCCCGTTCGCAGCGGGCCGCCGCCACGATTGCACCGTCCGCCGGGAGGCTCCATGTTCCACGATCTGCTCCGACCCCTGTTCCACGTCGCCGTCGTCGCGCCGTCCGTGCTCGTCCCGGTCGACGTCGCCGCCGGGCTCCTCACCGTCGCCGCGCTCCTGCCGGCGTTCGGTCCTCGCTCCCGCCATCCGGTCCGGGGCCTGGGCTGGCGGCTCGGCGCCGTGGCCGTCGGCGCCGGGATCGGCCTCGTCGCGGTGTGGTGGTTCGGGGACGTGCAGGACCTGTACGGGGTGTCGTTCACCCCGATCACCCGGATGTGGGTCGCTCTTGCCTTCGGCGGTGTCGGACTCCTCGTCGTGACGGTCGTCCAGGGTGGCTGGCTCCGTCGTGTGCTCGGCGTGCTCGCGGCGGTGGCGGTGGCACTGGCCGCCGTCCTCGGCGTCAACGTCGACTTCGGTGCCTACCGCACGATCGAGCAGGCCGTGACGACCGATCCGTACCCGTCGGGTCCGCTGGGACACGAGACGGGGGTGGGGCGCGCCTCCAGTCCGGTGGTCGACCCGGCCACCTGGCGGGCGCCCGCCGACATGCCGCGACGCGGGAAGGTGCTCTCGGTCACCATCCCCTCGACCGTCTCCCACTTCCACGCACGGTCGGCGGTGGTGTACCTGCCGCCGGCCGCCCTGACCGAGCGACCGCCGACCCTGCCGGTCGTGATCAGCCTGGCCGGGCAACCCGGGCAGCCGAGCGACATGTTCCAGGCGGGCCGACTCGGCGCGGTGATGGACGCGTTCGCCGAAACCCACCACGGACTCGCCCCGATCGTCGTCGCGCCGGATCAACTCGGGGCGCCGGACCGGAACCCGATGTGCGTCGACTCGTCCCTCGGCCGTTCCGCGACGTACATCATGACCGACACCACGAACTGGATCCGGCAGCACCTGCGCGTCGGGGCAGCGCCCTCGGCCTGGGGCATCGTCGGGTTCTCACAGGGAGCGACGTGTGCCATGCAGTTCTCCACCGCACACCCGGACGTGTTCGGCACGACCTTCGCGATCTCCAGCGAGCTGGCACCCCTGAACGGTTCCGCCCAGCACAGCATCCGGTACGGGTTCGGTGGCTCGGCCTCCCGGTACGCCGCGGCGGCACCACGGGCGATCATGCGGGCGCACGGGCCGTACCCCGGGCACCTGACCGTCTTCGCCTACGGCAGCGAGGACGAGCCCTACGTCGCCTCGACCACGGCGCTCCGCACGGCTGCGGACGCGGCCGGCATGCGGACCCGGCTGTTCGTGTCCGAGGGCTCTGCCCATGACTGGAACACCGTCCGCTACGCCCTGCGTGTGGGGATGCCCGGCGTCATCGCGCACCTGGGCCTCCGGTGAGCGCGGTGGTCGCGGCCCTCGCGTGGGCGCACCCGAGACGGCTCGTGCCGCCAGCCCGTCGGTACCCGCTGACGAGCGTCGTCTCGGCCCTGACGATCGTCGCCGGCGTCGCCGCAGTGGTGCTCAGGTGCCTCGGCACGAAGGACGGTCGGACGCCCGACACCCTGGGCGGGACGATGGGTCCGCTCGGCGTGGTCGCGGTGACGAGCAGCGTCGTCGGGTTCCTCGTCACCTTCGTCGCCGTCGTGGTGTGCACCGCGGCGTCCGAACGGCTGCTCGGCTGGCGACGCACCCTGCTCGCGATGGTCGTCACGACCGTGGTGGGCACCGGGCTCGGTGCCCTGCTGCAGCTGTTCGACGGCGCCCCGGCGGACCGTGGCTTCCTCGTGCACCTGGGACACGTCGGCCCCTGGACCTGGATCGTCGGGACCGTCGTCACCGCGAGTGCGTTCGCCGGCGCGCTGTGGCGACGCCGGATCCGGGTGGTGTCGATCGCCGTCGTCGCGGCACTGCTGCTCTACGCCGGACACGCGTCCGACCTGCACGCGGCGCTCGCCCTGCTCGTCGGCCTGGTGCTCGGCCGCGTGCTGCGACGCTCACCGGTGCGGAGCGGCTGGACCCGGAGTTCCTCACGCGAGACCCGGGTGCTGCTGGTGGCCGCGGTGACCGTGTCGGCCGTCGGTCCCGTCCTCGCGCTCGTCACCGGTGCCCAGTTCGGGCTGCTCGCCCCGCTCGCCGTGGTGCTCGACACCGGGCCGACCGGGCGGATGCCGCACTGCTCGGTGACCGGGGTGACCGCCGGTTGCGTCCGGGCGCTCGCCGCGGTGCACCCGCACGGCCTGTTCCACTCGCTGCTGGCCGTGATGCCGCTCGTGGTCCTGGCGGTCGGTGCCGTGGGTCTCCGACGCGGCAGCCGGTTCGCACTGTGGCTCGTCGTGACCGTCGACCTGGTCACCGGCGTCGCGACCGCCGTCTCGTACGGCGTGCTGCCCGAACGCCACCACGCCGTCGTGCAGCGCCTGGCGTCGGACCACCTGGCCGTCTCGCTCTCGATCGTCGCGTCGGTGCTGGTGCCGGTCGCAACGGCGGTGGTGCTCGTCCTGCGCCGCGCGGACTTCCCGGTCCGGACCGACCGGCGACGTCTGCTGACCTTCGCGATCACGGTCGCGGGCTCGGCCGTGGTGCTCGCGGTCGTCGTCGTCGGTGTCGCCGTGGCTTCGGGCGACAGCGTGCGCGAGCCGCTCCACCTGGCGCTCGCCGTGCTCGGTCCGATCGCCCCCGTGACCCTGCCCACGCACCTGGCGCAGGCCGAGCCGGCGCTGCGGTTCGTCGTGGGCGCCTCCGGCCCGCTCCTGTGGCTCGCCGTGGCGATCGCCGCGGTCCGGCCGACCGGGGCCGGACGCTCGGACAGCGACCTCGACGGGCAGGACGCCGCCCGGGTGGCGGCTCGTGCCCTGCTGGTCGCGGGCGGTGGCGACACCTTCGGGTGGATGACCACCTGGCCCGGCAACGAGTACTGGTTCACCGAGGACGGCCGCGCCGGTGTCGCCTACCACCGGACCGGCAGCGTCGCGGTGACGACCGGCGGCCCCTTCGGACACGAGGACGCGCGGCTCGCGGCACTCGAGGGCTTCGCCCGGGCCGCGGACGACCACGGGTGGACGCCCGTCTTCTACGGCATCGACGCCACGCTCGGCACGGCACTCACACGACTCGGTTGGACGACGCTCCCCGTTGCCGAGGACGCCGACCTCGACCCGCGCACCTGGACGACCTCGGGCAAGCGCAAGCAGGACGTCCGCACGGCCGTCAACAAGGCTGCTCGGTCCGGCACCACAGCACTCTGGTCGGACTGGGCCTCGCTGCCCGGCTCGGTCACGCGCCAGATCGAGGCGATCTCGGAGGAGTGGGTCGCCGAGCGCGAACTGCCCGAGATGGGGTTCACGCTCGGCGGGATCGACGAGATGCGCGACCCCGCCGTCCGGGCGCTCGTCGCCCTGAGTGAGGACGGCACGGTGCTCGCCGTCACCAGCTGGCTGCCCGCGTACCGTGCCGGGCAGGTGGTCGGGTGGACGCTCGACGTGATGCGTCGTGCGCCGGACGCCCCGAACGGTGTGATGGAGTTCCTGGTCGCGAGTGCGGTCGACCGGATGCGCGCCGACGGTGCCGAGCGGCTCAGCCTGTCCGCCGCCCCGCTCGCGTCGTCGGCCGAGCCGCAGGGTGCCGGTCGGAGCGGCGTCGAATCGGTCCTCGACGTCGTCGGTGGTGCGCTCGAGCCGGTCTACGGGTTCCGCTCCCTGCTGCGCTTCAAGGCGAAGTTCGGCCCCGACCTGCACCCCCTGGTGATGGCGTACCCGGACCCGGTCGCGCTGCCCACGATCGGCGTCGCGATCGTCCGCACCTACCTGCCGGGGTTGTCGCTCCGCCAGGCGGTCGCGATCATGCGCGAGCGGCGTCCGGCGCAGGGGGCCCGGGCCGAGCAGCCGGCCGCACGCGTCGGCTGACGGGTCCGCAGCGCTATCGGTAGGTTCGGAGCATGGGAACCGAACGGGCCGACGAACCGGCCGTGGACGAGCACGACCCGTACGAACGCCGCCCCGGTTACGTCACGAGTGGCGACGGCCGGACGGACCGGATGACCACGGACATGTTCGTGGGCGTCGCGGTCGGGTTCGTCCTGGTGATCGTCTTCGGGTTCTTCCAGCTCGTCGAGTGGATCGCGATCGGAGCGGCCGTCGTCATCGGCGCGGCGGTGTGGTTGGTCCTGCGCGGTCGGCGACGGCGTGCGGATCGCCGCGCGGGTCGATCACCGGACGCCGTCCCTCGTGCCCGGGACCGGGCGATCGCCGAGGCCAACGGTGGCCGCCGGTTCTTCGTCGCCCAGAACCCGGTCGTCGTCATCGTGATGGGCGCGATCTTCATCGGTGTCGCGGTCGCGCCGCTGCTGTTCGGCGGGTTCTCCGTCGGCCGGGTCGTGACCGGGGTCGTCGTCGTCGCGAGCGGCGTCCTCTGCATCGTGCAGGGGATCGGCACCCTGCAGGTGCGTCGTCGGGAGCGCAGCGACGGCTGAGTCGCGGTCGTCGGCCCGGGAGGGGAGCATCCGCGTGCCCCGCGGGCCAATAAGCTCGCCACCGTGACTGCACTGCACGCCGGGCGACGCTTCGGCGCGACCCGAGGCGAATTCGCCCTCCTGATGACCGTGACCGTCGTCCTCGGACTCGTGGTCCCGGCCGGCGGGCCGCTCGCCGCGTTCGGCTCGCTGCTGACCGGCGTCCGGAATGACCGTCGCCGCGTCCGTGCCCTGTTCATCGTCGGCCTGAGCCTGTCGGTGCTGCAGGTCGCATTCGTCGCCTTCTCGCTCTGGGGTCCGACCCAGGTCTGCGTGTCGACGAACGGCGGCCCTGAGACCTGCCAGACGTACTGGCCCTGGGAAGGCTGACGCGCCGTCGATGTGACCTCGGGACGGATGGGCAGCTCATCTGATCGAGCCTGTTGCACCACGGCTGGACCGACGGCCCGGCCGTGCCCGAACTGCCCCAGGACGAAGCAGCGCGGAGGACGCTCGGCGACCTCGATGTGCCCGGACACCTCGATTTCGACCCCTGGCGGAAGTCCGACGCAACCGAGGAGACAGAGTTCGATCGTGCAGCGCCCGGTTCCGTAGCTCGATCGGTCAGGGAGCGTGCTCACCACGAGCGACCTCGAACGCATCGAAGCTGCCTCCCCGCACGGGGTGGCTGTCGGCACTCGCAACACCGAAGCAGGAATGGCACGCGACCGCGGCTGACCCGACGCGAGTCAGGGCGGGGCTTCGCGGGACCAGTAGTCCGCGCGGACCACGAGGAGCTCCCCCTGGACCTCCGAGGTCAGGTTGACGACGCGGGGATCCCACAGCGTCCCGGGCCGTCTCGCGAGCGGCTCGGTGCCCAACGCTGTCGACAGTTCGGACGGGCTCACCCCCGTCGGTGGCTGCACGGACACGACCGACCAGCATCCACCGGATGCGCACTCCTTGTCCTCGTGGACCACCTTGCTCCCGGCAGGCAGGGGAATCGACGACGACGTCGGCACGTCGCCTTCCGTCGCCCCCGCGAACAGCAGTGCGGCGCGCAGTCCGATGAACAGGACGGCCGCGGCAGCCAGGATCAGAACGGTCACGACGATCGCTCGTCGGGTGTTCGTCCGGTGCCTGGCCACCTCCGCAGCCTAGGCGGCGGCTCGGGCGGACCACCGGATGTCAAACCGTCGGTCCCGCTGACACCGTGACCCGGCGGCGCTCCATGAGCCGCCACGATCCGCCGAGCAACGGTGTGAGCGTCACGACGGTGTAGAGGACCGCGATGCCGGCGAAGGTGGCCTGGACCCCGACCCCGTCGGCGGCGAGCCCGGCGAGCAGGCCGCCGACGGGGATGCCCGCCCACGCGCCGGCACCGAGCAGTCCGAACACCCGCGCACGCATGTGCTCGGGGATGCGCTCGAGCTCCACGGCGCCGAGGATCGGGTTGATCGAACCTGCCGCGAGACCGGAGAGCGCGGCGGACGCGAGCATCCACGGCAGGCCGAGCCCGAGCGCCGGGACCACGAGGGACGGCCCGCCGGCGAGCACGAAGCACAGGGCGAAGACCACCCGCCGCGGCACGCGGTGTGCCACGTACCCGAAGGCGACGGAGCCGAGGAACGCTGCGCCCCCGAAGACGCCGGTGACGAGCCCCAGTGCCTGCGCGCCACCCAGCTGCTCGTCGGCGTAGAGCGGCAGGAGTGTCGTCGAGCGTGCGGCGTCGAGCAGGTTCGTCACGAGCACCAGCGCGACGACGAGCCGGAACAGTGGGTCGCGGACGCAGAACCGGAACCCGTCGGCGATGTCGCGCCAGTACCCTTGCGACTCCACGGGTTCGGCGGACTCGACCGGTGCCGCCGCACCGCGGACCGTGAGTGCCATGAGCAGCGCGGACGCCCCGAAGGCGATCGCCACGCAGGCGAGAGCCGGCATCGGACCGAGGACGGCGACCAGGGTTCCCCCGAGTGGCGCACCGATCAGCACCGACAGCCGTGAAGAAGCCTCGAAGTGGCCGACGGCGCGTTCGAGCGGGACATCCGCCGCCGTCGCGAGCCCCGGGAGGAGCACACGTCGCGCGGACTCGCCGGGGGTGTCGAAGAGGCCGCTGACGAAGACGAGCGCGAGGAGTGCCCAGAACGGCAGACCGACGGTCCAGGCGAGCACCGGCATCGCGAGCAGGGTGAGCCCGCTGATCACGTCGGATGCGACGCTGGAGCGGACGAAGCCCACCCGCTCCACGAGAGCCCCACCGAACGGGCCACCGAGCACGATCGGCACCGTCGCCATGAACGCGGCGATGCCGACGTCGGTCGCGGACCCGCCACGCGTGAGGACGGCGAACGGCACGGTGATGGTGGTGACGACGTTCCCGATGCGCGACACCACCTGCACCGCGAGCAGTGCGCGCAGTTGCGCGCGGGGGCTCAACCGCGCGGCCATCGGTACGCCTGGTTCAGCACGAAGACCTGCTCGGACCCGTCGCCGGTGCGGTGGACGGCGGCCACGTCGGCCCAGCGTTCCACGACCCCGCGGAGTTCCTCACCCATGTCCTGGAGCTCGGCTGCCGTGAGCCGGAGCACGCGGTCTGCGCTCGAGGACGCTGCCACCCATTCGCGGCCGAACGTCGGTGCATGGTCGACGAAGGCTTCGTAGTTCGCGGCGTACACGCGGGCGACGGCGTGGTCGAGGGCGTTCGTGGCGAGCAGCCGCTCCGGGTCGTCCAACGCGTCGGCGAGCTCCCAGACGGAGGCGTCGTGCGCGGCTCGCCACCAGCGCTCGCGGCGGTCCGTGCCAGCGTCCGGAGCGGGTTCGATGAAGCCCGCGGCAGCCAGCCGGGTGCAGTGGTAGCTGATCGTGCCCGGAGCCTCATCGATCACCTCGCCGATGGTCGCAGCGGTCTGCGCGCCGTTCGCGCGCAGCAGGCCGAGGATGCGCAGCCGCGTCGGGTGGGCGAGGGCGCGCATCTGGGCGGGGTCGTCGATCCGTCCGTGGGTCACGGGACGACCGTACATGCACAAGAGATGTTGTGCAATCGGTCGCGAGGTGAGCCCGACGGCCGTGCAGACCGGATGACGCTCCGTGCCCACGGACAGCGGCGCCCGGAGTGCGTCCTCCGCACCTTGTGGCCCTCTCATGGTGCGAGGTGCTCCACCGGCCTACCGTCTACTTGTCAGACGATCGTCTGGCGAACAGGCCCTCTGGAAGGAACCGCTCCATGCGTCACACTCCTCGCCTCCGCCGAACCGGTGCCCTGCTGATCACCAGTGGCGTCCTGACGGTGGCATCGCTCGCGGTCGGGACGGCCGGGCCTGTCTCCGCGGCGACCACCGACGGTGCAGCGCCCGTCGGGTCTGCGGTCGCAGTGTCCTCGTCGCCCGGCCGGACGGACTACGTCGCCCTCGGGGACTCGTACGCGGCGGGCTTCGGGGTGGCCCCCTACAGTGCGACCCCTGCGGTCGGCTGTCTCCAGTCCACGACCGACTACCCCCACCAGGTCGCAGCCTCCCTGGGGCTGCGACTCGACGACCGGACCTGCACCGGCGCCACCACCGACAACATCACCCGGTTGCCACAGTCGACCGGTGCCGGACGTGGAACCGCACCCGTCCAGGCCGATGCGCTGTCGAAGGACACGGACCTCGTCACCGTGTCGATCGGCGGCAACGACCTCGGGTTTACCGATCTCATCGCGAACTGCCTCGCGCTCACCAAGGACGGTCCGGTGTTCTCGGAGATCCACGGCAAGACCTACGACCACTGCAAGGACTACTACGCACCGGTCGTGCACGGCGTCGAACGGGATCGTCTCGCAGCGCGCATCCGCACCGTCGTCGCACCTCGGCTCGCGTCGACGTTCCGCGTGATCGCGCAGCGCGCCCCGCGGGCGAAGGTGTTCGTCGTCGGCTACCCGATGATCGCGCCGAGCTCGGCACGGTCCCCGAAGGGATGCTTCTCGAGCCTCCTCGGTGATTCCGGACTCGAACCGCCGTTCCCGCAGAACGCGTTCCCCTTCACCGCCACCGACACCGCCTACTTCCACCGCACGCAGAACGCGCTCGACGGAGCGGTCAAGGCTGCGGCGAAGGCTCGTGGGTTCACCTACGTCTCGACGCTGCGGGGTTCTGCCGCGCACACGCCCTGTGCAGCGTCGGGTTCCGCATGGATCTCGGGACTCACCCTGACCGACCACGGCACCGCCGCCGACAGCGCACCGCTGTCCGGGACGAAGTACCGGATCCTCTTCGGTGCACTCCACCCGAACGCGGCCGGCATCGCGTACCTGCGTGACCAGACCAAGGCCGCGATCGTCGGATCGCGCTGACACTCCAACGGCGGATCTGGTCGCGTCGTCGACGCGACCACCAGACGGACGGGAGGCCCGGTGCCAGCTGGCACCGGGCCTCCCGTCCGTCGCTCCTGGACTTCCGGGCGGGCTCGTCTTCCTGCGGAAGCTCGTCCGGCGGATCGCGGGCCGGCGGGCCCTTCGCGCGGAACACGACGATGACGAGTGAGGCGCCGCGGCGAGGGGCAGCGGTCGATCCCTCGGCGCGTGGAAGCAGTAGGTTCGGCACGTGGACGTCGTGAGCGCGAAGGTGTTGGGCACCGCCGCCATCGTGTCCGGACTGGTCTTCATCGCGACGTCCATCGTGCGTCTGAGTCGTCCGGACCTCGACGTGTTGCTCGTGGTCCTCAACATCGTCCTCGGCACCCTCCTGCTGGCCACCGGCTTCAGGCTCTGGCGATCGGCGCTTCGACGAACGAATCGCTGACGTTCGGTGATCGGCGGTTGGGGACGGTGACAGCATCAACCGAGGGCGCAGCCCTCCGGTACAGCGGGCAGCGCTTCGTGTCGTTCCGGGCGAACGGTGCTGACTTCCGCTGGATCGACGTCCTCACATTCGACGCGGCCCGCACGGCTTCCGACGAAGAACTGCTCGCTGCCCTGATCGGGAACCCTTGGTACTCGGACACCTACGCGGGACCGCGCGAGGAGGAGCCGGAAGCAGGAGAGATCCACGGCCCGTACCTCCTCGCCCACATCACGGTCCCCGCGTTCCAGCGTCGCGAGCGCAGAGCAGTCGCGGACCGGATCTGGGCGTGGGCCCTGAGAGAGGGTGACCTGCCCCCGGAACTGCTCTCGGCAATCGGGGCGGAGACACGGGCGATCGAGGCCGGGGGCTCGGATGTCTGGGAGCTTCCAGACCTCGGAGCCGGTGCTCTCCACGAGTGGGGAGGGGTCGTCGGAGCGGCGGGATTCATCGAGTTCGTCGCCGTGTCCAGGAAGCACGGTGTGCTGACGCTCCTCGTCGCCAGTGACGATTGAGCGTTGCAAGTCCGCTCGGGCGGAGGCGATCCACGTCCTTTCGTCCGCATGGGACTGTTCAGCGGTCAGATGAGCAGCCCGATGGTGAGCGCGACGATCCCGCCCGCCGTGAGTAGTGCTGGTCCCGCGACCCGGCCGGGAGCGGGCTGTTCCGTCGTACGTGCGAAGAAGGCGGCGACGAGCATCGACGTCGCGCCTCCGTAGATCAGCATGAAGGCTTCGGGGAAGAAGCCGATGATGTGGACCACGAGCCCGGCGAAGATCGTCGATGCCGACGTGAACAGGTGGGCTCTGGAAGCTGCTGGGAGCTCAGGCACTGCTCGTGTTCTGAGGAACAGACCGACCAGGCACCAGATCGAAGCGGTCGCGAAGAGCGCGCCGCTGATCGAGACGATCGCGGCTCCGATCACGTCGAGGTTCACGCGTTACTCCTTTCCGGTACAGCCGTGTTCGGGTGTTCCGAACCAGGCGGAGAGTGCCTCTGTGAGGGAGGCGGGGTCGGTGTGTGACCAGGCGACGAATCCGTCGGGACGGATCAGCATCGAGGTCTGTTCGCGCGTCGTGGCCAGCGGCACGTGGTCGATGCGGTCGTTCCACGGGGCGATGGTGTCGTGGTGTCCGCCCGTCGCGTCGAGCAGGATCGGACGGGCGGTGCGGAGCAGTTCCGGGATCCTGCGGACGGCCCCGTCGACGAGCTCGACCGTCGTCGACGGCGCGAACCGTCCGGTGGGACCGTCGGGGTCCATGCAACCCATGTCGTAGCGAACGTCCGACCCGGCGAGGAGGTCTCCGATGCGCTGCACGGTGGTCGTGTCTGCGAGCATCTCGGCGAAGAGGTCGCGGAGGGCGGTGACGTCCGAGCCGGGCGCCATGAGCGCGGTCTGCGCCTGGGTCTGCATGAAGACGCGTTGTCCGAGTGGGCGGCGCTCGGTTTCGTAGGTGTCGAGCAACCCCGCGGGAGCCCAGCCGTGGAGGGCGGCGGCGAGTTTCCAGGCGAGGTTCGCCGCGTCCTGGAGTGCGAGGTTCAGGCCGGGTCCGCCTGCGGCGGAGTGCACGTGTGCGGCATCGCCGAGGAGGAAGACCCGCCGGTCGCGGTAGCGGTCAGCGACGCGTGTGTTCCGACCAGTCAGCCGGCGCAGCAACGTCGGCTCGTCGGCGGCCGGCGCGTCGAGGTCGAGGCGGACGCCGAGGACGCGCTCCAGGCTGTCCTCCATCTCGGTCAATGTCATGGCTGCTCCCTCACCGGGGAAGCTGCGGTCAGGCTGGTCCTCCCATTCCGCGGTGTAGACCAGCGGGTGCGCCGGGTCACGGAGGGCGATGGTGACGACGCCGGTCTCAGTGCGGTGGAAGCTCTCGGCGATCTCTCCCAGACCCGCGACGTGCACGTTCCCGGGGCCGGCGGGCGTCAGCTGCGCAGTTGGTGCGATCAGGGCTGTGCGGTCCACGATGTGGTGGTCGGTGTTGCCAGGGAAGCCGATACCGGAGCGCTTCCGAACAGTGCTTCGCGCCCCGTCACTGCCCACGAGGTACTGCGCCGACACGGTGCTCGCAGCTCCGGTCGCGACGTCGACGACGTCGACGGTGACGGAGTCGTCGTGTTGGGTGAAGGAGCGCATCTCGACGCCGCGACGGATCTCGACACCGAGTTCTGCTGCGCGGTCGTTGAGTACGCGCTCGAGGTCGCGCTGGTTGATGTGGAGCAGGTACATCGGGTTGTGGTCGCCGAGCACATGGAGCGGAAGGGGCAGTGCTCCGAAGAAGAAGCGCGGCGCAGGCGCCGGAACGGACGTCCCGGCGCACCGCTCGAACAAGCCGCGGTGGTCGAGGAGCCGGACGACCTGTCCGGTCAAGCCGTGCGCTTTGTCCCACTGGTTGATCTCGGGGAGGCGTTCGACGACGAGGGGGTTCGCACCCGCGAGCTTCAGCTCGCAGGCGGCGAAGACGCCCACGGGTCCGCCTCCGACGATGACGACGTCGTACATGACGATCTTCTTCCTGACGATGTTCGTGGAGTGCGTGGTCAGCGGAGCTGGTCGAAACCGTCGCCGAGGAGTCGGAACGCATCTCGCAGGAACGGCTGCAGTGGTTGCGGCTCTGCGCGCGCCGCCCAGGCCTCCAGCGTCGTCAACAAGATCGACAGCGCCGCGGCGGACACCAGACCAGGCACGGGGTCATCCGGTGCTGCGTCACTGCGGGTCGCGATGGCGGCCGTGAACACGGCGTTCGCTGCGCGGGCACCTCGGTCGACGGCGGACTGCATGCCTGGAGTCGACAGCACTGCGAGCAGTCCGCTCTGCTCCTCCTGTGAGGGGGTCGTCGTCTCTTCCGCCTCGTACGGAGCGAGCAGCGCCTCCGTGACGGCAGTCCACAGCGGCTCCGCGCGTGGCCGCTGCAGTAGATCGACGGCCGCCGTGCGCACGCGTTGCACGTGGCGGTCCGCGATCGCGTCTTCCTTGCTCGAGAAGTAGTTCCCGAACGTCCGCCTCGACACCCCGACCTCGCTGACGATGTCCTCGACACGGATGTTGTCGAGCCCCCGCTCCCGGGCGAGCAGCACTGTCGTCACGCTCAACGCGTCACGGATCGCTGCCTTCTTCTGCTCACGGAACGAGACCTCGTCTGTCATGACGCCAACGTAGAACAAATTTGCCCATTGGGCAAATTACCAATGGGCAACTAGTGATGTCGGGAGTTCGGCTCACGGGCGACGAGCGGCGTCCGGCCCCGCACTCCAGCCGGCTCTCGGGCTGCCATGGTCGAACCACGGAAGCGGATCGGCCGGCGGGACGGCCATCGGCATCGTCGTCACGGTCGTGTGCGGCGCCGTGCTCACGGGGGTCCGTCGGGCGCTGCGGCGAAGAGCCCGCCGGGACGAAGAGGGGCCCGCCCGCTGAGGAGGCCCAGGTCGGAACCAACGGCGGCAGCGCCGGCGCGAACTCCGAATCGGCGTTGCTGGATACCGCAAGATCGGTGAGGAACCGTCGTGTGGGCTGACTGTCCGGCAGTACGGTCCGGGAACAGCCTGACCCGAGGCTGCGAGAAGCCGACCCGAAGGCGACCCGATGGACAACGGTGACGAGCGACGGCCTGGTGCCCTCGCGTTCAAGGAGCATCTCGGGCTCCGCCGAGTCCGTGCTGAGCCAGTCCCGTTGCAGCTCGGTGTGGCGCGCATGGGGCTCTTCCTCAGCAGCAGGAGTGTCCCGCTCGGATGCGGATCCACGCGCACGATCGGCCCGCGATCCCTGCCGGCCGCCGGGATCGCGGATCTCGAGCGACGCGACGAAGAGCTCGACGAACGCGGCGGGTTCGAGGCACAGCTCGCCGAGGTGCTCACGGAGTCCTGGCCTCTTCTCGTCGAACTCGCTGCAGAGGAGCTGGCGGCGGACACCATCGTCATGCCCGTCGTCGGTGATCGTGTCCACTACAGCCGGGGGTCCGGGCACCTCGTCGGGCTGCAGGGAGTCGTCGTCGCGTCCGATGACGGACGAGCTCTGCCGCGCGGGCTGCGGTACGTGCAGCTCGACGGCGAGGCGTGGCCGATCGTCGTCGCGATGGCGTCCCTGGACCGGATCTAGCCGATGTTGCGACCCGGGTCCGGCACGAGCGCCCCGGTGCGCTCGTGCCGGAGCCGGCGTCACACGGCCGGCCTGAGGAGGCGACCGGTGAACTCGCGCAGGGCCCGCACGGCCCGCTGCGACAGCGTCGCGTCGGGCATCATGCTCGTCGATCCGTGGAACGCTCCCGGCCACACGTGTAGTTCCGCCTGGACCCCTGCCGCCCACAGCGAGCTGGCGTAGGCGACGGTCTCGTCGCGGAACACCTCGGTGCTGCCGCAGTCGATGTACGCGGGCGGGAGCCCGCTGAGGTCGGTCGCGCGGCCGGGTGCGGCGTAGACGGACACGTCCTCGCCACCCCGCCGGTCACCGAGGTAGGCGTCCCAGCCGAACCGTGTCATCTCCCGGTCGGCGACTCCGACACCGTCGAACTGCCGAGCCGACAGGGTCGCGTCGCGGTCGTCGAGCATGGGACTCACGAGCACCTGGCCGATGACGCTCGGCCCCTGCCGGTCGCGTGCGAGGAGGGCCGTGCCGGCAGCGAGACCGGCACCGGCGCTCTGCCCCACGAGCACGATGCGCTCCGGGTCGATGCCGAGTTCGTCGGCGTGCTCGGCTGCCCAGACGAGACCGGCGTAGCAGTCCTCGACCGGGTAGGGGTCCGGGTGTTCCGGCGCCAGGCGGTAGTCGGGGCTGACCAGGACGACGTCGTGCACCAGGAGCCACTCGTCGTAGGAGTCGAGGTTGCCGAGGTGGTGACCGAACATCATGCCGCCGCCGTGGATCGCGTAGGCCAGCGCAGCCGTGCCGGTGCGGCCGAGGCGCTGGATCACGGCGAGGTCGATCGGGTCGCCGCCGAACCCCGGGATCGTGACGCTGCTCCGCTCGAGGCCGCGAGCACGCAGTCCTTCGTCGAGCTGCGCCTCCGTCGTGTCCAGCTGTCGCATCTGCGGGAGCATCTCGGCTGTGAGGTGGAAGCGGCCGCGCGCGTCCATGGCGGTGAGGAAGGGCACGAACTCGGGGTCGAACGGCGGGCGGGGGAGGGCGATGGTGTCAGGCACGGGAGGTCTCCTCGGTGATGGTGATCGGGTCGGTGTGTGCAGGGGTGGTGTCGGCGGGTTCGGCCGGCGCCGCGCCTCGCGGTTCGACGGCGGGCCGGGCTCGGAGCATGCCGACCACGACGAGCAGTGCTGCAACCGCGGCGAGGCCGAGCCCGGCGACGGTGAGGGCGTCCTGGAAGCGCTCGAGCCGGGCGGCGGTCCAGGTGGTCGTGGTGATGCTCCCGGCGACGAAAGCGGCAACGATGGTCCCCGCCGCGGCGACGGCGGCACCGCCCGCGAGCTCGCTCGAAGTGTCGACGAGCGCCGCTCCGACGGAGGTGCGGTCCGCGGGCAGCCCCGTGAGGACCGACGCGCCGGCGACGACGCCGACGACCCGCATGCCGGCGGCGACGAGCACGAGCGCGACGAGCACCCACGGGTACCCGTACCGGCTCAGGGCGCCGAAGACCGCGAGACCGGAGACGACCGAGACGACGCTCGTCCAGGCGGCGCGGCCCAGGCCGACCCGCTGCACGAACGGCCCGACGAAGCGGCCGCCGACGAGCAGCACGACCACCTGCGGCAGCGTCCCGACCGCCGCCAGGGCCGGCGGCCAGCCCCAGGCGAACTGCAGCTGCAGGGTCACGAGGTACGACAGTCCGGCGACGGCCAGACCCGACGCGGCCTTGAACGCGAGGCCGCTCGAGACGAGTGGGCGGGCGAGCAGGTGCAGGTCGATCAGCGGGTGCCGCGCGGTCCGCTCGCGGGCGACGAACCCCACTGCGCAGGTGGCGGCGAGGGCGAGGACGGCCCACCCCCACCAGCCAGCGGCTCCGGACTCGACCAGGATCGTCGGCGCCACGAGGGCTCCGGCCGTGGTCACGGTGCCGAGCAGCGCTCCGACCACGTCGACCGGATCCCGACGCAGCCCTGAATCCTCGTCGCGGGTGACACCGAGCCGGATGCCGACGAGCGCGAGGACCGCGATCGGCACGTCGGCCAGCAGCAGCACCTGCCACGGGGCGACGGCGAGCACGAACCCGCCGACGGTCGGCCCGACGGCCAGCCCCACGAGCCCGGCCGTCGAGATGACGGTGAGCGCCCGCACCCGCAGACCTTCGTCGTCGAAGAGGCGGAACGCGAGCGCCATCGAACCGGGCGTCGTCATCGCCGCGGCGACGCCCATCGCGACCCGCACGGCGATCAGTTGCTCGGTCGACGTGACCACCGCCGTGGCGAGACTCGCCAGGGCCAGCAGGACGAGCCCGGCGAGCATCACCCGTCGGCGGCCGATGCGGTCGGCGACCGCGCCGAAGAGCAGCATGAGCCCTCCGAAGGCGACCGAGTAGGCACCTGAGACCCATTGCAGGCCCGTCGTCGACGAGCCCAGGTCACGGCCGATCGTCGGCAGGGCGACGTTGAGCACGGAGTTGTCGAGCATCTCGAACAGGAACACCGCGGAGAGCCCGGCGAGGGCGATCCAGGCGTCGCGCAGACGAGGAGACGAACCGCCGCCGGGCACGTGCCCGGTGGTGCGAGCGGGACTGGGGGACACGATGGCGCACTCCTTCGAGGGAAGAAGTGGCGACTCGTTCGATGCCGCGTGCGGGTGCGTCGCAGATCGCGGCGCCTTTTACCTCAGTGATCGAGACCATACACGGACCGCCCGCTCGAGGAAAGTCCGCGGTCGGAGGCCGCTCGCTACCGGTACCACTCCTCGTCGATGCCAGCGAGCCGCGAGGGGTGGAGCTCGCCGCCGAGGCCGTAGAACCGCTGGAAGCTCATGATGAGCGGACGCCACAGCGCGGGATCGATCCGGTTCGCGGTCTCCGCCATCCGGATGGAGTCGTGCACGTGGACGCGGCTGATCGCGGCTTCGAAGACGAAGGTGTCGTCGTCGGATGTGAGCGGTCGCGTGTGCACGACGTGCGCTTCGAGGTTGACCGGGCACTCGTCGATCCGTTCCGCACGGACGGTGTCGCCCGGGCGGCCGTGGAGCCCGGCGAGGCGGAGCTTCTCCGGCTCGTGGCGGTACCGGACGTGCGCCTTGCCCGCGGGAACGGGGGATCGTCCGGTCGTGAGGGCGAGTGCGTCCACCGCGGTCACCAGATCGGCGGACGGGAGGTTGATGACGCACTCCCCGGTGGCGAGCAGGTTCCGAGCGGTCTGCGAACGGCTTCCCATCCCGAGGACGGCGGTCTGCCCGAGCCAGAAGATCGACGACATGGGGGCGGTGTTCGTGGTGTCGTCCTCGGCGACGGTGCTCAGCAGCGCCACGGGCGTGCCGAAGTACAGGATCGCGGGGTCGATGGGGGTGTGGTGCACGGCGCTCGGCTCTCGGTCGGGCTTCGCGGCGGTCGCGAGCTCCGAGCCAGTCTCGCCAGGCGCGGGAGCGGTCGCTGGCGGTTTCCCGCCATCGCAGTTCGAGGTGGCGGTGAGCAGGACCTACCCTGGACGGATGCTCTCCCGCCGCGAAGCCGCCGTCCGGCTCGACATCCCCCTCGAGATGGCGACCCGCCACGGCATCCCGTCGCGCCTGAGCGAAGCCGAGCTCGACGCGATCGAGCAGGACCCGCCCGCCTGGCTCGTGCAGTCCCGCGCCAACCGCACCGGCACCAAGAAGGTCTGGACGCGCCTGGAGTGCGTGGTCTGCGGCTTCGACGAAGAAGCACGCCCGAAGAAGTGGTGGCCCGAGTGGGACTACCTGATGTGCGACTACCACGCCCCCTACCAGGCGCCCGAGCCCACCGCCGGCCTGACGCGTCGCGAGGTCGAGGGCATCGGCAGCCGTTTCATCGCGCTCGTCGACGAGGAGCGCTAGCCCACAGGCTCCGCGGTGCCGCCAGGAAGGTCACCACGCAGACGGACGGGAGGCCCGGTGCAAGCTGGCACCGGGCCTCCCGTCCGTACGTGGTGCGGACCTGCGGACGCTACTCGGTCGTCGAGACCCAGTCGATGAGCAGGTTGCCCTTCTCGCCCCAGTTGCCGACCTGGAACATGAAGCGGTGCGGGGTCGTCGGCACGTCGTGCGTGATCGTGCCGAGGACCTTGCCGTCGACGCTGTACGTCACGGACTCGCCGGGGACCCAGTCGATCTTGTAGGTGTGCCAGTCGCGCCACGAGACGCCGGTGCCGAGCCGGACGCGCTCCGCTTCCTTGCCCGGGGTCATCGAGTGGTGGAACACCGAGGGGCTGTCCTCGAAGTTGCCCTCGGGGAAGTCGATCTCGCCGTCGGCCCAGACGTTCGACGTCGGCCACAGCATGAAGGCCGCACCGTTGCCGTCGCCACCGGTCGCCTTCGCGCGGACCGCGAAGGAGCCACCGACGTGGTCCCAGGCACCGTCGGAGGAGCCGAAGGTGCCGGCCGCTCCGGCACCGGTGCCGAGGGCGACGTCCATCACGCCGTCGTGCACCGACACCGTCTTGCTCGGCGCGTAGATGCCCGAGGTGCCGTCGGGGTAGGCCTGCCACGACTGCGGGTAGAGCGACGAGACCAGCCCGGTGACGGCGTCCTCGGTGAAGTCCTCGACGAACGAGGCGTCCGGTGCGATCGCGGAGAGGTCCGCGGGGGAGGCACCCGCTTCGGGCGCCGCTTCCGGCGCAGCCTCGGACTCGGGCTCGGGCTCGGCCTCGGGTGCGGGCTCGGCGACGGGGGCGGAGTCCTCGATCGGCGCGGAGTCCTGCGTGGGCTCCGCAACCGGGGTCCACTCGTCGGTGGGAGCCGGGGTCTCCGTCTCGTCCGGGGCGGGCGCCGGGGTGGGGTTCACCGGGGCGTTGTGCCAGCGGCGTTCGCCGTCCCAGCCCCACCAGGTGCGGGCGGAGGCGGCGGTGGGGACGCCGAGGACCAGGGCACCGGCGGTCGCGACCGCCAGGATCGCGCGGTGGCGGATCATCGGGCGCCCCCTCGGGTGGACGGGGTCGTGGACGTGTGACGTGGGGTCGTGCCGCGCGAGGGCGTGCACGTGCTTCGGGTCGAGATGTCGGGCTCCTCGTGGATGCTCGGGCGCAGGATGCGGGGAGGGACGGACGCACCAGCCGGCCGGATGCCGAGGGTTTCGTTGACGCGTCCACGGACATCTTGCATCATCTGTGACCCGTTCGGGGGGCGTCACGGAAATCGACCGACGAACGCCCGGTGTCCGACCGTCGAACGTGCACGATGCAACGCGCGGCGAGCCGACGGGTCAGACCCGGGGGATCGGCTGCAACCGCTGCAACTGCGTCACGTGCCCCGGCTCGAGTTCGTCGAGCGAGGCCACCCCGAGCAGCCGCATGGTCCGCTCGATCTGCTCGGACAGGATCTGGATCATCCGGTCCACCCCGGCCTCACCACCGGCCATCAGCCCGTACAGGTAGGCGCGGCCGACCATCGTGAACCTCGCGCCGAGGGCCACGGCGGCGACGATGTCGGCGCCGGACATGATGCCCGTGTCGAGGTGCACCTCGGTGTCCTTCCCGACCTCCTTGACCACGGCGGGCAGGAGGTGGAAGGGCACCGGGGCGCGGTCCAGCTGCCGGCCCCCGTGGTTCGACAGCGTGATGCCGTCGACCCCCAGGTCCGCCAGGCGCTTGGCGTCGGCCAGCGACTGCACGCCCTTCACGACGACCTTGCCCTGCCACTGGTCACGGATCCAGGCGAGGTCCTCGTAGGTGACCGTCGGGTCGAACATGTGGTCGAGCAGCTCGCCGACGGTGCCGGACCAGCGGTCGAGCGACGCGAACGCCAACGGTTCGGTGGTCAGGAAGTCGAACCACCACCAGGGCCTCGGGATCGCGTTCACCACGGTCCGGGCACTCAGCTGCGGCGGGATCGAGAACCCGTTCCGCTTGTCCCGCAGCCGCGCACCCGCGACGGGGACGTCCACCGTGACGAGCAGGGTGTCGAACCCGGCCTGCTGGGCGCGGGAGACCAGCGCCATCGACTTCTCGCGGTCCTTCCACATGTACAGCTGGAACCAGTTGCGTCCGTTCGGGTTGGCGTCGCGGACGTCCTCGATCGCGGTGGTTCCCATCGTGGAGAGCGAGAACGGGATGCCGGCACGTCCGGCGGCCCGGGCACCGGCCCGCTCGCCCTCGGTCTGCATCATCCGCGTGAAGCCCGTCGGCGCGATGCCGAACGGGTACGACACCGGCGCCCCGAGCACCTCGCGCGAGGTGTCCACCCGGGACACGTCCCGCAGGATCGCGGGCGTGAACTCGATGTCCTCGAACGCCTGCCGGGCACGGGCGAGCGAGATCTCCGCCTCGGCCGCGCCCTCGGTGTAGTCGAACGCGGCCTTCGGCGTGCGGCGGGCGGCGATGTCGCGGAGGTCCCAGATCGTCAAGGCCTGTTCGAGCCGCTGACGCCGACCCGGCAGCGAAGGCTTCTTGAACTGCATGAGCGGCGCGAGGTCCCGCACCGTCGGCAGCTGCCGCTTGACCCGCGTGCGAGCGGCGGACGCGGAACCGGTCGCGGGCGCCGGTGCCCCGGTCGCGGGGTCGATCCGGTGCTGGTCGTCGGTCGTGGTCATGCGTGGCTCCTGACGGGGGATCGATCCGGATCGGCGCGCGACGACGCCGACGGGGTGTACCGCACGGGCTCGACGCTCCGTGCGACGATGCTGCGGAGTGCCTCCAGTGAAGCCCCTCCGAGGCCAGCGAGTCCAGCGGCGCGCGCCTGCACCAGCACGTTGCCGAGTGCGGTCGCCTCGACCGGTCCGGCCACGACCGGCAGGCCGGTCCGGTCCGCGGTCAGCTGGCAGAGCAGCCGGTTCTGCGAGCCGCCGCCCACGACGTGCACGACCCGGATGGCCTTGCCGGTCACGTCGGCGATGGTGCGCAGGGTCTCGGCGTACGCCGTGGCGAGCGACTCGAGGATGCTCCGGACGAACTCCGCGCGCGACGCGGGGGCGCTCAGGCCGTGCGCCGCGCACCACGCGGCGATCCGCGCCGGCATGTCGCCGGGCGCCGTGAACGACTCGTCCGCGGGGTCGAAGACGGGGACCGGGGCGGTGACGGCCGCGGCGGAGGCGAGCAGGGCCTCCAGGTCGACGTGGTCGCCACCGCGCTCCCAGGTGCGGACGCTCTCCGACAGCAACCACAGCCCGGACACGTTCTTCAGGAACCGGACGCGGCCGTCGACACCGCCCTCGTTCGTGCAGTTCGCGCGTCGCGCCGCGTCCGACAGGACGGGCGCGTCGAGCTCGACGCCGACGAGCGACCACGTGCCCGACGAGATGTAGGCGAAGTCCGGTTCCGTCGCGGGGACCGCGACGACGGCGCTCGCCGTGTCGTGCGAGCCGACCAGCGTCACGTCGGCCCGGCCGCCGACGAGCTCGACGACGGACGGCAGCAGCGGGCCGAGTCGGTCGCCCGGGTCGCGCAGCGTGGGCAGCAGCCCGGCCGGGAGGCCCGCAGCAGCCCGCACCGCCGGGTCCCACCCACGAGTGGTCGCGTTCAGTGCCCCGGTCGTCGAGGCGTTCGTGCGCTCGGCCGCCTCGACCCCCGTCAGCCAGTACCCGAGCAGGTCGGGGACCAGCAGCGCACGCTGCGCGAGCTGCAGCGACGGGTCGGCGGCCCACTGGAACACGGTGTTGAACGGTAGGTGCTGCAGGCCGTTCCGGGCGTACAGCCCGGTGGCGTCCATCCGGTCGTGCACGGGGACGACACCGCCCTGGTGCCGGTCGTCGCGGTAGTGCGACGGCAGCCCGAGCAGTCGGCCGTCGCGGAGCAGGCCGTAGTCGACCGCCCACGAGTCGATGCCGATGCTGGCGATCGCGGGGTGCTCGGCGAACGCACGCCGGAGCCCCTCGGTCACCTGTCGGTACAGCTCGACGACGTCCCAGTGCAGGGCGTCGCGGCCGGTGTCGACGTCGCCCTCGTGCAGGGTGACGGGGCCGTTCGGGAACCGGGCGACCTGGTCCATCCAGACCCGGTCGGGGTCGACGTGGCCGACGATCACCCGGCCGCTGGTGGCCCCGAGGTCGACCGCGGCGACGCTGCCGCTGGTGTGCATGCCGTGCTCCTGCTCGGTTCGTTGGTCGTCGCTCGTTGGTCGTCGGTCGTCGCTACCGCAGGAAGGCCGCGGCGACGCCGGCGTCGACGGGCACGTGCAGGCCGGTGGTGTGCGAGAAGTCGTCGGTGCAGATGGCGTAGACGGCGTTCGCGACGTTCTCGGGCACGACCTCGCGCTTCAGGATCGTGCGCTGCGCGTAGAACTCGCCGAGGTCCTGCTCCTCGATGCCGTACGTCTTGGCGCGGTTGGCGCCCCAACCGCTCGCGAAGATGCCGGAGCCGCGCACGACCCCGTCGGGGTTGATGCCGTTGACGCGCACGCCGTGCTCCCCGAGCTCGGCCGCGAGCAGCCGCACCTGGTGGGCCTGGTCGGCCTTCGTGGCGGAGTACGCGATGTTGTTCGGCCCGGCGAACACCGAGTTCTTCGACGAGATGTAGACGATGTCGCCGCCCAGGCCCTGCTCGATGAGCACCTTCGCGGCGGCCTTCGACACCAGGAACGACCCCCTCGCCATCACGTCGTGCTGCAGGTCCCAGTCCTGCTCGGTGGTCTCGAGCAGGCTCTTGGACAGCGACAGACCCGCGTTGTTGACGACGAGGTCGAGGCCGCCGAAGTGCAGCAGGGTCTGCTGGATCGCCTGGTCGATCGCGGCGGCGTCCGTCACGTTCGCGGCGACGCCGATGGCCTGGTCGGGGCCGCCGATCTCGGCGGCCGCAGCGGTGGCCTTCTCGAGGTCGAGGTCGGCGATGACGACGGCGGCACCCTCGGCTGCCAGGCGCTTCGCGATCGCCTTGCCGATGCCGCTCGCGGCGCCGGTGACCAGGGCGATGCGCGTCGCGAGCTTCTTGGGCGCGGGCATCCGCTGCAGCTTCGCCTCTTCGAGGGCCCAGTACTCGATGCGGAACTTCTCGGCCTCGTCGATGGGGGCGTAGGTGCTGACCGACTCTGCGCCGCGCATGACGTTGATCGCGTTCACGTAGAACTCGCCGGCGACGCGGGCGGTCTGCGCGTCCTTGCCGTACGAGAACATCCCGACGCCGGGCACCAGCACGATGAGCGGGTCGGCGCCGCGGATCGCGGGGGAGTCCGGCGTCGCGTGCCGGTCGTAGTAGGCCTGGTAGTCCGTGCGGTACTGCTCGTGCAGTTCGTGCAGGCGCGCGGTCTGCTCCTCGACGGAGGCCGTTGCGGGCAGGTCGAGGATGAGCGGCTCGACCTTGGTGCGCAGGAAGTGGTCCGGACAGCTGGTGCCGAGGGCCGCGAGTGCTTCGGCGCGCTCGCTCGCCAGGAACTCGAGCACGACGTCGCTGTCGGTGAAGTGCCCGACGACCGGCTTGTCGTGCCCGGCGATGCCGCGGATCGTCGGGGCGAGGGCGGCGGCGCGGACGCGACGTTCGTCGGCCGGCAGTGCTCCGAACCCCGCTCGGCGGCCACCGAACGGGTCCGCCTTGCCGTGCTCCGCGAGGTACCGCTCGGCGGTGTCGATGATCCAGCGGGAGTTGCCTTGCGCCTCGTCGCTCGTCTCCCCCCACGCGGTGATGCCGTGGCCGCCCAGGATCGTGCCGATCGCCTGCGGGTGGTCACGCTTGACGCCAGCGATGTCGAGGCCGAGCTGGAACCCGGGTCGGCGCCACGGCACCCAGACGACCCGGTCGCCGAAGATCCGCTCGGTCAGGGCCGGACCGTCCGCCGCCGTGGCGATCGCGATGCCGGCGTCGGGGTGCAGGTGGTCGACGTGCGCGGCGTCGACGAGTGCGTGCATCGCGGTGTCGATGCTCGGTGCGGCACCGCCACGACCGAACAGGCAGTGGTCGAACGCGGCGACCATCTCGTCCTCGCGCTCGACGCCCGGGTAGACCTGTCGCAGGGCGCGGACGCGGTCGACGCGCAGGACCGCGAGGCCCGCCGGGGTCAGGGTGCCGAGGTCACCCCCGGAGCCCTTCACCCAGAGCAGCTCGACCGGTTCGCCCGTGACGGGGTCGGTGTCGGTGCCCTTGGCGGACGTGTTCCCGCCCGCGTAGTTCGTGATCCGCGGATCCGAGCCGAGCGCGTTGGAACGTGCGATGAGGGCACTGATCGTGGTGTCTGCGTCGGTGCCGTGCGCGTCGGGGTCCACCCGTGCCTCCACTGTGTTCGTCATGGTCCTACGCGCCCCAGCCGGCCTGGACGCCGCCGACGCGGTCCTCGGCGATGGACTGCTGGTAGCCCGACTCCAGGTACGCGCGCATCGGGTTCGCCGGCAGCCCGCGGGATTCGCGCCACTCGGCCAGGTCCTTCCGGACGTCGGTCTGGTACGCGTCCATGAAGACCTCGTTCGCGCCGAGGACGTCGTGCGCCTCTTGCGCGGCGGTCAGGGCGACGCGGTCCAGGAGCAGCGCGCGGGCCGTCATCTCCTGCACGTTGAGCACCGAGCGGATCTGGCCGGGGATCTTGTCCTCGACGTTGTGGCACTGGTCGAGCATGAACGCGACGTCGGGGTTGTCGTACCCGCCACCGCGGATGACCTCGACCAGGATCCGGAACAGCTGGAACGGGTCCGCTGCCCCGACGATCAGGTCGTCGTCGGCGTAGAAGCGCGAGTTGAAGTCGAAGGAGCCGAGCTTGCCGAGGCGCAGCAGCTGCATCACGATGAACTCGATGTTCGTGCCGGGGGCGTGGTGGCCGGTGTCGAGGCAGACCATCGCCTTCGGCCCGAGTGCCGCGGTCTGCACGTAGCTCGTGCCCCAGTCGGGGACGTCCGTGTGGTAGAACGACGGCTCGAAGAACTTGTACTCGAGCACCAGCCGCTGGTCGGCGCCGAGGCGGTCGTAGATCGTGCTGAGCGACTCGTGCAGGCGGTCCTGACGCTCACGCATGTCGGCCTGGCCGGGGTAGTTCGAGCCCTCGGCGAGCCAGATCTTCAGGTCACGGCTGCCGGTGGCGTCCATCACGTCGATGCAGCGCAGGTGGTGGTCGATCGCCTTCTGCCGGATGCTCGCGTCCGTGTGGGTGAGGGCGCCGAACTTGTAGTCGTCGTCCTGGAACGTGTTCGAGTTGACGGTGCCGAGCGACACCCCGTGCTCTTCGGCGTGGCGCTTGAGGTCGGCGAAGTCGTCGACGAGGTCCCACGGGATGTGGAGTGCCACGGTCGGGGCCAGTCCGGTGTACTCGTGCACCTGGGCGGCGTCGGCGATCTTCTCGTAGGGGTCGCGCGGGGTGCCCGGCGTGCTGAACACCTTGAAGCGGGTGCCGGAGTTGCCGAAGGCCCAGCTGGGCAGCTCGATCTGCTGTCGTGCCAGTTGGTCGGCGATGCCGGCGAAGCTCGGTGTCGATGTCATCGTGTCACTTCCTCGTGTGCGATTGAATCGTTTCATACAGTACGGCTCGCGGCGGTCTGCCGCAACCGTGGTGGGTGGGGTCGTGCCGCAAAACACCGGTGTTCACGCGTTGAACACGCGCGTTCGGGGGTTCGACGCGCGAACACCGGTGTCTTGCGGACCAGGGCCCTACGCGGCGGGGACCGCGGCCGGCGCACGCAGCTCGTGCGTGCCGCCGCCGAGCCGCTGCTCCGCCGTACCCGGCAAGCGCACCACCGCGGTCACGCCCTCGGGCACGGTCGCTCGGACCCGCAACTCCCCGTCGACGAGCTCCCACCGCACGGCGACGTGCCCGTGCACGGTGTCGAGCGAGGTCTCCGCCCACGTCAGCCCACCGCCCGGCTGCGGTGCGATGAGCACGGCGGCGTACCCGGGTTCAAGGGCCGAGAGCCCACCCACCACCCGGTGCATCCAGTCCGCCACGGCACCGAGCGCGTAGTGGTTGAACGAGGTCATCTCGCCCGGGTTGATCGTGCCGTCCGGCAGCATCGAGTCCCAGCGCTCCCACACCGTCGTCGCGCCCATCGTCACCGGGTACAGCCACGACGGGCACTCCGTCTGCAGCAGCAGCCGGTAGGCGTCCTCCAGGTGGCCCGTCTGCGTCAGCGCGTCGGTGATGAAGGGCGTTCCCGCGAAGCCCGTCGAGATCCGGTACCCGGACGCCTCGACCAGCTCGGCGAGACGGTCGCCCGCCACGGCCTGCTCCCGCTCGGACAGGATCCCGAACACGACCGCCAGCGTGTACACCGTGGTCGCGTCCGACAGGATCCGCCCGTCGTCCTGCAGGTAGTGGGTGCGGAACCCGGCCTGGAGGCGCGTGGCGAGTTCCCGGAACTCGGCCGCTTCCGCCTCGTGACCGCCCAACAGCTCCGCCGCGTCCGCCACGATCGTCGCGGACCGGTAGGCGCAGATCGTCGCGACGACGCCCTTGTCGGCCTTCGCGTCGGCAGGGGCCTCGGGCGGGGCGTCCGGGTCGAGCCAGTCGCCGAACTGGAACACGGTGTCCCACAGGTCCTCCGGGGACAGGTGGTCACGGACCCGGCGCAGGTGTGCGGCCATCGAGTCGAACTGCTCCTCGAGCACCGCGGTGTCGCCGTACGCCTGGTACAGGGTCCACGGCACCCAGACGCCGGCGTCCGACCAGACGGCGGTCGCGTCCGGCGTGCCGAAGTCCTCGGCGGGGGAGTACTTCAGCACGTCCGGCACGACGAACGGGATCACCCCGTCGGCGTGCTGCTGCTCGAGCCACACGTCCCGCAGCCAGTCCGCCAGGAACGTCCGGGTGTCGAACAGGTACGAGGCCGTCGGTGCGAACGCGGCGATGTCGCCGGTCCACCCGAGCCGCTCGTCGCGCTGCGGGCAGTCCGTCGGCACGCTGAGGAAGTTGCCCTGCATGCCCCGGACCACGTTGTCGTGGAAGGTGTTCAGCAGCTCGTGGCTCGACGCGAACGTGCCGGTGCGGGTGAGGTCCGACCCGACCTGCACGGCGGTGACCGCGGCGCGGAGCTCGTCGTGCGTGCCCGGCCAGCCGTCGACCTGCGCGTACCGGAACCCGTGGAACGTGAACCGGGGCTCGAACGTCTCGGGCTCGTCGTCACCGCGCAGGGTGAAGCGGTCCGTCGCCTTCGCGGTGCGCAGGGGGCGGGTGCCGAGCTCGTCGCGTTCGAGCACCTCGGCGTGCTGCAGGGTGAGCACGGTGCCGGCCGGGCCGGTCGCGGTGACCCGGAGCCACCCGACCAGGTTCACGCCGAAGTCGAGCAGGGTCGCTCCCGACGGGCTCGTCCAGATCGCCACCGGGGCGATCTCGGCGAGCGGGCGCACCGGCGGCACCGTGTCGGCGACGAGTTCGCGCTCGCCGATGTCGACCGTGTGCACCGTGCTCGTCCGCCCCTGGTGGCCGTCGACGCTGGGCACGGTGACCTCGCCGGGCGTCAGGAACGAGCCGTCGCGGAGTCGGGCGTCGATGTCCTGCCCGTCGTAGAGCTGGTCGGCGGTGACGGCACTCGACAGGGCCTGCCAGTCGGTGTCGGTCGCGATGTGCTGCTCGTGGCCGTCGGCGAACGTGATCCGGAGTTCGGCGAACCCGGCGCGCTCGTCCGTGTACCAGCCGCCGCCACCGCCCCAGGCCAGGCGTCCGGCGGCCCAGCCGTTGCCGACGACGAGCGCGAGCACGGCTGCGCCGCCGGCCGCGGTGTCGGCGAGGTGCGCGGTGACGTCGTGCGAGACGACGCGGATGCGCCACTCGTAGCTCGTCCACCCCGGTTCGAGCAGGTGGTCGGAGACGCGCTGCCCGCCGAGCCAGGCCTCGACGACGCCGAGGGCGCTGACGTCGAGGGTGGCGGCGGTGACGGCGCCGTGGTCGTCGTCGAGGGTGAACTCCCGACGTAGGATCGGGGCGCTGCCGAGGTCGGTGTCGGCCGCGATGAACGGTGCGGTCCAGGTGGTCATGTGGTGGTCCTTTCACGCGACCGGTCGTCGTCGACCGGTGCACAGGTCGTGGGCCCGGCCGTCCGCCGGGGTGGGCGGTGTGGCGGAGGCGGGTCGCGCCTCCAGGCCGGGGTGGGCGGTCAGCCCTTGACGGCGCCGCTGGTCATGCCGGCGACGATCTGACGGTTGAAGAAGACGTAGAGGATCAGCGGCGGGATCGTGATGAGCAGCACGTCGGTGAACAGCAGGTTCAGCTGGCTGACCGACTGGCTCTGGAACGCGTAGAGCGTCTGCTGCACCGTCGCGTTCTCGGACCCCGGCAGGAAGTACAGCGGGTTGGTGAAGTCGTTGAACACCGTCACCGACTGCACGAGCACGACCGTGATGATCACCGGCTTGAGCAGCGGCAGCACCACCCCGAAGAACAGGCGGACCGGGCCGGCGCCGTCGAGCACGGCGGCCTCGTCGAGTTCCTTCGGGATCGTCGCGACGAACGCCCGGAACAGCAGGATGCAGAACGACAGGCCGAACGTCGCCTCGATCAGGATCATCCCGCCCATGGTCTTGAACAGGTTGAGCCCCTGCAGCACCCAGATGGTGGGCACGATCGCCGGCGGCACGATGAGCCCCGCCAGCACGAAGAAGTTGATCAGGCCGTTCCACCGGCTCGGGCGTCGCTGCAGGACGTACCCGACCATCGCCGAGAACACGACCATGACGGTGACGCTGCCGACGGTGAGCAGGGCGCTGTTCCAGAACGCGCGGAGGATCCCGCCGTCACCGCTCTGGAACACCGCCTGCAGGTTCTGCCACAGCTGCCAGTCGGTCGGCAGGCTGAAGCCGAGCTGGTTCGCCTCGGCCGGGTTCTTCGCCGCCTGGAGCAGCACGAAGACGAACGGCACCAGGAACACGACGAAGCTGACGACGATGGCGATCGAGCCGATGATCCACCGGCGGGCACGCCCCGGGTGGCGGGACCGGCTCGCCGGTGTCGGTCGGCGGCTGCCGGAAGCCGGCGCGTGGCCGGTTCCGGGGGTGGTGACGGCGGTCACAGCTCTGCCTCCTTGCGGTTGAGGAGCCACGAGATCGGCACCATGATCGCGGTGACGACGACGAACAGGACCACGTTGCCGGCGGTGGACAGGCCGTAGAACCCGGCCTGGTACTGCTTGTAGATCACGCTCGCGATCACGTCGCTCGTGAACCCCGGCCCGCCCCCGGTCATCGCCCAGATCAGGTCGAACGACCGCAGACCGCCGATGAGCGACAGGATGATGACCGTGCCCATCGCGGGGCGGGAGAGCGGCAACGTGATGTTCCGGAAGATCGACCACGCGCTCGCGCCGTCCACCCGTGCCGCCTCGAAGTACTCCTGCGGGATCGCCACGATGCCGGCGATGAAGATGAGCGTCGCGATGCCGACGCCCTTCCAGACGTCCACCGCGGCGACGCTCCACAGGGCGAGCGCCGGGTCGGTCAGCCACCCGGGGGTGGGCAGGCCGACCGAACCCAGCACGCCGTTGATGATCCCGTGGAACGGGTCCATCAGCGCCTTGAACGTGATGCCGATGCCGATGGTCGACACGAGCACCGGGAAGAACACGACCGCCCGCAGGTAGCCGCGCCCCAGCACGGGCGACGTGAGGAGCAGGGCGAGGGCCAGTCCGAGGACCACCTTCGCCGCGCTCGTCACGAAGCCGTACTGGAAGGTGTGCACGAACCCGGAGACGAGCTGCGGGTCCTGGAAGAACCGGACGAAGTTGTCGAAGCCGATGAAGGTCTGGTCGAACAGCGTCCAGCGGGTGAGCGAGAAGTAGAACCCGGCGAAGGTCGGGACCGCGAAGAACACGACGTACAGCGCGATCGCGGGGATGAAGAACCACGCGGGGTAGAACGAACGCATCCGCTTGCGCGCTGGTCCGGGGCGGCCGGCCTTGCGTGTCTGCGGCGGGGCCACCGCCGTCGTGAGGGTCGCGGTCACGCCGATCACCAGCCCTTGATGCCGAGCTGCTGTGCCTGCTGGACGACGTCGTCGTCGTACTGGTCGGCGCCCTTGCTCGCGGTGGTGATGCCCGAACCGACCTGCACGCAGATCTTCTCGAGGTTCGGGCCCTTGATCGGGGACAGGAACTCGAGCGCGGGGCTCGCCTTGCCGTCGTCCAGGTACTGCTGCAGGTCGTCGATCATCGGGGGCACGTCGTCCGGCAGCGAGCAGGTCGAGATGACGTACGGGCCGGCGGGGGTGCCGGTGTCGTTCTGCACCTGGCAGCCGTCGGTGGAGTTCGCGAACGCGACGAACTTCTTCGCCGCCGCCAGCTTGTCGCCCGTGGTCGTCTTCGGGATGTACAGGCCGTTCGGCTCCCATATCGTCAGGCTCGTGTCCGCGGCGTCCTCGGCGGGCAGGGCGAACGCGCCGATGTCGTCGACGGCGTCGGGGGAGTCCTGCTGGATCGCCGAGATCGCGTTCGTGAGCATCGGGTACTGCGCGCCGGTGCTGTCGGCCAGCATCTTCAGGCCGTTCGCCTGCGTGGCCGAGGCGTAGTCCTCGTTGTAGAGGTCCTTGTCCTTGCCCTCGGCGAGGTGCTCGAACCCGGCGAGTGCGGGTTCGTCGGCGTAGGACTCCTTGTTGGCGGTGTAGTCGTCCGCCCACTTGTCGTCCTGCGCGGTGATGTTCGCGAAGTCGCCGAGGACGAACAGCTGGCTGGTCCAGGTGTCGCCGTAGGTCTGGATGATCGGCGCGATGTCGCCGGCGTCCTTGATCTTCTCGCTGTTGCTGATGAACTCGTCCCACGTGGTCGGGACCTCGAGGCCGAGGTCGTCGTAGACCTTCGTGTTGTAGAGCACCGCGCCGCCGAAGCTCGTGCCGAACGGGGCGCCGTACATGCCCTTGTCGGTGCTGACGACCTTGGTGAACTGCGGGTCGACGTCACCCGCCCACTCCTCGTCGGACAGGTCCACCAGGGTGTTGTCCGGGTTGAGGGCCTGCATGAGCGAGCCGGAGTTGTAGTTGAAGACGTCGGCGGCCTCGCCGGTCGACAGCCGGGTCTTGATCAGGTTGTCGCCGTCGGTGCCCTGGGGCCGGGTGTCGAACTTGACGGTGATGTCGGGGTTGGCCTTCTCGAAGGCCTCGATGAGCGGCTTCGCGGTGGCGGCGGTGGCCGGGGCGTTGTCGGCCTGGTAGGTGATCTCGACCTTGCCGCCGCCTTCGTCGGCGGAGCCGCCGGACGAGCACGCTGCGAGCCCACCGATCAGGACCGTTGCGCCGCCGATGGCGATCGCGCGCTTGGTCATGGAACGAACTGACATTCCTTACCTCCTCGTAAGGCCCGGGGCTGGGGTACCCCGGGTGAAACGGACCCGGATCCCGCGCCGTCGCGGGGTCCGGTCACTGCGTTTTAGAACGTTTCAACCAGGATGGAACCATGCGGATTGAAGCGTGTCAATCGCTGTGCCGATTTCGTTACGCGAACCCGCGGAGCGAGGTGCGGTGGGTCCATTCGTCTGGTGCGAGGTTCCACACTCCGTGACGGGCGCGCGGGCTCGCACGGAGTGCGGAACCTCGCACCGAGTCGACGCGCGGTGCTGCACCGTGCGGTGGTCGCGCCGCCCGCCGGCCGGGAGGCCCGTGCCGGCCCCGCTCCGCGCCTCCCGTCCGGTGCCCGGTCGCGTTCGCGGTCCCGCATCGCCTCGTGCGCGCCGGCCCGTCCCTCGCCCGCGAAAGCGACAGTGCGCCGCCGAACGTTCGCGCCGATCTGTCGCTCTGGCGGACCGGACGGCGTGGCCACCTGCGGATGTGTCGCTTTCGCGGGTTGATCCGCCGCCGGTCAGGCCTCGGTGCGCCTCGGGTCGCTCGACGTGATCGTGCCCGCGACGGCGGCCGCGGCGGCTGCTGCGGCCGCGGCCTCGCGACCGAGCGTGCTCTCGCGCGGCACCAGCTCGCTGCCGAGCACGACGGTCCGGTGCACGTGCATCGGGTCGGTGAGTTCCTCGAGCAGCAGTTCCACCGCAGCCGCACCCATCTCCGAGCCGTGCATCGTCACCGAGGTCAACGGCACCGCACCACCCCACGCCACGGAGTTGTGGTCGCAGCCCGACACGGGGATGTCCTCGGGGACGCGGATCCCGGCGGCTCGGAGCTCGGAGACGACGGCCATCGCGAGCAGGTCGGTCACGCCGAGCACCGCGTCGGGGCGTTCGTCCGCGGGCATCCGGGCGATGCGGAGCCCGGCGTCGGTGCCACCCGGCGGGTCGATGTCCCCGGCGTCGACGTCGACGAGCTCGACCCCGGGATGCGCCGCGACGGCCCGCAGCACGCCGACCCGTCGGCGGTCGACGGGCTGCAGGTCCGGACGGGCGCTCACGAACCCGATGCGTCGGCAGCCGCGGTCGATCAGGTGCTCGGTCGCCAGGAACCCGGCCTGCTCGTTGTCCACGACCACCGCGCACGCGTCGAGTTCGCTCGGTTCGTGGTTGACGTACACGACGGGCCGGCCGTGGCGTCGTGCGACCTCGACCTGGTCGCGCGACTCCGTCATCGAGGCGAGCAGGATCCCCGACACCCGGGCGCTCTCGAGGTAGGCGAGGTGTTCGCCCTGCGCCTGCAGGTCGTCCTCGCTGCTGGCGATCAGCAGGGTGAAGCCGCGTTCCCGGGCGGCCAGCTGTGCGCCGTTGACCATGTCGCTGAACAGGGAGTTCCGCAGCGACATCACCACCAGACCGATCGCGCGCGTGCTGCCGGACACCAGCGCCCGGGCGTTGCGGTTCGGCGTGTACCCGAGCGCGTCGATAGCGTCCCGCACGCGTGCGGCGGTCGCGTCGGCGACCCGCTCGGGGTGGTTCAGGACGTTCGAGACGGTCGCGAGCGAGACCCCGGCCCGGGCAGCGACGTGGTGCACGCTCGGCGGACCGTCGCGCCGGGGGACATGCACCATGCTCCGATCGTAGGCGGCGGGGGAGCCGTGTCCGGACCGCGCCCTAGGCGTCGGCGACGGTGGACTGCCGCACCACGAGCTCCGGCGTGAACTCCACGTGCTCGAGGTCGATGTCCTGCCCCTGCTCGACCTGCTTCGTCAGGAGTTCGATCGCGCGACGACCGAGGTCCTGCGCCGGCTGCCGCACCGACGTCAGTGGGACCACGGCGGACTCGGCGAACGCGATGTCGTCGTAGCCGACGATGGCGATCTGCTCGGGCACCGCGATGGTGCCGCGCATGATGAAGGCCTGTTCGAGCCCGACGGCGAGCAGGTCGTTGGCGGCGAAGACCGCATCCGGGCGTTCGGCGGCCGGCCGTGCCTGGATCGCTTCGCCGATGCGGCGCCCTTCGAGCACGGACAGCGAGGTGGTCGGCAGGGCTTCGAGCCGGATGCCCGCGGCCTGGGCGGCGGCGAGTGCCCCGGCGTGCCGGTCGGCGACCTGGCGGATGCCGAACGGCCCGCCGACGAAGGCGATGTGGGTGCGGCCGATCGCCGCGAGGTGCTCGACCGCGATGCGGCCCCCGGCGACGTCGTCGACCGAGACCGAGGCGAAGTGCTCGTCGTCGGCGCGGCGGTCCACCAGCACCACGGCGGTGCCCTGGTCACGCAGCCGCGCGAGGCGGGACAGGTCGTCGCCGGCGGGGGAGATCAGGAGTCCGGCGACACGGCGTTCCTCGAACAGGTCGACGTAGGTGCGTTCGCGGTCGGTCGACTCGTCGGAGTTGCCGATCAACACCGCGAGGCCGTTGTCCATCGCGGCGTCCTCGGCGCCCCGGGCGACGTCGGTGAAGAACGGGTTGCCGCCGTCGAGCACGATGAGCCCGACGGTGGAGCTGCGTCCGGCCCGGAGCTGCCGTGCGGAGTCGTTGCGGACGAACCCGAGCGTCGCGATCGCCGACTGCACGCGTTCCACCGTGCCGGGAGCGACCTTGTCGGGGCGGTTCAGCACGTTCGACACCGTGCCGAGGGACACGCCCGCAAGCGCTGCCACCTCTCGCACACTGACCGCCATGTGGCCATCCTGGCATCGGCACGGTCCACGCGGTCGGCCCGCGCCGTGATCTGTGGAAAACGCGGACGGGAGGCGCGGGGCGGGCCGGTACCGGGCCTCCCGTCCGTGGGGTGGCCGCTTCCACTGCCCGCGCACGGTGCGAGGCGCGCGGCTGGTGCGAGGCGCGCGCACGGTGCGAGGCGCGCGGCTGGTGCGAGGTTCCGCACTCGGTGCGGGGTGGAAAGGCTCGCACGGAGCACGCAACCTCGCACGGAGCGCGCAACCTCGCACGGGGCGAACGGCCCCTCGCACCGTGCGGGCGCAACCTCGCGTGGGGCGAGCGCCCGCTCGCACCGTGCGAGGAGCAGCCTGGCGAACCCGCTCTTGCCAGCACGCCGACCGGAGCGCTATCGTCCTCGTCGTCCCGTTGAAACGATTCACCGACGAACACGCGAACGGAGGACCAATGGCGGTCCGCATCGGAGCCCGGAACACCACGGGCTGGAAGGCCACCGTCTCGGTGGCCATGTCGAACTACATCGAGTCGGGGTCGATCATCGCGATCGCCACGAGCCTGAGCCTGTGGCAGGCGGAGTTCCGGATCGGTGACCTCGAGGTCGGCCTGCTGGCGAGCCTGTCCGCGAACGCCTTCGGTGCCGCCGTCGGCGCGATCGTCGGCGGACCGCTGTGCGACCGGTTCGGCCGGAAGTTCATCTACACGTACGACCTGCTCCTGTACATGCTCGGCATCCTGCTCGCGGTGTTCGCCGGCAGCTACGGCATGCTCCTGGTCGGCTTCATCCTGACCGGCATCGCCGTCGGGGCGGGCGTGCCGGCGAGCTGGACCTACATCGCCGAGCAGGCCCCCGCGGACAAGCGCGCGGCCCACGTCGGCACGGCACAGCTCGCGTGGTCGATCGGGCCGATGGTCGGGTTCGCCCTGGCGATCGCCGCGGCACCCCTCGGCCTGCTCGGCAGCCGCCTCATCTTCGCCCACCTGTTCGTCGTCGCCGCGATCGTGTGGTGGCTCCGTCGCGGGCTGCCCGAGTCGGCGATCTGGAAGGACGAGCGCGCGGCCACCGGCACGGCGAACTTCTTCCACGGGATCACGCAGCTGTTCAGCCGCCGGAAGAACCTGACCGCGATGTTGTTCCTGTTCGGCGTCTACGCGCTCTGGAACACCGTCGCCGGGCAGGCCGGCATCTTCCAGCCCCGGGTGTACGCGGCGACCGGGGTCACGAGCGTCACCGAGCAGTACGGACTGCAGATCCTGGTCTGGGGCTGCACCGTGGCCGCGACGTACTTCGGCTTCATGCGGTACGCCGACCGGGTCAGCCGCCGCGCGCTCTACGCCGTCGGGGCCGTGCTGGCGATCATCGCGTGGGCCGTCCTCATCTACGCGCCCGCCAACCTCGGCACCCTGCTGTTCTTCGCCGTGGCGTGGGGCATCTCGTCGGGCATCGGCGCGCAGGCGTTCTACGGCCTGTGGACGAGCGAGCTCTTCGCCACCCGGTACCGCGCCAGCGCCCAGGGCGTGCTGTTCCTGGCCGCCCGCGTCATGGTCGGCCTGCTGAGCATCTGGTTCCCGCTGCTGCTGTCGGACATCGGGCTGCGGGCCCTCGGCGGCCTGATCCTCGGGCTCCTCGCGCTGTCGTTCCTGGTCGGCACGATCTGGGCACCGCGCACCCAGGGCAAGACCCTCGAGGCGATCGAGGCCGAGCGCTACGGCACCGTCACCACGGTCACCGGGACGGTCCGCACCGCCGACGAGCGCACCGTCCACGACGCCGAGCAGCGTCGCCGCGAACAGGCCGGCCGGTGAGCCGCGTCTGCTTCCGGCTGCAGGTGCAGGTCGAGATGCTCGACGCCTACCGCGAGCGGCACGCCGCCGTGTGGCCGGCGATGCTCCGGGCGATCGCGGCGGCGGGGCGGCGGAACTACTCGCTGTTCCTCGACGACGACGGGCTGCTCATCGGGTACTACGAGACCGATTCGGTGGCCGGTGCGGACGCGGCACTCGCCACGTCCGAGGTGGCCGCGGCGTGGGAGGCGCACATGCAGGACCTCTTCGCCGGGGCCACCGGGCGCGCCGACCAGACGGCGCGGGTGCTGCCCGAGGTCTTCAACCTCGAGGACCAGCTGGCCGCCGCGCCGGACTGACGGTCGGACACGGACTTCGTGAGCAGGAATGGTCGGGTCCGGCGGCGCGACCCGACCATTCCTGCTCACCGAGCGGCCGCCGCACCGGACTGACGGGGGCCGTGGCTACCGTGGACGCATGCAGCCGCCAGCAGCCGGGACCCTCCGCATCCTCCACCTCTCCGACACCCACCTGACCGGCGACGGAGCCCTGCACCAGGGCGCGGTCGACACCACGGCCGCACTCGAACAGCTGCTCGCCCACGTCGACGAGGTGCCCGGCATCGGGCTGGTGGTGGTCTCGGGCGACGTCTCCGAGGACGGCAGCCCCGAGTCCTACGCGACCGTGCGGGACCGCGTCGGCGGCTGGGCGGAGCGGCACGGTGCGGCCTTCGTCGCGGTCCCCGGCAACCACGACCTGCGCGAGGGCTTCCGACAGGTCCTGGCGAACGGGCACATCCTGGGCCAGGGCGCCACGGCGCTGATGCACACGATGGAGTACCTGCCCCCGACGGTCCCCGTCTCCGGGCAGTCGGTCGTCGCGGGTCGCCGGATCGTGACCGTCGACACGAGCGTCCCGGGAGCCGGGTACGGCGAGCTCAGCGACACCGCGCTCGAGCACCTGCGCACGGCCCTCGCCGAAGGCGCAGCCGACGCCCCGCACGGCACCGTCGTCGTCCTGCACCACCCGCCGCTGCCCGCCCCGACCGAGCTGCACGAGGCCCTCCGCCTGCAGAACCCCGAGGCGCTCGCCGATGTCATCCGTGGTTCCGACGTGCGGGTCGTCCTCGCCGGCCACTACCACCACCACTTCGCCGGGTCGCTCGCCGGCGTCCCGGTCCTCGTCGCCCCCGGTGTCGCGAACGACACCGACGTCGTCGGCCCGTACGACGAGGAATCGGCCGTCGTCGACAGCGGCGCACTCGTCGTCGACGTCTCCGCGGACGGCTCCGTCTGGTCGACACCGGTTCGCGTGTCACGGGGCGACGCCGACCCGCGGGCGTTCCGCCTCGACCCCGAGACGGTCCGCGCCGTCATCGCGGCCGCCGGCAAGCACTGAGCACGCTTGCGTGGGCTCGACGCGCGGGCTCCGCGCACGGTCCCCACGCGCGGTGGACGCGCGTGACGGCGGCCTGGAGGCCCGTGCCGGCGCCGCTGCGGGCCTCCAGTCCGTCGTCTGGTCACGTCCACAGCCGCGGTACCCCACGTCTTCGGGTTGCGTGCGGGAACACCGAGTAGCACGGACGCACACCTGGAGCGAAGGAGCACCCATGCGAGTCGGCAGTGCAGTGCAGTACGACCGGTACGGCGACTTCGACGTCGTCGAGCTCGTCCCCCAGCAGAAGCCCGAGGCCGGACCGGGCGAGATCGTCGTCGAGATCGTGGCCGCGGGCCTGAACCACATCGAGCGGTTCCTGCGCGAGGGGAAGCTCCGCGACCACGTCGACCTCGAGTTCCCCGCACACCAGGGCGTCGACTTCGCCGGCATCGTGCGCGCGCGGGGCGACGGCGTCAAGGACCTCCGCATCGGCGACGAGGTGATGGGGCACGCGCCGACCGGCGGCGCCCACGCCACCTGGATCGCGGTGCCGCGCGGCGCCGTCATCAAGAAGCCGGAGCACGTGGGGTGGGAGGTCGCCGGCGGCCTGTACCTGGCCGGCTGCACCGCGGTGTCGGTCGTCCGGTCGCTCCGGCTCGGACCGCAGGACACCGTCGTCATCTCGGCCGCAGCCGGTGGCGTCGGACACATCGAGTGCCAGCTCGCGCACGACGCCGGCGCGACCGTGATCGCCCTCGGCAGCCCCCGCAACCACGACTACCTGCGACAGATCGGCACGCTGCCCGTCGCCTACGGTGCGGGCGAGGAGGACCGAATCCGCGACATCGCCGACGGCCGACCGATCACCGCGTTCATCGACAACCACGGCGAGAGCAACGCGGAGCTGCTGGCCGAACGTCTCGGCGTCGCCCAGGAGCGGTTCGTGTCGTCGGAGGACCGCCGCGACATCGAGATCCGGTTCCTCCGCGCACCCGCCGAGGACGAAGAGACCCGTGAGTTGCTCACCCTGCTGACGAAGGCCGTGCAGGACCGTCGCGTGCAGGTGCTGATCTCGGGCTTCTACCCGTTCGAGTACATCGTCGAGGCGTACGAGGACCTGGCCGAGATGAAGTCCCGCGGCAAGGTCGTGATCGGCATGCAGACGGTGGAGACCGGGGCGCGGCTCGACTGGTACCGCTCCGAGAAGGCCCGTGACCTGCGCGACCGGTACGCCGATGCGCGGGGGACCGACACGGAGACGATGGCCGGCGGATCGGCCTCGCCCGCGGGCTGAGCGAGCTGAGCGAGCTGAGCGTCGCAGGGGCCCGACACCTTCGTGCCGGGCCCGTGCCGCGTCAGCTCAGGATGTCCTTCGAGGCGAACCGGCTGTACGCCAGCGCCCCGAACACCACCACGTACCCGAGCTGCAGCAGCGCGTTCGACCCGAACGAGTCGAACGAGATCGGGTCGCGCAGCAGGTCGCCGAAGCCGAGCCACTGGTGCGAGAACAGGAACGGGTGCAGCCAGTCGAGCTGGGGGAGCTGGTCGAGCACCTGCGACGCCCCGGCGAGCACGACCGTCGCGGCCATCGCCCCGACCGGCACGTTCGTCAGCGTCGACGTGAACATGCCGATCGCCACGAGCCCGAGCATCGACATCGCGACGTACAGCGCGAGCAGCAGGGCGCGGCCGGCGTACGACCAGCCGCCCACCTGGGTGCCGGAGAGCAGCGTGACGGGACCGATCGGGAACAGCACGGCGCCGATCGCCGCACCGACCAGCACCACCAGCAGCGTGGCGGCCAGGCAGAACGCGACGGCACCGGCGAACTTCACCAGGATGAACCGCACGCGGCCCGTCGGTGCGACGAGCAGGTAACGGATCGTGCCGTGGCTGGCCTCGCCCGCGACGGTGTCCCCGGCGACCACGCCGACGGTCAGCGGCAGGAACAGTGGGATCGACACCGTCAGTGCGGTGAACGCCACGAACAGGCCGTTGTTGGTGATGTCGCCGAGGAACGCCGGCCCGCCGTCGTCACCGTCGGTCGTGAGCTTCACGGCGACCGCGATCAGGATCGGCACGAGCGCGAGTGCCCCGAGCATCGCCCAGGTGCGGCGACGCCGGAACACCAGCGCGAGTTCGGAACCGAGCAGTGCGAACGGGCGCTGCCGGCGGCGGACGGGCAGAGCGCGCACGGCCGCGTCAGGCTGCGACATCGAATCCCTCTCCGGTGAGTGCGACGAACAGGTCCTCGAGGGTGCCGCCGCCCACCGTCAGGCCGCGGACCCGGACATCGGCGCGCACGAGTTCCGCGGTGATCGTCTCCGGCAGCAGCTCGTTCGGCAGATCGGCCACCAGCACGTCGGCCCCGCCGTCGTGCCGCGGGGTGAGCCCGAGCCGGGTGAGGACGGTACCGGCCTGTCCGATGTCGGGCGTCCGTACGGTCACGGTCCGGGCCCCGGCTGCGCGCAGCTCGTCGAGGGGGCCCTGCGCGACGATCTTGCCCGTCCGCATGACGGCTGCGTGCGTGCAGACCTGTTCGATCTCGGCCAGCAGGTGGCTCGACACGAACACCGTGGTGCCGTCGTCGGCCAGGGAACGGATGAGGCTGCGGACCTCGCGCGTGCCCTGCGGGTCGAGGCCGTTCGTCGGCTCGTCGAGCACCAGCAGGTCGCGCGGTGACAGCAGGGCGTTCGCGAGACCGAGCCGCTGCTTCATGCCGAGGGAGTACGCGTGCGCCTTCTTGTCTGCCGCGTGGGTCAGCCCGACGCGGTCGAGGGCACCGGCGACGCGGGCCTTGCGGGTGCGCGGGTCCGACGTGGGGTCGGCGGCGTCGAAGCGCTGCAGGTTGGCCCGTCCGGAGAGGTACGGGTAGAAGGCCGGTCCCTCGACGAGCGCGCCGACGCGGGGCAGGACGTCGTGCAGCGCCTTCGGCATCGGTTCGCCGAGCAGCTCGATCGTTCCGCCGCTCGCGCTCGACAGCCCGAGCAGCATCCGGATCGTGGTGGTCTTGCCGGAACCGTTCGGCCCGAGGAACCCGAACACCGCGCCGCGCGGCACCGCCAGGTCGATCCCGTCGACCGCACGCTGCTTGCGGAACACCTTCTGGAGGCCCGTGGTGCGGATCGCCAGGTCGGGTCCCTGCCCGGACGTGCTGACCTGGCGGTCGGCTGTGGTCGGCTCGCGGTCGGCTGCGTGCACCTCGTGGTCGTCCGCGCTCACTTCGCGGCGTCGACCAGGGAAGCGACCGGCACGGCGCCCGCGAGCACGCGGCCGTCGTCGGTCAGGTAGACCGAGACGAGCGACGTCTGCACGGCACGGCCGCCGTCGACGGGCTTCGTCAGCTGGTCGAGCAGGCCGGAGGCCTCGCCCTCGAGCCCGGACCGGTCGACCGTGCCGGCGGGGAGCTCGGCGATGGTGCTCCAGCCCGTGCCGGTGAACGTCGGCTCGTCACCGCTCGGGGTGCCACGGTGGTCGCCGTGCTCACCCTTCGTGTGGGATCCGGCCCCGGACAGGTCCTTCTCGGTCACCTTCGCGTTCGACGGCGGGGAGAAGTCGAAGAGCCGGGCCGCCGGGGCGCCGTAGTCGAGGCTCGTGAAACCGACCTGCACCGCGGGGTCGTCCGCGCCCGCGGCCTCGACGCTCGCGCGGAGCGGGAGTCCGGTCTGCTGGTCGACGGCCAGCCGGACGGCTCCGACGAGGGTGTCGGACGACTTCGGCGTCAGGGTGATCTGCCACGCGTCGTGTCCGGCGACGCTGACCTCGGTCGGCTTCGACACGGTGGTGGTCGGGGTGATCGCGTCGATGGCCTGCTCCGCGATGTCGGCCGGGGTGGTCGTGCCGTCCCGCGGGTCCTTCGCGATGTCGCTCGGCAGGGTCACGTGCGTGGCCGTGCGCTCCTTCGAGTCCCAGGTCCAGACATCCGAGCCGTTGCGGACGACGTCCTGCTCGGCGAGCTGCTGCGTCAGCTGGACGCGCTGCTTGTCGGGGCCGTCGACGTAGACACGGGCGGTGTGCGATGCGGTGAGCAGCCCGAGCACGTCGGCGGCGTCGCCCTCGAGCGAGGAGCCGCCGGAACCGGTGGGCAGTTCGGGGAGACCGAGCGCGCTCGTCTGCGAGAGCTTGCCCGAGTACTGGGCGTCCGACGACTTCGCGATGCTGGCGATGACGGCCGCCGCGCTGGGGTTCGTCCCCGCGATCGGGTCGTTCGCGGCGTTCGCGATCACCGGGGCGGCAACGGCGCCGGCCACGACGACCGGAGCGATGACGGCTGGTAGCCAGGCTGACTTCTTCATCGGGTTCCCCTCGTGGAGCATCTGAGTCGTCGGTACCGTACGTCCGGCCCCCGACAGGCAGCTGGGCGTTGCGCGTGGGTCCTACGCCTGGGCGTCCACGCCCGCGGGAGCGCTGCCGTCGTACGCGCAGATCGCGTCGACCTTCTCGGCGCTCGCGCTGGAGGTGTCGAAGGTGTAGCCGAGCCACTCCTTCGCCAGGCGACGCGCGAGCTCGATGCCGACGACCCGCTGCCCCATGCAGAGGACCTGGGCGTCGTTCGACAGGACCGAGCGCTCCACGCTGTAGGAGTCGTGCGCGGTGACGGCGCGGATGCCCGGCACCTTGTTGGCGCTGATCGCCACGCCCAGCCCGGTGCCGCAGATCAGGATCGCCCGGTCGGCCTCGCCCTCCGCCACCAGCCGTGCGGCGTCGACCGCCACGTGCGGGTACGCGGTGTGGCCGTCCGCGTCGACGCCGACGTCCCGCACGTCGGACACCCGGTCGTCGGCGAGCAGGTCGGCCTTGATGATCTCCTTGTAGTCGAACCCGGCGTCGTCGGACCCGATCACGAGACGGTACGTCATGTCTGTGCTCCTCCCGCGCCACGGGGTGCCGGGCGCTCCCGGACCAGTCTGCGACGGCCGTGGACATCTGTCCAGCACACAATTTCTGCGTCGCGTGTGGCAGTAGCATCGCACCATGTCGGCCGAGACCCCCACCCCGGACGGAGCCCGCACCCGGTTCCCGCTGGACACCGTCTACCAGGCGGCGCGGATGTACTACCTCGAGGACGCCACGCAGGTCGAGATCGCCTCCCGCCTCGGGGTCTCGCGCCCGACCGTCTCGCGGCTCGTGGCCGAGGCCCGCAAGGCCGGACTCGTCCGCATCGAGGTCGTCGACCCGTTCCAGGACGAGACCGTGGCGCTCGCCGAACGGCTGCAGGTCGTGCTCGGGCTCCGCGCGGTGCACCTCGCCGCCGTCACCCACGCGGCCACGCTCGGCGCCGACCTGGCGGCACCGCTGGCCGCCGCGGTCGAGGGCATGGGGCTCGTCCCCGGCGACGCCGTCCTGATGTCGTCCGGCCGCACCGTGTACGACGTCGCGCGGTCCGGCATGCCGACCATGCCCGGGGTGCAGCTCGTCCCGACCGTGGGCGGGCAGGCCGACCCGATGCCGTGGTTCCAGACGAACGAGATCACCCGGACGGCCGCGGAGCACTCCGGCGCGATCCCGGCGTTCCTGTTCGCCCAGGCACTGCCGTCCCCGGTGATGCGGTCCACCCTCGACGAGGACCCGGCGTTCCAGCACGTCGTCGGGCTCTGGAGCCGGGCGAAGGGCGCGATCCTCGGCATCGGGGCGCCGACTCACACACGGGACGCCCTGGCCCGGGGCATCCCGGTCGAGGACGTCGCGTTCGACCGTGCCGCCGGCGACGTCTGCCTGAACTTCTACGCCGCGGACGGCTCGCCGATCGAGTTCCCCGGCAGCGACCGGATGGTGCGGACCTCGCGCGCGGTCCTGTCGACCGTGCCGCACGCGGTCGGGGTCGCCGTGGGCAGCGCCAAGGTGACGAGCATCGTCGCCGCGGTACGGGGCGGACTGGTCAACGAGCTGGTGACGGACGCCGCGACGGCGCGCGCCGTGCTCGACGCCCTCGCCTGAGCGCTCCGGCTCGGCGCCCGATCCTTCCCTAGGCGCGCGATGGAGGGCGGATTCGGGCATACCTGGTCGTTTCTTCGTGGCAGGTACGCCCGGTTCTGGCAGGTACGCCTGGTTTCGGTCGGTACGCCCGGGGCCGGGGTGACCGGGTGGCGGCCTGGAGGCGCGGGGCGGGGCCGCGCCGCGCCTCCCGGCCGGTGGTCCCCAGGTCTAGAGCGTGCGCCGCACGTCCCACAGGTGGTGCACCGGGTCGTGCGCGTAGTAGGTGGCGAGCGTCGCGACGGTGAAGGCGCTGCCGTCGGACCGGAGCCCGGTGCGCTCGAGCACTGCGTCGGGCAGCGCCGCGAAGGCCCGGGCCGCGCGGTCGGCCGACTCCCGCAGCTCCCGGGCGACGACCGCGGGGTCCTGCTCGCCGTAGCGGGCCTCGACGGCGGTGGCGTCCTGGTCCCAGTTCGGGAACGTCGGGGCGTCCTCGGTGAGCATGAGCTCGAGGCGCTCGGCCATCTTCCGGTGCACGTCCCGCACGTGGGCGCCGTACTCGAGTGGCGACCACGTGTGGTCGCCCGGACGGTCACGGACGTCGTCGCGCCGCAGGACCTCCGGCCACGCGGCGGTGTTCTCGTCGATGATGCCCGGCACGTCGCGGACGGTCACCGCGCTGCCGTCGTAGCCGCACTCGGGACACGCGGACTCGATGACCCACGTCCAGTTCTTCGTCTCCGGTTCGATCGCCATGGGCCGAGGTTACGGCCTCGTCACTCAGCTTCCGGGTCCGCCGGACTGCTGCCGATCGGCGGCGGCCCCCGTTCGGGTGACACGCCGTTCCCTGAGAATCACCGGCCAATGACATTTCGGTTGCTCGGTAACGTCGCTCGCTGTTCTGGGCCGGTTCCCGACGGCCCACCGATCTTCTCGAGGAGCGATGCATGGGTTCCGACCCCAGCAGTACCCACCCCCGACCGCACCGGCGGCTGCGCGAGAGCGACGTCACCGTGGTCGACACGAGCATGATGCGACGAGCCGTCAGCGGCATGGTCGTCGGCAACACCATGGAGTGGTACGACGTCGGTGTGTACGGCTACCTGGCCGTCACGATGGGGAAGGTCTTCCTGCCGACCGCCGAACCCGCGGTGCAGATCCTGTTCAGCCTCGGGGTCTTCGCGGCGACGTACATCGCGCGGCCGCTCGGTGGCATCGTGTTCGGACGCCTCGGTGACCGGATCGGCCGGCAGAAGGTGCTCGCCACGACGCTGATCATGATGGCGGCGTCGACGTTCCTGATCGGCGCGCTCCCCGCGTACGCGACGATCGGCGTGCTCGGCCCGATCCTGCTCGTCGTGCTGAAGCTCGCGCAGGGCTTCTCGACCGGTGGTGAGTACGCCGGGGCGACGACCTTCGTCACCGAGTACGCCCCGGACCGCCGCCGCGGGTTCTTCGCGAGCATCCTGGACTTCGGCAGCTACCTGGGCTTCGCGCTCGGTGCCACGGTCGTCTCGGTGCTGCAGATCACCCTGGGTGACGAGGCGATGACCGCCTACGGGTGGCGGTTCCCCTTCCTCGCCGCCGGTGTGATCGGTGTCGTGGCGATCTGGTTCCGCCTGCGGATCGAGGAGTCGCCGGTGTTCCAGGCGACCCAGGCCGCGCAGGAGGCAGCGACCGAGTCCCGTGCGTCGTTCGACGGTGAGCGTCCGGCCAACGTCGTCGCGATGGTCCGTCAGCACTGGCGTCCGATCGTCATCGCGATCATGCTCGTCGCCGCGTCGAACACCGTGGGCTACGCCCTGACCTCGTACATGCCGACGTACCTGACCGACTCGCTCGGGTACTCCGCCATCGACGGCACGCTGCTGACGATCCCGGTGCTCCTGCTGCTCGCGGTGATGCTGCCGTTGACCGGCAAGCTCTCCGACCGCCTCGGCCGCCGCGTGGTGATGTGGATCGGTGCCGCCACCACCGTCGTGCTCGTCGTGCCGGCGTTCATGCTCATCGGGCACGGGGCGCAGTGGTCGACGCTCGCCGGCCTCGGGCTGCTCGCGCTGATGACCGCACTGTGGGTGTCGAACCAGGCTGCCTCGCTGCCGGCGCTGTTCCCGACCTCGACGCGGTACGGCGGCATGGGCTTCGCCTACAACATCGCGATCGCGGTGTTCGGCGGGACCACGCCCCTGATCGTGCAGGCGCTGCTCACCGCGACGGGTGACGAGCTCGCGCCGGCGTACTTCCTGATGGCGATGAGCGTCGTCGGTGCGATCGGTGTCTTCTGCATGAAGGAGTCCTCGCAGCGCCCGCTGCCCGGGTCGATGCCGGCGGTGGAGACCGAGGACGAGGCGAAGGAGCTCGTGCTCACGCAGGACACGAATCCGCACCTGGACCTCGGTGACCTGCCGTTCGCAGCGCAGGACGCGGCCCGGGCCGCAAGCGACGCCGCCGCCGAGGCCGTGCCGACGCGCTGACGCTGGGGGCGCTCGAGACGCGACCACGGACGGGAGGCGCGGTGCAGGTCCGACCGGCGCTGCGCCTCCCGTCTGTGCGTGCGCATGCTGCGACGATCCACGTGTCGATCGACGCGTGTTCTGTCGGAAGATGCACAAGCACCGGATGCGTGCGCATACTGCGACGATCCACGTGTCGATCGACGCGTGTTCTGTCGGAACATGCGCACGCACGCACGCACGCACGCACGCACGCACCCGCCGCACCCGCCCGCCCCCTCACTCGTGCCGGTGCTCCGACGCAGGGTCCACCGCGGGCCACACCGGGAACGGGTCCGGCCAGCCGCGCCACACGTCCGGCCCGGCGAGCAGCTCGGACGGCGTGAGCAGCGCCTCGTCGAGCGCCCGCTCGATCGCCCGGACGTCGAGCTGCTCGCCGACGAACCACAGCGCCTGCCCGATCGGGGCGTCGGCGTCCCACGACGGGTTTGCGGTGGGGTCGAGCGCGAGCATCGACCCGAAGCTCGACCACGAGCCGACGTGGTCCGGCCGGGATGCCAGGCGGAAGAACCCCCGCGACCGCAGCACGCGGCCGTTCACGCCGGCGGACAGGTCCTCGGCGATGACGGAGGACAGCCGTCCGGGGTGGAACGGCAGCGGTTCCCGGTAGCGCATCGAGACCAGGGCGTCGCGGGCCTCACGCCCCGTGTCCGCACCGCTCGACAGCGCCCGCATCCAGCCGGCACCGGTGGCGAGCACCCGCGCGGCTCCACCGTTCGAGGCCGGCAGGTCGGCGGCACTGCGGATCGCAGGCAGGGCGACGATCACGGCCTGGGGCGCCATCCGGTGCAGCAGCGAGACGAGCGCCCGTCGCCGACGGCCGGACAGCGGTTCGATGCGGTCGAGGGCGATCACCGTCGCGTACTCGACGAGTGCGGCCATCCGGTCCGCGGCCACGAAGGCGTCGTCGACGTCAGACCACAGCAGGTGCGCGACGTCGTCGGCCCGCAGCACCCCGACGACGTGCCGCAGCACCCGGTCGTCGCCGATCTCGGACCGTGCCGCGTTGGCGAGCAGCATGCCGACGGCTCGCGCATCGGCCCCGGGGTGCAGGGTGACGACGAGCCCGTGGGGCGCATCTGGCCCGCAGACCCGGTCGAGCTGGTCGGCGCGGTCGGCCACGGCGCGGGCGGTGGCGAAGGCACTCCCGGCGACGTGCATCCGGTGCCCGTCCGAGATCCGGGCGGCGACGCGGTCGGCGTCGACCCGGTGCAGGGCGGTGACGAGGGTGATGGCAGCAGCACGCATGTCCGCTACTGTAACTGAAAACGGTTATCAACAAGGAGGCTCGTCGTGAAGGTCCGCAACTCCCTCAAGGCCCTGAAGAAGATCCCCGGCTCGCAGGTGGTCCGACGCCGGGGCCGCGTCTACGTCATCAACAAGGAGAACCCCCGCTGGAACACCCGGCAGGGCTGACGTCAGCGGCGGTCCGTAGGGTGGCGGCATGCGACTGCTGTTCATCCGCCACGGCCAGACCCCCGCGAACGTGCACGGCATCCTCGATGCCGTGGTGCCCGGACCGGGGCTGACCGAGCTCGGGCAGCAGCAGGCTGACGCCCTGCCCGCAGCGCTCGCCGACCGGGGGATCGAGCGACTGTTCGTGTCGTCGATGGTCCGCACGCAGATCACCGCGGCGCCCCTCGCGGCCTCGCTGGGCCTCGAGCCCGTGGTGCTGCCGGGCCTGCGTGAGATCGAGGCGGGTGACACGCAGGGCAAGAGCGACACGGTGTCCGTGCAGACCTACATCTCCACCGTGCACGGCTGGTCCGGCGGCGACCGCACGACCCGGATGCCCGGTGCCGAGAGCGGCACCGAGTTCTTCGAGCGTTACGACGACGCCGTCCGGCAGATCGAGACCACCGGGGTCGCGGTCGCCGCCGCCGTCAGTCACGGTGCCGCGATCCGCACGTGGGCGAGCGCAGCTGCGCAGAACACCCCGGACCACTTCGGCACCAAGCGCCACCTGGAGAACACCGGCATCGTCGAACTCGAGGGCTCGTTCGCCGACGGCTGGCGCCTGGTCGACTGGGAAGGCGAGCCGGTCGGCGGCGACCAGCTCATCGACCGCACGGCGCTCGACCCCACCGGCGAGCGGTTCTGACGCGACCAGCAGACGGACGGGAGGTGGGCCCCACCCCCCGGTACCGGCGCACCGCGCCAGCGGGGTGACGGCCGAGACGGGAGGCCCGGTACCAGCTGGTACCGGGCCTCCCGTCTGTCTGCTGGTCGCGTCGACTACGCGAGCTGCGACGCCGACGCCGACGCGGACGTCAGCGGCACGATCACGCCGTGCGACTCACGCAGCACGTCGAGCGTGCGCTGGACCTCGTCCGCGCGCTCCTCGGTCGTCCAACCGAGCGCCTCGGCGAGCACGTCGGCCAGCTCGTCGAGCAGGTCGATCGTGACCCCGCCGACGAACGCCAGGTTCGTGCGGCGCAGGACGACGTCGACCAGGTGGACGGCCTGCTCGTGGCGGGCGAAGTACGCGACCTCGGCGCGGGTGAGCGACGGGTCGGACTCGAGCGGCTCGACCGGGCCGTCGGTCAGGACGTCCACGACCTCGGCGGCACGGGTGCCGTACCGCTCGAGCAGGCCCTCGACCAGGGACTCGTCCAGGCCGTCGCGGTGCGACTTGATCCACAGGGCGCGCTGGGCGTCGGTGGTCGGGAACTCCTTGCCACCGCCGATGGGCATGCCGGTGGTGTCGACCTTGCGGCTCATGCCGAGCTTGGTCGTCGCCTCGGTGGACAGGTGTGCAGCGAGGGCACGGAAGGTCGTCCACTTGCCACCGACGAGCGACAGCACGGTCGACTTCGGCAGCCCCGCGATCTGGGTGTCCACGATCCGGTAGTCACGGGACACGAAGCCGGGGGCGGTGTCCTCGTGGCGGGGGAGCGGGCGGATGCCGGAGTAGCTGTAGACGATGTGGTCGCGGGTGACGTCGATCTGCGGGAACACGTGCTTGACGAGCCCGAAGAAGTAGTCGATCTCCTCGTCGGTCGTCGTGACCGGCTTCGAGGGGTCGGCGTCGATGTCGGTCGTGCCGATGAGGACCCGGCCCTTGAGCGGGTAGATGAGGACGATGCGGCCGTCGTCGTTCTCGAAGAACAGCTCGCGGCCCTTGGTGGCCTCGAGCAGCTCGTCGTTGTGCACGACGATGTGCGAGCCCTTCGTGCCGCCCATGAACTTCGTCTCGCCGCCGAACGCCTCGTTCGTCAGGTCGGTCCAGGGGCCGGAGGCGTTGATCACGACGTCGGCCGTGAAGACGAACTCGTCGCCGGTCTCACGGTCACGCAGCAGGACGCCGCCGTCGCGGGTGCCGGCTGCCTCGACGTAGTTGACGGCGCGTGCCTTGTCGGCTCCGGCGGCCAGGCCGTCCTTCAGGACGTCGAGGGCCAGGCGCTCGGGCTCGTGCACGCTCGCGTCGTAGTAGGTACCCGTGTACTTCAGGTCCTTGTTGAGGGCGGGCATGTCCTCGAGCGCGGCCTTCTTGGTGCGGAAGACGTGCTTCGGGACGGAGCCGCCGTCGCGCGAGAAGGAGTCGTAGATCGTCATGCCGATCTTGATGAGCATCGCGCCGCGCTCCTTGGTGGAGCGCTGCTTGTGCGTCAGCATGCGCAGCGGGGCGTTCATGATGCCGGAGAACGTCGAGAAGATCGGCATGGTCGTCTGCAGCGGCTTGACGTAGTGCGGGGCGATGCGGATCAGGCCGTTGCGCTCCTGCACGCTCTCGCGCACCAGGCGGAACTCGCCGTTCTCCAGGTAGCGGATGCCGCCGTGGATCATGTGGCTCGAGGCCGCGGACGCGCCGGAGGCGTAGTCGCCACGCTCGACCAGGGCGACGTCGACGCCCTGGAGCGCCAGGTCGCGGAACGTCGCGATGCCGTTGATGCCGCCGCCGACGACGAGGACCTGCGCGTTCGGGCGCTCGGTGAGGGCGGTCACCGTGTTCCGGGGCTGTGTCTTCTTCGACATGGTTCGTCGCTTCCTTCGTCTGTTCGTGGGGTCAGGATCGATCGTGCGCTCGTTCGACGGGGCGGGCAACTCGCGTGCACGAACGTGCAGCACACGTGTCGTCCAGGCCCGACGCGGCGGTCAGGAGGCGCGGCAGGGGTTGCAGAGGCCCTGCACGTCCGTGCATGGTTGCGTTCGACAGATCGGAGCACCATGAGCGATGCGGCTCAGCCCATGCGCACGCAGCAGGCGCTGCGCGCCGCCCACCTGTACTACCTGCAGGACCTGACGATGGACGCGATCGCCGACGAACTCGGCACCTCGCGCTCGTCGGTGTCGCGGCTGCTGAAGTACGCCAGGGACACCGGGCTCGTCGACATCCAGATCCGGTCGCCCCTGGACCAGGCCGCTGCGCTGAGCCGGAGCATCCGCTCCCGCTTCGGGGTGCACGCGCACGTCGTCCCGGTGCCGGACCACACGAGCGACGTCGACCGGCTCGAGCGGGTCGCGCTGTCCGCCGCCCGGATCCTGACGCAGTACGTCGAGTCCAACATGGTCATCGGGATCTCGTGGGGCTCGACCGTGAGCGCGGTCAGCCGCTACCTGGTGCCGAAGACCACCCACGGCTCGACGATCGTGCAGATCAACGGCGCCGCGAACACCCGGACCACCGGGATCGTCTACGCGTCCGAGATCCTGCGCCGGTTCGGTGAGGCCTACGGCGCGTTCGTGCAGCAGTTCCCGGTGCCGGCGTTCTTCGACGACCCCGCGACGAAGGAGGCCCTGTTCCGGGAACGTTCGATCCGCCGCGTGCTCGACCTGCACGAGCGGATGGACCTCGTGGTGTTCGGTGTCGGTGCCCCGCAGGCCCCGGTGCCCTCGCACGTGTACTCCGGCGGGTACCTCGACCCCGAGGACCGTGACGAGCTCACGCAGGCGGCTGTCGTCGGCGACGTCTCGACGGTGTTCTACCGGGCGGACGGCTCGTGGAAGGACATCGGGGTGAACGCACGGGCCGGCGCTCCGGACCTCGACACGATCAAGCGCGCGCCGCGGCGGGTCTGCGTCGTTGCCGGGCGGTCGAAGGCGGCGTCGCTGCGGGGCGCGCTGGCCGCCGGGCTCATCACGGACCTGATCCTGGACGAGAGCGTGGGGCAGGCGATCCTGCAGCCCTGAGTCAGGACCTGACGCAGTTTGTCGGTGGTCCGTCCTAGGTTCTCGACCATGGTGCTTTCTCTCGAACAGCCCGGTCAGCGGTACTTCCGGCGGATGGTCGGCAGCGACGTCGACCAGGCGCTCGCGTTCTTCACGGGCGACTACGACTTCCGTGCACCCGTCGTCCGGCGCACCCACGAGAACGCCCACTGGGACTTCGCCGGCGTCGGTGACGAGCGGATGTCGCTGCGCTCGTCGCGGTTCATGGTCGACCTGCGCAGCGAGAGCCAGGTCGACGACGAGTTCCTGGTCGCCTGGATGCGGTCCGGCTCGAGCCGGATCACCACAGGCGGCGAGACGTTCGAGCTCGAGGCCGGTGTGCCCGTCGTGCTGCCCTTCGCCGAGCCGTACGCGCTGCACCACCACGACATCGCTCTGAACCTGGTGCACCTGGACCGCGACTTCGTCCGAGCCGTGGCCGGTGACGACGACTTCGCCTTCGAGCCGATGCGCCGCCCGACGGCCGACGGCATCGCACTGTGGCGGTCGGTGGTGCGGAAGTACTCGGCCACGTGGCTCGACGTCGAACGGGCGATGAGCCCGATGGTGCAGTACGACATCGCCGAGGCCTTCGCGGCCGCGGCGATCCGGGCGTTCCCGCGGCGCAACAGGTGGCGTGCGACGGTGTCCGGCAGTGGGCCGGAGCACGACCGCCTGCGCCGGGCACTCGAGTTCGTGCACGAGCACGCGCGCGAAGCGATCGGCACACCGGAGATCGCCGCGGCGGCCGGGCTCAGCCCGCGCGGACTGCAGCAGTCGCTCCGTCGGCACCTCGACCAGACGCCGGGGGAACTCCTGCGCGGCGTACGACTCGACGGTGCCCGGACCGACCTGGTCGGCGGTGCACTGGACGACACGACCGTTGCCGAGATCGCGCGGACGTGGGGCTTCGGGCACCTCGGACGCTTTTCGGCGACCTACCGCAGCCGCTTCGGGGAGCTGCCGAGCGAGTCGCTGCGCGGGCACTGACCGACTGCTGTTGCGGACTGCTCCGCCGAATCTCGTGACACGGATCGCGCTGCCGCTGTCCGGATGTTCGGCTCAGCGCTGCTGTGGGCGAATCCGGTGCTGAATGGACGGGACGAACGCACCGCCCACGAAGGAGTCAGCATGCGCATCGGCGTCCCCACCGAGATCAAGAACAACGAGTACCGCGTCGCCGCCACTCCGGCTGGCGTCGCCGAACTCGGGTCACACGGCCACCAGGTGCTGGTGCAGGCCGGCGCCGGGTCCGGTTCGGCCTTCACCGACGACGAGTACCGCACCGCAGGCGCCACGATCGTCGACACCGCGGCCGAGGTGTGGGAGCGCGCCGAGCTGATCCTCAAGGTGAAGGAGCCGGTCGCGTCGGAGTACCCGATGATCCGGCCGGGCCAGGTGCTCTTCACCTACCTCCACCTCGCCGCCGACCGACCGCTGACCGACGCGCTCGTCGACTCGGGCGCGACGGCGATCGCCTACGAGACCGTGCAGCTGCCGGACCGCTCGCTGCCCCTGCTGTCGCCGATGTCCGAGGTCGCCGGACGACTGTCCGCCCAGGTCGGCGCGTTCCACCTGATGCGCACGAACGGGGGGCGAGGGCTGCTGCTCGGCGGGGTCCCCGGCACGCCGAAGGGCCGCGTGGTCGTCATCGGCGGCGGCGTCGCGGGGGAGCACGCCGCGACGATGGCGCTCGGCATGGGTGCCGACGTCACCGTCTTCGACATCAGCCTGCCGCGGCTCCGGGCACTGGACGCCCGGTTCGACGGCCGCGTCACGACCCTGCGCTCCTCGGCGCACGCCATCGCCGAGGCCCTGCGCGACGCCGACCTGGTGATCGGCTCCGTGCTCATCCCCGGGGCGTCGGCGCCGAAGCTCGTCACCGACGCGATGGTCGCCGACATGCGGCCGGGCTCGGTGCTGGTCGACATCGCGATCGACCAGGGCGGCTGCTTCGAGGGCTCCCACCCGACCACCCACGACGACCCCACGTTCGCCGTGCACGACACCGTGTACTACTGCGTGGCGAACATGCCCGGCGCCGTCCCGCGCACGAGCACGATCTCGCTGACGAACGCCACGCTGCCGTACGCCGTCGCGATCGCCGACCGGGGCTGGGAGGCCGCGCTCGAGGCCGACCCCGCACTCGCCGCCGGCCTGAACGTGCACGCCGGCCGGGTCACGAACGCCGCGGTCGCCGCCGCGCACGGCCTGGTGGCGTCCACCGCGTCGTCGCGCTGAGGCCGTGGGCGCCTGGCGGCCCGGCCGTCCGCCCGCCCCCCGCCCCCCGCGAAAGCGACAGTTCCCCGCCGAACATCGGCGGGGAACTGTCGGTTTCACGGCCCTGTCGGGCGCGGAGCCGTGAGCACTGTCGCTCTCACGGTCCGGGCGCGCGTCAGACCGCCACCGGGGCCGCCGCCCGACCGGCACGCCCGCCGACCCAGCCGGCGCGGGCACGCACCACCACGGTCACGACGACCACGGCCGCCGCAGCCACCACGGCCGCGACGGCCGTCGGCACGGAGACGAGCGGCCCCTCGAACCGGGCCACGGCGACCCACGCCAGGCCCCACGCGACCGAGGCCATCGGTGCCAGGCGTCCCCGGCCCCACAGCGCGATGAGGACCCCGACGAGCCCGGCCACCGCGGCGACGACCACGCCCCACGGATCCTGCCCGAGTCCGAAGCCCCGAAAGCCCGCCGCCGTCAGCACCGCAGCGGTGTTGGCGGCCGTCGCGACGCAGACCCACCCGAGGTAGAGCCCGAACGTGCCGTCGGTCAGGATCGCCTCGACGACCCCGCGGGACGGGGTCCGGCGCAGGATCGTGAACGTCCAGATCAGCACGACGAGCAGCGCGACGATGATCGGCTCGCTCGCCCACAGGAACCCGAACTGCACGGACAGGATCCACGCGGCGTTGAGCAGCAGGGAGAGCACCGCCGGCACCACCAGCCGCTCGTGCCGCTCGTCGTTCGCGGTGCGGAAGAGCTGCAGCACCGCGTAGCCGATGAGCCCGGCGTAGACGACACTCCAGATCGAGAATGCCGGGCCGTCCGGGGCGATCGCGGTCGAGGACGCCGACAGGGCGCCACCGGCGGCGTCCTGGATGGGCGTGCCGCCGGCAGCGCCAGACCCGACGTACGCGCCGATGACGGCGACGACCGCGCTCACGGCCACCGCGATGCGCTTCCAGATCCTCTTCATGACAGTCCCTTTCGTCAGCATGCTGATGACCTGCACCGTAGGCGGCCGGTAGTGGCGGTCGTGCAGCGCGCGTTCAGGCAGGACGTGGGGTGCACGGCGGCGTGCCACGGGCCTCCAGGCCGGAGACCGGCCACCCTGCGTACGGTGGGCGCGTGAGCGTCGAACTGAACACCGTCTACATCGACCGGATCGCCCCGATCGCGAGTCCGTCCCTCGACGACACCTTCCGGATGCTCGACGAGCAGGGTGCCAGCGCGTGCATCGTCCTGCACCAGCCCGACGCGCAGGAACTCGGCGACGTCGCGGTCGCCCTCGGCCTGCACGAGCTCGCCGTCGAGGACTCCGCCGAGGGGCACCAGCGACCGAAGCTCGAGCGCTACGGCTCGACGCTGTTCGTGGTGCTCAAGCCGGCGCTGTACAACGACCAGCAGGAAGAGGTGGCGTTCGGCGAGGTGCACGCCTTCGTCGGTGAGACCTTCTTCCTCGCCGTCGTGAAGGCCGACCCCCGGGGCAAGCAGACCGTTCCCCGGGCGCTGCAGCGGTTGAGCGGCAAGCCGGGACTGGTGACCGTCGGCCCGCAGGCGCAGCTCTGGGCGCTGATGGACTCCATCGTCGACGGCTACGTGCCGGTGATCGACGGACTCGAAGAGGACATCAACCAGATCGAGGACCAGCTGTTCTCCGGTGAGGCCGGGGTGTCCCGTCGCGTGTACGAGCTGTTCGGCGAGGTCGTCGACTTCCAGCGTGCGGCACGTCCACTCGTCTACATGATCGAGAACCTGCACCGCGGCGCCGAGAAGTACCACCTGCCGATCGAGATGCAGCGGCGGTTCCGCGACGTCCTCGACCACGCGATCCGGGTCGTGGAGCGACTCGACACGTTCCGGCAGCTGCTGCAGAACGCCCTGACCGTCGACTCCACCCTGGCGGCGCAGAAGCAGAACGACGACACGAAGAAGATCTCCGGCTGGGCGGCGATCCTGTTCGCGCCGACGCTCATCGCCGCGATCTACGGGATGAACTTCACGCACATGCCCGAACTCGGCTGGACGTGGGGGTACCCGCTGTCGATCGTCGCGATGGTCCTGTTCGCCGCGATCCTGTACGTGGTGTTCAAGGTCAAGCGCTGGTTCTGAGCCGCGCCGCAGCGGGAGCCGCGCGGCAACGGGAGCCGCGCGGCAACCGGAGCCGCGCCGCGGCTGGATTTGCAGCGGACGGCCTCGGACCGGAAAGCTCTGACGTGCAACGACGCCGACTGGAGCCCGCATGCCGCACGAACTCGTCCACCTGACCGCCGGTGGCGTCTCGCTCGTCCTGGACTGCCGCGACGACGCGCTCCCCGCCGTCGTGCACTGGGGAGCGGCACTCGGACCGCTCGACACCGAGGCGCTGACGGCCCTCGCCGACGCCGACGTCGCGCCCGTCGCACCGAACGAGATGGACGACCCGGTCCGCCTGTCGGTGCTGCCCGAGCCGCACCGGGGCTGGAGCGGTCGTCCGGGGCTCGCCGGGCACCGTGACGGCGCCGACTGGTCGCCCGCGTTCACGGTGACGTCGCTCGTGGTCACCGACACCACGGTCACCGCCGACGCCGAGGACACCACCGCCGGGCTCACGGTCCGGGTGACCATCGAGATGCTCGGCTCCGGGCTCGTGCGGGCCCGCGCGGGCGTGACGAACACCGCCGACGGCGTCTACACCGTCGACGACCTGACGCTCGCGATGCCGATCCCGTCGGGGGCCCGCGAGATCCTGGACTTCGCCGGCCGCTGGGGCAAGGAGCGGACCCCGCAGCGCCGCGAACTCGTCGTGGGGACCCACCAGCGCGAGGGCCGGAAGGGCCGCACCGGCACCGACGCCGCGACCGTGCTGACGGTGGGGGAGCCGGGCTTCGGCTTCGCGCACGGCCAGGTCTGGGGCGTCCACACCGCCTGGAGCGGCAACCACCGGCACCACGCCGAACGGCTCGCCACCGGCCGCCAGGTCATCGGCGGCGGCGAACTCCTGCTATCCGGCGAGGTCCGGCTCGCCACCGGCACCACGTACGAGGGGCCGTGGGTGTACTTCGCCCACGGTGACGGCCTCGACGACCAGGCCCGACGGTTCCACCGCTGGCTCCGCAGCCGCCCGCAGCACCCGACGACGCCCCGCCCGATGACGATCAACGTGTGGGAGGCCGTGTACTTCGACCACGACCTGGCCCGCCTCGTCGACCTCGCCGAACGTGCCGCAGCCCTCGGCGTCGAACGCTACGTGCTCGACGACGGCTGGTTCCGCGGCCGCCGCGACGACCACGCCGGCCTCGGTGACTGGTACGTCGACGAGGACGTCTGGCCGGACGGACTCGGCCCCCTGGTCGACCGCGTCCGTGCGCTCGGCATGGAGTTCGGCCTGTGGTTCGAACCCGAGATGGTGAACGAGGACAGCGACCTCGCCCGCGCCCACCCGGAGTGGATCCTGCAGGCCGACGGTCGGCTGCCCGCCCGGTCCCGCGACCAGCAGGTGCTCAACCTGGCGATCCCCGAGGCCTTCGACCACGTGCTCGAACGGATGACGGCGATCATCGGCGAGTACGCGGTCGACGCCGTGAAGTGGGACCACAACCGCGACCTCGTCGAGGCGGGGTTCCCGGGCGGCGGCGCTGCGGTCCACGAGCAGACCCTCGCCGCGTACCGGCTCATGGCGACGCTCGGCGAGCGGTTCCCGTCCCTGGAGATCGAGTCGTGCTCGTCGGGTGGCGGTCGGGTCGACCTCGGCGTCATCGAGCACACCGCGCGGGTGTGGGTGTCCGACGACATCGACCCGCTCGAGCGCCAGCAGATGCACCGGTGGACGCAGCAGCTCCTGCCGCCGGAGCTGCTCGGGTCGCACATCGCGAGCGGCCGGAACCACACGACCGGTCGCGTCCACGACCTCGCCTTCCGTGCCGGCACGGCGCTGGTCGGGCACCTCGGCATCGAGTGGGACCTGGCCGGCGCGACCGCCGACGAGTCCGCCGCGCTCACCGAGTGGATCGCGCTGTACCGAGAGCTCCGCCCGCTCCTGCACGGCGGTGACCTGGTGCGGTCCGACGAGGTCGACGACGCGCGGCTCGTGTACGGCACGGTCGCGCCGGACCGGCGGCAGGCCGTCTTCTTCCTCGCCGGCATCGGCCGCTCCGAGGTCTCCGGCACCGGCCGGGTCACCTTCCGCGACCTCGACCCCGACACGGCGTACCGCGTCGACCCCGTGGTCATCGGCGACGGCCACGACCTGGTGCGACCGGACTGGTGGTCCGGCCCGCGGGTGTTCAGCGGCCGGGTGCTCGGCACCGTCGGCCTGCAGCCACCGCTCATGCCGGCCGACTGCGTGGTGCCGTTCCGGGTGACGGCCGTCTGACGGCGGGTGGTCGGGGCGCCCGCCCTGGAGGCCCGTCCCGCGTCCGGCGGGCCCGTCCCCGTCCGTCATCGGGTGCGTCCAGCCCGTTAGGCTTCCGGTCATGCCGCACTCCGGACACGCGACCCCGGTCTGGGCCCTCAAGCTCGCCGTCGTCACCGCCCTGGTGGGCGTCTCCGGCGGCATCGCCGGCATCGCGGTCTGGCTCGCGCTCCAGCTCATCCAGTTCGTCGCCTTCGGGTACGGGTTCGGCGGGCACCTCGAGGCCGCCGACGCACCGTCCGGGCTGAACCGGTTCCTCGCGCTCACCGCGGCCGGCGTCCTGACGGGGTTCGCCTGGTGGGCGCTCCGTCGGTGGGGGCGCTCGATCGTCTCGGTCACCGCGGCCGTCGACGGCAAGCGAATGCCGGCCCTGGCGACGCTCGCGAACGCCGGCATCCAGATCCTGGCCGTGGGGCTCGGCGCGTCCATCGGCAAGGAGGTCGCGCCGCGTGAGGTCGGGGCCTGGCTCGCCCAACTCGTCACCCGTCGTGCGGGGCTGACCGCACGCGAGACGAAGATCCTCGTCGCCTGCGGTGCCGCGGCCGGCCTCGCCGCCGTGTACGACGTGCCCCTCGGTGGGGCGCTGTTCGCGGTCGAGGTCCTGCTCGGGGAGATCAGCTTCGCGACCGCCCTGCCCGCCTTCGCCACGAGTGCGGTCGCCGCCATCACCGCCCGGCTCGTGATCCCGGACGAGGTGCTGTACCACGTGCCCGCGATGCACCTGTCGCCGTCGCTGCTCGTCTGGGCGGTCGTCGTGGGCCCCGTGCTGGGGCTCGCCGGGGTCGGGTTCGTCAAGCTGACCAACCGGCTGCAGGGCATCGCCCCGAAGGGCTGGCACCTGCTCGTCGTGCTGCCGGTGGTCTTCGCGATGGTCGGGCTCATCGCGATCCCGTTCCCGGAGATCCTCGGCAACGGTCGGGCGCTCGGCCTCGTCGCGATGAACACCACGCTGGACGACGCCTCGTTCGCCGGCCTCTCGCCGATCGTGCTCCTGCTGCTGCTCGGTGTCCTGCGGACCGTGACCACCTCGGCCACCATCGGGGCCGGTGCGGTCGGTGGCACGCTGACCCCGTCGATCGCCATCGGTTCGGCGATCGGCGGTGGCCTGGGCGGTGCGTGGCTGCTGCTGTGGCCGGCCGACGGTCCGAGCCTGGCGGCCTTCGCGTTCGTCGGTGCCGCGGCCTTCCTCGCCACCACCATGCGGGCACCGTTCACCGCCCTCGTGCTGGTCGTCGAGTTCACCCAGCAGGGCACCGACATCCTCGTGCCCTCGTTGCTCGCGGTGTCCGGCGCGGTCGCCGTCGGGTACGTGCTCGCCCGCCGTCGCAGCGCCCAGATGGTGTGAAGACCCCGAGCGTTCCGGTACGGCCGGCTGCCCGGCGGCCTACTGTCGGCGCCAGGACGGAGCGACGGGCTCCGCACCGAGACGAGGAGCAGCCGATGGCGGGGTTCGACGACATCACGAAGAAGGCCCAGGAGTTCCTGCAGGACGGCAAGGTCCAGGACGCCCTGAAGAGCGAGAAGGCCGAGGGCGTCAGCGACAAGGTGCTCGGCGGCGTGGCCGACGCGGTCAAGAAGGCCACGGGCGGCAAGTACGACGACAAGATCGACGGTGCCCGCGACGCTGCGGACAAGAAGATCGGCAACGAGTAGCGAGCAACGTGCACGGCCCAGGACGCGGCGTGGTCCTGGGCCGTCGCCGTGCCGACTGGACGTGGTCGGGAACAACGGACACCATGGACGGGTTGCTCCGGACAGCAGCACCAGGAGGACGAGACGTGACAGTCGTGGCGCCGAACCAGCCGCTCACCGAGACTGAGGTCGAGGCGATCAAGCGGGACTTCCCGATCCTCGCGCAGGACGTGAACGGGCAGCCGTTGGCGTACCTGGACTCCGGGGCGACGGCTGAACGCCCCCGCCAGGTCCTCGATGCCGAGCGCCGGTTCCTCGAACACGACAACGCCGCCGTCCACCGCGGGGCCCACACGCTCGCGGCGCTCAGCACCGACGCCTACGAGGACGCCCGCGCCACCGTCGCCGGCTTCATCGGAGCCGCCGCCTCGACCGAGGTGGTGTGGACCGCGAACGCCACCGATGCCCTCAACCTCGTCGCCTACGGCATGGCCAACGCCAGCCGTGGCCGCGGCGGTGCCGACGCCGAGCGCTTCCGCCTGGGCGCCGGTGACGAGATCCTCGTGACCGAGGCCGAACACCACGCCAACCTCGTGCCGTGGCAGGAGCTCGCCGCGCTGACCGGTGCCACCCTGCGCTGGATCCCGGTCGCCGACGACGGCACCTGGACCGCCGACGACGCCGCGGCCCTGATCACCGACCGCACGAAGGTCGTCGCGTTCTCGCACGTCTCGAACGTCACCGGGATGATCGCCCCCGTCGAGCAGGTCGTCGGTCTCGCCCACGCCCGCGGCGCCCTCGTCGTGCTCGACGCCTGCCAGTCCGCACCGCACCGTCCCCTCGACGTGCAGCAGCTCGGGGTCGACTTCGCCGCGTTCTCCGGGCACAAGATGCTCGGCCCGAACGGCATCGGCGTGCTCTGGGGCCGTGCCGAGTTGCTCGACGCCCTGCCGCCGTTCCGCACCGGTGGCTCGATGATCACCACCGTGACGATGGAGGGCTCCGAGTTCATGCCGGCACCCGAGCGGTTCGAGGCCGGAACGCAGCCCGTCTCCCAGGCGGTCGCCCTCGCCGAGGCCGTCCGCTACCTGCAGGGCATCGGCATGGAACGTGTCCGTGCCCACGAGGAGCACCTGGCCCGCCGGATGCTCGACGGTCTCGCCGCTGTGCCCGGCATCCGCGTGGTCGGCCCGCCCGCCGGCGTCCCGCGCTCCGGCCTGGTCGCGTTCGACGTCGACGGCGTGCACGCGCACGACGTCTCGCAGTACCTCGACGCGCAGGGCATCGCCGTGCGTTCCGGTCACCACTGCGCCCAGCCCCTGCACCGCCGCCTCGGACTCGTCGCCACGAGCCGGGCGAGCACCTACGTGTACACGACCGACCACGACGTCGACCGGTTCCTCGCAGCCGTCGCCGAGGTCCGCGACTACTTCGGAGCGTCCGCGTGAACGCCCTCGACAGCCTGTACCAGCAGGTCATCCTCGACCACGCGAAAGCGCGGCACGGCGACGGCGCGATGCCCGACGCGGATGCCTCGCACTTCGAGCGGAACCCCACGTGCGGCGACGAGATCACGGTCAGCCTGCGGCTCGAACCCGGCACCGACCGCATCGCCGGGCTCGCCTGGCAGGGCGACGGCTGCTCGATCTCGATGGCCTCGGCATCCGTCCTCACCGACATGGCGGTCGGCCGCACCGTGCCCGAGTTCCTCGCACTGACCGAGGAGTTCCGCACCATGATGCGCTCGCGCGGCGTTGGTGAGCCCGACGAGGACGTCCTCGAGGACCTCGTCGCCTTCCACGGCGTCTCCAAGTTCGTCATGCGCGTCAAGTGCGGCATGCTCGCCTGGGTCGCGGCGGAAGCCGCCGCGCGCGAGGCGACCGCTTCCCGCTGACCCGGCTGCGGCCACGCAAGGGAAGCGATGACCATCGAGACGGAGCAACCTGGCGCAGGCCGGGCCGACGCGATCGTGCGGGCCTACCTGACGGAGGTCGCGTCGCGGTGGTACGGGCGGGCGGCGACGCCGGCCGAGGTCGACCGCGCGCTCGACGAGGAGCCGTACGACGACCTGCAGGGTGACTCCGGGGTGTTCGTCGTCGCGAGTGACGGGGAAGCCGCTGTCGCCTGCGCCGGCGTGCGCTTCGTCGGTGCCGTCGGCGAGCTGACGAAGGTGTTCACGCTGCCGGAGCACCGCGGCCGAGGCGTCGGTTCGGCACTCCTGCGCCACGTCGAGGACGTCTGCCGGGGACGCGGAATCACGTCGCTGCGGCTGGACACCCGCGCTGAGCTCGCCGAGGCCTGTGCGCTCTACGAACGGCTCGGCTTCGTCCGGGTGCCGCCGTTCAACGACGACCCGTACTCGGATCGCTGGTACGCCAAGCCGCTCAGCTGACGACTCCGATCTCGCGCAGCGCGTCACCGACGCTGATGCGCTCGTTCCGATCCTGCGCCCGTGCCCAGCGGGCCTTCGCGAGCGCGACCGCATCGTCGTCGAGACCGAGGAGCTCGTAGAGGCCGTCCAGCTCTCGGGGAACGAGGTCGGCGAACGGCAGGGGGAACTTGCGCGCGGGGCTCGCGTGGCTCTGCTGGGCGAGCTGGTCGAGGACGCCCGGGTCGGTCTCTCGCTGTTCCATGAGCAGGACGACGGTTCGTGACCTCGTCGCTGTGAGGAAGGCGGACCGCACGTTCTCGTCCGGGTCGGTCGCCAGTGTGATCTCGACGGCGAGGGGGAGGTCCTCTTCGCACGCGAGCTCCCAGCGCTGCGAGGTGTCTCCGTGGATCGCCGTGAGCACGTCCGGGTGGACGCCGAGGCCGCGCTCGCCGCGTTCCGGCCGCAGCGAGGTCGGGCGGGGGTCGTCCCCGACGCGGGCGGTGGGGAAACCGACGCCCGTGTACACGGTGTGGGCGATCGGCAGGAACCGGAGCGCCTCGTGCAGTGCGGTCGCGGCGTCCTGCACGGCCGGAGCAGTCACGTCACCGTCGGCGGCCTCGATGGCGGTGGCGTAGTCGGACAGTGCGGCGTGCTGCTGGTCGATCGCCAGGGCGAACATCTCCTTGCCCCTGGTGGTGTCGCCGAGGAGCCGCGGGTCCAGGTGCAGCGTCACGGCGCTCGGGTCCTGCAGGTGCCCCCGCGGCGTGGCGCCGCCCGACAGCATGATCTCGAACGTCTCGTCGTCCTGCTCGTGGGCATCGGTCACATCGCTGACGCTACCGGCTCAGGGGAGCGTCACGACGAGCTTCCGGGCGGATACGCCGGCGCGGAGCTCGGCGAGGGCGTCCGGAATCGTGGCGAGTCCAGATCCGACGACGGATGCGGTCGGGGTGGCACGGTACCTCCCGGTGCGGAGCGCCTCGGGCAGGAAGTCGCGGTAGATCGCGGGGCCGACCTCGGACTCCGTCGGGCGTCCGCCCCAGATCGCGGTGACGTGGACCCCGTGTCGGCGCTCGAGCCGCGCACGGATCGTGGTCACCGGCGTCGGGTACGCCGACGCGAGTCGTCCGGAGCCGGTGGCTGCCCGGACGATCGGGAGCGTGCGGGTCAGTGAGCCCTGGCCGAAGGCGAGGGTGCCGGCGAGCTCGCGGTCGGCGAGTGTCTCGAGGATGCGGCGTGCGGCACCGTCATCGCGGTAGTCGAACACGGCCTCGGCCCCGAGCGACTGCACGAACCCGTGGTTCTTCGGTGACGCGGTACCGATCACGGCGTACCCGGCGGCCCGGGCGAGCTGGACGGCGTTGGCGCCGACGCTCGTGGACGCGCCCCACACCAGGACGACGCCGGGGCGCTCGGACGTGTCGGCGGTCGGGAGCGACAGCGCGAGCTGGTCCGGTTCGAAGAGACCGGCCGCTGCGGTCGAGACAGCGAGCGGCAGGACCGCCGCCTGCTCGGCGGACAGGTCGTCGGGAACCGGGGTCGTCACACGGTCGAGCAGCAGGACCTGGTGCTGGAAGGCGCCCTCGGCGGCACTGTTCCGGTGCTGCTCCTGCCCCGCGGCGTGCCCGACGACCCGGTCGCCCATGCGGAACCGCTCGACGTCCGGGCCGATCGCGACGACGGTGCCGGCGACGTCGGACCCGAGGATCGCGGGGAACCGCAGCTTCGGGAACACCAGGTGCCGGAAGAGCCCGCCGACGGCGTCGACCGGGTTGACGGCGACCGCCTCGGCGCGGACGACGAGCTCGCCGGGGCCGGGCTCGGGGACCGGTGCGGGCCCGACGGCGAACCGCCCGGCGGACGTGGTCCAGAGTGCTGCGTTGCCCGATGACGGCATGGTGTCCCGATCTCTTGCTCGAAGTGGATCATGACACGAAGTGTCATCGCCAATACAACCATGACACGACGTGTCATCACCACTACTGTGGACACATGCGTTGGTCTCCGGATGCCCGAGGGCGACTCGAGCGAGCGGCGTTCGAGCTCTTCGCCGAGCGGGGCTACCAGGCGACGACCGTGCCGCAGATCACCGCACGGGCCGGCCTGACGACCCGCACCTTCTTCCGGTACTTCGCCGACAAGCGCGAGGTGATCTTCGCCGGTGACGAGATCCCCGACCTCGCCCGTGCCGCCATCGAGGTCGCGCCGGCCGGGATCGACCCGCTCGACATCGTCGTGCACGGCCTCCGCACCGTCGCCGACGAGCGATTCGAGGGGCGTCACGGCCAGGTCGGCGCGGTGCGGCGACTGGTGCTGTCCGAGTCCTCGCTCCGGGAGCGCGACGCCCGGAAGCGGGCCGACCTGACGGACGCGGTACGCGACGCCTTCGTCCACCGCGGGCTCGATCCGTCCGAGGCGGCGGTGATCGCCGAGACGACCGTGATGCTGTTCCACCTGGCCCTCGAGGCCTGGGTCACCGGACCGGCCGAGCGCCGGATGGCCGACATCGTCGACGAGCAGCTCAGTGCGCTCCGTGGGGTGCTCGATCGGCGGCCCGCAGCGTCATGAACACGTCGACGCCGTCATCGGTGTCGAGCACGAACCCGTGGCGTTCGTAGAGTCGGCGAGCAGGGCTGCCCACCAGCACGTTGAGCCGCGTCGGACCGTCGTGGGGCTCGTCGAGGACGGCGCGCAGCACGGTCGAACCGACTCCACGGCCTTGGACGTCGGGCGCGAGGTAGAAGTGCTCGACCCAGCGGACGTCGTCCTCGACCCGCACGGTGATCGACCCGACGTCGCGGCCGTCGACCACGACGATGCGGGTCAGCTGTGGTCGGAACGCGTCGCGGAGGCGCTGCCGGATGCGCGTCTCGTCGAACACCCCGAGCCGGGTCAGGTCGTCGCGCAGCACCACGGCCCGGAGCTCGACGAGCCACTCGAGGTCCTCGGTGGTGCTGTCCCGCAGCGCGACGTCCATCCGCTCAGCCTACGAACACCGGCGCACCGTCATCGACCTCGTACGCTTGCCCGATGGACCGCAGCGGCGTCATCGAGCTCGTCGCGTCCCGCCGTGCCTCGGCTCATGCACCGATCGTCGTCGGTGTCTCCGGGTACTGCGGATCCGGCAAGTCCACGCTGACGCGCACGCTCGTCGGGGAGATCCCCGGCGCGGCCCGTGTCCGAGGCGACGACTTCCTCGACCCCGTTCGGTCCCATCAGCGCTCCGTCGACTGGGACGGCGTCGATCGTCCCCGTCTGGTCTCGTCGGTGCTCGAACCGCACCGGGCCGGTCGGGCGAGCACGTTCCAGCGGTTCGATTGGTCGGTTCGAGCCCTCGGCCCCGCTGAGCCGCTGCCGCGGACGGATGTGCTGATCGTCGACCTGATCGGGCTCTTCCATCCCGACACATCTCCTCACCTCGACCTCAGCATCTGGTGTGACGTCGACCTCGACACGGCGGCACGTCGGGGCGTGGCGCGCGACCGCGCGCTCGGGCGCAGGCATGATGCGCTCTGGCGGGACGTGTGGATCCCCAACGAGCGAGACTTCGACGAACGGTACGCGCCGAAGGGTGCCGCGTCGGTGCGCTACGTGGCCTGACTGTGGAGCGACGTCACCATGCTCCGCAGGATCTGACGGGCCGCGGTCTGCTGGTCCTCGGTCAGATCGGCGAGCATCCGCCGTTCGACCCCGCGGATCGCCGCACTCGCCTGCGCCAGGCTCCGCCGCCCGCTGTCGGTCAGCTGCGTGGGGAGCGCCTTGCCGACCGACGGCTCGGTGGCGCGGGTGACGAAGCCGTCCCGCTCCAGGGTCTGCAGCAGGACGTTCATCGACTGCCGGGTGACGAAGGTGCCCCGCGCGAGTTCGGAGTTCGACAGGCCGGGGCGCTGTGCGAGCAACTCCAGGCAGGAGTAGTGCGTCACCGTCATGCCGAGCGGACGCAGCACGGCCTCCATCGACGTGCGGAGGGCGCTCGCGGTCTCCTTGAGCAGGTAGCCGATCGACGTCTCGAGGTGGATGCCGGTGTCGTCTTGACGCATGTCAGTAGTCTGACATAGATTGCTCGGTGTCAGAAAACTGACACAAACCGAAGGAGCACCACATGCCCGTCACCGGCCCCGACTTCATCTCCCTGCAGACCCGCGACCTCGATGCCTCGCAGGCGTTCTACGAGCGGTACCTCGGCCTCGTCCGCTCGCAGGCCGGTCCGCCGCACGCCGTCGTGTTCGAGACCACCCCGATCGCCTTCGCCCTGCGCGACCTGGTGCCCGGCACGGACCTCGACGCGGTGGCGCAGCCCGGCATCGGCGCCGCGATCTGGCTACACGCGACGGACGTGCAGGCGATCCACGACGCGCTGGTCGCCGACGGGCACCGCATCGTCTCGGCGCCGATCGACGGTCCCTTCGGCCGGACGTTCACGTTCGCCGACCCCGACGGGTACCACGTCACGCTCCACGACCGCGCCTGAGCCCGGGAACCGGCCACGCGCCCGGCGCGGGGTGGCGTGGCGGACGCGGGGCGGGGATCCAGGCCGGTGCCGGAGCCGACCGTCACGCTTCGTCACGATCCGTGACGGTCGCAGGTGTCCGACGTAGCGTCTCGACCCGTGACCACCAGCAGCGAGCACCGGCAGATCCGCTTCAACGCGTTCGACATGAACTGCGTCGCGCACCAGTCCTCCGGACTGTGGCGGCACCCCCGCGACCGGTCGCGGGACTACCGCGACATGACCTACTGGACTGACCTGGCGAAGACGCTCGAGCGCGGGGCGTTCGACGGCATCTTCATCGCCGACGTCCTGGGCACCTACGACGTGTACGGCGGCTCGAACGAGGCCGCGCTCCGCACCGGGTCGCAGGTGCCCGTGAACGACCCGATCCTGCTCGTGTCGGCCATGGCCTCGGTGACCGAGCACCTGGGCTTCGGCATCACGGCGGGCACCGCCTACGAGCACCCGTACCCGTTCGCCCGACGCATGTCGACGCTCGACCACCTGACCAAGGGCCGGGTCGGCTGGAACGTCGTCACCGGGTACCTGCCGAGTGCCGCGCGGAACATGGGCCAGACCGACCAGCTGTCGCACGACGATCGGTACGACGTGGCGGACGAGTACCTCGAGGTCCTCTACAAGCTGTGGGAGGGCTCGTGGGAGGACGACGCTGTCGTCGCCGACCGCGAAGCCGGGGTCTTCACGGACCCGGCGAAGGTGCACCCGATCGAGCACCACGGCACGCACTTCGACGTGCCGGGCATCCACCTGTCCGAGCCGTCGGTGCAGCGCACGCCCGTCATCTACCAGGCGGGCGCGTCGCCGCGCGGCATCCGCTTCGCGGCGGAGAACGCGGAAGCGGTCTTCGTGGGCGCGCCGACCGTGGAGCAGCTCGCGTCGACCGTCGCGAAGGTCCGCGACGCCCTGGAGGCAGCTGGTCGCGACCGGTACGCCGCTCGCGTGTACACGTTGCTCACCGTGATCACGGACGCCACCGACGAGCTGGCCCAGGCGAAGTACGAGGACTACCTGTCGTACGCGTCGGAGCTCGGTGCGCTCGTGCTCAACTCCGGCTGGATGGGCGTCGACCTGTCGCAGTGGGACCCGGACCAGCCCCTCGGCGACGTCGAGTCGAACGCGATCCAGTCGGCGGCGGCGAACATCGCGGCGGCGACCGGGGAGGACGGGTCGAAGTGGACGATCCGTGACCTGGCGCGGCAGACCGCGATCGGCGGCCTCGGCCCGGTGGCGGTCGGCGGGGGAGCGACCATCGCCGACCGGCTGCAGGAGATCCAGGAGCTGACCGACGTCGACGGCTTCAACCTGGCGTACGCGGTGACCCCGGGCACGTGGGAGGACGTCATCGAGTTCGTGATCCCGGAGCTCCGTGCCCGAGGGGCCTACCCCGAGGAGTACGAACCGGGGTCGCTCCGCCAGAAGCTGCACGGCCGCGGGGACCGGCTGCCCGACGAGCACCGTGGGGCGTCGTTCAGGATCGGGAGCCGGGTGGTCGTAGGCTGATCGGGTGATCGAGTCGTCCGTGGTCGTGCGTCCTGCGACCCCGGACGAGACCGACACCTGCATCGACCTGTGGGCTGCGGCAGTGGCTGCCCGTGACGGTGCCGCCGAGGACCCGGCTGTGCGGGAGCGCGCGCGGCAGAAGTTCTCGGCGGAGCACGTCGCCTGGCTGGTGGCTGCAGGCCCGGACGGCGCGGTGGACGGCTTCGTGCTCGTCACGGCACCGGGCACCGGTCGGTCGACGGACCCGGCGGACGCCGCCTACCTGTCGTTGCTCGCGGTGCGCCCCGGCGTGCAGGCCCGCGGCGTCGGACGGTCGCTGCTGTCCGAGGCGGTGCACGACGCCCGGGCCGCCGGGCACCCCCGCGTGGTGCTGCACGTGCTCGGCGACAACGACCGGGCGGTGCGGCTGTACGAGGCGGGCGGCTTCGTGGCGACGGGCGACGAGTTCGCCCACGCCCTGACCGGTGGGACGACGCGGGTCTACGCGACCGGCGTCCACGTCGGGTAGGTCGCTGACCGGCCGTCGCCGGACGAGCGCCGGGTGACCCGCCGCCCGACCCACGGCAGGACGTACTCGCGGTAGTAGCGGGCCTCGGCCCGGAAGCCGGTGCGACCGGCGTGCACGGACGCGGGGTCGGCGGCAGCCGGGCCGTCCAGGACGGCGTGCAGCGCCAGGTCGGCGACACGCTGGTGCCCGGTCGCGTTCATGTGCAGGCGGTCCTCGGACCAGAACTCCGCACGGCGCAGGTGCGGGTCGCGGGACACATCGACGAACGGCAGGCCGCGACGCTGGGCCAACTCGCCGAGCGCTCCGGCCCAGGCGTCACCGCGACGGTTGATGAGCGATCCGAGGGGCAGCCGCGCGCTCGGGTCGGCAGGGCTGAGCAGTGCCATCCGCGCGCCGCGCGCCTCGACCCGGTCGACGGCGGACTCGACCCGGCGGATGAGGGCGTCGACGTCGAAGCGGGGGCGGAGCAGGTCGTTCCCGCCGGCGCAGAACGTGATGAGCGTCGGGGCCGGGTCGAGGTCGAGCGCCGCGTCGAGCTGCCCGTCGAGGACCCCGGCGAGCAGCCGTCCGCGCACCGCGAGGTTGGCGTACGAGACGTCGGCGTCCGACGCAGCCGCCATCGCGCTCGCGAGTCGTCCGGTCCAGCCGGGGAGGGGAGCGGGACCGGCGTCGCCGATCCCCTCCGAGAAGCTGTCGCCGATCGCGACGTAGCGGATGGTCTCGTGCATGCGCCCATCATCGTGCACACTCCTGTGCAGGTTCCCGGCGGGCGGAGCGAGCGTCGTGCGCTTCGTGCGCAGGGATGGTCGGGTCACCGTTCGGCACCCGACCATCCCTGCTCACGAAGGGCTCGTCAGCATCGGCGAACCCTCACAGCACCGACTTCGGCACCCGGTGCAGGGTGACCGCGCCGACGGCCGCGAAGGGGTGCAACGGGTCCGGGGCGGTGGAGCCGGTCGGCCCGCCGAGCTTCGAGTCACCGACCGCGCTCAGCACCGCGTAGGCGTCCTCGGCACTCCAGCCGTGCTCGTCGACGAGGAACGCGAAGGCGTCCTCGTACCCGCGCCGGACGCTCTCCTGCACGGGGTCGCCGAGGCCGACGAACAGCCAGTCGTCGGCGGTCTCGATGCGGGGTGCGCGGAGCACCGGGCCGCCCTTGACCAGGTCGACGGAGACGATCGCGGTGCCCTGGGCCTCGATGGCGACGAACGACGACTCGCCCTCGGCCATGAGCGCGTGGATGTCGCCGATCGACAGCAGCGCACCGGGGACCCGGACGGGCAGGGAAACGGTCGAGCCGGGGCGGGCCTCGGTGACGTCCATGTTGCCGCCCTCCGGGTAGGCCGGCATGATCGTCGAGTTCTCACCCTCGGCCGGGGCCGTCCCGATGCACCCGATCATCGGCCGGACGGGGAACCGGTGCCGGTCGGACACCTGCACCGTGCCGTCCGAGATCGGGCAGCGGCGGGCGAAGACCCGGTCGCCCATCACGTGCTGCAGGGCTCCGGAGCCGGGCAGGGACACCGACCACCCGTGCGTGGTCAGCTCGATGGCGTGGATGGTCACCACGAGGGTGTCGCCGGGTTCTGCCCCCTCGACGAACACCGGACCGGTCACCGGGTTGATCGGGGCCTGCAGCTGCGCCATGTCGTGGTGCTGGTCGAGTTCGGCGTAGACGGCGTCGGTGGTCTCGAAGCCGATGGTCTCGCCGGTACCGGGGCGGACCCGCAGCACGGGCTCCCGGTCTGCGGAGAACCCGGGGCGGCCGAGGGTGTTCGGCAGGAAGTGGTCCGGGGTCATCGTGCGTCCTCCGTCGTCGGTTCTGCTTCGGAGCCGACCTCGGTGGAACGGCCGGTGCGTCGGTAGTACAGGAACACGGCCGCGCCGACGATCAGCCAGACGATCCCGCCGACCTTCGCCTCGACCGCGGCGTTGAGCAGGACGTACCCGATGATCAGGAACCCGACCAGCGGGACGACCAGGTGCAGCAGCCAGTTGCGCGACTTCCCCTTGACGACGTGGTGCACGAAGACGGAGACGTGCAGGAGCATGAAGCCGAACAGCGCGCCGAAGTTCACGAGCGACGAGATCGTGTCGATCTGCCCGACGAAGAACAGCACCAGGATCGCGGAGAGCACCGAGACGACGATGATCGCGTTCTGCGGCACCTGGCGCCCGTTGAGCTTGTGCAGGAACGCGGGCAGCTGACGGTCGCGGCTCATCGAGAAGAGCAGGCGGCTCGTCGCGGCCTGTGCGGCCATGGCGTTCGCGATGCCGACGGCGAGCACGTTGACGGCGAAGAACGCGGTGGCCCACCCGCTCGACGAGGCCTGCTCGACGATGGTGAAGAAGGCGTTGCCGGCCTCGCTGTCCGAGAACGAGTCCCGCCCCGCGGCCAGGGCGGACGCGAGCCAGGTCTGCAGGATGAACAGGAACGCCACGATGACAAGCGCCAGGATCATCGCCGTGCCGGCCCCGCCACGACGGCCGGTGGACTCCTCGGACAGCGTCGAGATGCCGTCGAAGCCCAGGAAGCTCAGCACCGCGATCGACAGGGCGGAGGCGATGAGCGGCGCCGACACCTTGGCCGGGTCCCAGATCTGCTCGGTGCCGAAGGACGCGTCGGGGATCGTCCCACCGGTCAGCGCGACGATGGCGATGACGACGAAGATCGCGACGAAGACGAGCTCGATGAGCAGGAAGACGCGGTTCGCGAGCTTGAGCGAGGACACCCCGGCCAGGTTGATGACGGTGTTGATCGCGACGAACACGAGCGCCCACAGCCAGCGGGGCGTGCCCGGGAAGATGCCGACCATGCTCTCGGCGGCGAACACGTAGAGCAGCGTCGGGACGAGCAGGTAGTCGAGCAGGATCGCCCAGCCGGCGAAGAACCCGGCGGTGGGGTGGATGCCGCGGCCGACGTACGAGAACACGCTGCCGGCGAGGGGGATCGACTTCGCCATCTGCGCGTAGGCCAGGGCGGTGAAGATCATCGCGACGAGGCCGACGAGGTACACCAGCGGCACCATGCCGCTGGAGGCGTTGTAGACGGTCCCGAAGATGGCCCAGGGGGCGATCGGGACCATGAAGACCAGGCCGTAGATGAGCAGGTCGGTGGTGGAGACGGAGCGCTTGAGCTCCTGCTTGTAGCCGTAGGCCTCGAGCTGCTGCTGTGCGGAGAGTTCGCTGTGCTGCTGCGACATGTCGGGTTCCGTTTCGGGTGGAGGGACGGTGCAGAGGGGGCGGTGCCGGGGAAGGGGAGCGGGTGGTGTCGTCGGGGAAGGCGGGTGCGGCCGTGGGGGTGGGGACTTCCGGACCGGAGGCGCGGGGCGGGCCCGTCCAGCGCCTCCAGACCGGAGGTGGCCGGGTCAGGCGTCGTCGTGCGCGGCCAGGAAGGTCGCGACGACCCGGCGGAACTCCGCCGGCTGCTCCAGGTGCGAGCAGTGGCTCGCACCGGGGAAGACGTGCTGCCGGACGTCGGCGATCCGCTCGACGAACGGCGCCCACGTGGCGGGCGTGGCCTCGTCGTGCTCGCCGGCGACGACGAGCGTCGGCACGGCGATGCGGTCGAGCCGGTCGACGATGGTCCAGTCACGCATCGTGCCGATGACGTGGAACTCGTTCGGGCCGTTCATCGTGTGGTACACCGTCGGCTCGCGCTCCATCTGCTCCTCGGAGTCGACGAAGTCCGGATGGCTCGGGACCACGCGGCAGACGTGCCGCTCGTAGAAGACCTGCGTCGCCGCCAGGTACTCGGGGTCGTCGACGGTGCCGGCCGTCTCGTGCCGGGTCAGGGCGTCCTGCACGTCGGCGGGCAGCTGCGCGCGGAGCTCGGCGGCGCCGTCGACCCAGAGCTGCATCGACGCGGGGGAGTTGCAGATCGCCAGTGACCGGAGCCCCGCGGGCTGCTGCACCGCGATCTCGGCGCCGAGCATGCCGCCCCACGACTGTCCGAGCACGTGGTGGTCGCCGAGCCCGAGGTGCTCGACCAGGGCGGCGTACTCGTCGACGAACAGCTGCGGCTGCCAGGTGTCGACCGGTGCGTCGGGGCGGTGGCTGCTCCGGCCGCAGCCGAACTGGTCGTGGTGGACGACGGTCCGGCCGGTCTCGTCGGCCAGGGCCGCGAGGTTCCGCAGGTAGTCGTGGGCCATGCCGGGCCCGCCGTGCAGGACGACGAGGGGCAGCGCGCCGGCGACCGGGCTGTCGGGCGTGGTGACCCGGTACCAGGTCTCGCCGTCGCGGAACGGCATCGTGGATGCGGTGATGCTGGACATGGGGGTCAGCATGGAGCGGAAAAAGGTCCCACGCAATACCTTTTCTGCTGCCTTAACGTGGTCGTAACACCGCGAAGGGGGTCCGTGTGTCCGATCGTGCGACCGAGACGCGCGTCGACGAGGTCGAGGACCGCCTCGTGACCGCCGTCGCCGTGGGCGAGTACCTGCCCGGCGCGAACCTGCCGCCGGAACGCGAACTCGCCGGCTTGCTCGGCGTGGCCCGGGTCACCGTGCGGGGCGCGATCGCGCGACTCGTCGAACGGGGGCTGCTCGAGACCCGTCGAGGCCGGGGCGGAGGCACGTTCGTCCGCACCGAGTGGCCGGACAGCTCATCGGACGCCGTCGGACGGGTGCTGCTCGCCCGGTGGGAGGCGATCCAGGACACAGCCGACGCCATCGCGCTGTTGCACGGGGCGCTCGCGACGGCCGCCGCGGAACGGGTCACCCCGGAGGACGCCGCCCTGATCCGTGCACGGCTCGAGGTGTTCCGCGACGCCACCTCGGGTCTCGAGAAGCAGCGAGCCGACGCCGTGCTGCACCGGACGATCATCGACGCCGCCCGGAACGACGCCCTGCGGACCGCGCTCGCCGGGTTGGAGGCGCAGATCTCCATCGCCGCTCCGGCGCACCTGTGGGGCACGGCCGAGGGCATGGCGGAGATGGAGACCCGCGCGCTCCGCGAGCACGAACTGCTGGTGGACGCGGTGTGTTCGGGGCGGGCGCCCGAGGCGGGCGTGATCGCCCGGCAGCACGTCGGGATCGACGTCGAACTGCTCGAACGGGCCGTGCGGCGGACGGGGCAGGTGCCCCGCCACTGAGTCGTCAGTGCACGGCGGGTGCCGGCACCGGGTAGACGTCGTCCGGCATCGGCCACGGCGCCCACTTCGGCCGCGGCGCGTACACCAGGTACGGCTGCGGCGTCGGGTAGCTGACGATCTCGAGCGTCGACCCCCACGGCGTGCGGGTGTACACGAACCGGTTGCCGGCCCCCGCCTCGTCACCACGCAGGTCGCGCGGATCGGAGTTCCGGGTCCCGCCGGCTGCCTCGACCCGGGCGAGTGTCTCGTCCAGGTCGTCGGCGTACATCGCCAGGTGCTGCCACCCCAGGTCGGACGGGTGTGCGGCGTTCCGCTGCTCGGGCCCCAGGTACTCGAACAGCTCGAGCCCCGGCCCCTCCGGCAACGCGAGCATCCGCATGGCCCCCTGCGCCATGGTGCTCGGGATGCCGAGGTAGCCGTGCGCCTCGGAACTGCTGTTCGGCGTCTCGTCACGACGCCGCATGTCGTACAGGACGACGGCGTCGAACGCCGCCTCGAAGAACTGCGTGGCTGCGTCGATGTCCGGCACCGTGACGCCCACGTGGTCGATCCTGATTCCCCTGCTCATGGTCGATTCGTACCACCGGCGGTCACCGGTGCTCGGGTCGGGGCGGAGTCCGTGCGGGGTCGGTGCCCATCGATGCGGCAAGCCGCAGCGCGGCTCCGGGTGCGGTCGGCGCCGGTCTTCACCACCATCCCGGAACGCTCGTTCCAGGACGGGGTCCGGGACACACGACCGTTACACGAGGGAAACGGCGGGCGCGAAGTCGCTCCGTAGCTTCGTGCTCAAGCACGCACCGCCCCGCTTCCCACTCCCTCGGAGGACGCCATGGCTACCGACATCGCGACACCAGTCGCCGCGCCCCACGCCCCCACCACGACCGCCGCCCCCGCCCCAGCGGGTGCCGGCGTCGTCAAGCCCGGGTACGACCCGGCGCTCACGAACGAGGACCTCGCCCCGCTGCGCGAGCAGCGCTGGACGAGCTACAACTTCTTCGCCTTCTGGATGTCCGACGTGCACTCCGTCGGCGGCTACGTCACCGCCGGGTCGCTCTTCGCCCTCGGGATCGCGAGCTGGCAGGTGCTCATCGCCCTGGTGGTCGGCATCCTCATCGTGCAGGTCTTCGCCAACCTGGTCGCGAAGCCGTCGCAGCGCACCGGTGTGCCGTACCCGGTGATCAACCGCGCGGTGTTCGGGGTGCTCGGCGCGAACGTCCCCGCCATCATCCGTGGCCTCATCGCGATGGCCTGGTACGGCGTGCAGACCTTCCTCGCCGCCCAGTCGCTGAACATCGTCTTCCTCAAGTTCATCCCGGCGTCGGCGGGGCTGCTCGACCACTCGTTCCTCGGGCTGTCGGCCCTGGGGTGGATCTCGTACGCGATCCTGTGGGTGGCACAGGGCGCGCTGTTCTGGATGGGCATGGAGGCCATCAAGCGGTTCATCGACTGGGCCGGACCGGCGGTCTACGTGGTGATGATCGTGCTCGCGGTCTACCTGGTCAGCCAGGCGGGCATCGGCAACATCTCGTTCACCCTGTCGGCTGGCGAGCCGCTGTCGTTCGGGGCGTCGATCCCGGTGATGCTGTCCGCGGTCGCCCTGGTGGTCAGCTACTTCTCCGGCCCGATGCTGAACTTCGGGGACTTCTCGCGCTACGGCCGGTCGTTCCGCGCGGTCAAGCGCGGCAACTTCTGGGGACTGCCGATCAACTTCCTGTTCTTCTCGGTCCTGACGGTGCTCTGCGCCAGTGCGACGGTGCCGGTGTTCGGCAAGCTCATCACCGACCCGATCGAGACCGTGCAGGCCATCGGAGCACCCTTCGCGATCCTGCTCGGTGGCCTGACCTTCGTCACCGCGACCGTCGGCATCAACATCGTGGCGAACTTCATCAGCCCCGCGTTCGACTTCTCGAACGTGGCACCCCGGAAGATCTCGTGGCGGGCCGGCGGCATGATCGCCGCAGTCGGCTCCGTGCTCCTCACCCCGTGGAACTGGTACGGCAACGACCAGGCGATCCTGTACACGCTCGGGGTGCTCGGTGCGCTGATCGGCCCGTTGTTCGACATCCTCATCGCGGGCTACTACATCGTCGGCAAGCAGCGCATCGCGATCGACGACATGTACTCGACGAGCCGCACCGCCCGGTACTGGTACCGCGGCGGGTTCAACCCGAACGCCATCTGGACCCTCGTGGTCACCGGCGCGATCTCGGTGGCGAGCGCGGTCCTGCCCCCGGCACTCGGCGTGCTGCCGTGGCTGGCGAGCTACAGCTGGTTCATCGGGTGCGGCCTGGGCCTCGTCGTCTTCTGGGCGTTCGAGCGTGTCCGGCCGAGCATGCCCGTGCTCGACGCGGAGGACCCCTCGGTCGACGACGGCGCGGCCGTCGGTCGCGCCTGACCGCCGGCGTCGCGGCCCGTCCTCCACAGGGCGGGTCGCGGCGCTCGGTCGTCCACAGATCCACACCACGGCCGGGAGGCCCGCCCCGCCCCCGCCACGATGGTCACCACCCAGCACCACCCAGCACCACCGGTTCCACCGCTCCACTCGCTCCACCGGAAGGACCCCGATGCGCATCCGCGTCGTCAACCCCAACACCACCGCGTCGATGACGCGGGCGATCGGCATCGCGGCCCAGGCCGCCGCCGCTCCCGGCACGCTGGTCGAAGCGGTCGAACCCTCGATGGGGCCGGCCTCGATCGAGAGCCACTACGAAGAGGCCCTGGCCGTGCCCGGGCTGCTCGAGCAGATCGGCCGCGGCGAGCAGGACGGGGTGGACGCGTTCGTCGTCGCCTGCTTCGGGGACCCGGGGCTCGACGCCGCGCGGGAGCTCGCGACGGTGCCGGTGATCGGGATCGCGGAGGCCGGGTTCCACGCCGCCGCGATGCTCGGCCGTCGGTTCGGCGTCGTCACCACCCTGGCGCGCACGACCGGCCGCGCCCACGAGCTCGCCGAGCGCTACGGCTTCGCCCCGCTCGTCACGGAGATCCGGGCGTGCGAGGTCCCGGTGCTCGAGCTCGACGACCCTGAGTCCGGTGCCCGTGCGCTCGTGATCGAGGAGTGCCGAGCGGTCATCGACGGGGGAGCCGACGCCGTCGTGCTCGGGTGCGCCGGCATGGCGGACTTCTGCGCCGAGGTCTCGCTGGCGATCGGGGCACCGGTCGTCGACGGCGTCGCGGCGGCCACGGTCCTGGCGGAGTCGCTCGTCCGGCTCGGGTTGTCCACGGGCAAGCGCGGCGAGTACGCCCTGCCGCCGGTGAAGGCCATGTCGGGGCTGCTGGCGGGCTTCGAACGCCACCCGGCGGCGGTCGCGACGGCCGGGGCGGGCGCATGACGGGCCTCCCGGCGGGCGACACGGCAGACCTGGTCGTCCGCGCGCAGCGAGCCTGGGTCGACGGGGCGTTCCGTCCTGCCGCGGTCGTCGTCCACGACGGCCGGGTCACCGGCGTCCTGCCCGTCGACGCGGTCGTCGACGCCGTGCAGGACCACACCGTGCCGGGCGGGCAGATGCTGCTCCCCGGACTCGTCGACACGCACGTGCACGTCAACGAGCCCGGCCGCACCGAGTGGGAGGGCTTCGCGTCCGCGACCCGGGCCGCTGCGATGGGCGGCGTCACCACGATCGTGGACATGCCGCTCAACTCGATCCCCGCGACCACCACGGTCGAGGCGCTCGCCGTCAAGCGTGCGAGTGCCGAGGGCCGGGTGGCGGTCGACGTCGGGTTCTGGGGCGGAGCGGTCCCCGCGAGTCTCGGCTCGCTCGACGCCCTGCACGACGCCGGCGTCTTCGGGTTCAAGTGCTTCACGGCGCCGAGCGGTGTCGACGAGTTCCCGCACCTCGACCCCGAACAGCTCCGCGCCGCGATCGCCGAGGTCGCCGGTATCGACGCCCTGCTGATCGTGCACGCCGAAGACCCGGAGCACCTCGTGCCGCACCGGGCGCTCGGCGGCCGGTACGCCGACTTCCTGGCCACCCGGCCCGTCGCCGCCGAACGGTCCGCGATCGCGCAGGTCATCGACGGCGCGCGGGCGACCGGTGCGCGGGTGCACGTGCTGCACCTGTCCGACGCGGGCGCACTGCCGATGCTCCGCGCGGCGAAGGACGACGGCGTCCGGATCACGGTCGAGACCTGCCCGCACTACCTGTCGTTCGAGGCGGGCACGATCCCGGACGGCGCGACCGCCTACAAGTGCTGCCCACCGATCCGCGACGACGCCAACCGCGACGCGCTGTGGGCCGGTGTGCTCGACGGCACGATCGACCTCGTCGTGTCGGACCACTCGCCCTCGACTGTGGACCTGAAGACCGACGACTGGGGCCTCGCCTGGGGCGGGGTCGCCGGCCTGCAGGTCGGGTTCCGGGCGGTGTGGACCGAGGCCGAGCGTCGCGGGATCCCGCTCGAGGCGCTGCTCCCGCTGTTCACGACCGGTCCGGCCGCCCTGGTCGGACTGCGCGACCGCGCGGTGATCGCTCCCGGTGCCCTGGCGCACTTCGCCGTGTTCGACCCGTCCGCCGAGTCCGTCGTCGACGTCGCCGGGCTCGAGCACCGCAACCCGGTGTCCGCGTTCGACGGGCTCCGCGTGCGCGGCAGCGTCACCGAGACCTGGCTCCGCGGCCGTCGCATCGCCACGGCGGACGGGGGCGTGGTCGGCGTCGAGGGGCAGCTGGCCGGACGGCCCGTGCTCGCGGCGGGAACACCCCTGTAACGATCGTTCCGGTATCGTCAGATCAGGAACGGAAGGAACCACCATGCTCCCAGTGAATCCACCCGCTCGTCTCCTCATGGGGCCCGGTCCGATCGACGCCGACCCGCGCGTGCTCCGTGCGCTGTCGACGCCGCTCGTCGGCCAGTACGACCCCTGGATGACCTCGACGATGAACGAGACGCAGGCGCTCTACCGCCGCGTGTTCGGCACCCGCAACGATGCGACGCTGCTCGTGGACGGCACCTCGCGCGCGGGGATCGAAGCGGTGCTGGTGTCGCTGCTCGCCCCGGGGGACCGCGTGCTCGTGCCGGTGTTCGGTCGGTTCGGGCACCTGCTCGCCGAGATCGCAGGCCGTGCCGGGGCCGAGGTCCACACCATCGAGACCGACTGGGGCCAGGTCTTCACACCGTCCGCCATCGAGTCGGCGATCGCCCGCGTCCGTCCGAAGGTGCTGGCGGTCGTGCAGGGCGACACCTCGACCACGATGAACCAGCCGCTCGACGAACTCGGTGCGATCTGCGAGCGGTACGGCGTCCTGCTCTACACCGACGCCACCGCGACGGTCGGCGGCAACCCGCTCGAGGTCGACGCCTGGGGGATCGACGCCGTGAGCGCCGGGCTGCAGAAGTGCCTCGGCGGCCCGTCCGGCAGCGCACCCGTCACGCTGTCGCCCAAGGCCGTGGCCGTGCTCGACGAGCGGCGGAGCGTCGAGGCCGGCATCCGCGAACCCGGTGACGACGTCGCCGACGAACCGATCCGCTCGAACTACCTCGACCTCGCGATGATCCTCGACTACTGGGGCCCCCGCCGCCTGAACCACCACACCGAGGCTGCTTCGATGCTCTACGCCGCGCACGAGTGCGCCCGCATCCTGCTCGAAGAAGGCCGCGACGCCGTCGTCGCCCGCCACGAGACCGCCGGGCGCGCGATGCTCGCCGGGGTGCAGGCCCTCGGGCTCCCGGTCTTCGGCGACGTCGCCCACAAGATGCACAACGTCGTCGCCGTCGAGATCCCGTCCGACGTCGTCGGCGACCAGGTGCGCGGCGCGATGCTCGACGACCACGGGATCGAGATCGGCACCTCGTTCGGGCCGCTGCACGGTCGGGTCTGGCGCATCGGCACGATGGGCTACAACGCCCGGAAGGACACCGTCGTCACGACCCTGGCCGCGCTCGAGCACACCCTGCGTCGGGCCGGGCACGCGGTCCCGCACGGCGGTGGTGTCGACGCCGCCCTCGACGTCTTCCGCGACGACACCGCAGCGGTCGCTCCCGCCGGGGCGGAGGTGCTCGCGTGAGCGCCGTGCCCGTCCTGAACGCGACCGCCGTGGGCACCGCCGACGCCGAACTCGTCGCCCGCTGGTGCGACGAGCTCGCCGCCCTCAGCGCCGAACCGTGCCGCATCACCCGCGTCTACCTGTCGCCCGAGCACGCCCGGGCGAACGCCCTCGTCGCGGGCTGGATGCAGGACGCCGGACTGTCCACCTGGCAGGACGCCGCCGGCAACCTGCACGGCCGGGCCGCGGGCGCGACGCCCGACGCCCCCGTGCTGCTGCTCGGCTCGCACCTGGACACCGTGGTGGACGCCGGACGGTACGACGGCGTCGTCGGGGTGCTCATGGCGATCCGCACGGTCGCCCGGCTCACCGCCGATGGTCCGCTGCCCGTCGCGCTCGAGGTCATCGCGTTCTCCGACGAAGAGGGCACGCGCTTCGGCAAGGCCCTGCTCGGGTCGTCCGCGGTGGCCGGGGTCTGGGACGACGCCTGGTGGGACCTGGCCGACGGTGACGGCGTCACGCTCCGGCAGGCCTTCACCGACTTCGGCCTCGACCCGGAGTGCGTCGGCGACGCCGCGGTCGACCCTTCGTCGGTGGTCGGCTACCTCGAGGCGCACATCGAGCAGGGGCCGCACCTCGAGCAGGCCGGGCAGGCCCTCGGGGTCGTCACGAGCATCGCGAGCGCCCGCCGGTTCTCGGTCGAGGCCGTGGGAGAGGCCCGACACGCCGGCGGCACCCCCTACGAGCGCCGGCACGACGCCCTGCTCGCCGCCGCCGAGGCCGCGCTCGCGGTGGAACGGATCTGCCGGGCATCGCACCAGGTCGGGACGGTCGGCACGATGACCGTCGAACCCGGAGCCGTCAACGTCGTCCCCGGGCTCGCACGGTTCTCCGTCGACCTGCGCGGCGAGTTCGACGACGAGCGGGACGAGGTCTGGGACGAACTCACCAAGGCCTTCACGCTCATCGGTGAACGGCGCGGGGTGAGCGTCACCCCGACCGAGGTGCACCGTGCGCCCGCGGTGTTCTGCTCGCCCCGGCTGATGGACGCCGTCCGCGCCGGGATCGTGTCGACGGGCGAGACCGCGCCCATGGAGCTGTTCTCGCGAGCCGGCCACGACGCGATGTCGCTCGGGCTCGTGACCGACGTGGCGATGCTGTTCCTCCGCAACCCCGACGGCATCAGTCACCACCCGGACGAGTTCGTGTCGACGCCGGACATCGCCCTCGGCCTCGACGCCCTGGCCGTCGCCGTCGACCGGGTGGCACGCGCATGAGCACCGCCGGCCCCGACGTCCGCGCCCGGATCGACTCCGTGTGGGAGCAGCTCTCGCCCGCCGAACGACGGGTCGCCGCCATGGTCCGCCACGACCCGGAACTCCTGCTCGTCGGCACCTCCGCCGAACTCGCGGCCGAGTCGGGGACCTCGAAGGCCACGGTCTCGCGACTCGTGCGGTCGCTGGGGTTCCAGGACGCCGCCGAGGTCCGGCAGAACCTGATGTCCGCACGGGGCTCGGGCCTGCCGTGGGTCGCCGAGGACGCCGCCCACGTCGATCAGCGCGCGGTCGAGGCGCGCAACCTCGACGCGGCCTTCGCATCCCTCGGCCGAGCGGACCGCCCGCGGCTGGCCCGTCGGATCGTCCGGGCCCGCCGGGTGCTCGTCCTCGGTGAACGCGGCGCGTACCCGATCGCGCTGCAGCTCCGGTCACAGCTGGCGCAGGTGCGGTCCGACGTCCGGGTCGGTCCGTCGCCCGGGCAGCGGCTCGGCGAAGAGGTCGCCGACCTCGACCGGCACGACCTCGTCGTCCTGGTGACCGTGCGTCGGCACACCGCCGGGGTCGAACGGATCGTCCGGCACTGCGTCGACTCCGGGGCGGACGTCATCGTCCTCGGTGACCCGACGGCCGCGGTCATCGCCGCTCCCGCCGCCACCGCGATCCTCTGCCCGGTCGACTCACCGTCGGCGTTCGACTCGATGGCCGCGTTGTTCGCCGTCGTCGCCGCGATCACGAACGACGTCTACGACGCCTCCGGTCCCGGTGGCCGGGTGCGGGTCGACGCCGTCGCCACCGCCTACGACGCGCTGGGGGAGCTCGCTGCGCCCTGATCGCCGTTGGACCCGGCGCGCAGCTCGGCACGCAGTTCGGCGTCGAGCGAGGCGTTGCGGTCGGCGATGAGCCGCGGCAGGTACCGGGCCAGCGCGAGCACCTCGGCCAGGCGGCCCAGGGGGCCGAGCGGTGCGCGGAACGTGATGGTGTCGACCATGCGCGTGCCTCCGGCCGACGGCTCGAATCGATGCTCGTGGTGGAACCGGGCGAACGGCCCACGCACCTGTTCGTCGACGAACCGGTGGGGCGCCTCCAGGGCGGTGATCCTGCTCGTCATCTGCCAGACGATCCCGAAGTGCCGCGCACGCCAGGTGACGGTCTCGCCCAGGCCGATCATGCCGGCCGTCGTGCCGGCGACGGCGCGTTCGTCGGTCGCGGCCATCGACCGCTCGTGCGCGCCGATGTCGAGCGACAGCGCGAAGGCGCGCTCCGGCGGGACCGGCAGGTCCGTCACGACCCGGAACGAGACGGTCACGACGTCGGCCAGACCGTCGAGGCGGACCGATCGTCGTCGTGCAACGCTGCGGCGAGCAACTGGTCGTGCCGGCTGCCGCGGTGCAGCACGCTCGACCGCGTGCGTCCTTCGAACCGAAGACCGAGCCGCTGTGCGACCGCGGCCGACGCGGTGTTCGTGGCGATCGCGCGCCACTGCACCCGGACGAGACCGAGTCCCTCGGGCGGACCGGCGAAGGCCCACTGCAGCACGCGCTCGGCGGCCTCGGTCATGATGCCGGAGCCCCGACCGTCCGGGTGCACGGCGTACCCGATCTCGGCGGCCCCGTCGGCGAAGGCGAACAGGCCGACCGTGCCGAGCAGCCGGAGGTCGTCCGCGCGCCGGATGCCGAACTCGTACCGGGTGTCCGCGGCCCATCCGGCACCGACGACGTCCGAGATCCAGTACCGCGCCTCGGCGTGCCCGTACGGCACCGGCACCGGGGTGGACGCGATGACGTCGGGGTCGTTGGCGTAGGCCACCACGTCGTCGGCGTCGCCGAGCTCGGGGACCGAGAGCACCAGTCGCTCGGTGCGGAGGGTGACGGGTTGCACGGTTCGAGCCTAGCCACGAGGGCGCGGGCGGTAGCGTCGGGGGATGACGTTCGACGCGCTCCCGTTCCCGGTCATCGACGGCCACAACGACCTGCCCTGGGAGCGCCGTGACAGCCACGACTCCGGCGTCGAGGGCATCGACACCGAGACCGACTCACTGCACACCGACATCCCGAAGCTCCGTGCCGGCGGCGTCGTCGGGCAGTTCTGGTCGGTGTTCGTGCCCGCGGACGACCCGGACCCCGTGACGACGACGCTGCAGCAGGTCGACCTCGCACACCGGATCATCGAGCGCTACCCCGACGACCTCGCGCTCGCCCGCACCGCCGCCGAGGTCCGTACCGCCGTCGACTCCGACCGGATCGCGTCGCTGCTCGGCGCCGAGGGCGGGCACTCGATCGGTGACGACCTCGCGGTCCTCCGCACCCTCGCGCGGCTCGGCGTCCGCTACATGACGCTCACCCACAACGACGACACCCCCTGGGCCGACTCCGCGACCGGAGAACGGGCACACGGCGGCCTGACCGACCGCGGGCGGCAGGTCGTCGCCGAGATGGAGCGGATCGGCATGCTCGTCGACCTCTCCCACACCGCACCGGCCACCATGCGGGACACGCTCGACGTGGCGACCCGGCCCGTCGTGTTCAGCCACTCGTCGACCGTCACGATCGACGACCACCCGCGGAACGTGCCTGACGACGTCCTCGCCCGGTTGGCCGACAACGGCGGCGTCGTGATGATCACCTTCGTGCCGAAGTTCGTGTCGCGGGCGTGGGCGGACTGGGAGGAGTCGGGGATGTCCGGCGAACCGCCCCTGGTCACGGTGTCGGACGTCGCCGACCACGTCGAGCACGCCCGTTACGTCGCCGGTGTCGCGCACCTCGGCCTCGGCGGTGACTACGACGGCACCCCGGTGCTGCCGCCGGACCTGCGGGACGTGTCGCGGTACCCGGTGCTCGCGGCGGAGCTCGTCCGGCGCGGCTGGGGTGAGTCGGACCTGCGGGCGTTGGCCGGAGGCAACGTGCTGCGGGTGCTGGAGGCGACCGACGAGCGGTTCGCCCGGACGGCGTTCGTGCGCTGACGCGGTGGGGCGAACGCCTCGGAAGCGACTCTCCTCGGCGCCGGTCGTCCTCGCCCCCCCCCGCGACAGCGACAGAATGCCGTCGATCTTCCGCGGGTGTCTGTCGCTCTCGCAGTCCGGGAACCGGGTCTGGAGGCGCGACTCGCGTCCGAGCGCATGCGCCGTCACGGACAGGACCGACCGGGGTCCGGTCGCTAGGATCGGGCGCACACCGCGCCTCCAGGAAGAGCGATGCGCGACCTGAGCTGCGAAGGACGGACCGGATGAGCGGCACCATCTACGAGAACATCTCCCAGGCGTTCGGCAACACCCCCCTCGTCAAGCTGAACCGGCTGCCGAAGGCAGGCGGGGCCGAGGTGCTCGCGAAGCTCGAGTTCTACAACCCGGGTGCCAGCGTCAAGGATCGTCTCGGCGTCGCGATCATCGACGCGGCCGAGGCCTCCGGCGCGCTGCAGCCCGGTGGCACCATCGTCGAGGGCTCGTCCGGGAACACCGGCATCGCCCTCGCGCTGGTCGGTGCCGCCCGTGGGTACCGGGTCGTCATCACCATGCCCGAGACCATGAGCGTCGAGCGCCGTGCGGTCATCCGCGCGTACGGGGCCGAGATCGTCCTGACCCCCGGGCCCGAGGGCATGAAGGGTGCGGTCGCGAAGGCCGAGTCGATCGTCGCGGAGACCCCCGGCGCGATCCTCGCCCACCAGTTCGAGACGGCCGCGAACGCCGAGATCCACCGGAAGACCACGGCGGAGGAGATCCTCCGCGACACCGAGGAGCACGTCGACGTGTTCGTCGCGGGCGTCGGCACCGGCGGCACGATCACCGGTGTCGGGCAGGTGCTCAAGGAGCGCGTGCCCGGCGTGCAGATCGTCGCCGTCGAGCCGAAGGACTCGCCCCTGCTCACCGAGGGCAAGGCCGGTCCGCACAAGATCCAGGGCATCGGCGCGAACTTCGTGCCCGAGGTCCTCGACCAGAGCGTCATCGACGAGGTGTTCGACGTCGAGCTCGACGACGCGCTGCGCGTTGCCCGTGCCCTGGCGACGCAGGAGGGCATCCTTTCGGGCATCTCGTCCGGCGCGATCATCCACGCGGCCCTCGAGATCGCCGCACGCCCCGAGAACGCCGGCAAGCGGATCGTCGCCATCGTGTGCGACACGGGAGAGCGCTACCTGTCGACGGTGCTCTTCGAGGGGCTCACTGCGTGAGTCGTCCCCTCCGACGAGGCGTGCTGCGGACCATCCGGGAGGACCTGTCCGCAGCACGCCGCGGTGACCCCGCTGCCCGGGGCGACCTGGAGAACGCGATCGTCTACTCGGGTCTGCACGCCATCTGGACCTACCGCGTGACCCATCGTCTCTGGAACGCGCAGGGGCTGCCCGGGTCCCGGTTCGCGGCCCGCCTGCTCGGGCAGGTCGCACGGTCGGTCACCGGCATCGAGATCCACCCCGGCGCGCGCATCGGCCGTCGGTTCTTCATCGACCACGGCATGGGTGTCGTCATCGGGGAAACCGCGGTCATCGGCGACGACGTGCTCGTGTTCCACGGCGTCACCCTGGGCGGACGCGGCGGAGACCACGGGCCGGGAGCCCGACGGCACCCGGTGGTGGGAGACCGCGTGGTGCTCGGCGCCGGGTCGTCCTTGATCGGGGCGATCACGATCGGTCCGGACTCCGTCGTCGGCGCCAACACGGTCGTCACGAAGGACGTGCCGGCGGGGTCGGTCGTCACGGGCGTCGCCGGGACTCCGCGTCCCCGGTCCGGGCACGAGGGCGTCCCGACGCTCTGAGCGTCCCGCGCCGCGCCGCGCCGGGCGCGCACTGCGCACGCAAAGACACCGGTGTTCGCGCATCACACCGCGGTCTGCGGGTGTTCAGGACGCGAACACCGGTGTCTTGCCGGTGTCACCGCGCAGTGGGAGCGTCAGCTCTTCTCGCAGGCGATGCCGTCCTTGTCGCGGTCGAGCTTGCTGTTCGCCTTGTACAGGGCGTCGTCCTTCTTCACCGTGCCCTTGAGCGCACGGTAGGTGGTCTTGCCGCCGGAGACGACCTTGTTCTTCGTGACGGACTTCTTGGCGATGCCGCCGGAGTACACCTTGTGCACCGCGGTGCAGTTGGCGTAGGACTTCGGCGCGGCCTGCGCGGTCGAGGTCCCGCCGACGACGACGGCGGTCGCGAGGACGGCGGTGGCGGCGGCGATGCCGAGGGTACGGATGATGCGCACGGGTTCCCCCTGGAACTGGTGGTGGTCGCACGAGCGACCGCCGCGTCGGGTGCGCGGCGTGGTGATCCTACGACGTGATCGTCACGCACGACCTGCCCCCGAACGGGGTGCGCTGTCGGCGGCCTGCGGCATCCTGGACGCATGGACGGCGAGCAGCTGCACGAGATCGCGAGCCGCACGGCGCTCGCGCTGCCGGCGGCCGTCGAGACCCAGCCGTTCGGCGAGGGCTCGGTGGTCTACAAGGTCGTCGGCAAGATGTTCGTGATGGTGACCGAGGTGCGTGGGACCCCGATCGTGAACCTCAAGTGCGCGCCGCCGCACGGGGCAGCGCTGGTGCGCGACCACGACGAGATCACGCCCGGGTGGCACATGAACAAGCGGCACTGGATCACGCTGACGCCGGGTGTCGGCATCGACCAGACCCTGGTCGAGGACCTCGTGGCGAACGCCTACGACCTGGTGGTCGCAGGGATGCCCGCGGCGAAGCGTCCGCTCGACCCGTCGAGGGGCGTGCTGCCGGGCTGAGTCGGGCCTCAGCGGTGCGATCGGCCCGACGGCGATGACGGAGTCCACCCGTCTGAGCCCAGCTCGGCCGAGACGCGACGGGCGATCTGACCGAGCACCTCTGCCTGACCAGGGGCGAGGGCGCCGAAGACGACCCGGTCGACGAGAGCCCGATGTGCCGGGGTCGCCTGGGCGACGCGCTCGTGCCCGGCCGTGGTCAGCACGGCCAGCGTGAACCGACCGTCGTCCGGATCGACGGCCCGCACGGCCCAGTGCTTCGCCTCGAGCCGCGACACCGCCCGTGACAGTCGCGAGAGCGTGCAACTCGCGTAGCCGGCCAGCACGCTCATGCGCAGACGTCGTTCCGGGGCGGTGTCGAGCGCGTAGAGCACGCCGTACTCGAAGTGGGTCAACCCGCTGTCCCGGAGCAGTTGTGCGTCGAGGGCTGCCGGGAGACGTTCCAACAGGGTGGCCACCGACGCCCACGTCTCGAGTTCCGTCGCGTTCCACGAGGCTGCCATCGACCCAGCGTACCCCGATGACTTGCCCAAGCAAGCATCGAGCAGTAGCGTGACTTGCTCAAGCAAGTCACTCGATCGGAACGGGTACCCATGGACCTCCAGCTCGCCGGCAGATCGGCGTTCATCAGCGGATCGACGCAGGGCATCGGGTACGCCGTCGCCGACGCGCTGTCGGCCGAGCGTGTCGAAGTCGTGGTGAACGGACGCGACACGACCCGTGTCCGGCATGCGGTCGAGCGCCTCCGGGCCGCGCACCCCGGCTCGGAACCGCGGGGCATCGTCGCGGACTTCGCCGACACGGATGCCGTCGAGCAGCTGCTGTCGACGGTCGGCGACGTCGACATCCTCGTGAACAACGTCGGCTTGTTCGGGCTCGCGGAGTTCGAACAGGTCACGGACGACGACTGGAGGGAGTACTTCGAGGTCAACGTGATGAGTGCCGTGCGACTGTCACGCCATCTCCTCGCCCCGATGCTCGACCGCGGGTGGGGTCGCATCATCGCGGTCGGCAGCGAGTCCGGCGTGAACGTCCCGGCGGACATGGTCCACTACGGCGTGACGAAGGCCGCGCTCATCGCCCTCGGCAACGGGTTGGCGAAGCGGACACGAGGGACCGGTGTGACCGTCAACACCGTGCTCGGCGGTCCCACGTACTCCGAGGGCGTCGCCACCGCGATCAGGTCCATCGCGGCCGAACGCTCCGTACCCGTCGCAGCGATGCGTGACGCGGTCATCGGGCAGAACCAGACGACGTTGCTCGAACGGTTCCTCGAGCCGGAGGAGATCGCCGACGTCGTCCTGTGGCTCGCCAGCCCCCGGGCTTCCGCGACGAACGGTGCAGCGGTGCGCGCGGACGGCGGCGTCCTCACTGCGATGCTGTAGCGCCCGCCGCGACCTTCGACGGGTCGTGGACGACCTTCGGCGCCAGCCGTTCCCCCGACTCGAGCACGGCCCGCGCACGATCGGGCGCCAGGTCGCCGGAGATCTCGCCGATGGTCCCGCCGTGCCTCGCGACCACGGTGATCGGACCCGGAGCGCACCGGGACCGTCCGGGTCGCCTCTCGACGTCCTGTGTGACGAAACCGGTGCGACCCACGTCCCATCGTCGACCACACCACGAGGAGTCGACATGACCCGCACCGTCGCAGTCCCCAGGAACGCCCCCGCGCACGTGCTCGCCCTGGCGCCGGTCCGGTCGCTCACCGCCCGGCCGGTCGGACCGCTCAAGGTCGTTCCGGATCACCGGCGCACCCAGCCGTTCACCATCCACCACCAGTAGAAGGAACGCGTGCACCACCAGTCCCTCGCCGAGCTCGACGACGCGGTCCTCGCCGGCCGGTCGTCCGACGGCGACGTCCGGGCCTTCGAGGTCCTGATCCGTCGCCACACCCCGCTGCTCCGCGCCTACGCCCGTCGGACCCTCGGTTCCACCGACGAACTCGACGACGTCGTGCAGGAGACCTTCATCACCGCGTGGGACCGCCTCGACTCCCTCGAGGACCTCGCGCGCGTGAAGTCGTGGTTGATGCGCATCCTGAGCCGGAAGTGCCTCGACCGGATCCGCGCGCGGCGTGTCCACGACGACGTCACCGAGCTCGAGGTCGCCGCGCCGGCAGATGACGCACCCGACCGGGTCGCCGAGGCGCGCTCGCGCGAGGACGCGGCCGAGCGTGCGCTGGCCGAACTGCCCGAAGCCCAACGACGGTGCTGGATCATGAAGGAGGTGCTCGAGTACCGGTACGACGAGATCGCCGCCGAACTCGACCTGCCGCCCTCGACGGTCCGGGGACTGCTGTCCCGAGCGAGGAAGAACATGATCCGACTCATGGAGGGATGGCGATGACCGACCACGACGGCATCCGGCCGGACCTGCCCGACAGCCCCGAAGCACTCGACGCCCTCGAACCCGGTGACCTGGACGGCCACTCGATCGACGAGCTCACCGACTACCTCGACGCCGGCATGCAGCCGGCGGACCCGAGCATCGACGACTCGCCCGCTTGCCAGAACGCCCTGGCCGCGATCATCCGCGTCCGGCACGCGTCGCTGCGCTCGCTCGAGGCGGCCGCACGCGACGAGGCCCCGGCCGACGAGTCCTGGATCAGCGGCGTCCTGGCGAACATCTCGATCGAGTCCCGCTCCGGGCGCGACGTCCCCCTCCGCCCCCAGTCCGAGACCGAGCGCCCCGTGATGACCGAGGGCGCTATCCGTTCCCTCATCCGGCGCACCGGTGACGAGGTCCCCGGCGTGCTCGTGGCCCGCTGCCACCTCGACGGTGACGTCACCGAACTCGCGTCCCCGATCCGGGTCGTCGTCGAGATCGCGATCGCGTCCGGCCCGTCGATCCCCGCGACCGCCGAGTTGGTCCGCGCCGCCGTGGCCGGCACCCTGGCCGAGCAGACCGACCTGCTCGTCGAGGCGATCGACGTCGTCGTCCGCGACCTGTTGCCGGACCCCGAGCCCGGCACCGACCCCGAGGGGGCCCGATGAGCACCACCGAGGAGACCCTCGCCGAGATCGAGGCCGCCGTCCTCGAGGTCCCCGGGGTCACTGACCTGTACCGCTCCCGACCGACGGTCGCGAGCGCCGTGCAGGCGGTCCGCAGCATCGCCACGAGCACCGGACCGCTCCGGATCGTCGTCGATGACGACGCCCTGCGCGTCGTCATCGGCACGGACGGCTTCCGCCCGGCCCCCGAGGTCGCGCGCTCCGTCCACGACGTCGCCCTGGCGACCGCCGCGGCACGCGGCCTGGCGCTCAGCCGCGTCGACGTGCGCGTCGCGCGGGTGGGCTGACCGCGACCACGAAACGGACGGGAGGCCCGTGGCGGATCCGCCACGGGCCTCCCGTCCGTCTGCCGGTCGCCGTCGCGACCCGCGCCGATCAGTAGAAGTTGTTCGCCTGCGAGTGCGCCCACGCCGCGCACGGGGTGCCGTACGCCGAGCTGATGTACTGCAGGCCCCAGGTGATCTGCGTGGTGGCGTTGGTGCGCCAGTCCGCGGCGATCGTGGCCATCTTCGAGCCGGGGAGCGCCTGCGGGATGCCGGTCGCGCCGCCGTTCGCGTTGACGGCCTGGTAGTTCCAGCCCGACTCCTTGGTCCACAGGTTGTCGAGGCACTGGAACTGGTCGGCACCCCAGCCGTACTCCGACGACGCGAGCGAGCTCGCCGTGGCCTTGGCACCGGCGACGGTGTTGCCGGCGGCGAGCTTCCGAGCCGCCTCGGCGGCCTCGGCGGCCGCCTGCCGCTCGGCTGCGGCCTTCGCTGCGGCCGCGGCCTTCGCGTCGACGTCCCGCTTGTCCTGCGTGGCGCTGGCCTGCGCGACGTCGGTGGCCGACGCGACCGTCGTCGAGATCCGGTTCGTCAGCGCAGCGCCGGACAGGTCCGGGTAGTCGCTCAGGGCGTCGACGCGCTGTTCGAGTGCCGAGGTGTCGACCTTGTCGTTCGCGGTCTGCATGACGGTCTTCGCCGTGGTGATCGTGGCGGCGGCCTGGGCACGGTCGAGCGCGGTGCCGCGCAGGGCGGGCTCCGCGGTCGCCGAGGCGCTCGCGGTGCCGGTCGGCATGCCGAGGGCTTCGCCGATGGCGGGCTGCGTGCCGACGGTCAGGGCGCCTCCGGCGACGGCGAGGACCGCCGCTCCGCCGGCGATCAGCGTCGCGCGGTGCCGCAGGGCCCGGCGCATCCGGCGGGTGGGGGTGTTCAGGGCCTCACGTCGGGTCGGGGCGGTGGTGGTGGGGAGCTCAGGGGTGTGTCGCATCGGTTCCGCGGGTCGGCGGCTCGGTGGGGGAGGGACTCATGCTCGCGCGACCGAAGCCGTGCTGGCACGTCGGAGGCTGACGGTGTCGGTGACACCGTCGGCGACGACGAGGAGTCCTCGAGCCGGTGAGGACCGGACGGTGGTGTGGGGCCCGTCCGTCCGCCGGGGCAGCCGTGGGGTGGCCGCGGTCAGGCGGAGCCGACACCATGACCGGTCAGACTGGGCAGCGCGTCCAGGAACGCTGGCAGAACGGTCCGTCCACCGCTTGGTAACGGTTCGGTAACGGTCGTTCGGCGACTAGAAGGTGTGAGGTTCCTGGGCGTGCTCGCCCTGCGCGACACGCTCGAGCGCCGCCAGGGCCCCGGCGATCGCCTGGACGTCCGACTCGTCGAGCTCGGCGATGAGACCGGCGACGATCCCGGTGCGGTTCGCGCGGGCCTGCTCGACCGCCTCGATGCCCTCCGGCGTGGCCGTCACCATGAACGCCCGGCCGTCGCGCGGGTCTGCCTCGCGCTGGATGAAGCCGCGCTGCTCGAGCTCGGTCAGGATGCGCGTCATCGTGGGCTTCGTCACCACTTCGATCCGCGACAGGTCGCCGGGCCGCAGGGGTCCGTGCCGCTGGATCGACGCGAGCGCCGACACGATGCCGTACCCGAGCGAGGCCGAGTCGGTGCGGGCCCGTCGGTTGATCCGACCGACGGCGGCGGCCAGGCGTGCGGCGACCTCGGTACGGTCCGTCGGGCGGGGGTTCATGTGCTGCTCCGGGTGCCTGGTTCAGGTGGTCGCCAGCGATGCTATCGGTCCGCGCGGCCCCGGGACTGGGAGCGTCAGGCGCGTGGTCGGGTCACCGCCCGGAAGGCCCGCCGGACTTCGACCGCCCGCCTCGCGTCGGCGAGACGGGCGGTTCCTGTACGCGGGTACAGGTGGACTCAGTGCTTCTCGCCGGGCAGCTGGTGGATCGCCTCGGTCGCGAGCTCGGCCGCGACGTTGTCGCCGGACTCGGTCGCCGCCCGGAGGCGCCGGAAGTCCTCGGTCATCCGGTCCCAGTCGACGAGCTCGTCGAGGTTCGGCAGGCGCAACCGGAACGCCAGGCCGTCCATGGTGTCGCGGCAGACGCGCTGCAGGTTCTCGTTGCCGCACTCGGCGACGTACAGGGCGAAGACGTCGAGGGCGTCGTGGTTGACGGCGGCGACCTCGTGCGCCTCGAGCTCGGTGATCGTCTTGTCGAGCTGCGCGAGGATCTTCTTCCGGGCCGCCGAACCGAGGCGCGGGACCGCGAGCCGGACCACGCCGCCGAACAGCACGCCGAGGGTCTGCATCGCCTCGATGACCTCGGCGGGGTCCGGCGTGGTGACGCGGGTGTACCGGTTCGGTGCCATCTCGATCAGGCCGGCGCGCGACAGCTGGCTCAGGGCCTCGCGGATGGGTGTCCGGGAGACGCCGAGCCAGGCGATGAGCTCGTCGTCGTTCAGGCGTTCACCCGGCAGGAGCGTGCCGTCCATGATCGCGTCGTGGATCTTGTGGCGGACGGTGTCACGGAGCAGCTGGTGCTCGGTCGGGGCGCTGCGGGGGACCGGCATGCGTTCTCCTTCGGGGGCGGTGGCGTCGGGACGCCGGGCGAACGGGCACGGTCGGCATCGCTCGTGCTCGCATCACCGTACCTGATATGACAACGGCGTTCCGATCGGCTCAGCGCGTGTCAGTGTCGACGTTCAGATGCCGGTGACACGCGTCGCGCGTTGCGTGCGTCGCGTGCGTCACTCGCGTCCCGAGCGCTCGCCGAGCAGGCGGAGCGTGGCCGGGTCCTCGGCGCCCTCGTACCAGCGGTCGAGCACGGCGACGAACGGCCGCCGGTCGGCTGCGATCCGGACGAAGAGCGTCATCGACGACCGGAGCTTCACCGCGTCGACGCCCCCGAGCAGGGCGTCGGCGGAGCGGGCGGGGGCTGCCGCCACGACCTCGGTGGCCGTGGGCAGTCGGGACCCGAGCACCGGGTGTGCCAGGTGGGCACGGGCTTCGTCCGCGCCGGTGATCGCGTAGCGCACGGCCGTGGCGCTCCGCCCCAGGCCGGCCAGCTGCGGGAACACGAACCACATCCAGTGCGACGACTTCCGGCCGCGGCGGAGTTCGTCGAGCGCAACGTCGTGCACGCCCTGCTGGGCACGGACGAAGCGGTCGAGGTCGAACGGGTCGTCGGCCTGTGCGTGGGGCCGTGCGTCCGTCACCGGACCACCCCGCCCCAGCCGTACCGGACGGTCGTGCCGTCGACCACGAGCAGCGAGTCCGGGGCCCGGTCGAACAACCCCGGCATGCCGACGGCGTCGGGCAGGTCGCCCTCGAGTCGGTCGAGCGTGGCCGAACGGGTGGTGAGCACCGGGTGCTGCCGCTGCCAGAACAGGGTCTGCGCCAGGTACCGCGCGTGGATGCCGGTGCGGGTGGTGAGCTCGGCGGCCAGCGGTGTGTCGACGACCTCGCCGGCGGTCACCCGCACCGAAGCCGCGTGCTTCGGCCGCGCCGCACCGGTCGGGCGTTCCTGCCGGAGCGACCGCGCCCACCGCACCGGGTGCAGCGCGCGGGCCGGGTGCCGGACGGACCGGTGCGCCACCGCGTCGCCGCGGCGACGGGAACGTGCGTGCGCGAACGTGTACGGCACACCGAGCAGTGCGTGCGCGGCCACGATGGCGGGCACGTTCGCGGTGTCGACCGTGCGGTAGGTCACCCCGCGACGTCCCTGGTCGTCCACCGTGAGCACCTCGATCGTGACCTCGGTCATGGTGCCGAGCCGCCCGGCGGACGGGAACGGCGGCACCCGGGTCTCCCGGAACACGTACGCCGACAGCCCCACCCAGGCGCTGCCGTCGACGACGTCCGGACGGGTCCCACGGGGGACGAGCCGCTGCAGCGACGCCGGGTCGTGCCGCCAGTGCGCGAACACGATGTCCTCCCAGGCGTGCTGGGTGACCGGTCGGTGCAGCAACGGCACCGCCGCGCGGGTCCACGACGGCTGGGTCACGGCTTCGGTGCGTGCCGACCGACGCGCACGCCCCACAGCACCAACGGGGCCTGCAGCGGGAGCCGCAGCACCGAGACCAGCCGCATCGCCCGGCTCGAGCGAGGGTGGTCGAGCAGGTCGTTCGCCATCTTCACGTTGGCCGGGAACACCGCGGCGAACAGCGCCGCGGCGGCCCACCCCGAAACACGGCGGGTCGCGGGGAACGCGAGCCCGGCGGCGATGCCGAGCTCGGCCGCGCCGGAGGCCAGCGTGGTCAGCCGCGGGGGCAGCGCGTCGGGCACGATCCGGTCGTACCCGCGGGGGCGCAGGAAGTGCGTGACACCGGCCGTGCCGAGGATCACCGCCAGGAGGGTGGCCGTGCGGTTCGCACGTCGGACCCGTTCACGTCGTCGCATGCGCCCCATCGTGCTCGCCGGTCCTCGGAACCAGGTCAGTGCCGGTTCACGTGAGGGCGGTCGCGACGAGGTCGAGGACCGCCGTCGCCACCTCGGCCTTCGTGCCGGAGGTCTCGCGGACCACCTCGCCACCGGGCACCAGGACCTCGATCGCGTTCTCCTCGCGCTCGAAGCCGGCCGACCAGCCGACGTGGTTCACGACGAGCAGGTCCGCGGGCTTCCGGCTGATCTTGGCGCGCCCGAGCTCGATCCGCGCGTCGCGGTCGGGTTCGGTCTCGGCGGCGAACCCGACGATGATCTGCCCCGTCCGACGTGCCGCCACGAGGTCGGCGAGCACGTCCGGGTTCCGCACCAGCTCGAGCGTCATGCGCTCGCCCTGCGCGTCCTTCTTGAGCTTCTCGGTGAGCACCTCGGCCGGACGGTAGTCGGCGACGGCGGCGGTCATCACGACGACGTCGGCTGCTGCTGCGGCGGTGTGCACGGCCTCGGCGAGTTCGAGCGCCGACCCGACGGGCACCAGGGTCGCGTCCAGCCCGGCGGTCAACGAGCCCTCCACGTTCGCGGCGACGAGGGTCACGGACGCACCCCGACGGACCGCGTCGGCGGCGATCGCGATGCCCTGCCGGCCGCTCGAGCGGTTGCCGACGAACCGCACCGGGTCGAAGGGCTCGCGGGTGCCGCCCGCGCTGACGACGACGCGGACGCCCGCGAGGTCGCCCAGCTCACCGCGGGCCCCGGTGCTGGCCGCGGCGCCGGTGTCCGCACTGCGGCGGCCGGCCGGTGCGGGGTGCTGGTCGAGCACGGCGAGCGCGGCGGCGACGATGTCCTCGGGCTCCGCCATCCGACCGATGCCCGCGTCGTCGCCGGTGAGTGCACCGACGACCGGGCCGACCATGTGGACGCCGCGGTCGCGCAGCGCGGCGACGTTCGCACGGGTCGCGGGGTGCTCCCACATCTGCGGGTGCATCGCGGGGGCGACCACGACTGGTGCCTCGGTGGCGAGCAGCGTCGTGCCGAGCAGGTCGCTCGCCAGGCCGTGCGCCATCCGGGCCAGCGAGTCCGCGGTGGCGGGTGCGATGACGACCAGGTCCGCCCGGCGACCGAGCGCGACGTGGCGCACCTCGGCGACGTCGTCCCACACGCTCGTGGTGACGGGGTTGCGGCTGAGGGCCTCGAGCGTCGGCAGTCCGACGAAGCGCAGGGCGCCCTCGGTCGGGACGACGTGCACGTCGTGCCCGCGCTTGACGAGGTCGCGCACGACCCCGACGGCCTTGTAGGCGGCGATGCCCCCGGTGATCCCCACGATGACGGTCAGGGCGCGCTCTGCTGCTGCGTTCACCTGGCTCACGCTACCGGGGCCACGTGCGAGGATCGACGGCATGTGCACCGTCGTCGTCCGCGTCGACCCCGGGTCCGCGTGGCCCGTCACCGTGCTCGCCCTGCGGGACGAGTCGCCCGAACGCCCGTGGGACCCGCCCGCTGCCTGGTGGCCGGACCGGGACCCGGACCTCCGTGGTGTCCGTGACCGGTCCGCCGGTGGTGCGTGGCTCGCCGCGTCCGACCGAGCCGGCCTGGCCGTGGTGCTCAACCGCGCCGAACCCGTGACGAGCGTCGACGGCACGTGGACGACCCGTGGCGTGGTCCCGGTGGACGCCGTCGCCGACGACCTGCTGCCCGGACACGACGGCACCCTGCCGACGACGCGGGCCTTCAACCTGGTGCGCGCCACGGCCGAGGGCGCCTCGGTGCTGACCTGGGACGGCGAACAGGTCCGTACCACCGACCTGGGTCCCGGCGTCCACATGGTCACGCACGGTGCGGCCGACGATCCCGCGGCGCCGCGCATCGGTCGGTGGCTCGAGGCCTTCCGTGCCGTCGATGCCCCGTCCGGCCCGCCGGTGCTCGGCCCGTTCGACGAACTCCGCACCGTGGACTCCGGTGGCGACGCCGGGGACGGCTGGGGCGGCTGGTTCGGCGTGCTGGCGGAGTCCGCAGCGCTGCCGAGCGATCACCCCGATGCGATCCTCCGCGACGTGCACGAGGCCGAGGGCCACATGACGACCCTGTCGATCGTCGCCGCGGCGATCGCGCCGGGCCGCACCGTCCTGCAGCACGCCCGCCTGACCGAACCCGGTCGGCTGGACGGGTCGGTGGAGCTGCACCGCGCCTGACGCTGGCGACGCGACGGACTCGCCCCGGGCCTCCCGGCCGCGCCCCGCGCCCCGCGCACCGCGCCCGCGTCCCGGCTAGAGCGGCGGGCGCGTCCCGGTGAGGTCCTCGGCGACGGCCCAGAGGGAGCGGGCGAGGTCGGCGCTCCGCGCGGACCCGGGGATCGACACCGTGGTCGTCGGCCCGGTCATGCCGAACGGACCGGAGGGGCCGTAGTACGCGCCGCCCACGGCGTTCGGCCCGACCGCCGCGTACAGCAGCGGCTCGGTGCCCTGCTCGACGGCCTGGGTGAAGGGCAGCGCGCGGTTGCTCGACCGTACCGGCTTCGACCGACCGAGCGATCGTCCCGCGGCCTGCAGGTTGGTCCGCGTGTAGCCGGGGTGTGCGGCGGTGCTGACCAGGGGCACGTCGGCCTCGACCGTCAGGCGGTGCAGGTGCAGTGCGAGGAGCAGGTCGGCGAGCTTCGACTGCGCGTAGGCGCGCCAACCGTTGTAGCCGCGCTCCCACTGCAGGTCGGCGAAGCGGATCCGACCGGGGATCGCGGCGAGGCTCGACATGGTGACGACCCGCGGAGCCTGGGCCACAGGGCCGTCGGCGAGGGGCGCTCGGGCGCGCAGCAGCGACGGCAGCAGCAGGTTCGTCAGGGCGAACGGGCCGAGGAAGTTCGTGCCGAACTGCAGCTCGAAGCCGTCGACGGTCTCGAAGCGCTCCGGCGGGGCCATCACACCGGCGTTGTTGACGAGGACGTCGATCGGACGTTCCTCGTCGACGATGCCGCTGGCGAAGCGTCGGACGCTCGCCAGGTCGGCGAGGTCGAGTTCGCGGACCTCCACGTCGGCTGCGGGGTGGGCGGCCCGGATGCCGGCGGCTGCGGTCTCGCCCTTCTCGGTGCTGCGGACGGCGAGCACGACGCTGGCGCCGGCTCCGGCGAGGCGCAGGGCGGCCTCCCGTCCGGTGCCGCTGTTGGACCCGGTGACGACGATGCGGCGTCCGGTCTGGTCGGGAAGGTTCGGCATGCGGGTGACCGTACTCGTCCGGGCTGGTCGACCCTGGCCGCCGACCCCGTGCGTGCTCGTCGCCGTCGTGCTATGTTTATGCAAACGCATGGAAGTGCGACCAGGAGGACACCATGAGCAACGCATTCGGCACCGATCGTCCCTCGGACGTCCCGCCGCCCGCACCCGAGCGGATCGGGCCGCTGCAGCTCGGCCTCGACACCTTCGGTGACGTCACCGAGCGCGCCGACGGCAGCCTGCAGTCCGACGCGCAGAGCATCCGCGACGTCGTCGACCAGGCCGTCCTCGCCGACCAGGTCGGCGTCGACTTCATCGGCGTCGGGGAACACCACCGCGCCGACTTCGTCGTGAGCGCCCCCGAGGTCGTCCTCGCCGCGATCGCCGCCCGCACCGAGCGCATCCGGATGGGCTCGGCGGTCACCGTGCTGTCCTCCGACGACCCCGTCCGTGTCTACGAGCGCTTCGCAACCGTCGACGCCCTGTCGAACGGTCGCGCCGAGGTCATCCTGGGTCGTGGCTCCTTCACCGAGTCGTTCCCCCTGTTCGGCTACGAGCTGAGCGACTACGAGGTCCTGTTCGAGGAGAAGCTCCAGCTCTGGGCGGCCCTGCGCGGCGGCGACGCCGTCACCTGGTCCGGCACGAAGCGCGCGGGTCTGGTCGACCAGGACGTCTTCCCGAAGCTCGAGCACGGCGCCATCCCGACGTGGATCGGCGTCGGCGGCTCGCCGCAGTCGGTCATCCGTGCCGCGTCGTACGGCCTCCCGCTGTTCCTCGCCATCATCGGCGGACAGCCGGCCCAGTTCGCCCCGTTCTCCCGCCTGTACCGCCAGGCCCTCGCGCAGCTCGACCTGCCGCAGCAGCCCATCGCGATGCACTCGCCCGGCTTCGTGGCGGCCACCGACGAAGAGGCCGCCGAGCGCTACTGGCCCTACCACAAGGCCGTCACCGACCAGCTCGGCCGGGAGCGCGGCTGGCCACCCCTCGACGTCGCCGGGTACCGCGCGAGCCTGTCGGCCGGTGGGTCGCTCTACGTCGGGTCGCCGGAGACCGTCGCCCGCAAGGTCGCACGCAACATGCGGATCCTCGGCGCCTCGCGCTTCGACATGCGGTACGCCACGGGTCGCCTGCCGCACGCCGACATGATGCGCTCGATCGAGCTCTACGGCACCGAGGTCGCACCCCGCGTGCGCGAGCTGCTGGCGCAGCCCGTCCCCGTCGCCTGACGGACGCGGGTCCGGTCGGGTCCGGTCCGGTCGGGTCCGCAAAACACCGGTGTTCCCGCTCCGCACCACCCTTCGCGGGTGTTCGGAGCGTGGACACCGGTGTTCTGCGTCCAGGTTCCGGTCCGTGCGGCGCGCGGGCAGCGGCCGGGAGGCCCGGGGCGGCCGCCGAGATCGGCTCACGGGGGCCGCGGGTACGGTCCAGGGCATGTCGTCACGCCCCGACCACGCCTCCGGTCCCGCTGCTGGTCACGCCTCCGACTCCGTCGTCGAACGCCGGTTCCGCGGCCGGATCATGGGCGTCGGCACCACCTCGGGCGTCCGGATCGTCGTCGGGATGTGGGACCGCTCGCCGTTCGGGCCGTTCACGGACGTGTTCCTCGAACTCCCCGACGGCACCAGCGTGCTGCTCGCGCCCGACGAGATCGTCGCCGCGTACGTCTCCGGCACCTACCGCTTCGACACCGTCTCGGTCGTCGACGTCCGCGCCCGCCGCACCGCCAGCGGCCTCGAGCTGTCCGCCGGGGCACTGCAGGCCTCGATCGACGTCGGCGGCATCTCGCCGCTCGGCCGGATCCTGCGCATCGTCCCGAAGCCGATCGCCCGCGACCCGCGCTGGCTCGCCGCGATCGACCCCGTGGCACGGCTGCTCGCGCCGGGGTCCGGCACGGCAGGGTCGGCCGGGAACGGTCGCCGCGAGTACTACGGCGTGACCGGGGCGCACGACGTCACCGGGGTGCGGGGGACGTGGGCGGGGGAGCCGCTCGGGGACCTGGCGCCGCTCGACCCGCCCGTGGCGTTCGGCTTCGCCTCGATGCCGAAGATCCCGCAGGTCGTCGACGTCGAGACCACCATCCGCGAACCCGCCTGACCTCGGCCTCCCTGGAGTCGATTCCGTGCGGGCGCATGTTCCGACGATCCGCGCGTCGATCGACTCGTGTCCGGTCGCTCGATGCACACGCATCCGGTGCGTGTGCATGCAACGACGTTCCACCTGTCGATCGACGCGTGTGGTGTCGGTCCCTGCACACGCATGCACGGCTCGGAGGCCGGCGCGCCTGCCGGGCGGGGGCGGCGTGGCGGGCGTGCACCGGGCCTCCAGGCAGACCGTGACCCGGCCACGTCGACGCGCCGGGCTGACGCGTCCGGCGCCGGAGGGGCACACTGGTCGGAACGGTACGGCCCCGTGCACCGACGGTCGCACGTCGGCGGAGCGGGGCGCATGACGCAAAGGAGCACCATGACCGACACACAGACGGACCAGCGCGCCGCCATCTCGGACATCGTCCACGGCGCCCACACGGCACTGCTCACCACGGTGAGCGAGGACGGGAACCTGCACGCCAGGCCCCTCGCGGTGCAGGACAAGGCGTTCCACGGGACCCTGCGGTTCCTGGTGCAGGACGGCAGCGAGAAGGTCGAGGACATCGCGCGGAACCCGCACGTCAACGTCTCGATCGAGTCGCAGGGCGGGTACCTGTCCATCGCCGGGACCGCGACCGTGACCCGGGACGACTCGGTCGTCGACGAGCTGTGGTCCCCGTTCGCCGAGGCCTGGTTCCCCGAGGGCCGTCAGGACCCGTCGATCCGGCTGCTGACGGTCGAGGGGGTCTCGGTCGAGTACTGGACCCAGGACACCGGGCCGGTCGGCAGTCTGGTGCAGATGTTCAAGGCGGCGCTCGGCAAGCAGAGCCAGCCGGACACCGGCGACCACGGCACGATCGAGCTCTGAGGCGAGACGCCTGACGCGCGACACGGCGCCGTCGTCCTGTCCGGACGGCGGCGTCGTGTCGGGGCGCGGTGCGCGGCGCGCGGCGCGCGGTGCCGCCGCCTGCGAGGGCTGCGTGTCAGTCGCTCACGGCGGGCCGAGCAGCCACAGCACCGCGACCAGCACCGGCTGCCCGGCCAACGCGGCCGTCACGAAGGTCCACCGCATCCAGGGCTTCGCGACCAGCTCGGGCGACCCGAACAGCGGCGCGAGCGGCATGAGCAGCCGCGGGGTCGAGGCCATCGGCAGCGACACCGCGAAGATGTACAGCGCGTACGCGGCCGAGTACAGCACCGTCGTGGGCCCGAGCCGCAGCGTCGACCGGCGGAGCAGCCAGATCGGGTACGTGACGAGCAGGAACACCACGATCAGGATCCCGCCCACGCCGAGCCAGCGACCCGCGATCAGGAACCACGGCGTCAGCGGCACGAAGTCCACCCGGCCGATGAAGTTCACCCACCAGGACATCTCGGTCTCCAGGTAGGCGTTCGGCGTCCCGGTGGCGTGCGAGGCGATCACCGGCCAGGCGAGCCCGGCGAGGACCATGGTCAGGCCCGCAGCGACGACCCGGAGCTGCTCGCGGAGCGGGAAGGCCTCGAGCACCCGGCCGGTCTCCCGCCGCGCACGCACCCACCGCACGAGTGCGACGACGCCGAGCACGAGCGGGATCGCCAGGGCACCGGGGCGGGTGAAGGCAGCGGCGACACCGAGCGCCGTCAGGAGCCCGTAGCGCCGACGCTCCAGGGCGAGCAGCGCCCCGAACGACAGCGCGAGGAACATGCTCTCCGCGTACCCGACCTGCAGCAGGAACGACAGCGGACCGCAGCTGAAGAAGAAGACCGCCCACATCGCGGCGGCGTGCCCGGCGCGGTCCAGCACCAGGCGGTGCAGCAGGTAGGTGGCGAGCAGCCCGGCGACGATCGCGACGAGCGGGGCGCCGAGTTCGAACGGCACCCCGGTGGAGGCGGTCAGCGCCCGGATCGTGAAGGGGAACGCCGGCAGGAAGGCCCAGGCGTTCTGCGCGACGTTGCCGGCGGCGTCGAGCGGCAGCGCATCGGGGTAGCCGTGCAGCGAGATCTGCTCGTAGTACTGCCCGTCCCACGCGACCAGGAACGCACCGAACCCGTGCTCGTTGCCCCAGATCGCGTTGCCCGGCAGTGCACGACCGGTGAGCGGGTACGCGAGCGCGAGCCACAGGGTCGACAGGACCCGGCCGCCCGTCCAGACGAGCAGGACCGCCGCCCACGCCGGCAGGGAGGCCACGGTGTCCAGCACACGTCGTCGACCGCTGGCCGTGCCCGCGGCGACCACACCGGCGCTGTCGGTGCGGCTCACGCGCGAGTTCCTCGGCGTTCGGGTGGTCGGGTCGGCACCCGGCCAGGGTAGTCGGCCCGAGCATGAGGATCGCACGGAACCGCGCCTGGAGGCCCGTCCCGCGTCGTGCTGGCCGCGTCGCGCCCGGTGGGCGGCCGGTGCGGCGTCCGGTGGGTGGTCGGTGCCGCGCTCGGTGTCCCGTCCGGTGGGCGACCCGTCCGTGACGGAGCGGACGTCCGCGGGCATAGTCTCGATGGGCGATGACGACGACGGCGACGACACCCAGACGACGGACCGGCAGCACGGCGGTCGCCGTGCTGGTGGCCGGGACCTTCTTCATGGAGCTCTTGGACGGCACGATCCTGGCGACCGCCGCCCCGGCGATGGGGCGTGACCTCGGGGTCGACTCCGCCGCCGTGGGCGTCGCGATCACCGCGTACCTCGTGACCCTCGCGGTGTTCATCCCGGTCTCCGGCTGGCTCACCGACCGGATCGGCTCCCGGACGGTGTTCGCCGGAGCCATCGCGCTGTTCACGATCGCGTCCGCCCTGTGCGCGCTGTCCACCGGGCTGGTCGAGCTGACGCTGTGGCGCATCCTGCAGGGCCTCGGCGGAGCGCTCATGGTGCCCGTCGGCCGGCTCGTCGTGCTCCGGAGCGCCGGGCGTGAACAACTCGTCACCGCCATCGCCATCCTGACCTGGCCGGCCCTCGCCGCACCGATCATCGCGCCGTTCATCGGCGGGGTCCTCGTCGAGACGCTGACGTGGCACTGGATCTTCCTCATCAACATCCCGCTCGGCGTCGTCGCCTTCGTCGCCGCCCTGGTGCTCGTGCCGCAGGAGCGCGCCGCACAGCGCGTGCCCTTCGACTGGTTCGGGTCGCTGCTCGCCTGCGTCGGGCTCGGCTCGCTCGTGGTGATGGCCTCGCTGCTCGCGCTGGAGATCGTGCCGGTCACCGCGGTCGTCGTCTCCGGGGTCCTCGGCGCGGTGTGCTGCTGGCTCGCGATCCGGCACTTCCGCCGCGCTCCGCACCCGATCATGGGGCTCGACGCGTTCCGACTCGAGACCTTCCGGGTGTCACACGCCGGCGGCAGCCTGTTCCGCCTGGCGGTGTCCGCGGTGCCGTTCGTGCTGCCGCTGCTGTTCCAGGACGCCTGGGGCTGGAGCGCCGTGCTCGCCGGTTCCGCGGTGCTCTGGGTGTTCGTCGGCAACCTCGGCATCAAGCCGATGACGACGCCGTTCCTCCGCTGGTTCGGGTACCGCCCGGTGATCATCGTGTCGTCGGCCGTCGCCGCGCTGACCGTGGTCGCGATGGCGTTCATGACCGAGGACACCCCGTTCTGGCTGCTCGCCGTGCTGCTCGTCGTCAGCGGTGCGGCCCGATCCGTGGGCTTCACGGCGTACAACACGATCGCCTTCGCCGACGTCGAACAGGCCGACATGACGCCCGCGAACACGCTGTCGTCGACGCTGCAGCAGACCGCCGCGGGTTTCGGTGTCGCCGTCGCCGCCGTGGTCATCCGTGCGGCCTCCGGGCTGGGCGGCGACGGACCGTACACGGCCGCGTTCTGGGTCATCGCCGCCCTGCTCGTGGTCGCCTGCGTCGAGGGCATCCTGATGAGTCGCACAGCGGGCGACACCGTCCGCCCGGTCCGCCGTGTCCGCGCCTGATCCCGCCGCTGTCCGTTTCCGTCACGGTCACACGGACGAAACCCGGCAGGCGTTACAGTCTCAGCAACCGTCCGCGGTACCCGAGTACGGTGACCGCGGCAGGGTGACCGGAACACCCGGACAGGAAGGCAGCATGGCCGCGCCAGAGCAGCAGAGCACGATCGCACCAGAGCAGACCGTGCAGCCCACGCAGCTCCGTGTCGTCAGTTACAACCTCCGCGAGCACACCGCGAACAGCGAGCTCGCCGCACTGGCCGAGGCGTCCGAAGCCGACGTCCTGTGCGTGCAGGAGTGCGACAGCAACGACCTCGCACCGTCGATCGGCGGCCTCTCGCTCGCCGCGTCGACCCGCACCAACCGACTCGGGCTCGCGATCTACAAGCGCGACGACCGCTTCGAGGTGCAGGACTTCAGCATCCACTCGCTGCAGAAGTCGCTGCACGACCGGGTCCTCGCCCCCGCGCACGAGCGGCTCATCGCGATGCACCTGCGCGACACCGAGGCCGATGCCGAGGTCGTCGTCGCCTCGTTCCACGCCTCGCCGCTCACCGCGACGAACTCCCTGCGCCGCAAGCAGATCGAGGCGGCGCACCAGTTCCTGCGCGAGCTGGCGAAGGACGTCCCCGCCGTCATGGTCGGTGACTTCAACTACCCGTGGTTCCAGACGAACCTGCGCCGCAAGATCGAGCAGCACGGCTTCGCCCTGTCGCTGTCCGACCAGCCGACGTACCTGCGCTACCGCAAGTTCACGGGCCACTTCGACTTCGCGACGAGCGTCGGCCTGCACATCGCAGGCGTCGAGACCCTGCCGGCCGGCATCTCCGACCACCGTCCGATCCTGGTCCGTGCCCACTACGAGCACCCCGGCGAGACGGGCGCCGTCACCACCGTCGAGGCTCCCGCAGCCTGACCCGTGTCATCGGCCGCTGGCTGATCGGCACCGAGGTCGCACGACGTGCCGCGGGGGTGCCGCCGAGTGGTCACGAACTGTCGGTTGCGGGGGCGTAGGGCGACGACTCGTGCGACTTCGGCGGAGGTGCGCGGGAGTCGTGACCGCTCGGCAGGGGGCCGTCGGGCGCGTCGGCGGCGCGTGCCGAGGTCGCACGACGTGCCGCGGGGGTGCCGCCGAGTGGTCACGAACTGTCGGTTGCGGGGGCGCCGGCCGACACTTGGTCCGACCTCGGCGGAGGTGAGCGGGGAGTCGTGACCGCTCGGCAGCGGGCCGTCGGGCGCGTCGGTAGCTCGTGCCGAGGTTGCACGACATGCCGCGTGCGCGGCATCGAGTGGTCACGAACTGTCGGTTGCGGGGGTGTCGGGCGACGGTTCGTGTGACCTCGGCGGAGATGAGCGGGGAGTCGTGACCGCTCGGCGGACGACGCTGGGCGCGTCCGTCGGGGCGCGGCGACGCACCGGAGGCCCGGTGCCGGTCTCGCGGACCGGCACCGGGCCTCCAGGCGGTCGCCCGCAGAGCCCGCGAGCCCGCATCAGCGACGCAGCGTCGCCCGCGCCAAGCGGTTGCCGATGAACTGGCCGAGCTGCACGATGACGACGATCGCCGCCACCGAGACGTAGACCACCCACCAGTCGTAGCGCTGCGAGCCGTAGGTGATCGCGTACTCACCGAGCCCGCCGCCACCGATCAGCGCACCCTGTGCCGTCATGTCGACGATGCCGATGTAGATGAACGTGTACCCGAGGATCAGGGGGCCGAGGCCCTCGGGGATGAGCACGGTCAGCAGGATCGAGACCGGATGCGCACCCGAGGCCCGCGCTGCCTCGACGACGCCCGGGTCGACCGACAGCAGGTTCTGCTCGACGATCCGGGACACCGCAAAGGCCGCGGCCAACGAGATCGCGAAGGTCACCGCGGGGACACCGATCGTGGTCTGCACGACGACCCGCGACAGCGGCGCGATCGCGGCGAGGAAGATCACGAACGGGATCGGGCGGATCAGGTTCACGAACACGTTGAGCACCGTGTACGCGGTGCGGTTGCCGAGCACGTTGCCCGGCCGCGTCGCGTAGAGCAGCAGGCCGAGCGCGAGACCGATGACCCCGGCGATGACCAGCGAGATCAGCGACATCACGATGGTGTCGCGGATGGCGGCGAGGAAGACGTCGAACGTGTCGATCACGCTCTGGAACGAGTTGTTGTTCACGCGGCGGCCTCCTCGTCGGTCGTGACGCCGTCGGCGCGGAGTGCGGCGATCGCGGCGTCGATGGCACCGGACGCACCGGACCCGCCGGACGCACCGGATCCGCCCGACGCACCGGATCCGCCCGACGCACCGGACCCGCCGCCGGCGTCGCTCAGCTCGTAGGTGAGCGAACCGATCCGACGTTCCCGGATCTCGCCGACCCCGCCGTAGACGAGCTCGGCGGTGACCCCGGCGGCGCGGAAGGCGGCGTCGATGCGGTTCTGCAGCCCGGCCTCGTCGGTGATCTGCACCGTGACGAGTCGACCGGGGTGGCGGTCCCGCAGGCGCCGGAGCGTCTCGGGGGAGGGCCGGTCGTGCAGCGCGGTGCGGACGAAGCGCTGCGCGGCGCCGGTCTTCGGCGTCGAGAACACGTCGTAGACGTCCCCGACCTCGACGACCCGCCCCTGCTCCATCACGGCGACCCGGTCGGCGATCTGCCGGACGGCGTCCATCTCGTGCGTGATGACGATGATGGTGACGCCGAGCTCCCGGTTGACCCGGCGGAGCAGCGCGAGCACCTCGGACGTGGTCTCCGGGTCGAGGGCGCTGGTCGCCTCGTCGGCGAGCAGCAGGTCGGGCGACGCGGCGAGGGCGCGGGCGATGCCGACGCGCTGCTTCTGCCCGCCGGACAGCTGCTCCGGGTAGGCGTGGGCACGCTCGAGCAGGCCGACGAAGTCGAGCAGCTCGGCGACGCGACGGTTCCGCTCGGCCTTCGGCACACCGGCGACCTTGAGCGGGTACGCGACGTTGCCGGCGATCGTGCGGGACCGGAACAGGTTGAACTGCTGGAAGATCATCCCGATGTTGCGACGCGCCAGACGGCGGTCCCGCTCGGGGATCGCCGTCAGCTCGCGGCCTGCGACGGTCACCGTGCCGGAGCTCGGCAGTTCCAGCGCGTTGACCAGGCGGACCAGGGTGGACTTGCCGGCACCGGAGTACCCGATGACGCCGAGGACCTCTCCCTGGTGCACGTCCAGGGAGACGTCCTCGACGGCCACCACGGTCTCGCCGGTGTCGGCGCGGCGGTAGTGCTTCGAGACGCCGCGGAGTTCGACGAGGACCGGCACTACTGCTTGGCCGCCTTCGCGTCCTGCTCGACCTGGGCGAGCTCGTCCTGCAGCTCCGCGGCGCTCTCGTCGCGGGCGACGGCCTCGGGCAGGTCCTTCGCGAAGGCCTGCTGCACGGCGTCGTCCTGGAACAGCTCCGCCAGGTCGAGGTAGGTCTTGTTGTCCTTGTCCTCGTCGCGGACGGCGAACACGTTCACGTACGGGGCGGCGCTCGCGCTCGAGGGGTCGTCCTGGTAGATCGCGTCCGAGATCGGCAGGCCGGCGGCGGTGGCGAAGTTGTTGTTCACGACGGCGGCGGCGACGGAGCCCTGCTGCAGCGCGTTCGCGGTCTGCGAGGCGTCGAGGGGCTGGACGTCGACCTTCTTCGTCTCGATGTCGTCCGCGGTGGAGAACGCCGAGCCGCCGTCCTTCAGGGTGATCAGGTCGGCAGCCTGCAGGATCAGGAGCGCACGGGCCTGGTTGATCGAGTCGTTCGGGATCGCGACCTTCGCGTTCGCGGGCAGCTCGGACGGCTTGTCGTACTTCGTCGCGTAGAGCGGCAGCGGGTACACGGCGGTCGAGCCGATCGGCTGCAGGTCGTCGTCCGAGGTGACGTTGTAGTCCGCCAGGTACTGGATGTGCTGGAACTGGTTGATGTCCAGCTGGCCGTCCTTGAGGGCGGGGTTCGGCAGCGAGTAGTCCGAGAAGTTCGTCAGCTTGACCGTGACGTCGAGCTTGTCCTTCGCGAGCTTCGTGTACGTGCTCCAGTAGCCGAGCGACTTGTCCGCGACACCGATCGTGACGGTCTTCGGGGCGGCGTCACCTGCGGCACCGGCGTCGTTGCTCCCGGAGCGGACGGCTCCGACGATCACGGCGACGACGATCGCCACGACGACGATCGCGGCGGCGACGATCCAGCCGATCGGGCGCTTGCCCTTCGGCTTCTCGGGCAGTGCGGGGGCTGCGGACATGCTGGTGCTCCTCGTGGGCCGTGCGTGTGGGGGAGCCGCGGTGGTCCGCGGCGTGGAGACGAGTGTGACGTGCGGTCCGCCCCGGTGCGAGTTCCGTTCCGTCGTGTTACGCAGCACTCGACCTGCGTCGCGGGACGCGTCCCGACACGACTTGGTTGACTCGGATCGTGCGCAGCATCGAACTCGTCCTCGGTCCGGAGTCGGACGCCGCCGTGCGGTCCGCCTGGCAGGCCCTGATCGACGCCGACCTGCCGAGCCTCGGTCGACACCCGTCGCCGTCGAACGCCCCGCACGTCACCCTGGCCGCAGGGGACACGCTGCCCGTGCCGGCGGGGTTCCGCACGTCGGTGCCGACCGCGATCCGGCTCGGCGGGCTGCTGCTCTTCCCCGCGGGTGCCGGCCGGTCGGTCCTCGTGCGCGCGGTGGTCGTCGACGCGGCGCTCACGACCTTCCACGGCGAGGTGCACGCGGTCGCGCCCGGCGGCGTCGAGACGTCGGTGCCCGGGCACTGGTCACCGCACGTCACGCTGGCCCGCCGGGTGCGTGACGAGGACCTGCCGCGCGCCGTTGCTGCACTGCGCGCCGTGCCGCTGCCGGAGACGCTCGAGGTCGGCGGCGTCCGGCACTGGGACGGCGAGACGCGGACGATCACGCCGCTCGCGTTCACGACCGACTAGCGGGCGCGGCCTGGAGGCCGGGTCAGGTCCCGAGCACCCGCTCGCCGAACGCGGATGCGAACGTCCGCTCCGGGTCGGCCCGGGCGACGAGGTCGCGGAAGTCCGCCAGCCGCGGGTACAGCCCGGCGATCGCCGCGTGGTCGAGCGAGCTCATCTTGCCCCAGTGCGGTCGGCCGTCGAAGGCAGCGAGCCGGGACTCCAGGTCGGGCAGGAGCGCGGCGACCTCGGTCGGGTGCTTCTTCCAGGTGAACGCGATGCAGAGGACGACCTCGCCCTGGGTCGGGCTGAGCCAGAGGTCGTCGGCGGCCATCGTCCGGAGTTCGCACACGTGCAGGTGCGGCTGGATGCGGTCGGCCAGCCCCCGGAGCGCGTCGAGGGCCGCCGCCGCGTGCCGGAGCGGCACGAAGTGCTCGCTCTGCACCTCCGACCCGTGGCTCGGGACGGAACCGATCGGGAAGTGCGGCAGGCGGTCCCACCACGGGCCGACCGAGCCGTCGCGCGCGGTCCGGTGGTCATCGCCGGGGGTGCCGGGCAGACGGCGTGCGTCGGCGAGCGCTTCCGGCACCGGGACGTCCTCGGCGCCCTCGGGCACGCGCGACTTCACCAGGACCTCGGTGATCGCGTCGCCGAACACCGTGTAGGCGCACACCGAGTACGCGGCGGCGTGCACCTCGGCGACGTTCGCCGTGAAGGTGTCCCAGGGGATCGCGCCGTAGACGTCCTGACGCATCCGGTAGGCCGGTTGGACGTCGAGGGTCACCCGGGTCACGATGCCGAGCAGTCCGAGGTGCAGCACGGCACCGTCGAACGCGGGGTCCGTCCGGTCGACCGTCCGGGCGGTGCCGTCCGGACCGAGCACCTCGAACGCGCGCACCGCGGTGGCGAGCGAGCCCAGTGTCGTCCCGGAGCCGTGGGTACCCGTCGCGACCGCACCGCCGACCGAGATGTGCGGCAAGGATCCCGTGTTGTGCAGGGCGAACCCGGCACGGTCGATGTCGGCCGCGACGTCGCCGTAGCGGGTGCCGGCCCCGAGCGTGACGGTGCGGTGCTCGGCGTCGACGACCAGGTCGGTGGGGATGCCGGTCAGGTCGAGCAGGGTGCCCGCGGTGTCGGCGACGTCGTTGAACGAGTGTCGGGTTCCGAGGCCGTGCACCCGATCGGCGTCGGCCACGACCTGGGCGGCCTCGTCGATCGACGACGGGCGGACGACCCGCTCGGCCGTGTACGTGACCGTGCCGGACCAGTTGAGCTCGCTCGTCGTCGACCGCATGGCGCCCACCCTGCCACGCGGTCGGGAGACGGGCGCGGGCCGGGCGCCGCTCCCGTCACGGGTTCGGTGCCCGGCCCGGCTCGTCGGTCAGTGCGCGAGGCCCGTCGGTCAGTGCACGGGCGGGGGCGTCGGCGCGCCTTCGGGGACCTCAGGCCGGCGGACGAACACCGACGCCAGGATGCCGAACAGCGAGATGATCGCGCCGACCGTGAAGGCTGTGCCGACGCCCGACGCGGTGGTCACCTGGACCCCACGGGCACCGGAGCCCTCGACGGCGGTGGCCGCACCGATCGTCAGCAGCGTGACGAACAGGGCGGTGCCGGCCGCACCGGCGAGCTGCTGCGCCGTACCGAGCACCGCGCTGCCGTGCGAGTACAGCTTCGGGGGCAGCCCGCCGAGCGCCGCGGTGAACAGCGGCGTGAAGGTCAGGGCCAGGCCGATGCTCAGCACCACGTGCGCACCGAGGACGAACCACACGCTGGTGTCGACGCCGACGGTGGAGAGCGCCCAGAGCACGGCGCTGACGATGATCGATCCGGGGATGAGCAGCACGCGCGGGCCACGGCGGTCGTAGATGCGACCGACGATGGGGGAGAGCAAGCCCATCAGCAGACCGCCGGGGAGCAGCAGCAGGCCGACCTGCAGGACCTCGAGGCCGAGCACGCGCTCCAGGTAGATCGGCAGCAGGATGAGCGTGCCGAACATCGCCATGAAGCTCAGGCCCATCGCGACGATCGGCACCGTGAAGCCACGGGTGCGGAAGGTGCGGAGGTCGAGCAGGGCGCTGTCGGTGCGCTGCAGGCGCGTCTGCCGGACGATGAACACCGCGAGGGCGACGGCGCCGACGACCAGGGCGGTCACCGGGACGAGCGGACCGGTCGCGCCGGCCTCACCGATGCTGGACAGGCCGTAGACGATGCCGCCGAACGCGAAGGCGGAGAGGACGACCGAGACGACGTCGATCGGCGCCTTGCGCGGCGTCGAGACGTTCTGCACCTTGACCATGCCGAGGACGAGCGCCGCGATCGCGATGGGCAGCACGAAGCCGAACAGCCACCGCCACGAGAACGCGTTGAGGATCAGACCGGAGATCGTCGGGCCGACGGCCGGCGCGACCGAGATGACGATCGAGATGTTGCCCATGATGCGACCGCGGTGCGCGGGGTCGACGAGGGTCAGGACCGTCGTCATGAGCAGCGGCATCATGATCGCGGTGCCGCTGGCCTGCACGATGCGGCCGACGAGCAGGACGGTGAAGCCCGGCGCGAGCAGGGCGATCAGCGTGCCGACCGAGAACAGGCCCATCGCCCAGACGAACACCGGTCGGGTGTTGAAGCGCTGCAGCAGGAACCCGGTGATCGGGATGACGACCGCCATGGTGAGCAGGAAGCCGGTGGTCAGCCACTGGCCGGTCGCGGCGCTGATGTCCAGGTCGTCCATGAGCCGGGGCAGGGCCACGCCCATGATGGTCTCGTTGAGGATGACGACGAACGCGGAGACGAGCAGCAGCCCGATCACGAGTCGGGTCTCGGCAGCGGACGGCTGCGAGACGCTTCCCGTGCGGGGGGCGGAATCGACGGCCTGGGTCATGCGGGTGCTCCTGGTGGGTCACGACGGGTGGAACGGGTGTGGCGCAGGACGCGCAGACAGGCCAACTCCCTGAGTGGATGCGATTATTCCGCTTCGCTCGTGACATCCGCAGGTGGACGATCGGTGCCGAGCGCGACACGCGCCGGCACCGATCCCACGCACGTCCGCTCAGTGCAGGATCGCGAACCCGTCGGCGTCACCGTGCGGCACGACCGAACGCAGGCTGACGTCGGTCACGGTCGCCGACGGCGGCCCGGTGCGCAGGCACTCGACCAACGAGTCGACGGCGACCGAGGGTCCCTCCGCCTCGACCTCCACCGTGCCGTCCCAGAGGTTCCTCGCGTAGCCGACGAGGTCGAGCCCGTCCGCCTTCCGAGCGGTCCAGTACCGGAAGCCGACCCCCTGGACCGTCCCCGACACCACGGCATGCACCCTCGTCACCGTCGTCATGTCCTCCACGCTAACCGCGGCTGCCCCGGGGGAGTTTTCGGCCAAGTGACGATCTGTTTCCGGCTCGTGACGAGCACACCGCGACGGCAGTGATAGTGTCATCTCAACCCGAACACTTCGAGTCAGATTGACACTATCTCCACCATGGACGAAACAGGCATCCGCGTCGCGGTCTCCACTGTGATCGTCGCCCTGCGCCCGCACCCCGACACCGGGGCCCCGGCGCTGTGGATGCCGCTCGTCCGCCGTGTCGCCGAACCGTTCGAGGGATCCTGGGCGCTCCCCGGCGGCTGGGTCGGCGTCGCCGAGGGCCTCGAGGACTCCGCGGCCGCCCGACTGCGCGAGACGACGAACGTCCAGCCGCGGTACCTCGAGCAGCTCTACGCGTTCGGTGAGGTCGGACGCTCCCCGAACCGGGTCGTGTCGATCGTGTACTGGGCGCTCGTGCACGCGGACGAGGCGAACGTCGTGCCCGACGACTGGAACGTCCGGTGGTTCCTGGCCGACGAGCACCCGCCGCTCGCCTTCGACCACGACCGCATCGTGGAGTACGCCCTGTGGCGACTGCGCAACAAGATGTCGTACTCGCGGATCGCGCAGGCGTTCCTCGGTGACCGCTTCACCCTCACGGAACTCCGGGGCGTGTACGAGGCGGTGCTCGGCCGAGCACTCGACCCCGCGAACTTCCGTCGGCAGGTCGAGAAGACCGACGCGGTCCTGCCGACCGACGAGACCACGAGCGGGGGCCGGCACCGTCCGGCCCGGCTGTACCGCTCGAACCCCGACCTGGCCTACGCGGACAACGGCCCGCTGCAGACCGGGGCAGATCAGCACCAGCAGCGGAACCGATAGGAAGCCCCGTGTCCATCGCCACGACGATCGAACTCATCTCCAACGGCAAGGCCGGCGGCAGCACCTGCACGCCCGACCTCGCGATGCCGACCTGGGACTTCGACTCCCGCCCCGGGTACGGCCCGGGTTCGTCGATGTCCGACGTCATCCCGACGAGTGCCCCGCGCCAGGGTGTCCTGCCCGACGAGTACAAGACGGCCCCGACCGACGAGCTCCACGAGCGCATCGAGCGGGCGAAGGCCACCCTCGGCGACCGGGTCGTCGTCCTCGGGCACTTCTACCAGCGCGACGAGGTCGTCCGGCACGCGGACTTCCTCGGCGACTCGTTCCAGCTCGCGAACGCCGCCCTGACGAAGCCCGACGCCGAGGCGATCGTGTTCTGCGGCGTGCACTTCATGGCGGAGACCGCCGACATCCTGGCGCGTGACGACCAGCGCGTGATCCTGCCGAACCTGGCCGCCGGCTGCTCGATGGCGGACATGGCCGACATCGACAGCGTCGAGGCCGCGTGGGCGGAGCTGACGGCCGTGTACGGCACCGAGCCCGACGCCGACGGCCGCGTCCCCGTGATCCCGGTCACCTACATGAACTCCGCCGCCGACCTCAAGGCCTTCTGCGGTCGCAACGGCGGCATCGTCTGCACCTCGTCGAACGCCGCGACGGTGCTCGAGTGGGCCTTCGAGCGCGGGCAGCGGGTCCTGTTCTTCCCCGACCAGCACCTCGGCCGCAACACCGCGAAGGCGATGGGCATCAGCACCGACCTGATGCCCATGTGGAACCCGCGCCTGCCGGGCGGGGGCAACACCGCCGCCGACCTGCTCGAGGCGAAGGTCATCCTCTGGCACGGCTTCTGCTCGGTGCACCGCCGCTTCACCGTCGACCAGATCGACCAGGCCCGCCGCGAGCACCCGGGCGTGCAGGTCATCGTGCACCCCGAGTGCCCGATGGCCGTCGTCGACGCCGCCGACCACGCCGGCAGCACCGACCTGATCCGGAAGACCGTCGCCGCGGCCACCGAGCCGACGACCTTCGCGATCGGCACCGAGATCAACATGGTGAACCGGCTCGCCGCCGAGTACCCGCAGCACACGATCTTCTGCCTCGACCCGGTCGTCTGCCCCTGCTCGACGATGTACCGGATCCACCCGGGCTACCTCGCCTGGGTGCTCGAGGCACTCGTCCGCGGCGAGGTCCTCAACGAGATCGTCGTCCCCGCCGACGTGCAGGCCGACGCCAAGGTGGCGCTCGAGCGCATGCTCGCCGCCAAGCCCCGCGGCTGAGACGCGGACCCGACCGAACGAGGGAGACCACCGTGCACGTCGTCATCGTCGGCTCCGGCATCGCAGGCCTGACCGCAGCGATCCGCGCCAGTGCCCTGCACGACGTCACCCTGGTGACGAAGGGGGCGCTCGCCGACAGCGCCACCGCGTACGCCCAGGGCGGCATCGCGGTGGCGCTCGGCGCCGACGACTCCGCGGCGCTGCACCAGGCCGACACCCACGTCGCCGCGGCGGGCAGCGCCGACGCCCGGGCCGTCGAGGTCCTGTGCACCGACGGCCCGGCCCGCGTCCGCGACCTGCTCGCCCTCGGGGTGCCCTTCGACCGGTCGTCGGACCGGGCGACACTCGACCGGTACGGCGACGACCTCGCCCGCGGTCGCGAAGCCGCGCACGGCCGGTGGCGCGTCGTGCACGCCGACGGCGACGCGACCGGGGCCGCCATCGAACGCACCCTCATCGCGGCACTGCACCGACGGCACGTCACGATCCTGGAGCGCACGAGCCTGACCGACCTCGTCGTCCGCGACGGGGTGGTGGTCGGCGTCGACGTCCTCGACCTGCTCGGGGAACCCCGCCGGCTCGACGCCGACGCCGTCGTCATCGCGTCCGGGGGAGCCGGACACCTGTACCGCGAGACGACGAACCCCCTGGTGGCGACCGGTGACGGGGTCGCCGCCGCCTGGCGCGCCGGTGCCGTCCTCGCCGACCTGGAGTTCGTCCAGTTCCACCCGACCCGGCTGGCCGTCCCCGGCGGCGGCCTGGTGTCCGAGGCCGTGCGCGGTGAGGGCGCCGTCCTCCGCGACGCGGCCGGACACCGCTTCATGACCGACGTGCACCCGGACGCCGAGCTCGCTCCGCGTGACGTCGTCGCCCGGGGGATCGCCGCCGCGGTGCGCGACCAGGGCGGCGCACCCGTGCTCCTCGACGCCACCGGCCTCGACGCCGCGTTCCTGGTCACGCGGTTCCCCGGACTCACCCGGGCCACCCGCGCCGCCGGGTTCGACTGGACCCGCGAAGGCGTCCCCGTCGCACCGGCCGCGCACTACTCGATGGGCGGCATCGCCACCGACGCCGAGGGCCGCGCCAGCCTGCCCGGCCTGCTCGCCGTCGGCGAAGCCGCCTGCACCGGGGTCCACGGCGCCAACCGGCTCGCCTCGAACTCCCTGCTCGAGGGACTCGTCTTCGCGGTCCGCGCAGCGGACGCGGTCGCCGCACCGCGACCCGGCCTGCTCCGCCTGCGCGGGGACGCCGGTCTCCACGTCACCAGCGTGCCCCGAGCGGCCGACGTGATCCGTTCTTCTCCACACCTGCTCGGCCGTCACGCCGCTCCGCAGGCTCCTCAGCGCGCCGGAACCGGCAGGCGTGGGCCCGGTCCGACCCTGCCTGGAGGCGCGACCCACCTCGACGACGTGGGTGCCGTCCGGCAGGCGGTCCAGTCCGTCATGACGGACCGCGTCGGGCTGCTCCGTGACGCCGTCGGGCTGGCGAGCGCGCGCCGCGAGCTCGACGCGCTGACCGCGCCGACCGGCGGCGGCGTGCGCGAGCACGAGGACCGTGCGCTGCTCGACCTGGCCCGACTCGTCGCGCTCGCCGCCGAGGCCCGCACCGAGTCCCGTGGGGCGCACGCCCGCACCGACCACCCCGACACCGACCCCACCGCCCCGGCCTCGTACGCCTGGGTCGCCGACCACACCGACGCACACCCCGACGAGCACACGGACGAACGTGCCGACGGCTCCGCAGTCGTCCCGCAGGAGGTACCCGCATGACCACCGACCCCGGCATCATCCCGCCGCACGCGCTCCGTCGCGTGATCGAGACCGCGCTCGAGGAGGACGCGCCCTGGGGCGACGTCACCAGCGAGACCCTGATCCCCGTGGAGGCGACCGCGACCGCGACCCTCGGCGCGCGCGAGCCGGGCGTGCTGAGCGGCGGGGCGGTGTTCGTCGCCGTGATGCACGCCGTCGACCCGTCGATCCAGGCCGTGGTGCACGTCGCCGACGGCACGCACTTCGCGGCGGGCGACGTCCTCGCGACCGTGACCGGGTCGGCGCGGGCCGTGCTGCGGGCCGAACGGGTCGCCCTCAACCTGGTGCAGCGGATGTCGGGCATCGCGACGACCACCGCGGCGCACGTCGCGGCCGCCGCGGGCACCTCGGCGCGGATCGTCGACACCCGGAAGACGACGCCCGGCCTCCGAGCACTCGAGCGGTACGCCGTCCGGTGCGGGGGCGGACACAACCACCGCACCTCGCTCTCCGACGCCGTGCTCGCCAAGGACAACCACCTGGCGGTGCTCCTGGCCGGTGGTGTCGGCATCGGCGACGCGATCACCGAGGCCCGCCAGCGACTCGGGCACACCGTGCACGTGGAGGTCGAGGTGGACCGGATCGACCAGATCGAACCCGTCGTCGCGGCCGGGGTCGACACGGTCATGCTCGACAACTTCACGCCGGACGAACTCGTGACCGGGGTCGGCATCGTCGCCGGACGCGCGCTCGTCGAGGCCTCGGGCGGGGTGTCGCTCGACACCGTCGCGGCCATCGCGGCCACCGGTGTCGACGTCATCTCGGTCGGGGCGCTGACCCACTCGGCGCGGGCGCTCGACCTCGGGCTCGACATCGACGTCGCCGTGCCGACGGAGCACGCGGCGCCGACGGAGCACGTCGCGGTGCCCGTGCGGGACTAGCCGTGTTCTACCTGGACCGCGCCGCCACCACCCCGGTCCGCCGAGAGGTGCTCGAGGCGATGTGGCCCTACCTGACGGGGGTGTTCGGCAACCCCTCGTCGACGCACGGGGTCGGGGACCAGGCCGCCCGGGGACTCGCCGCCGCACGGACCGCCGTCGCCGGGGTGCTCGGGTGCCGGCCTGCCGAGGTCGTCTTCACCACCGGCGGCACCGAGGGGGCGAACACCGCGATCAAGGGGATCGCCCTCGCCACGCCCCGCGGTCGGCACGTCGTCACCAGCGCGACCGAGCACGAGGCGGTGCTGGAGAGCTGCGCGTACCTCGCCCGCTTCCACGACTTCGACGTCACCGTGCTGCCCGTCGGGCGGGACGGCCGCGTCGACCCGGCGGTGCTGCGCGCGGCACTCCGACCGGACACCACGCTCGTCTCGATCGCCCACGCCGACAACGAGATCGGCACCGTGCAGGACGTCCCCGCGCTCGCGGCGGTGGCGCACGAGGTCGGGGCGCGGTTCCACACCGACGCCGTGCAGTCCGCACCCTGGCTGCCGATCGGTCTGGGGCCCCTCGGGGTCGACGCGCTGTCGCTGTCGGGGCACAAGCTGGGCGCACCGAAGGGCACCGGTGTGCTGGCCGTGCGCGCCGGCGTCCCGCTCGAGCCGCTGCTGCACGGCGGGGGACAGGAACGGGGGCGGCGGTCCGGCACCGAGGACGTGGCCGGTGCCGTGGCGGTGGCGACCGCCCTCGGGATGGCGGCGGAGACCGTGCGGTCGGGGGAGGGCGCGGCGATCACCGTGCGCGACGCGGTGCTCGACGGCGTGCTCGCCGCGGTCCCCGGCGCGTTCGTCACCGGTTCGCGGGAGCACCGGCTGCCCGGGCACGCGTCGTTCTGCTTCCCGGGCGTCAACGGCGAGACCGTCCTGCTCGAGCTCGAGCAGCGTGACGTGGTGTCGTCGTCGGGCAGTGCCTGTGCTGCGGGCAGCACCGAGGCCTCCCACGTGCTCACGGCGCTCGGGATCCCGGAGGACGTGGCCCGCACCGCGCTCCGCCTGACGTTCGACGTGGCCCTCGCGGCTGACGACGTCCCGGTCGTCGTCGAGGCCGTGGCCGACGCCGTGGCGACCGTCCGCGCTCTCGGCTGAGGTGTACTAGACGTTCTACTCCATCTCTGGGTACGTGTCCCCCCTTCTGCGGACAACCGATCTGCGTCAGAGTGTCGTCATGGCGAACGCGATGATGACCCGGACGCGACGGGACGACCGCTTCCGAGCGGTGCAGCTCCTGCCGGCGCCGGCCACCCTCGTCGCGCTCGCCCTGGCAGCGCAGCACGACCTCGGCACGGCCCCGCTGGGGGTCATCGCCGTGGTCGGAGCGCTCGCGACCGCCGGGAGTGCCCTGCTCCCGATGGTCCGGCCAGCAGCCGCCCTCCGGTCGATGCCCGCACCGACCGAGACGGACCGGTACCGAGAGGACACCGAACACCCTTGAGGTCCACCACCGTGCGGTTCCCCTGAACCGAGCCGCGCGGTGGACCAGACCGGATGTCGACCCCCTGATCGACGTCCGGCGCGGGGCGCGACGTTCCCCCTGTCGTCGTGTCCCGCCGTACACCGCGATCCCGCCGTGGGTCGACGTCCGCACCCCTGAGCGGCGTCGGTTCCCCTGCAGCCCACGGCGGGGTCCGGTTCCCCGGTAGCGTCGTCGCGTGCCCTCGTACCGCGTGACCCTGGCGATCGGTGCCCTCGCGCCCGGCACGGCACCGGACGCCGTCCTGCCCGCCGCGGCCGCACTGGTGCGCGAACGCGCCGTCGTCGAGGCCGAGGACGTCCGGCTGCTCCGTGGCGTCCCGTGCGCGGTCGTGCGCTTCGAGGCCGACGACGACCGTGTCGCCGCGGCCGTCCGCGACGCCGTGGTCGACGGACTGCGGGACGCGGTCGAGATCCGCTCCGACGTCGTCACCCGGCGTGAGGGTGGTCGCTGGATCCCGGTCGCCTGACGGCCAGGCGGTCGCCCGACGGTCAGACGGTGCGGGTCGCCGGTTCGGGGGTCCCCGGCCAGACGTAGTCCAGGTCGTCGGGCACGTCCGGGAACAGCTCCCGGTAGTGCTCCGGCGCCTTCTGCACGAGCTTCGACCGGTGCGAGACGTGCAGGGCCTCGTCGTCGTTCCACGGCGGGATCGGCACGTCGCCGCGCTCGTACGCTGCCAGGTCCTCCGGCACACGACCCAGGTCGAGCAGGGTCTTCTCGAGGCACGTGTCGGCGTACCCGCGCTCGGCCCAGACGCGGCACGTGGCCTCCTGGTACGCCATCAGCGCCGGACGGTAGCCACGCCACATCGCCGTCACCGGGTGGTGCTGCCAGCCGTAGTCGGGGAGCGTCAGGGCGCGCATCACCTGCAGGGTCTCGACCCGCTGCTTGCCGAGCCGCCGGTCGTCGAGGACCTCGGCGGATGCCCGGAAGTCGGCGTACGGCAGGAAGGTCTGCATGGCGTGGACGCTACCCCGACCGACTGGCACCCGACACATGTCGTCACGAACGTGCCGCCCGCGCCGGCAGCGTGTGAGCATCGACCGCATGAGCGGAGAACTGGTCGTCGGTGTCAGTGGCAGCCCATCGGACCCCTCGCGGACCTCGACCCTGGTCGCGGCGACGGTGGCCCGGCTGGCCGAGGAGATCGACGGCGCCCGGACCGAGACGATCGAGATCGGCCCGCTGCTCGCCGACCTCGGAGCGGCCTCGGGTCGCGAGACGATGTCCGAGCGCACCCGCCGGGCCCTCGAGACGGTGGAGGCCGCGGACGTGCTCGTCGTCGGCAGTCCGGCCTTCCGAGCGGCCTACTCCGGCGCCTTCAAGCTGTTCTTCGACTGGGTCGGCCAGTACGACCTCGTCGACACCCCGGTGCTCCTGACCGCCACCGGCGGCAGTGACCGACACGCCCTGCTCGTCGAGCACCAGATGCGCCCGCTGTTCGGGTTCTTCCAGTCCACGACCCTGCCGCTCGGGGTGTTCGGGAACGAGCGGGACTTCGCCAAGCGCGAGGGTGGCTACGACATCGCGAGCGTCGACCTGGAACTCCGCATCGACCAGGCAGTGCGCCGGGCCGTGCCGCTCATCCGCGGCGGCTTCGCCACCGCCGGCCTGACCGACGTGCGGCGCCCCGCCGAGTTCTGATCCGCGCGCACTGCGCTTCCGGGCGTACCTGGCGCTTCCGGGCGTACCTGGTCGGAACTTCTCACCAGGTGTGCCCGGAACCACCAGGCATCGCGCGTGCCACGGGAAGGAACGGGCGCGACCCAGCGTGACCAGCAGGCGGACGGGAGGCCCGTGGCGACGCCGCCACGGGCCTCCCGTCCGGTCGTCAGCTCAGCTGAGCAGGGACGCGACGTGCGCGACCGCCAGGCGGTAGCCGTCGGCGCCCGCGCCGGCGATGACCGCCGTTGCGGCGGTGGCGACGTGGTCGACGTGGCGGAACGGCTCGCGCTTCCACGTGTTCGACAGGTGCACCTCGACGACGGGGACCCACAGTGCCTCCACCGCGTCGTGCAGCGCGACCGAGGTGTGCGCGTAGGCGGCGGGGTTGATGACGACCGCGGCGAAGCCGTCGAGCGCCTCGTGCAGCCACTCGACGAGCTCGCCCTCTCGGTTCGTCTGGCGGAAGTCGGCCTCGAGCCCGTGCACGGCCGCCTCGGTGTGCACGATCGCCTCGATCTCGGCGAGCGTCACGGTGCCGTACTGCTCCGGGTCACGGCGGCCGAGGATGTCGAGGTTCGGGCCGTTGAGGACGAGGATGCGCGACGCGTCGGTCATGGGCCGAGCGTAGCGAACCGGGGGAGCGCTGCGCGGCTCGAGGGATGCATGTGCTGGCTATGTGAACGGTCACAAATCGGTGTAACGTCTCCGTCCGGGTCGGCAGAGTTGTCGACTGCAACACACTGACGTGGAGATGTGAATGGTTCTCGCTGCAGCGAACGAAGGGATCCGGCTCGACTTGGGCTGGGTCGACTACCTGATGATCATCGTGTACTTCGCGGTCGTCATCGGGATCGGGTTCACCGCCCGCAAGCAGGTCCGGACGAGCATGGACTTCTTCCTGTCCGGCCGCTCGATGCCGGCGTGGATCACGGGCCTGGCGTTCGTGTCCGCGAACCTCGGTGCCACCGAGATCCTCGGCATGGCGGCCAACGGTGCCCAGATCGGCATGGCCACCCTGCACTACTACCTCGTCGGTGCCGTGCCCGCGATGGTGTTCCTCGGCCTCGTGATGATGCCGTTCTACTACGGCTCGAAGGTCCGCTCCGTGCCGGAGTTCATGCTGCGCCGCTTCGGCAAGGCGCCGCACCTGGTGAACGCGATCGCGTTCGCGGTGTCGAACGTGCTGATCGCGGGCATCAACCTGTACGCGATGGCCATCGTCATCGAGGCCATGCTCGGCTGGCCGGAGTGGCTGGCGATCATCGTCTCCGCCGGATTCGTGCTCGTCTACATCACCCTCGGCGGGCTCTCGAGCGCGATCTACAACGAGGTCATGCAGTTCTTCGTCATCATCGCCGGGCTCATCCCGCTGACGATCGTCGGTCTGCACCGCGTCGGCGGCTGGGACGGCCTGTCGAAGGCCATCACCGAGACCCAGGGCGTGCAGCACCTGCAGGCCTGGGCCGGCACCGGTTTCGGAGACGTCACCAACCCGATCGGCGCCAACTGGCTCGCCATCGTGCTCGGCCTGGGCTTCGTGCTCGGGTTCGGCTACTGGACCACGAACTTCACCGAGGTGCAGCGCGCGTTCTCGGCGAAGAACATGTCGGCGGCCCGTCGCACCCCGCTCATCGCCGCGATCCCGAAGCTCTTCATCCCGGCCATCGTCGTGATCCCCGGCCTCATCGCCGCGGCCGTCGTGGGCAACCAGTTCGCCGACGGCACGCTCACCTACAACGACGCGATCCCGAAGCTCATCCAGATGTACCTGCCGACCGGTGTGCTCGGCATCGCGGTGACCGGCCTGCTGGCGTCCTTCATGGCCGGCATGGCGGCGAACGTCTCGTCGTTCAACACCGTCTTCACCTACGACATCTGGCAGCGCTACATCCGCCCGAACATGCCCGACCTGCACTACCTGAAGACCGGCCGCTGGGTCACCGTCGTCGGCGTCGTGGTCGGCATCGCGACCGCGTTCATCGCGGCCCAGGCGTCGAACATCATGACGTACATGCAGACGCTGTTCTCGTTCTTCAACGCACCGCTGTTCGCCGTGTTCATCCTCGGCCTGCTGTGGAAGCGCATGACGACGCAGGGAGCGCTCTGGGGCTACGTCCTCGGCATCGTGACCCCGACGATCACCTGGATCGCCTACCTGGTCAACCCGGACCTGTTCGCCACCGCGACCGCGGAGACCCTGTACGGCGCGATCATCTCGTTCGTCACCGTGCTGGTCGTCGGCTTCGTCGTCTCGATGCTCACGAAGCCGAAGGACGAGAAGGAGCTCGGTGGGCTCGTCTACGGCGTCGGCAAGATCGACCTGCACGGCGACTCGGTCGCGACGGACACCGCCTGGTACCGCTCGCCCGCCCTGCTCGGCACCGTCGCGCTCGTGCTGTGCGTCGTCCTGTACCTCCCGTTCCTCTGATCCGCGAAGGAGACCACTTCTCATGAGTGACACCACCACCCCCGGCGCGATGACCGAGGAGCAGAAGGCAGCCCTCGTCCGCTCCACCCGCCGACTCGACCTGCGCCGCATCCTCGGCGGCCTGTTCGTGCTCTACGGCGTGATCACGACCATCGTCGGGATCGTGCACTGGAACACCGACCCCGAGAAGACCGGCGGGATCCACATCAACCTGTGGGTCGGGATCTCGCTGCTCGTCGGCGGCGGCCTGTTCTTCCTCTGGGACCGCCTGAACCCGGTGCCCGCCGAGGACATCATCGGCCAGGCAGAGGCCGAGTCGCACCAGCGTGCCGCGGGCGAGGGGCGCGAGCTGGCCTGAGGCCGCTCGGGTCGGGCGTCCCCGGCCTGACGCAGAACGACGAAGTCGCTGTCGCACGACAGCGACTTCGTCGTTTCCGGCCTCGGTGACGGACGCCTCGACCGGTTGGTTCCCCCACGAAACGGTTGCGCGCTGCTCCAGGCGGGTCCAGGTTGAGCGGGACGAAAGGAACCGCCATGGACACGATGGTCTTCATCAACCTGCCCGTCACGGACCTCGAGCGCTCGAAGGCGTTCTACGAGGCACTCGGGTACTCGATCAACCCGGCCTTCAGCGACGACACCGCGGCGTGCGTGGTGGTGTCCGAGTCGATCTACATCATGATCCTGACGACGGCGAAGTTCGCCGAGTTCACCGACAAGACGATCGCCGACGCCGACACGATCGAGGTCATCAACTCGCTCAGCGCCCCGTCGAAGGAGGACGTCCACCGGGTCGTCGACGCCGCGGTCGCCGCCGGGGGCACCGAGGACCGGCCGGAGATGGACCTCGGCTTCATGTACCAGCGGAGCTTCACCGACCCGGACGGACACCGCTGGGAGTACGTGTGGATGGACGAGCAGGCGACGCAGGACGGCCCGCCCGCCGAGTGAGCCAGGCGCTGTCGGCGGCGCCCGCCAGGATGGTCGCATGAGCACCGAGCCCCTCGACGCCCCGCCCGTGCCCGACCTCGTCACCGGCGACGACGGCCTCGCCCGGCCGGTCTGGGCGTCGTCGGACGCGCTCCTGCGCGAGTACTACGACGCCGAGTGGGGCATGCCCGTCCGCGACGAACGCGGGGTGTTCGAACGGCTCTCGCTCGAGGCGTTCCAGTCGGGTCTGTCGTGGCGCACGATCCTCGCGAAACGACCGGCGTTCCGTGCAGCCTTCGCGGACTTCGACGCCGAGACCGTCGCTGCCTTCGGCGAGGACGACGTCGCACGGCTGATGGCCGACGCCGGGATCGTCCGGAACCGCGCGAAGATCCTCGCGACGGTCACCAACGCGAACGCCACGATCGCCCTGCGGCAGGACGGTGGTCTCGCCGACTTCGTGTGGTCGTTCCAGCCGGCGACCACGCCCGAGCCACGGTCGTCCGCCGAGGTGCCGACCAAGTCGGACGAGTCCCTCGCCCTGTCGAAGGCGCTGCGGAAGCGCGGCTTCGCCTTCGTCGGGCCGACGACGATGTACGCCCTGATGGAAGCGCTCGGCATCGTCGACACCCACCTGGTCGGCAGCCACCGGCGCGGGACCTCCGGCGTCTGGAGCTGACGGGCGGACCCAGCCCAGCCCATCCCGGCCCAGCCCAGCCCAGGAACACGAGCAGGCAAGCCCACGAGTACGACAACGCCGGGACTATGGTCACGACATGGCCGACGACATCCGGATCGCGTTCCTGCTGTTCCCGCACCTGACCCAGCTCGACCTGACCGGTCCGGCGCAGGTCCTCAGCCGGGTGCCGGGTGCACACGTCGAGTACGTCGCGCTGACACTCGACCCGGTGCCGAGCGACTGCGGCCTCGCGCTCGTCCCCACCGTGACGATCGAGGATGCGGGCCCCGCGGACGTCCTCGTGGTGCCCGGTGGTGACGGTGCCTTCGACGCGATGCTCGACCCGGGCGTCGTGGCCTTCGTGCGGCGCCAGGCCGAGCACGCGACGTGGGTCACCTCGGTGTGCACCGGTGCCTTCGTGCTCGGCGCCGCCGGGCTGCTCGCCGGCCGACGCGCGACCACCCACTGGGCGTCGAAGCCGATGCTCGAGGCCTTCGGCGCGCAGCCCGTGGACGCCCGTACCGCCCGGGACGGCGCCGTCGTCACCGCCGCCGGGGTGAGCGCGGGCATCGACATGGCGCTGTGGCTCGCGGCCGAGCTCGCCGGACAGCCCGCGGCCGAGGCGATCCAGTTGCAGATCGAGTACGACCCGCAACCGCCGTTCGACCACGGATCGGCCGAGCGCGCCGACGCCGTCGTCGTCACCCGGGCCCGCGCAGCAGCCGAGGAATCGCGCGGCGCGAAGGTGACCCGCGCCGCCGCAGCCGTCCTGCGCTGACGCGGACCTGCGGACGGTCACGAATCCCCGCCGGTCTCCGCCGAGTGGTCACGAAACGTCGTTCCGGGCGCGGCCAGTCGACACTTCGTGACCGCTCGGGGCCATGCACGCGGGGTGTTGTGACCGAGCGGAGGCGCCCCGAGCCGCCGCAGTACGCACCCGCGCCGCCGCAGCACGCACTCGCGCCGTCGCAGCCGTCCTGCGTCAGACCAGCGGCTTGCGCATCTGCGCCGACGTCACCTGGTACCCGAGCGCCGCGTAGAGCTCCTGCGCCCCGGTGTTGTAGCCGAACACGTTCAGCCCGATGCTCGTCGCACCGTGCTCCGCAGCGGCGCGGTGCCCGAGCTCGAGCGCCCGACGTGCGTGCCCGCGGCGCCGGTGCGCCTCGTCGATCTCGACGTTGAACACCCACCAATCGGTGCCGCCCGGTGTGAACGGTCCGATCCACAGGTACCCGATGACGGTGTCGTCCTGGTCGGTGACGTCCCACACGAGGTGCCCGTCAGCGGGAGACCCGCCCGGGAACCAGCGGTCCCGCGACTGCTGCTCGTTCGCCTCGGCCTGCTCGCGGGTCTCGCCCGACTGCATCCGCGACTCGACGTACTCGGCCATCGTGCGCTGGAGCCAGGCCGGGAGGCGCGTGGCCGGCATCAGGACCAGCCGCGTGTCCGTCATCGGTTGCCCTTGGAGCCCCGGCTCGGCTTGCCGCGCATCTTGCCGCGTCCGGGTGTCGGGCCCTTGCCGGTGTTCGACTTCTTGCCGCTGCCGGACTTGCCGCTGCCGGGCGACTTGGCCTTGGCCTTGCCGCCTGCCCCGGCGGAGCCGCCCCTGGAACCCGACCCACCCGACCCGGCCGAGGCACCCTTGGCACCCGACCCGGCCTTGGCGCCGCCACGAGCCGGACGCGAGCCGTCGTCGCCGTCGCGATCCGTGCCTCCCGGCTGGCGCGAACTGTTGGCGGTCCGCCCGCGCACCACGCCGATGAACTCCTCGGTGGTCTCGGTGGCGTCCTCGTCCCGCCAGACCAGCGCGATGCGCGTGCCCTCGGCGTGCATGAGCGGACGCCCCACCAGGTCCTTGCGGCTGGCGGCGCGGAACAGGGACTGGGGGAGCACGACGACGCCGACGTTCGCCTCGACCAGGTCGAGCGATCCGTCGATGTCGGCCGGTACCGGACCGGCGTCGATCACGTGGACTTCGGCGTCGTCGAGGTCGACCTCGGCGAGTTCGGCGAGGGGGGAGTCCTTGGGCATCGCGACGACGGCCGTCTCGGTCCAGAGCGGGATGGCGTTGTGCTGCTCGGACACGGGCATGCGAGCGAACACCATGTCGGCCTCGCCGGCCAGCGCGTCGTCGACGTCGTCGGCGCCGATCGGCCGGAGCCGGAGCTCGACGGAGGGGAAGCGTTCCCGCCAGACACGGGCCCACTTTGCGGGGGAGACCCCCGGCACGAAGGCGATGGTGAGAGCCGCGGTCATGCAGACGAGCATAGGGGCCGTACCCTTGTCCTCATGGCGCAGGAACAGACCATGAAGCCCGAAACGGCTGCGAAGAAGCTCGGCATCTTGCTGACGGCTGCTCCGGAGTCCTTCCAGAGCGCTCCCCTCACGCGGACCGCCTTCGACGAGCTCCGGACCGAACCCCCGACCTGGCTCGAGGACCTCCGACGCGACGGCCCGCACCCGCGGCCCGTCGTGGCGCAGAAGCTCGGCATCTCCATCTCCGGCCTGAGCCGTGCCGGGATCGACGACGCCCTGACGACGGCGGACATCAAGACACTGCTCGAGCAGAAGCCCGAGTGGCTCGTCCGTGAGCGTGCGACGCAGGCCGCCGTGCACGCCGAGAACGCCCGCGTGAAGCAGGAGCGCGCCGCCAAGGCCGCTGCCCGCGCCGCGGACTGACACCACCCCGCACCACTCCGCCGCACCGAGGACGCCCCACGTGCACGAGACCGTCGCCGACGCCATGCTCGTCGTGCCGCAGTTCGCGTCGGTGTGCTGCATCGTCGGTGACCGCTACCGCCCGCGTCCGGGCGTGATCGTGCCGGCGGGCGTGATGCTCGTCGCGATGCTCATGCCCGTCGTCGACGCCGGAGCGGTGTGGACCCTGTTCGCCGCGACCCTCCTGCTCCTGCTCGCGCCGTTGCCCGTGATGCGTCGCCGCCGCGCCGACGGTCGCCGTGCGGAGCCGATGGACGTCCACCGTGCGCTCTCCGCCGTCGTGATGGCCGGGATGCTGCTGATGGGCCACGCCTCGGGCGTCGCCGGAGACCACGCCGGGCACGGCATCGCACTGTCCGCGGTGCTCGGCGCCGGCGTCATCGGCTACTGCGCCTTCAGCGGCTGGCTGCTGCGGTACGAGTGGGGTCGTGAGGACCGGCGGGCCGTCCGCAGCGGCGAGGTCTTCGCGATGACGGTCGCCGTGGTCGGCATGACCCTGGCGATGTAGCGCCGCGGAGCTCAGTCGGCCCGGGTCGTCGCGTCGCCCGTGTGCGTGACGCGGTCCTTCGCAGCGCGGATGGTGTCCTTCGGCACCGGCGGCACACCCCGTCGGATGCCACGGAGCCCGACCACGAACAGGATCGCGGTGACGACGGCGAACACGACGAAGGTGATCCCGATCGCGGCCCAGACCGGCAGCGCCAGGGCGAGGAGCGCCACCACGAGGCCGGCCAGCAGCACGAGGGTGGTCAGCGCGAAGGCCACTGCGGCGCCCGTGAGCACCAGCCCGGTCTTCGCCCCGTTCGCCCGCTCGCTGATCTCGCGCCGAGCCGAGGCGACCTCGTCGCGGACGGCGCGGAGCACGGGTTCCAGGGCCTTCTGCACGAGTCCGGCGGTCACCGTGTCGCGGAACGACGGCTTGCTGCTGGTCGTGCTGTCGTCGTGGTCCGTGGTGCTCATGGGTCTCCTGTCCGGGCGCGGTGATCGCGTCCACCTGCTGTGACGCGTCCGGTCCGATGATCGTCACGTTCGTGGCGGCGTGCTCGGTCGCTTCCCAGTTTGTGGAGCCGCCGGTGGCGGTGGGCGCGACCGCCGGGAGGCCCGCCCCGCGTCATCCACGCAGGACGGGCCTCCCGGGTGATCGAGCTGAGTGCCCTACTCGGCGATCTCCTCGAGGTCGTCGATCCCGCGGGCGGCGGCCGCTGCGCGGCGGGCACGCAGCGACGGCGCGGCGAGGGCGGCGAGCACGGCCGCGACCGCCACACCCGTGCACGCCCAGAACCCGATCGTGAAGGCGTCGTCTGTCGGCAGCCCCTGCGGCGTGCTGTGCGAGGTGATCAGCGCTGCGATGACGGCGGTGCCGACGCTCGAGCCGATGGTCCGGACGACCGTGTTGGCGCTGATGGCCTCACCGGTCTGGTTCGCGGGGACGCTCTCGATGATCGCGTTCGAGCAGGCGGCGAGGGCCATGCCGATGCCGATGCCGGTCAGGACGCCGGAGGCCACCACCTGCCACAGCTCGGCGTGTGCGATCGCCGGCAGCACGAACGCGGCGACGATGGCGAACCCGCCGATGAGCATCGGCGGCTTCGGGCCGACCTTGCGCACCAGGATGCCCGCGATGGGCCCGGCGACGACCATCATCACGACGGTCGGCAGCAGGAAGAGACCGGCCTGGGTGACGTCCTTGCCGAAGCCGTAGCCGAGCGCCGTCGGGAGCTGCAGGAGGGTCGGCACGAGGACGAAGGTGCCGAACATCGCGAACCCGAAGACGAGGGCGACGACGTGGGCGGTCCAGACACCGCGGACCGCGAAGAGCCGGACGTCGATGAGCGGCTCGGCGACCCGGAGTTCGACCAGGACGAACACGACCAGTGCCACGGCGCCGAGGACCAGCAGGCCGATGGTCTTGCCGTCGCCCCACCCCCAGGTCTCGCCCTCGCTGACGGCGAGCAGGATCGAGACGAGCGACACCGCGAGGACGAACGTGCCGGCCGTGTCGAGACGGCCGGGCTTCCGCACCGGGGACTCCGGCATGCCGAAGACCGCGCCGAGCAGTGCGATGACGACGAGCACGGCGGGGAGCCAGAACAGCCAGTGCCACGACAGGTGCTCGACGATGGGTCCGGCGGCGACGATGCCGACACCGGCACCGATGCCGAAGATCGCGGACAGCAGGCCGATCGTGACGCTGACCTTCTCCTTCGGCAGCTCGTCACGCACGATGCCGATCGACAGCGGCATCACGGCTCCGGCGGCGCCCTGCAGTGCCCGTCCGACGATCAGCACTCCGAGGTTCGGGGCGAGGGCGGCGAGCACGGCGCCCACGAGCAGGATCGACAGCACGACGATCAGGACCTTGCGCTTGCCGATCATGTCGCCGAGGCGCCCGAGGATCGGCGTGAGCACCGAGGCGGACAGCAGGTAGGCGGTGAGCACCCAGCTCGTCGCGCTGGTGGAGGCGCCGAGGTCCTGCCCGATGGTCGACAGTGCCGGGGCGACCAGCGACTGCAGCACCGCGAAGGACAGGCCGCCGAGGGACAGGTAGACGATGATCGCCGTGCTGTTCGGCCGGTGCCCGTCCGTGGTGGGGTGCGAGCCGGTCCGTGGGCTCTGCATGGTGTCGGTCATCGTGCTCCGTGTCGTCGTGGTCGTTGATGTAAACAGTTGCTGACATTACGAGCGTACGCGCTCGGAGGGGTATGTCAACGCTTGCTTACATCCCTGTGAGGACCGCTAGGCTGCGCTCCATGAGCAAGGACGCCGCGGCCACCCGACTCCTGCTCGTGCAGGCCGCCCGGCGTCGGTTCGCCTTCGACGGGTACCGCGCGACGACCGTGCGCGACATCGCCGGGGACGCCGGGGTGAACGTCGCCCTGATCAACCGGTACTTCGGCTCGAAGGAGGGGCTCTTCCGCGCCTGCCTCGACCGCGTCGTGCGCGACCTGGGGACCGAGGAGACGAGTGAGCAGGGCCTCGAACGGGCGCTGACGGGCATCATCACGCACATCGTGCGGGCCCCCACCGACGACGACTCCCTGCAGCTGATGCTCCTGCTGCGGTCCTCCGGCGACGACGGCGCCGACGCCATCCGCCGTGAGACGTTGCGCCGGTACGCCGAACGGCTCGCGGGCACGGTCGGCGGCGCGGGGTCCGAGGAACTGCTCGTCCGTGCCGAGATCGCGTTGGCGGTGGTGCTCGGGATGTCGATGCTCCGGCAGTCCACCGCGGTGGAACCGCTGGCATCCGCTGACGACGCCGTCGTGTCGGCCGCGCTCGAGGACGCGCTCCGAGCCCTGCTCGCACCGCCGCGGTAGCGTCGAGCCGTGTCCGACCGTCCCGCACGTCGCCCCGACCCCGCTCCGCGCCTCGACGAGGTCGACGAGCGCATCCTCTGGACCCTGGCGGCCGACGCCCGGATCCCGAACAACCGACTCGCGGCCGCCGTCGGCATCGCGCCGTCGACCTGCCTGGCACGGGTCCGTGTGCTCGAGGACGCCGGGGTGATCCGCGGCTACCGGGCCGACGTGGACGTCGCTCGGCTCGGGTTCTCGATCGAGGCGATGGTGTCGGTCAGGGTGCACGCCGCGGCCCGCCACGAACTGCGGGACTTCGCCAAGCGCCTGCTGCGGGTACCCGTCGTGCAGGACGTGTCGTTCCTGGCGGGGGACAAGGACTTCCTCGTGCACATCGCGTGCGAGTCGACCGAGCAGCTCCGGGACTTCGTCGCCGACGAACTCAGCGGTGACCCCTCGGTGGCGACGACGCAGACGAACATCGTGTTCGAACGCCTCGTCGCCGACCGGGCCACCCAGGGCCGCTCCTTCGACGAACTGCGGCGCTGGCGGGCCTGACGCGCGGAACGGGTCAGCGCTTCCGGGTCATCGGGATGTGCGGGATGCGGTCCTCCAGGTACTCGTCGCCCGAGCGCACGAAGCCGAACCGGCCGTACCACTGCTCCAGGTGCGACTGGGCACCGAGGGCGATGCTCCGCGAGCGCGACTCGGCGATCGCGGCCTCCATGAGCTGCGCGCCGAGCCCCTGGCCGCGGGCGTGCTTCGCGGTGGCGACCCGGCCGATGCGTTCGGTGCCGTCGGGCTCGCGGAGCAGGCGGAGCGTCGCGTCCACCGAACCGTTGCCGGCCCAGAACTGCACGGTGCCCGGCTCGAGGTCACGGCCGTCGATGTCGCCGTACGCGGCTTCCTGCTCGACGACGAAGACGTCCTGGCGGAGCCGCAGGATCTCGTGCAGCGTGACGATGTCCAGGTTGCGGGTCGGAGCGTTGAAGATCGAGACCACGGACGGCCCTTCCTGAGAATTTCTTCCGAAACGGGGTGTGTTCCGGACCGGATCGGCGTACATTGCCGGTCAACCACTCTACGTGCGCAGCCGAGATCAGGAGGTGAGCGCATGGACCACCCGTTGCGCGCACCCTGGCGCGCCGCACTCCGCATCGTCCTGCTGGGCGTCGGGACCCTCGCCGCCCTCGTGCTGCTGTCCCTGCTCCTCGGCGCGCGACCGGCCTCCGCGGCGACGACCTCGGCCGCACCGAGCGAGCAGCGCGGACTCGTCGGCAGCGCCGTCGACGGCGTCGATGGCACCGTGCAGGGCGCGACCGGTGAGGTCGGCAAGGTCGTCGGCGGTGCGACGGATCCCGTCCGCAAGGCCGTGGCGCCGGCGCCCGCACCGGCACCTGCTGCGCCCGCTCCGGCGCCCGCACCTGCTCCGGCGCCCGCACCTGCTCCGGCGCCCGCAGCGGTCGCACCGGCACCGGCAGCCCCCGCTCCGGCTCCCGCAGCCCCCGCTCCGGCTCCCGCAGCCCCCGCGCCGTCGAGCCCCGCTCCGGCCACGACCACACCGGCTGTCCAACCGACCACGTCCGCCCCGGCGGCCCACCCGGCCACGCGCCCGGTGCGACCGGTCGTCGACGAGGTGAGCAGCGCCTCCCGGCCGGTCACGGACACCGTCGCGAACGTCCTGCGCCCCGTCACCGGCACCGTGGAGCACGTCACCGACGCGCGCCCCGTGACCGCGGTCGTCGACACCGTCGACGACGTGGTCGGCAGCGTGCCGGTGGTCGGCACGGTCCTCGGTGACGACACGCTCGGCACCGTGACCGGCCCGGTCACGGGCCTGGTCGACGACACGCTCGGCTCGGTCGGCACGACCGTGGGCGCCGTCCCCGACGTGGTCGAGGGCGTCGTCCCGGCCGTCGGCGGCACCCTGCCAGGAGGCACGGACCCCGTCGTCGACGTCCCCACGCTCCCGGTGGGCGGCGGCTCGAACCCGTCCGCCGGGCCCGTCCCGTCGGTGCCGGTCGCGAACGCACCCGTCCGGCCCGGAGCCGTTCCCGGAGCCGCCGCGGCCGTCGCGCCCACACCCGTCCGCGCCGACGCCACGGACCACCGCGCAGCGGGGCTCCTCCCGTCGGAGCCGGTCGCCGCAGCTGCGACGCCCGCCACGGTCGGCCCGGTCGTCACGGCCCTCGATGCGCAGGGCGCGACCCTCGGCGGACACGCGTTGCTCGTCCCCGCCGACGGCGAGGGCCACGGGCTCCCGTTCGACGGGGCCGCCGCCGGCGTGCTCGGTGGCAGCGCCTCCTCGACCTCCGGTGGCGCAGCAGCCGTCGGCATCGTCGGCTCGACCGACGACATCGTCTCCCTCGCCGCGGGGTCTCGCGGCACGCTCTCCGACGACGCGGTCCCCGCATCCGTCGTCGGCGAGCACGACGTCGCCCCTGACTGAGATCGGTGCGCCTGTCCGCCACGGCAGGCACGCACACATCCCGGCTGCGTCCGCGGTCGGTGACGATCTCGATCAGGGAGTACGACCATGAACAAGTACGTCTCCAGAGGGCTCTGGTTCGCCCTCTTCGTCGGCGGGCTCACGCTCGGCGGCACGGCTGCGGCGAACGCCGCCACGACATCCGGTGCCGACGGCACCGTCTCGGGCACCCAGGTGGCCCCCGCTGTGGACGCCCCGGTGTCCCTCGGCGGCAACGCGATCGCCGTGCTCGGCGACGCAGTGTCGACGGAGACCGGGTCCACGACCGCCGCTCCGGTGCCCGCTCCGGCCACGACCGCTCCTGCCCCCAGCACCTCGGGCCAGGACGGCACGCTCTCGGGCACCCAGGTGGTGCCGGACGTCACGGCACCGGTGACGGTCGGCGGCAACGCCGTGGCCGTCGCCGGTGACGCGGTCTCGGCCGCCGCACCCGCGGCGGCTCCGGCGCCTGCTGCTCCGGCTCCGGCTCCGGCGCCTGCAGATCCGGCGCCTGCTGCTCCCGCTCCGAGCACCTCGGGCGAGGACGGCACGGGTTCCGGCACCCAGGTCACCCCGGCCGTGACCGTCCCCGTGACGGTGTCCGGCAACGGGATCGGCGTCCTCGGCGACGGTACCGCGACGTCGACCGCCCCGGCTGCGACGACCCCGGCACCAGCCGCCGAAGCCCCGTCTGCGCCCACGACCTCGGGCACCGACGGATTGCTCTCTGGCACCCAGGTGACCGGTCCGGTCGACGTCCCGGTGACGATCGGTGGCAACGGCATCGGCGTCCTCGGTGACGGGGCCGCGACGGGCACTGCGCCTGCTGCGGGCACGGGTACCGGGACCGCTCCGTCGGCCGGTGGTTCGACCTCGGGTTCGGACGGCACGGCCTCGGGCACGCAGGTGTCCCCGGTCGTCTCGATCCCGGTCACGGTGGCGGACAACGGCATCGGGCTGCTCGGAACGGGGGCCGCGACGGGCGCTGCGCCTGCTGCGGGCACGGGTACCGGGACCGCTCCGGCGGCCGGTGGTTCGACCTCGGGTTCGGACGGCACGGCTTCGGGCACGCAGGTGTCCCCGGTCGTCGACGTCCCGGTCACAGTGGCGGACAACGGCATCGGGCTGCTCGGAACGGGGGCCGCGACGGGCACGGCGCCTGCTGCGGGCACGGGTACCGGGACGGCTCCGTCGGCTGGTGGTTCGACCTCGGGTTCGGACGGCACGGCTTCGGGCACGCAGGTGTCCCCGGTCGTCGACGTCCCGGTCACGATCGGTGGCAACGGGATCGGCATCGTCGGTGACGGCACGAGCACCGGCGGCACGACGACTCCGGCCACCGGTGCCACGACCCCGACGACCGGCGGTTCGACCTCCGGCGACGGCGGCCTGCTCTCCGGCACCCAGGTCACCCCGGTGATCAGCCTGCCGATCACCATCGGCGGCAACGGGATCGTCATCGTCGGTGACGGCACCAGCGCCACCCCCGGCACCGGCACGGACCCCGGGACCGACCCGGGCACGGACCCCGGTACCGACCCGGGCACGGACCCCGGTACCGACCCGGGCACGGACCCCGGTACCGACCCCGGTACGAACCCCGGTACGGACCCGGGTACCGACCCGGGCACGGACCCCGCCACCGACCCGGGCACCGTCCCCACCGACGGGACGGGCACCGGTACCGGCACCACGCCCGGCACGGCGACCATCCCGGTGGGCGCGGTCGGCGTGGTCGAGCCGACCCGGGCCTCCACGGCGGGTGTGGTGACCAGCACCACCGCTGCCACCAGCGGGGTCCGGACGAGCGCCGGCACCGTCGCGGCAACCGCCGCGACCGGTGACGGCCAGCCGGAGCTCGCCTACACGGGAGCCGGCTCGCCGGTCCTGCCGGCCGGGTTCGCGCTCCTGCTGCTCCTCGCCGGAGCGGGCACGCTCGTGCTCCGTCGCCGGCACTGACCGACAGGACGACGAGGGACGCCGCACCCGCGGCGCCCCTCGTCGTCACGCCGCCCGGCGGAGCATGCGTGTGCATGCCGCGACGGAACGCGGGTCGATCGACGCGTGCTTCGTCGGAAGATGCCCGAGCATCGGATGTGCGTGCATGGTTCGACAGGACACCAGTCGATCGACGAGTGCTCTGTCGGAACATGCCGGTGCACCTGATGCGCCCACGCGCGCCGAGGGTGCGACGCCCCGTGACGGCCGGTGGAGCAGAACGACGCGGCCGTCAGCGGCCTGGGGTATCGTTCCGACTACGCAAGCGCTCCGGGGTCGGTGGAATTCCGAGCCGGTGGTGACAGTCCACGAACTGATGACGGGTGCGAACCCGCCAGAGGTTGACCCGGTGGGATTCCGGGACCGACGGTGAAAGTCCGGATGGGAGGCGCGCTGGCGGACAGGACGACCCCGCGACCCGTGGGGTGCGACCCGTCCGTCGATGCCGACGATCGTCGAACGCCCCCGGAGTCCCGTTGAGAGGACACCAGTGTTCACCGGCATCATCGAGGAACTCGGCACCGTCACCGCCGTCGAGCAGCAGGGCGACTCCGTCGCGCTCACCGTCCACGGCCCCGTCGTCGTGCAGGACGCCCGGCACGGCGACTCGATCGCGACGAGTGGTGTCTGCCTGACCGTCGTCGAGCAGACCCCCGAGACCTTCACGGCCTTCGTCATGAAGCAGACCCTCGACATGAGCGCACACGGTGCGCTCCGGGTGGGGGACCGCCTGAACCTCGAGCGCGCCGCCTCGGTGGGTGACCGCCTGGGCGGGCACATCGTGCAGGGCCACATCGACGGCACCGCCACGGTGCTCGAGACGGCGGACGGCGACGGCTGGCGGCGCGTGCGGTTCTCGCTCGCGCCGGCGCTCAGCCCGCTCGTGGTCGACAAGGGCTCGATCGCGCTCGACGGCGTCTCGCTCACGGTCAGCGCGGTCTCGCCCGAGGACACCGCGCCCGACGCCGCCTGGTTCGAGGTGAGCCTGATCCCCGAGACGCTCGAGGCGACGACGCTCGGGCTCCGCGTGCCGGGCGATCGGGTGAACGTCGAGACCGACGTCCTGGCACGGCACGTCCGCCGCATGCTGCGGCTCGACGCCGCGGCGCAGTCGCTCGAGACCGTCGGATCGGAGGCCCGGTGATGGTGGCCGAGACCGGTGCCGCCACGCAGGCACTCGGGTCGTCGAGCATCGAGGCTGCGATCACGTCGATCGCCGCCGGTCGCCCGGTGATCGTCGTCGACGACGAGGACCGCGAGAACGAGGGCGACGTCATCCTGTCCGCCGAGCTCGCCTCGCCGGAGTGGATCGCCTGGACCGTGGCGCACTCATCCGGGTTCATCTGCGCGCCCGTCAGCACCGAGATCGCCGACGCCCTCGACCTGCCGCCGATGGTGGCGCACAACGAGGACGTCCGCGGCACGGCCTACACCGTCACCGTCGACGCGGCCGTCGGGGTGACCACGGGCATCAGCGCCCACGACCGCGCCCGCACGCTGCGGGTCCTCGCCGACCCGAACTCGGTGCGCGACGACCTGCACCGACCCGGACACGTGGTGCCCCTGCGCGCACGACCGGGCGGGGTCCGTGAGCGCGCCGGGCACACCGAAGCAGCGATCGAGCTCGTCACCGCGGCCGGACTCCGGCCCGCTGCGGCGATCTGCGAGATCGTCGACGAGGACGGCAGCATGATGCGGCTGCCGGCGCTCGTCGCACTCGGGGCACGCGAGGGCGTGCCCGTCATCACCATCGCCGCGCTCGCCGAGTGGCTGGACGCGGCAGACCGGGCGGCGGCAGCGACCGCAGCGCCCACGGAAGGAACGACACGATGAGCGGAGCAGGCGCGGCGGACCGCGACCAGGTGGACGGCACCGGGATCCGGGTGGCCATCATCGCCGGACAGTGGCACGACACGATCGCCGCGGGCCTGCTGGCCGGGGCGCAGCGCGAGGTCGAGCGGCTCGGTGCGACGGCCGACGTCATCCCCGTGCCCGGCAGCTTCGAGCTGCCCGTGGTCGCGAAGACCGCGCTCGAGGCCGGTTTCGACGCGGCGGTCGCCCTCGGCGTCATCATCCGCGGCGGCACCCCGCACTTCGAGTACGTGTCGGGCGCGGCGACGAGCGGCCTGACGCAGGTCGCGATCGACACCGGCAAGCCCGTCGGGTTCGGTGTGCTCACGCTGGACGACGAGCAGCAGGGGCTCGACCGCGCCGGGCTGCCCGGCTCGAAGGAGGACAAGGGTGCCGAGGCCGCGCACGCGGCGATCAGCACCGCGGTGACGCTGCGGACCCTGCGGGTCCTGGTCTGATCGGCTCGTGACCTGACGCGCCACGCAGAACGGCCCCGCACCGGTGAGGTGCGGGGCCGTTCTGCGCTCGCTGGTCAGCGCTTGCTGGCTAGCGCTTGCCGAACACGTGGATCGGCAGGAAGAAGGAGAGGCTCATCAGGAGCACGCCGGCCATGAAGACGAAGGCCTGGCCCGACTCGACCTGGAAGGCGAACCCGAACAGGTACATCGACACCAGCAGCAGCAGGATCGAGAAAACAGCGGCGATGACGCGGCCCACGGGATACCTCCGGGTGTCGACGAGTGGATCGTTCCCCAGTCTATCCCCAGCCGGGGGTGTGCCGGTTCACGCTCCGGGTCGCGTCGCGTCGCGATCAGACGGTCGACGACGGTGAGCAGGGTCTCCATGTCGACGCTGCCCCGCTTCGGCCGCACCTCGCTCGCAGCTCCGAGCGAGGCCTGGTGGTACAGCCCGTCGCCGAGGAGCTTGACGGCCTGCGCGGTCGGCTCGTCGCCGAGGGCGTCGACGAGGGTCGCGAGCCAGGCGTTCTCGGTGTCGTCGAGGGTGCGTCCCGCCTCTTCGTAGCCAGCCTGCTGCAGGCGGCTCGCGGCGAGCAGGGCGAGGTCCAGCTCGCTGCCGACGAACAGGCAGTTGCGGACGAAGTAGCGCGCGGCGCCGTCCTCGGCCTCCTGCATCCGCTCGACGTCGATCGCGGACAGGTCCGACAGTCGTTCGCAGAGCCCCTCGACCAGCGCGGCCTTGGAGCCGAAGTGGTAGAGCAGCCCGCCCTTCGAGACACCGGCGCGCGCGGCGACGGCGTCGAGCGTGGCGGGACGCTCGCCCTCCTCGCACACGATGGCGACGAAGCTGTCGAGGACGCGGTCGCGGGCACTGGCCATGCCGAGAGTCTAGGAGCAGTTCTCGGGGAAGCGGACGCCAGCTCGTCCATCGCCGCCGTGAACGTTCACGGATCACCGCAGGACCGTTGCCGATCGCTCCGGTGTCCGCTAGCTTCGAACCGACCGTGAAGGTTCACGAGACGACAAGGATCCGCATGTCAGCGCAGACGGCGAACACCGCCACCACCCCGACCTCGACCAGCACCGACCGCCCCGGGTGGGCCGTCCTCGGCCCCGGCGGCATCGCCCGACGCTTCCTCTCGCAGCTGCCCGCCAGCGGGGGCGTCCTGGTCGCGGCCGGCAGTTCGTCGGCCGAGCGGGCGCAGGTCTTCGCCGACGAGGCCGCCGGTTTCGGGTTCGCGGACGTGACCGCCGGTACCTACGACCAGGTCCTCGCCGACCCGCGCGTGGACGCCGTCTACGTGTCGACCGTGCACACCGGGCACGCCCGGCTCGTCCTCGCCGCACTCGAAGCCGGCAAGGCCGTCCTCTGCGAGAAGCCCCTCGCCGTGAACCACGGCACCGCGATGGCGCTCACCGACGCCGCACGGCAGGCCGGCCTGCCGCTCGTCGAGGCGTTCATGTACCGCTTCCACCCGCAGACCGCGGCGCTGCTCGACCTGGTCCGCGACGGCGTGATCGGGGACGTGACCCACATCGACGCCTCGTTCGCCTTCCGGACGGGCGAGCGCACCGGTCGCCTGTTCGACGTCGAGACCGCCGGCGGCGGGATCCTCGACGTCGGCGGGTACCCGGTGACGATGGCCGCCGCGATCGTGCAGGCCGCCACCGGTGTCGCCGTCGCCGAGCCCGTGGACCTCACCGCCACCGGAACCCTCGGGCCGACCGGGGTCGACGAGTGGACGGTCGCGCAGCTCACCTACAAGGGCGGGACCACGGCGACGGTCCGGACCGGCGTCTTCGTGCAGGACGACAACGCCGTGTCGGTGTACGGCTCGCGCGGACGCATCGTGCTCACGGACCCGTGGACCCTCGGCGACGACCCCACCATCGAGATCCACACCGTCGACGAACCCCCTCGCTCGCTGTCGTTCGCGGGTGAGCACCCCTACGCCCGAGAAGCCGACGCCACCACCGACGCCCTGCGGGCCGGGGCGGTCGAGGCGGCGCAGATGACCATCGACGAGACCCTCGCCACCGCCCGCACGCTCGACCGGTGGCGCGCGGCGATCGGCCTGCGCTACCCCTTCGAGGCCGAGAGTGCCGACATCCCGACGGTGTCCGGCCGACCGCTCGCCGTGCAGGACGGCAACCCGATGCGCTCCGGCGAGGTGCCGGGCGTGGGCAAGCGGATGTCCCGCCTGGTGATGGGTGTCGACAACCAGCCCGACCTGGCACACGCCAGTGCGATCTTCGACCTGTTCGTCGAGCAGGGCGGCAACGTGTTCGACACCGGGTACATCTACGGCGGCGGTGTGCTCGAGGGGCGGCTCGGCAGGTGGATCCAGAACCGGGGGATCCGCGAGGACGTGGTCGTCATCACGAAGGGCGCCCACACCCCGCACTGTGACCCGGAGTCGATCACCCGGCAGCTGCTCGAGAGCCTCGATCGTCAGGGCACCGACTATGCGGACATCTACATGATGCACCGCGACAACCCCGACGTCCCGGTGGGGGAGTTCGTCGACGTCCTCGACGAGCACCGCCGAGCCGGGCGCATCCGCGTGTACGGCGGCTCGAACTGGACTCCCGCACGGTTCGACGAGGCGAACGCCTACGCGCGTGCCAACGGCAAGCACGGGTTCGAGGTGCTCAGCAACCACTTCGGTCTCGCCGAGGCGTACGACGTGCCGTGGGACGGCTGCGAACACGCGACCGATGCGGCATCGAAGGCCTGGCTCGAGGAACGTCAGGTCCCGTTGCTGCCGTGGTCCTCGCAGGCCCGCGGGTTCTTCACCGGCCGTGCGACGCCCGAGGACACCAGCGACGCCGAACTCGTCCGCTGCTACTACTCGGACGACAACTTCGAGCGGCTCCGGCGTGCGCGCGAGCTCGGCGAGCAGTTCGGTGTCCCGGCGACGGCGATCGCCCTGGCGTACGTGCTCAACCAGCCGTTCCCGACGTTCCCGCTCTTCGGACCCCGTACGATCGCGGAGGCCCGGTCGTCCATGACGGGCCTCTCCGTCGACCTCTCCCCGGAACAGGTGGCATGGCTGGACCTCCGCGCCTGACCCCGGGCGGCCGCACGACGATCATCGACGTCGCCGCGGCCGCCGGGGTGTCCCGGCAGACCGTCACCCGCGCGATGAACGGCATGTCCGGCATCAGCGCGGCGACCAAGGACCGCGTGCTCCAGGCGGCGGCTGCGCTCGACTACCGTCCGTCACGGTTCGGCCGTGGGCTCGTCACGGGGGGCGACCACCAGCTCGGGCTCGTCGTCAACGACCTGCGGAACCCCTACGCACCGGCACTCGCGTCCGCGGTACTCGGCCTGGCCGCCGCCCGCGGGTGGAACGTCATGCTCGCCGACGTCGGGCTCGCGAGCGACTCGGACCGGATGGTGGAGTCCCTCGGCGCCCAGACGGACGTCGTGATCGGCTACCTCGGGTCCCGTGCGCCGGAGTGGATCGAACGGCTCGGCTCGGTCCCGGTCGTCGAGCTCGACCCCTCCGGGCCGGTGACCCGCGCCGCCGTCCGGATCGACCCGACCACCGCGATCGAGGCCCTCGCCGACCACCTCGTCGACACCGGGGTCAAGCACCCCGTCGTGCTCGACGCCGCCGCCGACGGCGTGCCGAGCCAGCGCGGGGAGCACATGGCCGCGGCACTCCGGCGTCGCGGGTACCTGCCCGACCTCGTCATCGTGGCCGCGCCCACCGCAGAGGCCGGTGCCGAACGAACCGAACGGATCCTCGCCGAGCACCGCCGGGTGGACGCGGTGCTGGCGTTCAACGACGTGCTGGCCCTCGGCGTGCTGTCGGCCTGCCGTCGTGCCGGGGTCGACGTCCCCGGGGACGTCCGCGTGGTCGGCGTCGACGGCCTCCCGCTCGGGACGCTCGTCGCACCGACGCTGACCACGCTGGCCGTCGACCTCGACGAGGTCGCGGGCCAGGCCCTCGACCTGGCGCTCGGCATGCTCGCGGGCGAGCTGCCGCGCTCGGGCGAGGCCGTCGAGCGCACCGTGCGACACCGGTTGCTGCTCCGCGAATCGGCGTAGGCCCGACGACGCGACCAGTGGATCGACTCAAGGCCCGTGGCGGGATCGCCACGGGCCTCCCGACCATGGCGGTTGCATTTGCAACCAAAACCGTCCAGACGGTACACTAACGGAGTCCTGACGGGGCGCGTGTCGATTCCGCGTCCCGTCTCGTCTGCCCCACGTACCACCCGCCGTCGACCTGGTCCGGCTCGAAATCCCAGGAGTCCGCTGTGTCCGCACTGCTCACCAGCCCCGTCGCCACCCGCGTCACCGGGAGCCGCGCCCGACGGTTCCTGGCGCTCGCGGTGCTCATGCTGCCGGTCCTGCTCATCTCGGTCGACAACACCATCCTGAGCTTCGCGCTGCCGTCGATCAGTCGCGCGCTGAACCCGGACGCCACCACGCAGCTCTGGATCGTGGACGCGTACCCGCTGGTGCTCGCCGGCCTGCTCGTCGTGATGGGCAGCATCGGTGACCGCATCGGCCGACGGCGGATCCTGGTGATCGGCGCGACCGGGTTCGCCCTGTTCTCGGTCGCCGCGGCCTTCGCGACCGACGCCTGGATGCTCGTCGCGGCCCGGATCGCGATGGGCGTGTTCGGCGCGATGCTCATGCCCGCGACGCTGTCGATCATCCGCAACGTGTTCGTGGACGCGGGGGAGCGGCGGATGGCGCTCGCCGTCTGGTCGACGATGTTCGCTGCCGGCAACGCGCTCGGCCCGCTCGTCGGCGGCGCGCTGCTCGCGCACTTCCACTGGGGCAGCGTGTTCCTGGTCGCGGTGCCGATCCTCGTGCTCATGCTCGTCGGTGTGCCGTTCTGCGTGCCGGAGTCCCGTGACCCGATGCCCGGGCCGGTCGATCTGCCGAGCATGTTCCTGTCCCTCGGCGCCCTCGCACCGATCGCCTGGGCCATCAAGTCGGTCGTGCACCCCGAGGAGCGTGGCCTCGCGATCGCGATGCTCGCGGTCGGTGTCGTGTGCGGCATCGCGTTCGTCCGTCGGCAGCTGCGGTCCCGCACGCCGATGCTCGACCTGCGCCTGTTCCGCAGCACGGCCTTCACCGGCAGCGTGCTGATGAACCTGGCGGCGATGTTCTCGCTCACCGGGTTCCTGTTCTTCATCGCCCAGCACCTGCAGCTCGTGGCCGGGCTCGACCCGTTCACGTCCGGCGTCGTGCTCATCCCGGGGTCGGTCCTGACCATCGTCGCCGGGCTCGCGGTCGTGCCGGTCGTGGCACGTGTCGCCCCGCGCTGGGTCGTGTCGGTCGCGCTGCTGTTCTCGGCGGCGGCGTACGCCCTCGTCGCGGTGCTCGGGCACCACGCGTCCATCGCCGCCCTGGCGTTCGCGTTCGTGCTGCTCGGCATCGGGATCGGGGCGTCCGAGACGGTGACGAACGACCTCATCATCTCGACGGCACCGGCGGACAAGGCGGGTGCGGCGTCGGCGATGTCCGAGACGGCGTACGAGATCGGCGCCGTCCTCGGGACCGCGGTCCTCGGGACGATCCTGGCGACGACCTACCGCGCGCACGTCGTGGTGCCCGACGGGCTGTCCTCGGCGGCGCACGTCGCGGCGCAGGAGACCCTCGGCGGCGCGGTCGCCGCGGCGGGGCAGCTCGGTGGCAGCGCCGGGCAGGTGTTGCTCGAGTCGGCACGGGCCGCGTTCGACTCTGGCGTGACGATCACGGCGGGCGTCGCGGCGGTGCTCATGGTCGTGGCGGCCGCGGGTGCGCTCGTCATGCTCAAGCGCCGCTGAGCGGTCGCGCGGCTGAGCGGTCGAGCGGGCGAGCTGTCGAGCGGGCGCGCGCACGTCGCTCCGCTCGCTTCGCTGCGCTTCGTGAGCAGGATCGGTCGGGTCGCCGTGTGTGACCCGACCATTCCTGCTCACGAAGTGCCACGACGGCGCGCCCGGCCGCGCCCGAACCTGTGAATCGTTGACCTCAACCAGGGTTCAGGTCATACGTTGGGTGGCAGCCGCCGAGTGACGGCAGCCCCTCCCGAAGGAACGACCACGATCACCATGCCCGACGAAGCACCGGCCACCATCGCCGACGCGTACAAGTCCGCCTTCCGCGGGCACCCTGCCGGCGTCGCCGTCATCACGGCCGAAGGCCCGGACGGACCGACCGGCCTCACCGCCTCGAGCGTCGCGAGTGTCGCCGTCGACCCGCCCGTCCTCGTCTTCTCGCTCTCGACGAACTCCGGCTCGGCCGGGGTCGTGCTCGGTGCGCCGCTGTTCGTCGTGCACCTGGTCGACTCCCTCGGGGTCGCACTCGCCAAGCGGTTCGCCTCGACCGGCAGCCCGGCGGCGGACGACCCGATCTGGGGCACCCTGCCGTCGGGCGACCGCTACCTGCCGAGTGCGGCGAGTGCGCTCCGCTGCCGACCGCTGTCGACGACGCCCATCGGCAGCTCGACCGTCGTCGTGGCCGAGGTGCTCGACATCATCGTCGGCGCCGACCGCGGCGAGCCGCTGGTCTACCACAACCGGGAATTCCACTCCCTCACCGATCGTTCCCGGCTCTCGTGAGCCGCGGAGCCGCGTCCACAACCCACTGATCGAAAGGACCTCACATGGCTGAGTACACCCTGCCGGAACTGCCGTACGACTACGCCGCGCTCGAGCCGCACATCAGCGGCAAGATCATGCAGCTGCACCACGACAAGCACCACCAGGCCTACGTGACCGGTGCCAACACCGCGCTGCAGCAGCTCGGTGAGGCCCGTGAGTCCGGCAACTTCGGTGCGATCAACAAGCTCGAGAAGGACCTCGCGTTCCACCTCGGTGGCCACGTGAACCACTCGATCTTCTGGACCAACCTCGGCCCGGACACGAAGGTCCCCGAGGGCGAGCTCGCCGCGGCGATCGACGAGTTCTTCGGCTCGTTCGAGAAGTTCCAGGCACAGTTCGCCGCCGTCGCGAACGGCATCCAGGGCTCCGGCTGGTCCGTGCTGGCCTGGGACACCGTGGGCCAGAAGCTCACCACGTTCCAGCTCTTCGACCAGCAGGGCAACATCCCGTTCGGTCTCGTCCCGATCTTCATGCTCGACATGTGGGAGCACGCCTTCTACCTCGACTACCTGAACGTCAAGGCGGACTACGTCAAGGCCGTCTGGAACATCGTCGACTGGGAGAACGTCGCCGCTCGTTTCGAGAACGCGAAGTCGCAGCGGTTCGTCACGCTCTGATCCGCGTCGGCGGGTCACCACGGTGACCACCTGACGAACGGGAGGCACGGTGCCAGCTGGCACCGTGCCTCCCGTTCGTGGCCCGGGTGCCTTTCCGGGCTGTGCGCCGTCGCCGGGGACGCGAGCGGTCCGCGATCGCGTGCGTGCGCTCAGCGCACGCGGTCTGCGTCAGCCGTGCTGGCAGCGAGGTCGTGGGCGATGCGACGCAGTGCCGCGTCGGCGTCGATGTGCGCACGGTCCACGAGTGCGCCCCACTGGGCTCCGCGCGCGGCCATGACCGTGTGCTGGGCCGCACGTTCGGCGAGGACGGGGTCGGCGCCGTGTGCTCGGCACCACGCCCGGATGGCTGCGACCTGGCAGCGGTGCGCGCGGCGCTGCCGGTCGCGCCCGTCGAGGGATTCGACCGACCCGAGTTCGAAGGTGAGCCGTGCAGCCAGTGCGCGGTGTGGGTCGTCGAGCCCGCCGAACGTCGCGATCAGGTGGTCGGCGAGGGCGTCCGTGTCGGCGGCAGGGTCGAGCGCGGGCGCTCGGTGCGAGGTCGCGAGGTGCTCGACGACGGAGTCGATCAGGGCGTCGCGCGAGCCGAAGTGGTAGACGACCGGGTAGGCGCTCGTCCCGAGCACGCGGCCGAGGCCCCGGACCGTGACGTCCTCGATCTTGGTCTCGACGAAGTGGTCGACGACCTTCTCGAGGATCGCGGGTTTGCGAGTGGGGTCGGGCTTCCTGGGCATGGCTTCTCCGTCGTCGGGGTGGTCGCGCGACCGTCCACATACTAGCAGTCGGTATATCAGTTCCACATCGGATGGTCTTGCCGGAACCGCTGTGAACCTCCGTTTTCACCGATAGAAACGGAGTAAAACTCGGTTCCAGGTACACTGTTGCGGATGTCCATGCCGTACGAGGGCGCTCTACCGCCGTCCCAGCCCGAGGGGACCCGCGCCGGACGGGTGGTCGCGGGCCGTCGTCGCGGCGCCGGAAAACGCTTCCTGGTCGTCGGCGACGTCCTGGACGGCGTCCTCGTGCACACCACCGCGCACCGGATCGGGGTGCACGACCCCGCCGCCGAGATCCGACACCGGCCGACCGGTGCCGGTGGCAACACCGCCACCTGGCTCGGCTGGCTCGGGGCCGAGGTCGACGTCGTCGCCCGTGTCGGCGTCGACGACGTCTACCGCCACGAGCGCGCGCTCGAGGACGCCGGGGTCCGCGCCCACCTGCGCTACGACGCGATGACGTCCACCGGGGTCGTGGTCTCGGTCCGCAACGACCACGGCCGCACCGCGATGTCGGACCCCGCCGCGAGCGGGAAGATCAGTGCCGCCGACGTTCCGCCGTCGGTGGTCGCCCGCGCCGACATCGTGCACCTGACCGGCGCCGCCATGCTCGGCGGCGGGGCCGACCGGCTCGCGGACCTGGTGGCGTGCGCCCGGACCGGCCCGGCGCGCGTGGCGGTGGATCCCTCGTCCGTCGCGGTGATCGAGACGATCGGTGCCGACCGGTTCCTCGAGGCCCTGCGGGGCGTCGACGTGCTCTTCCCCGACCAGCACGAGGCGCTCGCCCTCGCGGGGGGTGACGACCTCGACGCCGCGGTGCGTCGGCTGACCGAGCACGTCCCGCTGGTCGTCGTCACGGCCGGGGCCGACGGCGCGCTCATCGGACGCCGGGGCCGCAGCGTCCACCGGGTGCCCGCGACACCGGCGACCGTCGTCGACACCATCGGGGCCGGGGACGCCTTCGTCGCCGGGTTCGTCCGTGCATGGGCGACGGATCCGGTTCGCGTCGGTGCGGCAGCCCGTGAGGGCACCCGGGTCGCCGCGCGGGCGCTCGGCTTCGTGGGCGGTCGACCGCCGGTCTGAGCCGTCCCGGCCCGAGTCACACCCCTTGGTCAGCGCTCCGCCGGTTCGGCGACGACGTTCAGGGTCTGGACGCGCCCCGCGGCGGCGGGCGCGAGCCGGATCTCGACGCGCAGGCGCCCGCACGTGCCGGGGAGCCACCAGCGCAGGTGCGACGGTGTCGCCGCGTACTCGGCGACCGGTGCCGCACCGAGGTCGGCGCCCACCTCGGCGACGGCCTGCGCCACCGCCCGCCGGCGTCGGTCGTACGGCACGTCCATCGCTACGTTCGGGGTGCAGATCGCGTCCGCCAGGTCGTCGCGCCAGTCAGCCAGGAGGCGCGTCACGGCGGACTGGGCGGCTCGCGTCGCGCGGGTGGTCGCCGCCACCCCGCTGCTCGCTCCGGTCGCGTCGGGCGCCTGGGCCGTCAGCACCGCGTCGAGCACGAGGTCGTGCGCTCGCTGGGCGGCCGCGGAGACCTTGGCCTGCGTGGCGTTCTCGAACGCGACGACCCCGACGCCGTCGCGCACGGACCACCGCATGTGCGCGGAGAAGCCCGGGTAGCCGCCGGAGTGCGAGACGAGCTCGCCGAAGCGATCGTCCTGCTCGACGAACAGTCCGAAGCCGTACGCCGTCGCCCGGGCCGAACCCGGGACGACGGACGGGGGGACGACCCGCATCGCCTGCTGCATGAGCCGGCGGTCGGCGGGGGAGACCGGGCCGGCTTCCGGTGCGGCGGAGAACGCCGAACCGAGGTGCGTCGCCCAGCGTGCCAGGTCACGCACGGTCGAGAAGAGCCCGCCGATCGACGAGAAGGCGCCGGGGCCGGTCATCGGCAGGGGTTCCCAGTCGCCCTCGTGTCCGCGGACACCGGTGACGACGAAGCCGGTCGACTCGTCGGCGCTGAACACGGTGTCGGTGAGTCCGAGGGGACGGAGCACGGTCTCGCTGGCGGCTGCGGTGAAGGGCTGACCGGTCACGACGGCGCCGACCCGGCCGAGCAGCGCGTAGCCGAGGTTCGAGTAGGCGAAGCGGGTGCCCGGGAGCGAGTCGAACAGCAGGCCGCCGCGCAGGACCTCGTCGAGCTCGGCGTCCGAGATCGACTCCTGCCGGTCGGCCCAGGGGTCGTCGGTCGGGAACCCGGCCGACATCGTGAGCAGCATCCGTACCGTGGGGACGGGGGAGTCCGCGGTCGGCAGGTCGACGGCGCCGAAGGCCGGCACGAAGTCGGTGATCGGCGCGTCGAGGTCGAGCGCTCCCCGGGCGACGAGGGTCAGCAGGGTCGCGGCGGTGACGCTCTTGGTGCAGGAGGCGATGCGGTACACGGTGTCGGCGTCCGGTCGGCGTCCGTCACCACGGTCACCGTGCCCACCGGACGCGACGAGCCCGGAGCGGTCGAACACGCCCCACACGCTGCTCGGAGCGATGCCCTGCTCGACACGCGACCGGAACAGCTCGTCGACCCGGTCGACGACGGTGGCGATCGCCTGGTGCGGCCCGGTCACGAGCGCCGCATCCGTTCGTAGGCGTCGAGCGCCCGCTGCCGCGACGCCTTCAGGTCGACCATCGGCTCGGGGCGCAGCTCGTCGGCGGGGACCCAGCGGTGGACGTACTCGCGGTGCGGGTCGAAGCGCTCGAGTTGCCGATCGGGGTTGAAGACCCGGAAGTACGGGGCGGCGTCGAAGCCGGAGCCCGCGACCCACTGCCAGTTCGCCGCGTTGTTGGCGGGGTCGGCATCGACCAGGGTGTCCCAGAACCACTGCTCCCCGACGCGCCAGTCGACGAGCAGGTTCTTCACGAGGAAGCTGCCGGCGGCCAGCCGCACCCGGTTGTGCATGGCGCCGCTGTGCCAGAGCTCCCGCATGCCCGCGTCGACCAGGTCGAAGCCGGTCAGGCCCTGCCGCCAGCGGTCCAGCTCGGCCGGTTCCGGATCACGCCACGGGAACGCGTCGAAGTTCCGACGGACGTTGACGGTGGCGATGTCGTCGCAGTGGAAGTACTCGTTCCAGTTGAACTCACGCCACGCCAGCTGCCGGAGGAACGCGGCGGCGTTCTGGCGCTGCGCGGGCTCGAGCCGCTCGTGCAGGCGGTGCCACACCTGGTAGGGGCTGATCTCGCCCCACCGCAGGAACGGGGAGAGGCTGCTGGTGGCTTCCATCGCGGGCTCGTCGCGCTGGTCGTAGTCCTCGAGCGCGTGCTCGACGAAGTGCTCGAGCTGCTGACGGGCACCGTGCTCGCCCGGGGTCCAGGCGTCACGGAGCCCGCCCGCCCAGTCGGGCTTCGTCGGCAGCAGTGCCCAGTCGGCCAGTGCATCACCTGTGACGTCGGCCGCAGCGGGCAGGTCGTCGGGGTCGGGCAGGGGGTGGCGTGGTTCGGGCAGTGCCTGGACGGCGTTCCAGAACGGGGTGAAGACCTTGTACGGCTCGCCCTGCCCGGTGAGCACCGTCCACGGCTCCCAGAGCAGGTTCGCGGCGAAGCTGTGCGCCTCGACGTCACGGTCGTGCAGGGCCGCCTTGATGCCGGCGTCGATGTCCCGCTCGACGGCGCCGTACCGACGGTTCCAGTACACGGCGTCCGCCCCCGTGTCGGCGACGAGCTGGTCGATGACCGTCGCCGCGGCACCGCGCCGGAGGACCAGCCGGGAACCCCGGTCGCGCAGGTCGGCGTCGAGGGCGGTCAGGGAGTGGTGCAGCCACCAGCGGCTCGCGGCACCGATCGGACGGAGCCCGGGGGACTGCTCGTCGAGGACGACCACCACCGTGACGTCGCCACCGTGGTCGATCGCCGCACGCAGCGCGGGGTTGTCCGACAGCCGCAGGTCGTCACGGAGCCAGACGATCGCGCCGGTCACACCGTCGCCGCATCCGGAGCGACCACCGAGCGAGCCGTCGACCGTCGGCCCGGTGCCGTGCCGACCGCCAGCCGGAGTTTCGTGCAGAGTTCGGTGAGGGTGCGCAGTTCGGGGTCGGACAGCCCGGCACCGACCTGCTGCGCGATGCTCGCCGCGTGCTGCACGGCAACCTGGCGGTAGACGTCGAAGCCGTGCGGGGTCAGCGCCACGATCACACCGCGGGCGTCGGTGGGGTCCGGCTGCTTCTCGACGATGCCGCGGGCGAGGAGCCGGTCGACCAGGCGGCTGACGCTCGGCTGGGTGAGGAGCAGGTGCCCGGTGAGGTCGCGCATCCGGCAGCGGCGTCCGGGCTGGGTCGACAGGTTGAAGCAGACGTCGTACTCGTTGAACGAGATCTCGTCGCCGGGGAAGTCCGCGTTGAGACTCCGCATCACGGCGACCTGGGCGCGGAAGAGCGCTTCCCAGGCGGCGACGGCGGTCGCCTTCTCACTGCGGCGTGTCTCGCTCACGTTCGCGTTCCCTCCGGTCGTACGGTCTGACCACACTACCGACGGGGTCCGACAGGAGCCGGGCGACATGCACGAGGGCCGGCCGCCTGTCGGCGACCGGCCCTCTCCCTTGCACCAAGAGTTTCCTGCAATCACATTCCACAGGCGGTGCCACAGCAAACACCGTCTGCACCATCGACTGTATAACGAAGCGGTAACGGCGCGCCAGCCTGTCCGGGGCTGGTTCGCTGCGAGTTCACCAAGAGCAGCCGATCGAACTCAGAAGAGGTCGGGCGACGGGGTGGACGCGTACCGCACGGCGACGTCCGCGTGCCGGTCGAAGCGGTAGCCGACGCCGCGCACCGTGCGGACGATCTCCTCGAACGCGCCGAGCTTGGAGCGGAGCCGACGCACGTGCACGTCGATGGTGCGCTCGTTCGGGGTCTCGTCCTCGCCGTCCGACCAGAGGCCCTCGATGATCGCGGAACGGTCGACGGTCTGGCCCTCGCGGAGGACCAGGAACTGCAGGAGCTCGAACTCCTTGTAGGTCAGGGGTGCCGCTTCGCCGTCGAGGGTCACGCGCTTCCGCGAGATGTCGATGACGACACCGGTCTCCTCGGGCTCGGGCTTCTCGGCCTGCTTGCGGGCGGCCACCGCGGAGCGGTCCTGCAGGGCGAGGCGGACGACGTCGACGTCCCGGCCACCGGAGTGCTCGGCGGCGACGGCGACGGCCGCGTACGTCTCGGACGACGGGACGAGCTGCGCGGTGAGGGCCTTGAGCTGCTCGACCACCGCGGCCAGGGTCGTGCCGGCGGCGGCGGCCTTCGCTTCGTCGATGCCGACGTACAGGGCGAAGCCGCGGGCCTCGGTGCCCTCGGGGAGTGCGCGGTTCCGCTGCGGCGCGACCACGGGGCTCGTCGGAACGGTGCCCGGTCCGGTCGCCGCCGGCGAGGCCGGGCGCGGACGGATCGGGGTGACGGTGCCGAGGTCGGTCGGGGCCGGTGCGGAGCGGAGCGCGGTGCGGGGCTGGGCGATGGTGAGCGACATGGTGGTTCTCCGGGCGGTGTGGCCGGTGCGCGGGTGGCGCGGCGGCCGGTGTCGAATGCGTCATCCCGGGGACGGCGGTGCGCCGATGTGCCCTGCGGTCCTGCTGCGGACCGGGGCCGACCCGGGGGAACGGGAGACAGACCTCGTGACGTGGTGCGCGTCGCCGACGGTGTCCGTCACCCGGGGATCACGCGCTCGCGACGGGGGTGGTGTCGCGGGGGATCCGGCTGGAACGGGTGCCGATCAGGCACACATTCGACAACGCATGACCGGCATGGTCGGCATCATCACGCCGACGGTCCCCACTGCCCCTGCGGAGGAGCACGCCTCGGAGAGGACGCGGGTGGACACGGTTGCAGTCATGTGACGAGTATCAGCGGTATACCAACGCGGTGTCAACCGTCCGCTCGGACGGTGCCCTCCGCGCACCGGCGGCGGTGGACCGGGCTGACGGACGACGGGAGGCCCGTGGCGGTGTCGCCACGGGCCTCCCGTCGATCGTCGGTGGCGTCGACTGCCTACTCGGCCAGGCCGTAGAGCCGGTCGCCGGCGTCGCCGAGGCCCGGGACGATGTACCCGTTCTCGTCGAGCTTCTCGTCGAGCGCACCGAGGACGATCGAGACGTTGCGGTCGCCGACGGCCTGCTCGACCATGGCGAGCCCCTCGGGAGCACCGAGGATGCACACGCACGTGACCTCCTGCGCACCGCGGGCGAACAGGAAGTCGATCGCGGCGGCGAGGGTGCCACCGGTGGCGAGCATCGGGTCGAGCACGAAGCACTGCCGACCGGACAGGTCGTCGGGCAGGCGCTCGGCGTAGGTCTGCGGCTCGAGCGTCTCCTCGTTGCGGGCCATGCCGAGGAAGCCGACCTCGGCCGTCGGGACGAGCTTGACCATGCCCTCGAGCATGCCGAGCCCGGCGCGGAGGATCGGGACGACGAGCGGCCGCGGCTTGGCGATCGCGACGCCCATGGTGTGCGCCACCGGCGTGTCGATCGGCGTCGCCGTGACCCGGACGCCCCGCGTGGCCTCGTACGCGAGGAGCGTGACGAGCTCCTCGGTCAGGGCGCGGAACGTGGGGGAGGGCGTCGTACGGTCGCGGAGCACCGAGAGCTTGTGGGTGATGAGCGGGTGGTCGGCGACGTGGACTCGCATAGGGTCGAGCCTAGCGTGCCGCCGACCGTCAGGAGGTCCCGTGGAGGAGCCCGCAGCCCGCCCGTTCGTCCCGGCGATGGAGCGTGCGCTCGACGAGGCCCGACGGTGCCTCGAGACCGACGACGTCCCCGTCGGCGCCGTGGTGCTCGACCGGGACGGCGTCGTGGTCGCCACCGGCCGGAACGAGCGCGAGGCGCGACAGGACCCGACGGCCCACGCCGAGGTCATCGCGCTGCGTGCTGCGGCGGCGGTGACGGGGGACTGGCACCTCGAGCAGCACACGCTCGTCGTGACGCTCGAGCCCTGCCCGATGTGTGCCGGTGCCGTCATGGCCGCACGGGTGCCCCGGGTCGTGTTCGGCGCGTGGGACCCGAAGGCGGGTGCCAGCGGCAGCGTCTACGACATCGCCAGGGACCGCCGGCTGCCGCACCGCTCCGAGGTCATCGGAGGCGTGCTCGAGGCGGCGTGCGCCGAGCTGCTCGACGACTTCTTCAGTCCGCGGCGAGGATGACGATCGCCTCGGTCGGCGGCTGCGGCCCGGTGCGCAGGACGTCCGGTTCGACGTAGATCACCCGGGCGATCGGCACGGCACCCCGGACCCGCTGCTCGACGGTGTCGATGCCGGCGGCGACGTCACCGAGCCGGCGGTCCCCGTCCACGGCGACCTTCACGCCGACCATCAGCTCGTCCGGCCCGAGGTACAGGGTCTTCAGGTGGATGATCGCGTCGACCTCGGGGCCGTCGAGCACCGCCTGCTTGATGCGCTCGACGTCGGCGGCGGTCGCGCCCTCACCGACGAGCAGGCTCTTCGTCTCGATGCCGAGCACCACCGCGACCGCGATGAGCAGCGCCGCGATGAGCATGGTGCCGATCGCGTCGAACACCCCGTTGCCGGTGATCGCCGTCAGGCCGACGCCGAACAGGGCGAAGACCAGGCCGAGCAGGGCGGCGGTGTCCTCGAGCATCACGACGGGCAGTTCCGGGGCCTTCGCGCGGCGGACGAACTGCACCCAGCTGAGCGAGCCCTTCTGCGGCCGGGCTTCCTTCAGGGCGGTGCGGAGCGAGAAGCCCTCGAGCCCGATGGCGATGACGAGCACCACGAGGGGGAGCCACCAGTTCTCGAGCGGGTGCGGGTGGGCGAGCTTCTCGATGCCCTCGTAGAGCGAGAAGACGCCACCGACCGAGAACAGGATGATCGAGACGACGAACGCGTAGACGTACCGTTCACGCCCGTAGCCGAAGGGGTGTTCCTGGTCCGCAGCTCGCCGTGCCTTGCGGCCACCGAGCAGCAGTAGGAGCTGGTTCGCGGAGTCGGCCAGGGAGTGCACGCCCTCGGCCAGCATCGACGCCGATCCGCTGATCGCCGCCGCGATGAACTTCACGATCGCGATGCCGATGTTGGCACCGAGTGCGGCGAAGATCGCCTTCGTGCCTCCGGAAGCGCTCACAGCTGTCCCCTTCTCGTGGTCTGCGACACGATCCTAGGCGGGTGGCGTCGGTAGGGTCGGGAGCATGACGATCGACCTGCCCCGCACCGCCCTGCTCGGCGTCGGCTCCATGTCCGGCGCGGTCCTCGACGGCCTGCTCGCAGCGGGACTCGACCCGGCCACCGTGACCCTGACCACGAAGTCGGAGGCGTCCGCTGCTGCCCACCGGCAGCGCGGCCTCGACGCCACCGCGAGCGACACCGACCCCGACGCCAACCGGGCGGCCGTCCGCGGTGCCGCCCTCGTCGTGGTCGGCGTGAAGCCGTACATGATCGCGAACCTGCTCGACGAGGTCGCAGACGACCTGGAACCCGGCGCCGTCCTGGTCAGCGTCGCCGTCGGCACCACCACCGCGAGCATGGAGGCTCGGGTGCCCGGCGGTGTCCGGGTCGTCCGTGCCCTGCCGAACACCCCGATCGGCGTCGGCCGCGGCGTCACCGGCATCAGCGCGGGCACCTCGGCCGACGCCGCGGCCGTCGCGCTGGCGTCGTCGGTGTTCACCGCCTCGGGGGAGGTCATCGAGGTGCCGGAGTCGCAGCTCGACGCGTTGTCCGCCGTGTCCGGTTCCGGTCCCGCCTACGTCTTCCTGCTGGTCGAGCAGTGGCAACGTGCCGCCGAGGAGCTCGGGTTCACCCACGAGCAGGCGGCGACGATGGTGCAGGGCACCGTCCGCGGCGCGGTCGAGCTGCTCGCGCGGTCCGGCCGGGAGCCCGCCGACCTGCGCCGTGCGGTGACGAGCCCGAAGGGCACGACGGAGCGGGCCGTCGCGGTGCTGCAGGACGCCGACCTGGCGGACACGCTGCTGCGCGCGTCGCGTGCCGCGATCGCGCGGGCCGAGGAGATCGCCGCGTCGTAGACGCACCCCGAGGCGGACGGGAGGCCCGTGGCGACGCCGCCACGGGCCTCCCGTCCGGCCCTGGTCGCGACCCGGGCCGCGCTCGCTACTCGTAGGCGGCGAAGCGCTCCAGGTCGGTCTCGGAACCCGAGACGATGATGACGTCGTCCTCACCGATGACGCTGTCCGGCGTCGCCGGTACGAACGGGCTGCCGGGCGGCTTGATGCCGAGCACGGTCAGGCCGAAGCGGGTGCGGATCACGGTGGTGGCGAGGTCCTTGCCGCGGACTGCGCGCGGCGGGAACATCTTGACCACGGCGAAGTCGTCGTCGAACTCGATGAAGTCGAGCATCCGGCCGGAGACCAGGTGTGCCGTTCGCTCGCCGGCCTCGCGCTCGGGGTAGACGACGTGGTTCGCCCCGATGCGGGACAGGATCGTGCCGTGCGAGCGGCTGATCGCCTTCGCCCAGATCTGGGGGACGCCGAGGTCGACCAGGTTCGCCGTGATCAGGACGCTCGACTCGAGGTCGCTGCCCGTGCCGACGACGGCGATGGCGAAGTCCTGCGCGCCGATCTGCCGGAGCGCGTCGATGTCGGTCGCGTCGGCCTGCACCGCGTGGGTGACGCGGTCGGACCACTTCTGCACCAGTCCGGCGTCGGTGTCGACGACGAGCACCTCGCGGTCCTGACGTTCGAGCTGGCCGGCGGTGGCGGCCCCGAAGCGTCCGAGCCCGATGACGAGGACGGGAGCGTCGTGACTGATGGCACCGTGCTGGTGCGACGAACGGGTGCGGTCAGCCAACGATCGGCCTCTCCTCGGGACGGCGGAACAGTTGCCGGCTCTGGCTGGCGGCCAGGGCAGCGGCGATGGTCACTGTACCGACCCGGCCGAGGAACATGGTGGCGGCGAGCACGTACTTGCCCGGTTCCGGCAGGTTCGCGGACACGCCGGAGGACAACCCACTGGTCGAGAACGCCGAGATCACCTCGAACAGCACACGGTCGAGCGAGTCGTCGGTGATCTGCAGGAGCACCACGGTCGCGACGGCCACGATCGTCGCTCCCCAGAGCACGATGGCCACTGCGACCCGCAGGACGTCGCTCGGGATCCGGCGGCCGAAGGCCTCCATGCTCTGGCGTCCACGCGCCTCGGCGACCGCGGCCAGGAACAGCACCGCGAGGGTCGTCACCTTGATGCCGCCGGCGGTCGACGCGGATCCGCCGCCGATGAACATGAGCATGTCCGTGACGAGCAGACTCGAGCCGTTGAGCTGGTCGAAGTCGACGAGCGAGAAGCCGCCGGAGCGGGTCATCGTCGACAGGAAGAGCGCCTGGAACGCCGTGCGCCCGGCTCCTTCTTCGCCGAAGGTCGTCGGGTTCGACGCCTCGAGTGCGGTGTAGACGACCGCGCCACCGAAGAGCAGGACCGCGCTCGTCGCCAGGGTGAGCTTGACGTGGATCGGCCAGCGCCGCGGGGTGCGCAGCTGCTTCGTCAGGGCACGGATCACCGGGAACCCGATGGAGCCCGCCACGACACCGATCATCAGCAGCGTCAGGAACCAGTAGTCGTGGGCGAACGGGTCGAGGCCGTCGGCGTTCGGCGAGAACCCGGTGTTCGTGAAGGCCATCGCCGCGTAGTAGAAGGAGTCGCCGACCGCCGTCCAGAACGGGATGCCGGCGATGAGCACCGACGGCAGGAGCAGCAGGCCGAGGACGATCTCGATCGACAGCGTGCTCACCGCCACGGTCGCGAGCAGGGTGCCGACCTCGCCGAGCCGGACGGCCTGTCCCTCGGGCACGGCGCCGTGGTGGGTGCGGAGCGGGTTCGAGTCGCCGGCCGCCATGAGCTTGGCGCGAAGGCCGAGCCTGCGGGTGACGAAGAGGCCGAGGATCGACGCGAAGGTCAGGACACCGACGGCACCGATCTGGGTGCCGATGACCACCAGGACCTTGCCGAACACCGACCAGTGCGTCGCCATGTCGACCGTGGACAGCCCGGTGACGCAGACCACCGACGCCGCGGTGAACAGGGCGTCCGCGAAGTGGGTGCTGCTGCGGTCCGCGGTGGCCCACGGCGTCATGAAGAGCACCGTGAACAGGAAGATCAGCGCGATGAACACGACGATCGCCAGTCGGGACGGCGACGAGCGCAGCACCGTCGCGATCCGGCTCGCTCGCCGTCGGCCGACACTCACGTGGTGCGGGATCGGCTCGGTTCGGTCGAGCATGCGTATGCCTCCGAGGACATGGGCCGGGACGGTTCGTCATGGTACATCCGTGGTGCCCCGGCTAGCCTTGCCCCATGGCCGACATCTTCTCCGTCGTGGCGGACCCGACCCGGCGCGAGCTGCTCGGCACGCTGTTGTCCGCCTACGGTTCGGACGTCACCGGCGGGGAGCTCAGCGTCGGCCAGCTCGTCGAACGCCTCGGGGTGAGCCAGCCCACGGTGTCGAAGCACCTGCGTGTCCTGCGTGACATCGGTCTCGTCACCAGTCGCGAAGAAGGGCAGCACCGCTACTACCGGCTCGACCCCGAGCCGCTCGTGCGCCTGGAGGACTGGGTCCTGCCGTTCACGGGCGCGGTCGACGCCGACGGCACCCCGGCCACCACCGCGTGGACGCCGGACGGTCAGCCCGTGTCGATCCGCCGGAACGGCGCGGCTGGCAAGGCGACCGTCGAGGTGGGCACTGAACTCGGCCGTGTGATGGCCGAGGCGTCGTACCGGGCCACCGCGGCGATCTCCGGCGCCCAGCAGGGCTGGGAGCGTGTCGTCGACCGCAGCCGCAAGCGCTTCACCCGCCGGGGCGACGAGGACTGAGCCCTGCCGCACGGGCTTCCGAGCACCGGGCGGGACCGGTGCGCGCTGCTCGGACCGGTCCTGGACACCGGGTCGCACACGCCTCTACAGTTGCCACTGACCACACAGGTCACACCACTCCCGTGCGCAGCGTGCGTGCGAGCCCGAAGGCGGATCATGACCGGCAGTTTCGACGACGTGCGCTTCCTCACCGTCGCTGAGGTCGCCGAGATGATGCGCGTCTCGAAGATGACCGTGTACCGGATGGTGCACGCCGGTGAGCTCCCCGCGATCCGCTTCGGCCGCTCCTTCCGCGTCCCCGAGTCGGCCGTCGCCGACGTGCTGCGCGGTGGCGTGGCGGACGTCGGCTGAGCGCGCGTTCGACATCACAGCGGGCAGCCGGTAGACTCGGGCAGGTTGATTTTCCGCGGTCTCTTCGGCCCGGTGTCCGTACATCAGCATCAGTCCGAGCGAGGTCCACATGGGTTCTGTCATCAAGAAGCGTCGTAAGCGCATGGCGAAGAAGAAGCACCGCAAGCTCCTTCGCAAGACGCGTCACCAGCGCCGCAACAAGAAGTAGACCCGCACAGGTCTGCGCAGATCGGAGGACCTGCACGAGAAGCCCCGGTTCGCCGGGGCTTTCGCGTTCCCGGACTACGCTGGGACCATGCCCGCAGTGACGTTCCTGACGAAGCCCGGATGCCACCTCTGCGACGACGCCCGACCCGTGGTCGAACGCGTCGTCGCCGACCACCCGGGGGTCACCCTGCAGGAACGCTCGATCCTCGACGACGACGCCCTCCGCCAGGAGTACGCGGAGGACATCCCCGTCGTGCTCATCGACGGGCGCGTCCACAGCAACTGGCACGTCGACGCCGACCGGCTCGCACGTGCGCTCGAGAAGTCCGAGGCCCGCGCATGATCTCCCACGTCGTCTCCTGGTCCCTGCGGACCGACCTCGACCGCACCGCGTCGATCGCCCGCATCCGTGAACTCCTGACCGGCCTGGTCGGCACCGTCGAGTCGATCCGCTCGCTCGAGGTCGTCGAGAACGTCGCCTACCCGGACAAGAACCACGACGTCGCCGTGGTCGCCACCTTCGACGACCTCGCCGGGCTCGACGCGTACCAGGTGCACCCGGAGCACCAGGCCGCGGCAGCGGAGATCCGTGAACTGGTCACGGCGCGGGCCGCCATCGACTGGCAGAGCTGAGCCGGGCCTCCCGTCCGGGCCCGGCGCTCGTCGCTTCGTGAGCAGCAATGGTCGCCTCCCGCACCGGGAAGCGACCATTGCTGCTCACGAAGTGCGCGCGGCCTCGCCGCGCTCGGTGCCTACGGGGTCAGGCGCGTCGGGCCACGGAACAGGTACGTGACCTCGCGGATCGACGGCTCACCGAGCATCAGCATCAGCACGCGCGCGAGGCCCATGCCGAAGCCGCCGTGCGGCGGGACGCCGTAGCGGAAGAAGTCGAGGTACCAGCCGAGTTCCTCCGGGTCGAGGCCCTTCTCGACGGCCTGCGCCTCGAGCACGTCGACTCGGTGCTCACGCTGGGCGCCCGTGGAGATCTCGGCACCGTTGAAGATGAGGTCGTAGCTGTTGGTGACCGACGGGTCGCCCGGCTTGCGCATGTGGTAGTAGGGCCGGATCGAGGCGTCGTACTCCGTGACGAACACGAACTCCGAGCCGTGGTGCTCCTTCGCCCAGGCGGCGACGCGGCGCTCGCCCTCGGGGTCCAGGTCACCGTCGGCGCGGACGACGTCGTAGCCGCTGTCGGCGACGATCTTGCGCGCGTCGGCCAGGGTCACGCGGGGGAACGGCGTCGCGGGGACCTGCAGCTCGAAGCCGAAGACCTCCTCGATGTCCTTGCCGTACTTCTCCTTGACGGCGGTGATGCCGGCGACCAGGACCTCTTCGTGCATCGCCATGACGTCCTCGTGGGACTCGATCCACGAGAACTCGGCGTCGACGCTGGTGAACTCGGTGGCGTGGCGGCTCGTGAACGAGGGGTCGGCGCGGAAGGCATCGGCGATCTCGAACACGGCACCGAAGCCGGCCGGCTGTGCCATCTGCTTGAAGTTCTGCGGCGACTGGGCCAGGTAGGCGGTCGTCTCGAAGTACTCGAGCTGGAACAGCTCGGCGCGCGACTCGGACGCCGACGCCATGAGCTTCGGGGTGTGGATCTCGATGTAGTCGCGGTCGACCCAGTACGTGCGGAAGGCGTGCTCCAGCGTCGTCTGGATGCGGAAGATCAGGTTCTGCTTGCGGTTGCGCAGGTCGAGGAAGCGCCAGTCGAGACGCTTGTCGAGCGACGAGTCGTCGGCGATCGGGGTCTCCGGGATCGCGGCGCTCACCACCTGCAGCGCACCGATCTTGACCTCGAGCCCGCCGAGCTTCACGCGCTCGTCGTGCTTCAGCGTGCCGGTGACGTGCACGAAGGTGCCGTGTGCCAAGCCGGAGATCTCGGTGGTGGTCGCGAGGGCGGACTGTGCGGCGTCGTCGCCGTCCTCGGCCTCGCGCGTCGCCGGGTTCACGAGCTGGACGGCGCCGGTCTCGTCGCGCAGCACGACGAACTGCACCTTCTTCTGGTCTCGGACGGTCTCGACCCATCCGGCCACGGAGACGGGACCGTCGGGGAGGGCTGCCAGGTCGGCGATGCGGGTGCGTTCGATCACGGTGGTCGAGTCTAACCGCCTGCGTCCGGGGGCGTGGGCGGCAGGGTTCCTCCCTCCACAGGGCCGCCTGCGTCCGGCGTTCTCCACCGATGGCCGGGAGGCCCGTGGTGGCGTGCGTGCGGTCCGTAGCGTTCTCGACGTGGCCGGGTCGCGGGACGAGAGGGGGACCGGGTGGGGACGGGGACAGGGGAGCTCGCGACCTGGCCGCCTGCGGCGGTCGCGGTGGTGGTGGCGGCACTCTGCACGGCGGCCTTCACGCTGCTCGTGGCGGTCGTCGGCGGGTTGTGGGCGGTGCTGCGATGGCGGCGGGACGTCGCGCGCGAGGAGCGTGACCGCGCCTGGCAGCGCTTCGTGTGGATCGTCGACCAGGCGTGCGACCGCGACGTCGGGCGGGCCGAGGTCGGTCTCGTCGGTGCCGACGCGATGTACGACATGCAGATGCTTCGCGAAGACGACGCGGTGCTCGGCACGATGGTGCTGGGACTGATCACGGGGAAGGAGCAGTGATGGTGGTGGAGGATCCGGTGCTCGCGTTGGTCGCGCGGCGGCAGGAGGAGTGGCGCCGACGCATCCGGCGGAAGTACCGCCTGCGGCCGTGGAAGGCCCGGCGGCTCATCTGGGAACACGACGAACTGATCCGGCGGCAGGCCGAGTGGCGGGCAGCGCGGTCGGAGCGCCGGAGGCTGATCGAGTCCGGACAGCTCTCAGGGGAGCGAAGCGCGGAGTGATCCGAGCGTGCCGATGAACTCCTCGGCCATGCCGGCCCGCTCGACGAGCTTGGCGTGGCGGGCTCGGGCGTCCTCGAGGTACGCGTCGAGGCGGGCCGCCAGCGCTGGTTCGTCCTCGGGGTCCTTCGTCGCGAGGGCGTCGACCACGCGGAGCAGCTCGGCCATCCCGTCGAGCGTGAACCCGAGTGGCTTCATCCGGCGGATCACGAGCAGCCGTTCGAGGTCCTGCGCCGTGTAGACCCGGAACCCGCCGGTGGTGCGACCGCTCGGCACGAGCAGTCCGACCTCGTCGTAGTGCCGGATCGTGCGCAGGGACATGCCGGCGCGGTCGGCGAGCTCGCCGATGTGCATCGTGTCGGGGACGTCGCTGGTGCTCACAGCGCACGACTCTACCCTCACGTGAGGGTAGAGTTCCTATCGATGTCCGTGATCACCCACGCGCCGACGGCCCCGAGCGTCCTCGCCGCCCTCCGCTCGCCCCGCATGCTCACCCGAGAGGTCCTGGCCGGCATCGTCACCGCGCTGGCCCTCATCCCCGAAGCGATCTCGTTCTCCGTCGTCGCCGGGGTCGATCCCGCGGTCGGCCTGTTCTCGAGCGTCGTCATCGCGATCGTGATCTCGATCGTCGGTGGTCGCCCCGCGATGATCTCCGCCGCCGCCGGCTCCGTGGCGCTCGTCATCGCCCCGCTCGTCCGCGAGCACGGGATCGAGTACCTGGTGCCCGCGATCGTGCTGGGTGGCGTGTTCCAGCTCGTGCTCGGGTTCCTCGGGGTGGCACGGCTGATGCGGTTCATCCCGCGCAGCGTCAACGTCGCGTTCGTGAACGCCCTCGCCATCCTCATCTTCACCGCCCAGCTGCCGAACCTGCTCGGCGACGACGTGCCGTTCGTCGTGTGGCCGCTGACCGTGCTCGGCATCGCGATCATCGTCGGCTTCCCGTTCCTGACGAAGGCGATCCCCGCACCGCTCATCGCGGTCGTGGTGATCACCGGCATCACGATGGTGTTCAGCGTCGCCGTGCCGACGGTCGGCGACGAGGGCGCCCTGCCGACGGCGCTCCCGGGCTTCGGCGGCATCACGACGCCGTTCACCTTCGAGACGCTGCAGGTCGTCGCCCCGTACGCGTTCGGCGTCGCGATCGTCGGGCTGATCGAGACCCTGCTCACCGCGCAGCTCGTCGACTCCATCACGGAGACGGGGTCGAGCAAGTGGCGCGAGTCGTGGGGCCAGGGCGTCGCGAACATCGCGTCCGCCTTCTTCGGCGGGACCGGCGGCTGCGCGATGATCGGCCAGACGGTGATCAACGTGAAGACCGCGGGTGCCCGGACCCGCGTCTCGACCTTCGCCGCCGGCGTCTCGGTGCTGGTCCTGACGATCGTGCTCCACGACCTCGTGGCCCAGATCCCGATGGCGGCACTGACGGCGGTCATGCTCATGGTCTGCGTCGCGACCTTCGACTGGCACAGCATCCGACCGCGCACCCTCCGACGGATGCCGCTCGGCGAGACCGCGGTCATGCTCGTCACCGTCGTGGTGGTCGTCGTGACCGAGAACCTCGCGACCGGGGTGCTCGTGGGTGTGGTCGTGGCGGCCCTGGTCTTCGCCCGCCGGGTGGCGCACGTGGTGACCGTGGTCCGCGAGCCCGTCGACGACCGCACCGTGCGGTACCGGGTCCGGGGGGCGCTGTTCTTCGCCTCGTCGAACGACCTCGTCACACGGTTCTCGTACGCCGAGGACCCGGAACACGTGATCATCGACCTGGCCGACGCCCACGTGTTCGACGCGTCGACGGTCGCGGCGCTCGACGGGGTCGAACAGCGGTTCGCGAAGCACGGCTCGACGGTCGAGGTGGTGAACCTCGACACGGGGTCGATCGCGCTGCACGGGCGGCTCTCCGGTGAACTCGGCGGCTGAGTGCTTCCGCATCCGGTGAATCACCTGAGGGGGCGGTGGGAACGGCGGGCGACCTACACTGGAACTCATGCCTGCGACCCGTCTCCACCTCGTCCGGCACGGAGAGGTGCACAACCCGGGCCGCGTCCTCTACGGCCGGCTCCCGGGCTTCGGGTTGAGCGACCTCGGCACGCGGATGGCGCAGGCCTCCGCGACCGCCTGGAAGGATGCCGGTGTCGACGTGCGACGGATCGTCGCCTCCCCGCTGCAGCGCACGCAGGAGTCCGCCGCACCCTGGTCGGCCGCCTACGGCCTCGACGTGACGCTCGACGAGCGCCTGATCGAACCGACGAACCGCTACGAGGGGCAGCCTCCCGGGTTCACGAAGCGCTCGCTCGGCCGCCCGGCGGAGTGGCCGTGGATCGCGAACCCGCTGCGTCCGAGTTGGGGCGAGGCGTACGAGTCGATCGCCAACCGCATGCTCGCGGCGATGACCACGGCGTGGGAGAGCGTGGACGAGGGCGACGTCGTCCTGGTCAGCCACCAGCTGCCGATCTGGATGGTCCACCGGAAGCTCGCGGGGGAGCCGCTGTGGCACGACCCGCGCAAGCGCCGTTGTGACCTGTCGAGCATCACCACCGTCGAACGTGTGCCCGCCACGTCGACCGGTCGGTTCACCGAGGTCGGGTACGCGGACCCCGCGCAGGAGCTGCGCGCGACCGCCGTCGATGAAGGAGCAGTGTGAACAGCACGAGCAGCGTGAACAGCCCGAGCAGTGCGCGCGTCATCAGCAAGCGGTTCGCGGTCCTCGCAGCGACGGCCGTGGCCGCCGTCCTCGTCCTGTCCGGTTGCTCGTCGGACAGCGGCGGCATCGCGAAGCAGTACGGCAACGGCACGACCCAGAACTACATCTCCGGTGACGGCGCCGTGACCGAGGTCTCCGCGAAGGACCGCACCGACCCGGTCACCTTCCGGGCCGAGGACTCGAACGGTGACACCGTGTCGTCGAAGGACCTCCGGGGCAAGGTCGTCGTCCTGAACTTCTGGTACGCCAGCTGCCCCCCGTGCCGCGCCGAGGCGAAGTACCTCAACCAGGTGCACGACGAGTACGCCGACGCCGACGACGTCGCGTTCATCGGTGTCAACGTCCGTGACGAAGCGGCGACCGCGGCCGCCTTCGAGCGCACCTTCGACGTGCGGTACCCGACCGTCCTCGATCAGCGCACGGGCACGATGCAGCTCGCGATGTCCGGTCAGATCGCACCGAACGCGGTGCCCGCCACGATCGTCCTCGACACCAAGGGACGCGTGGCCGCCCGGGTCCTCGGGGCGATCGACGGCACGAGCATCCTGCAGACCCTGGTCAGCGACGAGCTCGACGCCGGCAAGGCCTCCTGACCCGTGACCTCCAACCCCTTCGCCGACGCGATCCTGAGCGGCCAGATGGCCGTGGCGCTGCCCGTGGCGGCGCTCGCCGGGCTCGTGTCGTTCCTGTCCCCGTGCGTGCTGCCGCTCGTGCCGGGGTACCTCGGGTACGTCGGCGGTGTCGCCGAGGGCGGGCAGCGTCGGGGTCGTGTGGTGCTCGGCGTGCTGCTGTTCATCGCCGGGTTCACCGCGGTGTTCGTGGCGTACACGACCGTGTTCGGGGCGCTCGGCTTCTGGCTCGTCCGCTGGCGCGACCTCATCACGCAGGTGCTCGGGGTCGTCGTGATCGCGATGGGCCTGGTGTTCGTCGGTCGGTTCACGTTCCTGCAGCGCACCATCAAGCCCGGCTGGACCCCGGCCACGGGGCTCCTCGGTGCCCCCCTGCTCGGCATCGTGTTCGGGCTCGGCTGGACCCCGTGCCTCGGCCCGACCCTGGCGGCCATCAACCTGCTCAGCGTGCAGTCGGGCAGTGCCTGGCAGGGCATGTGGCTCGGGGTGGCGTACTGCCTCGGGCTCGGCATCCCGTTCGTCCTCGTCGCCCTCGGCGCCGGCTGGGCCACGGGGGCCATCGCGGCGGTGAAGCGTCACATGCGCACCGTCAACATCATCGGAGGAGCGATCCTGATCGTCATCGGTCTGCTCATGGTCACCGGTATCTGGTCGGCCGTCATGTCGAGCGTCGGGGCGGTGATCCAGAGCTTTGTCCCCGCGGTCTGACCTCAACGAGCACGTCCCGACGGGTACGGGCGACGGGGCCGACAGCGCCTCCGACCCGCAGCGACCGTCGGACCACGTCGACGGCTCCGGCCCCACCGACGGCGGCGTCAACCAGCCGAAGCTCGGCTTCGTCGGGTACCTCCGCTTCTTCTGGCGGCAGCTGACGAGCATGCGCACGGCGCTGTTCCTGCTCATGCTGCTCGCCCTCGCGGCGATCCCGGGCTCGCTCGTCCCGCAGCGCACCGCCGACCCGAACGGCGTCGTGCAGTACAAGGCGGACCACCCGCAGCTCTACCCGGTCCTCGACAAGCTCCAGGTCTTCGACACCTACACCTCGGTGTGGTTCTCCGCGATCTACCTGCTGCTCTTCATCTCGCTCATCGGGTGCATCGTGCCCCGCACGAAGCACCACTGGCAGGCACTGCGGACCCGTCCGCCGAAGACCCCCGCGCGCCTGACGCGACTGGCGGGCTTCCGCACCGTGGCGGTGCAGCCGGACGCGATGATCGACGGGACGACCGGGATCGACGCGACCACGGGCCTCCCGTCCGCCGAGCACGCGGTGACGCGCGCGATGGCGATCCTGAAGCGGTCCGGGTACCGCGTCGAGCGGTTCGGCGACTCGGTGAGCGCGGAGCGCGGCTACCTGCGCGAGACCGGCAACCTGGTGTTCCACGCCGCCCTCGTCGGGGTGCTCCTGGCGGTCGGCGTCGGCGGCGGCTTCGGCTTCACCGGACAGCGCCTGCTGGTCGAGGGCCAGACGTTCTCGAACGTGCTCGGCTCGTACGACTCGTTCAACCCCGGTCGCTGGTTCCAGCAGACCGACCTGCAGGGCTACAACCTCCGGCTCGACAAGTTCGTGACGAAGTACGAGGAGCGCAACCTCGACGCCCTCGGGCAGGCGCTCGACTACTCGGCCACCGTCACGAGCACCGAGAAGGGCGGCCAGCCGAAGACGAGTCGGCTCGGTGTGAACGACCCGCTGCACGTCGGTGGCACGAACGTCTACCTGCTCGGCAACGGCTACGCGATGCAGGTCACGGTGCGCGACGGCGACGGCAACGTGGCCTTCAAGGACGTCGTGCCGTTCCTGCCGGAGGACGCGAACTACACCTCCACCGGCGTCATCAAGGTGCCGGACGCCAAGCCCGACCAGCTCGGCATGGTCGGGTTCTTCTACCCGACCGCGTCGAAGCTCGCGAGCGGCGCGTACTCGAGTGCCTACCCGGACACCCAGAACCCGCTGCTGACGCTGCAGGTCTACACGGGTGACCTCGGGCTCGACAGCGGTGTGCCGCAGAGCGTGTACACGCTCAGCACCAAGGGACTCGACCAGATCGCCGGTCGGCAGTCGGACACCGCGAGCATCGCGTTGCAGCCCGGCCAGACGAAGAAGCTCCCCGAAGGCGCCGGGTCGATCACGTTCGACGGCGTCAAGCGGTACGTCTCCCTCGACGTCCACCACGACCCGTCGCAGCTCTGGGTGGGCGGGTTCGCCCTGCTCTCCACCCTCGGCCTGCTCACCTCGCTGTTCGTCCCGCGCCGCCGCGTCTGGGTGAAGGTCGTCCCGCGCCGCGACGCACCGGGCGGCGAGTACGACCTCGAGTACGCCGGACTCGCGCGCGGCGAGGACCCGAACCTCGAACGGGCCGTCGCGGACATCGCACAGCGCCACACGTCGGACCTCGGAGTTAGGATGCCCCAGTGAACGACATGACCACGAACCTCGCGACCTACTCGGTCGTGCTCACGTACTCCGCGATGGCGGTGTACGTGGTCGCGTTCATCTCGTTCGCCCTCGACATGGCCAAACGCTCCGGCGACGTCACGGCCGCCGCGAAGAACGCGGGTGCGGACGACAGCTCGGCCGGGGCGTCCAATGCTGCGGCAGCACGCGGAGCGAAGACGGTGGCGACCGTCCGCGGCGGCACCGTCGTGCTCGAGCAGGTCGCCGCGCCACCGTCGGGTGGCTCCGCCGGACGCGGCACGAAGTTCGAGCGCGTCGGCATGGCGATGACGATCCTCGCGCTCGTCCTGCACGTCGCCTCGGTCGTGCTCCGCGGCATCGCGGCCGACCGTGTGCCGTGGGGCAACATGTTCGAGTTCTCGCTGACCGGCACGGCGCTGATCACCCTGATCTTCCTGCTCGTGCAGTTCTGGCAGAACCTGAAGTTCCTCGGCGTCTTCATCACCGGCCTGACGATCATCCTGCTCGGCATCGCGACGGTGAACTACTGGGTCCCCGTCGTCCCGCTCCAGCCGGCCCTGCAGTCGTACTGGCTGGTCATCCACGTCTTCGTGGCGATCGCCGGCACCGGGTTCTTCGCGCTCGGCGCGGGTCTCGCGGTGGCGCAACTCGTGCAGACGTACCGCCAGGGCCGCACGGCCACCGGCAGGCTCCGCTTCATGGCGACGCTGCCCGACGCCGACCGGCTCGAGGTCCTGACCTACCGTGTCCTGCTCGTCGGCTTCGTCCTCTGGACCTTCACCCTCATCGCCGGTGCGATCTGGGCCGAGCGTGCGTGGGGTCGCTACTGGGGCTGGGACACCAAGGAGGTCTGGACCTTCATCATCTGGGTCGTCTACGCGGGCTACATCCACGCCCGTGCGACCCGCGGCTGGCGCGGTGCGCGGTCGTCCTGGCTGGCCCTCATCGGCTTCGCCGCGGTGATGTTCAACTTCTCGGTCGTGAACGTCTTCTTCAAGGGCCTGCACAGCTACTCGGGTCTGTGAGCTGCGTGGGTCGCGGACGCGGCCCTTTTCGCGACCACGACCGGACGGGAGGCACGGTGCCAGCTGGCACCGTGCCTCCCGTCCGTCGTCCGGGGTGCGTCGAGAGCCGCGACCGGTCGGGCGGACCCCGGTAGTGGTCACGACGTGCCGTGTGCGGAGCGGCGCGGGCGCACGAACCGTCGTTCCGGGGCCGTCGGAACGACGGAACGTGCGATCTCGGTGAACGCGAGCGGCGTGTCCTGCGCCTTCGACGGACCCGACCGGGCGCGGGTGCGCTACCCGGCGGCGGCCGCGACCAGGGCGTGCACGCGCGCCACCCGCTCACGCCACCACGCCGTGCGCTCCGGCGACGCGGCGGAGCGCTGCACCAGCTCCGGCGTGACGTCGACCCGACGCACCGGCACCCGACCGCCGACCGGCAGCAGCGGATCGGCCGTGACGTCCCCGGCGAACATCGCCGCCGTCCCGAGCCCTGCGGCGTACCCCGGGGTCATCGCCGCGGCGGCGAGGAACGCCCCCATCCCGAGCCCGACCGAGGTGTCGAGCGCACTCGAGACGACGCACGGCAGCCCGGCGTCGGCGATGACGGCACGCGCCGCGGTGATCCCCCCGAGCGGCTGGGCCTTCACGACCAGGACGTCGGCGGCGCCGGCCCGGGCGACGGCGAGGGGGTCGGTCGCCTTCCGGACGCTCTCGTCCGCCGCGACCCGGACGCCGAGGCCGGCCGTCCGTGACCGGAGCTCGGCCAGCTCGGGCACGGTCGCGCAGGGCTGCTCGGCGTACTGCAGGTCGAAGGGAGCGAGGCGTTCGAGTGCCGCGGCTGCCTGGTCGACGCTCCACAGGCCGTTCGCATCGACCCGGACCGCGGCCTCGGGCCCCATCACCCGCCGGACCGCGGCGACACGGGCGACGTCGTCGTCGACGGTCGTGCCGGGCTCCGCGACCTTGACCTTGGCCGTGGTGCAGCCGGGGTACCGTCCGAGCAGGTCGGCGACGTCGTCGGCGGCGATCGCCGGGACGGTGGCGTTGACCGGCACGGAGTCGGCGGCGGGTTCGTGGTCGATCCACCCGAAGTCGACCGTGGCCCGCAGCCAGGCGGCGGCTTCGGCGTCGTCGTACTCGACGAACGGCGAGAACTCGGTCCAGCCGGCGGGGCCGCGCAGCACGACCGCCTCGCGCGTGGTGATGCCGCGGAACCGGACCCGCATGGGCAGGGCGACCACGTGGGCGTCGGCGAGGAGTTCGGCGAGGTCGGGGAGCACGTCCGCCATCCTCCCACCGCACCCAGGGCCCCTGCCGGTTCCTCGGAGGGGACCGCCAGGGCAGGGCACTAGCATGCATCGGTCGGCCTCGGTCGGCGAGGGGAACGACCCGGAACGAGGGAGGCTCGGTGGCGGTGGATCCGCGGCAGCGCGCAGCACAGCAGCGCGCATCGCAGCGCCCGTCCGACCCGTCGAGCGCCGGAGCGGCACGCCCGGCAGCGTCGGCTCGTCCGGCAGCGTCGGCTCGTCCGGCAGCTGCAGCCCGGCCCTCGGCGGCGACCCGCCCGGCAGCGGGCGCTCGATCCGCGGCGGCTCCAGGGCGCGACTCCGACGACTTCGCACGCCTCATGCAGCGCGGCACCGTCGACGTCCGGCAGACGGGTCGCACGAAGCGCCGCAACCCGGTCGTCGGCAAGATCGCCCTCGGCCTGGCCGTGGTCTCCGCCGCGGTCGACGCCAGTGCGTTCGCCGTGTTCATGGGCGGTGACACGAACTTCGCCTTCGGGATCTGCTTCGTCGTCGTGTTCCTGACGCTCATCGCCGCCGTGCTCGGGTTCGTCGCCGCCGTCGGCTCGTTCGGACGCTGGTACGGCGCCGTCGGGGTCGTCCTGGCGTTCTTCGCGAACCCCGTGATCCTCATCGTGATCATGGTGTTCGTCGCGCCGGAGATCCTGACCGACATGGGCGCCTGACCCGGCAGACGCCCGGCGGTACGTTGGGAGCATGCCTGCTCCCGTCTCCGACCTGTTCGACCCCGACGTCTGGACCACCGCTCCGATCGCGGAGCAGTTCACCGACATCACGTACCACAAGCACGTCTCCGAGGGCATCGTCCGGGTCGCCTTCGACCGCCCCGAGGTCCGCAACGCCTTCCGTCCGCGCACGGTCGACGAGCTCTACCGTGCCCTCGACGACGCGCGGCAGGACCCCCGTGTCGGCGTCGTGCTGCTCACCGGCAACGGCCCGAGCCCGAAGGACGGCGGGTGGGCGTTCTGCTCCGGCGGCGACCAGCGCATCCGGGGGCGGAGCGGCTACCAGTACGTCGGTGACGAGGGCGCACCGCCCGAGGGTGTGGACCCCGCGGCCGCACAGGCATCGATGGGGCGGCTGCACATCCTCGAGGTCCAGCGGCTGATCCGGATGATGCCGAAGGTCGTCATCGCCGTCGTCCCCGGCTGGGCGGCGGGCGGTGGGCACTCCCTGCACGCGATCTGCGACCTCACCATCGCGAGCGCCGAGCACGGGAAGTTCAAGCAGACCGATGCCGACGTCGGCTCGTTCGACGGTGGCTACGGCAGCGCCTACTACGCCAAGCAGATCGGGCAGAAGTTCGCTCGCGAGGTCTTCTTCCTCGCCCAGGAGTACTCCGCCCAGCGCGCGTACGAGATGGGGGCGGTGAACGCCGTGGTGCCGCACGTCGACCTGGAGCGTGAGGCGATCCGCTGGGGCGAGATCGTGCTCGGCAAGTCCCCGACGGCGATCCGGATGCTCAAGTACGCGTTCAACGCCGTGGACGACGGCATGGTCGGGCAGCAGGTGTTCGCGGGCGAAGCGACGCGGCTGGCCTACGGCACCGACGAAGCCGTCGAGGGCCGCGACTCGTTCCTCGAGAAGCGTGCTCCCGAGTGGACCGCGTTCCCCTGGCACTACTGATGCCCCGTCCGCTGGTCGCGACCGGTACGTCGGACCCGACGGCCGTGCTGCGCGGCCTGGAGGCAGCGCTCGCCGGCGGCCCCGCACTGCTCCCCGTCGCCGAGGGTGCCCCGGCGCTGCCGACACCGCATCCGGCCGAGGTCCGGCAGGCGGTCGCCCTGGTGGTCGAGACGAGTGGGTCCACCGGCACCGGCAAGCGCGTGGCGCTCTCGTCCGAGGCGCTCCTCGCCGGTGCCGCCGCGGCGGACGCGGCACTCGGCGGGCCCGGGCGCTGGGTGCTCGCCCTGCCGACGCACTACATCGCCGGCATCAACGTCCTGACCCGTTCGATCACCGCGGGCACCGAACCCGTCGTCGTGCCAGCCGGGCACTTCGCGGCCGACGCCTTCACCGAGGCGGCCGAACGGCTCGTCACCGGTCCGGCCGCGCCGCGTCGCTACACCTCGCTGGTGCCGGTGCAGCTCGCCCGGGTCCTCGACGACCCGGACGCCACCCGTGCGCTCGCCCGCTTCGACGCGGTCCTGGTCGGCGGGCAGGCCACCCCGGCGCCACTCCGGCAACGGGCGCTCGACGCCGGGGTCCGGATCGTGACGACGTACGGCGCGAGCGAGACGAGCGGCGGATGCGTGTACGACGGCGTCCCGTTCGGCACGGTGCGCACCGCGCTGGTCGACGGCGAGCTGCACCTGGCCGGGCCGATGCTCGCCGAGGGGTACCTCGACGACGACGCCCGCACGGCGTCGGTCTTCGTCGAACGGGACGGGCTGCGCTGGTACCGGACCGGGGACACGGCGACCCTGTCCGACGGCGTGTTGCGCGTGCTCGGACGCCTCGACGACGTGGTGATCTCCGGCGGCGAGAAGGTCCAGCTCGGTGCGGTCGAACGGCTCGTCCGCGGCCTCCCCGGGCAGGAGAGCGCCGTCGTCGTCCGGCGCTCGGCGGGGGAGTGGGGCGAGGTCCCGGTCGTCGTCACCGAGCAGCCGCTCGACCTCGACGCCGCACGTGCGCACGTCGGAGCCACCCTCGGGCGTGCCGCCCGCCCGGCAGACGTGGTCCTGGTGGAGCGGGTCCCGATGCTGCCGTCGGGCAAACCCGACCGCCGGGCCGTGCAGGCGCTCGTCGACCCGGGGCGCCCGTAGGGACTGCGAGCCGCCGGGCGCCGCATCGGCAATAAGATCGGTGCTCGTGGCACGAACGAAGAACTCGACGCAGAAGCAGGGCCGGTCCGGCAACCCGGCGAAGGCCGCTGCCCCCGCCCGCACCAAGCGGAAGGCGACCGCGCGCGACTGGATCGGCGGAGCACGCCTGCGCACCCTGACCCTCGGTGTCGTCCCGGTCGTGCTCGGCACCGCCGTCGCGTTCGTCGACAGCGGGGAACCCGGGGACTTCGGCGACTACCTGGCGAAGGACGGCCACCTCGCCGTCGCGCTGCTCGCCCTGGCCGTGGCGCTGTTCCTGCAGATCGGCGTGAACTACAGCAACGACTACTCGGACGGGGTCCGCGGCACCGACGAGTACCGCGTCGGCCCGGCACGACTCACCGGAGCAGGCCTGGCCAGGCCCCGGACCGTGCTCACCGTCGCCCTGACGTTCTTCGGCCTGGCCGCGGTCGCCGGCCTGGTCATCGTGCTGCTCACCCAGCTGTGGTGGCTGCTGCTCGTGGGGGCCGCCGCCATCGTCGCCGCCTGGTTCTACACCGGGGGCAAGAAGCCGTACGGGTACAACGCCCTCGGCGAGGTCTTCGTCTTCGTGTTCTTCGGACTGGTCGCCGTGCTCGGCACCCAGTTCGTGCAGATCCGTGAGGTCACGGTCAGCGGCTGGGCAGCCGCCGTCGCCGCCGGGTTCTTCGCCTGCGCGGTCCTGATGGTGAACAACATCCGCGACATCGACGAGGACCAGCTGGCGGGCAAACGCACGCTCGCCGTGGTCGTCGGCCGTCCGGTGGCCCGCGTCCTGTTCGGCCTGTTCCTGATGCTGCCGTACGTCGTGCTGCTCTGGTTCGTGCTGCTGTACTTCCGCACGGGCTTCACGTACTTCTCGCTGCTGCTGGCCTTGCCGGCCCTGGCGATCGGGGTGTCGTCACGGAAGCCCCGTGAGCTCATCACGGCCCTGCAGCTGTCGTCGTTCGCCTCGCTCGCCTTCGGGGTGGTGCTCGGGATCACCCTGGCCGTCCAGCCGTAGCCGTCCCGGCTCCCCGATCCGACGGCCCCGCGCCCGGCTCCGTCTGATCAGGCGGAGTCGGAGTCGCGGCGCGCCTCGTGCCGGTCCGCGTCGGACACCGGACGGACGACGGGAGCGGCTGCGGCGTCGGAGTCGGCGGCGTCCACGAAGTCGTCCTCGAAGTCCGAGTCGGCGTCGCGCTCCGGGGTGCCGCGGCGGTTCGCCAGGCTCAGGGCGACCTGCGTGCGCAGTCCGGACAGGGCGATGTACGAGATGAGCAGGCCCACCAGGGCGGCCACGATCGTCGCCCAGTACCACGGCATCGGCGTCAGGAGCAGGAGGAGCACGAGCGCCACCACGAAGATGCCGAGCCGAGCCAGGGTGTACAGGAGCCACGCTTTCACACGGTGAGTCTACGGACGGCCGACCGGCAGGGGCATCACAGGGTCGCGACCTAGACTTCACCACATGGTCCGCTTGTGGTTGATCGTCGCCGTGGCCGCCGTCGCCTTCACGGTGTACGCGGCCATCGACTGCGGCACGATGCCCCGTCAGCGCGTCCGTTCCCTGCGCCGCGGCGTGTGGCTCCTGCTCGTCATCGTCCTGCCCGTCGTCGGCGGCGTCCTCTGGTTCCTGCTCGGTCGCACCCCGGCGGCCGACCCCGGCGCTTCGGCCCGGTACCGTGGACCCGAGGACGACCCGGACTTCCTCGGCACCACGCCGGAGCCGGGCACCACCATCACGGACAAGGACCAGGACGACGCGACCCTCCGAGACCTCGAAGACCAGTTCCACGAGCGCGACGACGACGGCCGCACCGATCGCTGACGGCCCCGCCGGTTCGGGCAGCCCGGCGACGGACACCGCGCTCGCCCTCCTGCAGGAACTCGTGCGTGCCGGCGTCACCGACGTCGTGGTGAGCCCCGGTTCGCGTTCCCAGGCGCTCGCACTCGCGGCGGTCGCCCTGGAACGCGCCGGTGGGCTGACCGTGCACGTGCGGTTGGACGAACGGACCGCCGGGTTCTTCGCACTCGGGCTCGCGGTCGAGACACACCGGCCGGCAGCGGTCGTGACGACGTCGGGCACCGCGGTGGCGAACCTGCACCCCGCCGTGCTCGAGGCACACCACTCCGGCGTGCCGATGATCGTGCTGAGCGCCGACCGACCCGACGAACTGCGCGGCATCGGCAGCAACCAGACCACTGTCCAGCCGGGCATCTTCGGCCGGGCCGTGGCCTTCGTGCGCGACGTCGAGGCCCCGTCGGCGCACGGCGTCGACGCCTCGGTCCGCGACACCCTGCGCACCCTCGCCCGACAGGCCGTCGCCGCCGCAGCGGGGCACACCGGGCAACCCGGTCCCGCGCAGCTCAACGTCGCGTTCCGTGAGCCGCTGTCCGCCGGGCTCGCCCCGGAGCACGTCAGCCCCGTGCCGGACGACGAGGTCGACCTGGTGTTCGCGACCCGCCGGGCGCACACGGGTCTGCCGGTCGCCGAGCTCACCCCGGACGACGAACCCGGAACCGTCGTCATCGCCGGGCACGACGCCGGCGAGGACGCCGAGCGGATCGCCTGGGAACTCGGGGCGCCGCTCCTCGCCGAGGTCTCGAGCGGCGCGCGCTTCGGTCGCAACCTGGTCGTGGCCTACCGCGAACTGCTGCGCGACCCGGACCACGGCGGCGCCGTCCGCCGGGCCGTCGTGCTCGGTCACCCGACCCTCAGCAGAGAGGTCCCCGCGCTCCTGCAGCGCGACGGGGTCGAGACCATCGTGGTCCGCGGACCGGCGGCCGACCCCTTCGACCCGGCCCGCGCCTCCCGACCGGACGCCGCGACCACCTTCGTGTCCGACGTCCGCGTGACGGGCCGCACCCGTCCGGAGCACCGTGCGTGGGTCGGCCGCTGGGTCGGCGCGAGCCGCCGGATCCTGGGGGACGGCGACGCCGGCCCGGATCTCGATGCCAAGCGCTCCGCCGACCGCGCTGCGCGGAACAAGTTCCTGCGTGACGAGGTCGCGCTCCGTCGCCGACCCGTCGACCGGGCCATGCTCGCCGAGGCCGTCTGGGGGGTGACCTGGCCGCACGACCGGCTGGTCCTCGGTGCGTCGCAGCTCATCCGTGAAGCCGACGCCCGGGTGCTCGGCAAGAAGATCCGGGTGCACGCGAACCGCGGGCTCGCCGGCATCGACGGGACCGTCTCGACCGCGCTCGGCATCGCCGCGGCGCTCGAGCAGGCCTCGGCCTCGGTGGGCACCACCCGCGTGCTCCTCGGCGACCTGACGCTGCTGCACGACCTCGGAGCGTTCGTCACCGGGACGGAGGAACGCACCCACCGGGTGCAGGTCGTCGTCGGCAACGACCACGGCGGTGCGATCTTCCGCGGGCTCGAGGTGGCGAAGACCACGCCGGAAGCCGACATGCGGCGGATGATGTCGACCCCGCAGCACGTCGACGTCGAGCGGGTCGTCACCGGCCTCGGGTGGGAGTACCGCCGGGCGGCGACGTGGGGTGACCTCGAGCGGGTGCTCACCGACCCCGCCGAGCGTGTCGTGATCGAGGTCCCGCTGGCGGACTGAACGGTCGAGCGGCGACTGCGCGACCGAGCGACCGCGCGCCGGCGCGGCTGCGTGGCCGCCCGGCTGCGGCACTGCGCGGGTCGCGCGGCTGCCTCAGGCCAGCGCGTCGGTGATCGGCCGGAACTTCAGGGCCGTCTCGGCAACCTCGCGCGTCGACTCCGAACCGGCGACGATCCCGGCGCCCGCCCAGGCCCGCACGGTGCCGTCGTCGTCGATCCGGGCGCTGCGGAGCGCGAGCATCCACTCGCCGTCACCCGTCGCGCTCATCCAGCCGACCGGCCCGGCGTAGCGGCCGCGGTCGACGCCCTCGAGCTCGGCGACGAGCCGCACGGCCACGTCCGTCGGGGTGCCGGCGACCGCGGCGGTCGGGTGCAGGGCGTCGGCGACGTCCAGCGACGTGGTGTCCGGCGGCAGCGTGGCCTGCACGTCGGTCGCCAGGTGCCACAGGTTCGGCAGCTGCAGCCGGAACGGTTCGGCGTCGGCGCGCAGGTCCGTCGCGAGCGGGGCGAGGGCCGCGAGCAGGCTGTCGATCGCGAAGGTGTGCTCCTCGACGTCCTTGGCACTGCTGGCCAGGGCCTCGGCAGCGGCACGGTCGGACACCTCGTCGGTGCCCCGGGCGGCGCTGCCGGCGAGCACCCGCGCGGTCAACCGTGTGCCGTCGGTGCGGGCGAGGGTCTCGGGGGTGGCGCCGACCAGTCCGTCCACCGCGAAGGTCACGCACTGCGGGTAGGCGGCCGCGAGGTCGAGCAGGACCGCCCGTCGATCGGCTCCCGGCGGCAGCGTGCCGACGAGGTCGCGGGCGAGCACCACCTTGCGGGCATCGCCGGCCACGATGCGCCGGACCGCCTCGGTCACGTTGGCGGCGTAGGTGTCCTCGTCGATGTGTCCGGGACGCAACGCCACGGAGACGTGCGGCCCGACGTGGGGGACCGGGACCGAGGTCCGGGTGAAGGCCAGGGGCTCCGCGCCGAGCGTGGTGTCGATCGCGGTCAGCCAGGCCTTGCCACGCCGACGACCGAGGACCACCCGGGGAACGATGAGCACGCTCTCGTCGGCGGAGTCGTCGGCGAAGGCGAAGGACCCGAACGCGACGAGCCCCGAACCGCGCAGCTGCACCGGGTCGTCGACGACGGCGGTCTCGACGATGCTGCGCCAGAGGGCCGCGGCGTCACGCATCCGGTCGGGTCCGGTGAACGTGAACCGGAGCGCCTCGCCGATGCCGACGATGCCGTCGCCGTTCCGGACGAAGGCGAGTGGACGGTCGCGGAGCGTGTGGCGGAGGACGGCGCCCGGGTCGTCGAGGATCCGGGTCGAGACCGTCAGCGGGGGCGCCGCCGTGGTGGTTCGGGTCACGGCTCCGATGCTACGCGCCGATCCCGCACCGCCCGGGTGGCTGCGAGTCCGGTGAACGCTCGGTCGGGACCTCTAGGATTGACCGTGTGAGCAGAGCGGACCTGAACAAGCGCCCGGACGAGGTGGCGGCGATGTTCGACGACGTCGCGGCCAAGTACGACCTCACGAACGACATCCTGTCGGCGGGCAACGCTCCGCTGTGGCGTGTCGCCACCGTCCGCGCGGTCGACCCGCAGCCCGGCGAGAAGGTCCTCGACATCGCCGCGGGCACCGGGACCAGCGCGGCGGCCTTCGCCAAGAAGGGCGCCGAGGTCACCGCGCTCGACCTGTCCGCCGGCATGATCGCCGTCGGCCGTGAACGCCATCCCGAGATCACCTTCGTCGAGGGCGACGCCGAGCAGCTGCCCTTCGACGACGACACGTTCGACGCCGTCACGATCTCGTTCGGGCTGCGCAACGTGAACGACCCGAAGCAGGCGCTCGCCGAGATGCTGCGCGTCCTCAAGCCCGGCGGCCGCGTCGTCATCTGTGAGTTCTCGACGCCGCCCCGCGCCCTGCTGCGCTTCGGCTACGGCACCTACCTGAAGCGCGTGCTCCCGGGCATCGCGCGGCTCTCGAGCAGCAACCCGGCCGCCTACCGCTACCTCGCCGAGTCGATCGACGCGTGGCCCGACCAGCAGGTGCTCACCCAGTGGCTCCGCGGTGTCGGGTTCTCGGTGGTCGCCTACCGCAACCTGACGGCCGGTATCGTCGCACTGCACCGTGGCCGCAAGCCCGTCGCCGACACGGTGCGCGAGTCCGCGGCACGGCGTGCGAAGGCTCGCCGTGACCACCAGAACACCGGCGAGCAGCCGCGCGTCGACCCGGCCGCCGACTGACCGGTCACCACCCCCGAAGACGGAGCAGCACTTGAATCCGAGCGTCCCGGTCGCACGTCGCGCGCCGAGCCTGCGCGCATCGCTGGGCATCGGCGAGCGGTTGTTCGCCACGCCCGCCGACCGACGCTTCATCTCCGCGGTCGACGACGGGCTCGAACTCGTCGAGCAGGGGCTCGAGGAGGCCATGCGCTCCACCGACACGCTCGCCGACACCACCAGCCGGTACCTGCTGTCGGCCGGCGGCAAGCGCATCCGTCCGACCCTGACGCTCCTCATCGCCCAGCTCGGTGACGGGGTGACCGACGCCGTGATCAAGGCCGCGGTCAGCATCGAGACCACGCACCTGGCGTCGCTCTACCACGACGACGTCATGGACGAGGCCCCCGTCCGCCGCGGGGTCCCCGCCGCGCAGATCACCTACGGCAACAACGTGGCGATCCTGACCGGCGACCTGCTCTTCGCCCGCGCCAGCCTGATCACGGCCGACCTCGGCACCGAGGGCATCCGGATGCAGGCCGAGACCTTCCAGCGGCTCTGCATGGGGCAGCTGCACGAGACCACGGGGCCGCAGCCGGACGACGACCCGCTCGAGCACTACATCCAGGTGCTCAGCGACAAGACCGGATCGCTCATCGCCACCGCGGCACGCGCCGGCGTGATGTTCTCCGGTGCCGACCGCGCCTACCTCGACGCCGTCGGTACCTTCGGCGAGAAGGTCGGCGTGGCGTTCCAGCTCGTGGACGACGTCATCGACCTCGCCCCCGCGACGGACAAGACCGGCAAGATCGCGGGCAACGACCTGCGCGCCGGTGTGGACACCCTGCCGGTCCTGCAGCTGCGCCGGATGGCCGCGACCGACCCGTCCGCCCAGCACCTGGTCGAGCGCATCGAGCGCGACGTCAACGGTGCGCCCGACGACGTGGTCGACTCCGCGCCGTACCAGTCGGCCGTCGCCGCGCTCCGCGAGCACGAGGCCACCGCGGCGACCCGTGCCGTCGCCGTCGCCTGGGCCCGCGAAGCCGTCGCCGCCCTCGCCCCGCTCCCGGACGGCACCGTGAAACGGGCGCTCACCCGCTTCGCGGACTCCGTCGTCGACCGAAGCCGCTGAACACCCCTCCCGACGGCGCACGAGCTGCGGCCCGGCCGGGAGGCCCCCGGGAACCCCCACCCGAACGAACTGGAGACGATCAGTGCCCACCCTCCGACTCGCCATCGTCGGCGCCGGCCCGGCCGGCATCTACGCCGCGGACATCCTGCTGCGCGAGGCGCACGGCTACGACGTGTCGATCGACCTGTTCGAGCAGCTCCCCGCGCCGTACGGTCTGGTCCGGTACGGCGTCGCCCCCGACCACCCGCGCATCAAGGGCATCATCAACGCCCTGCGTGACGTCCTCGACCGCGGTGTCGTCCGGCTGTTCGGCAACGTCCGCTACGGCGAGGACATCACCCTCGAGGACCTCAAGAAGCACTACAACGCGGTCGTGTTCTCGACCGGTGCGATCAAGGACGCCGACCTCGACATCCCCGGTGTCGACCTCGACGGCTCGTACGGCGCCGCCGAGTTCGTGAGCTGGTTCGACGGCCACCCCGACGTCCCCCGCACCTGGCCGCTGAACGCCGAGAGCGTCGCGGTCATCGGTGTCGGCAACGTCGCCCTCGACGTCTCGCGCATCCTGGCCAAGCACGCCGACGACCTGCTGCCGACCGAGATCCCCGCGAACGTCTACGAGGGCCTCAAGGCATCGCCCGTCACGGACGTGCACGTCTTCGGCCGCCGCGGTCCGGCGCAGGTGAAGTTCACGCCGCTCGAGCTCCGCGAGCTCGGCGAGGTCCGTGACGTCGACATGGTGGTCTACGACGAGGACTTCGACCACGACGAGGCCTCGAGGACCGCGATCGCGACGAACAAGCAGGTGATGGTGATCAACCGCGTCCTCGAGCAGTGGCGCACGCGCGAGGTCGGCCAGGCCAGCCGTCGGCTCCACCTGCACTTCTACGCGAAGCCGATCGAGTTCGTCGGCGACGAGCAGGGCAAGCTCACCGCCATCCGCTACGAGCGCACCCGCCCGAACGGCGAGGGCGGCGTGGAGGGCACCGGCGAGATCCGCGAGGTCCCGATCCAGGCCGCGTACCGCGCGGTCGGGTACTTCGGCTCCCCGCTGCCCGGTGTGCCGTTCGACGAGCGGCACGGTGTCATCCCGAACCACGAGGGCCAGGTCCTCGACGACGACAATCAGCAGATCCCCGGGGTGTACGCCACCGGGTGGATCAAGCGCGGTCCGGTCGGGCTCATCGGGCACACGAAGTCCGACGCCATGGAGACCGTGCAGCACATCGTCAACGACCAGGCGAGCTGGTGGACCCCGGAGGACCCGTCCGACGAGGCGATCCCGGCCCTGCTCCGGGAGCGCGGTGTCGAGTACACCGACCTCGAGGGCTGGCACCACCTCGACACCCACGAGCAGGCGCTCGGTGCGGTCGACGGGCGCGAACGCATCAAGGTGGTGCCGCGCGACGAGATGATCGACGTCTCGCTCGGACGCGTCGACACCCCGACGAGCTGACGACGCCATGACCAACACGCGCCCCGTCCCGCCCACAGCGGTGCGGGGCGCGTCCGCGTCGGGGATGCGGCTGCAGGGCGTCGACGTGGCCCGTGCGATCGCGCTGCTCGGCATGATGGCCGCCCACATCGGCGGCATCGCGGAGCAGCTCGACTGGTCCGACCCCGCCACCTGGACCGCCGTCGCCCACGGGCGCCCGTCCACGCTGTTCGCGGTCCTGGCCGGCGTCTCGATCGGCCTGACCAGCGGACGGACCGAGCCGCCCGGCCCGCCCACCATCGGCCGCATCCGAGCCCGGCTCGCGATCCGTGCCGCGGTGGTCGTCGTCATCGGGTTCGCCCTGATGGCGCTCGACACCCCTGTGTACGTGATCCTGCCGACCTACGGGGTGCTGTTCCTGCTGGTGGTCCCGGTGCTCCGCGTCCGACCGGGGGCGCTGCTCGGCATCGCCGTGCTCTGCGCGGTGCTGTCGCCGCTCGCCGCGCTGACGATCGCGCCGGCCTACGCCGACGCCGGCATGGTCGGCGTGCAGCTCGGCCTGGTCTACCCCGTGGTCACCTTCCTGGCGTACGTCCTGGTGGGGCTCGCGGTCGCCCGGGTCGGGCTGGAGGACCGTGGCCGGCAGGTCCTGATCCTCGTGTCCGGCGCACTGGTCGCTGCCACCGCGTACGTCGCCGGATCGGTCCTCGCTCCGCTGCCGGACGACGCTGCCCTGGCGTTCCCCGGGGTCCCGTACGCAGGCGAGGCCTCGAGCCCCGGCCAGGCCCTCGCACAGCTGTTCCTGTCCCCGCGCGACCACTCGTCGTCGGTCGTCGACGTGGTCGGCACAGCCGGGGTCGCGGTCGCGGTGATCGCCCTCTGCCTGCTCGTGTTCGACGGCCGCGGGCCTGTCGCCCAGCGGATCGCGTTCCCTCTGGCCGCCGTCGGCTCGATGCCGCTGACGGTGTACTCGGGGCACCTCGTGGTCATCGCGATGCTGCCGACCTACCCCGAGTCGGCCGAGGCATGGGGCTGGTTCGCCTTCGGCTCGGTGGTCTTCGCGATGCTGTGGCGGCGGTTCCTCGGCCGCGGCCCGCTCGAGCGGATGGTCGGGGCCCTGGCATCCCTCGTCCCGATGCGCTGAGCGTCCTGCCGGTGCCGGTGCCGGTGCTGGAGCCGCACGGTGCAGGGTCGTCCGTCCGGGGCGGGCTTGCCCGCTGCGTGCCCCGTCGTGGCGACGCACCGTGCGGTCAACGTCGCACCGGGTGGCGGACAGCGCACCGTGCGGGGCGGACCCGCACCGGGCCTCCAGACGGCTACTGCAGCGCCGCCGTGAGCCGCGCGACGTTGTCGAGCACCTTGGACCGGCGCGGACGGTCGACCCACTCGTCGAGCGTGAGCTCGAAGCTGTGCTCCTTGTACGCTTCCTGCACCTCGCGCAGGGCGTCGACGAAGCGGTGACCACGCACCATCACGGAGACCTCGAGGTTCAGGCTGAACGAGCGCATGTCCATGTTGCTCGACCCGATCACCGACACCTCGTCGTCGATGGTGAAGTGCTTGGCGTGCAGGATCGTCGGCGCCCGGTACAGCCAGATCCGCACGCCGGCGCGGAGCAGTCCCTCGTAGTACGAGCGCTGTGCGTGCCACGTCATCGCGTGGTCGCCCATCTCGCCGACGAACAGCTCGACGTCGACCCCGCGCTGCGCTGTCGTGGTGATGGCGTAGAGCATCGAGTCGTCCGGGACGAAGTACGGCGACGTGATCGAGACCTTCTGCTGCGCCGAGTAGAGCAGCGCGTTGAACAGGCGCAGGTTGTTCTCGCCGTCGAAGCCCGGGCCGGACGGCACCACCTGGCAGTCGAGCGCGTCGCTGCGGTCGGCCCGCTGCACGGGGTCGCTCTCGCGCAGCAGCAGTTCGTCGGTCTCGCTGTACCAGTCGGTGACGAACAGGGCGTTGAGCCCTGCGACGACCGGACCCTCGAACCGGGCGAACAGGTCCTTGTAGACCATGCCCTTCTCGACGTGGGACTTGATGTCGTACGACGCGTCGATCAGGTTCTGCGAGCCGGTGAACGCGACCGAGCCGTCGATCACCATGATCTTCCGGTGGTTGCGGAGGTCGGGGCGCTGGAACTTGCCCTGCAACGGCAGGAGGGGCAGCATCAGGTGCCACTCGATGCCCGCCTGGTCCATGAACGCCAGGGTGTCCTTGTAGCCCGGGTACCCGCGGCTGGCCCAGTGGTCGAGCAGGAACCGCACGGTCACCCCACGGGCCCGCGCCCGCGCGAGCGCCTCGAAGAACGGGCGCGTGGTGTCGTCGAGCGTCGCTATGTAGAACTCGACGTGCACGAACCGGCGGGACTGGTCGATCGCCCGGGTCATCTCGGCGATGGACTCCTCGGAGTCGGGGTAGAGCTCCGCGGAGTTGCCGCCGACCAACGGCATCGCACCGAGCTCACGGTTCAGCCGCGTGACGCTCTCGAGCCACGCGGGCCACGGGTGGTCACGACGGACCCGCTCGATGCCCTCCGTCTGCTCGAGGATGTACGCGTTGATCTCGGTCTGCTTCTCGCGACGGGCGCGGGGGAGCTTCGTCGACCCGATGACCAGGAAGACGATGAAGCCGATGTAGGGGATGAGGAAGATCGCGAGCAGCCACGCCGTCGCGGTCTGCGGCTTCCGGTTGATCGGGACGTAGATGATCGAGAAGACGCGGATCGCCAGGTCCAGCAGGACGAGCAGGACGGTGATGACGACGCTGAGCCAGTGCTCCACGGGGTGCCGGTGTCGGGTGTCGGTCGCAGGCGCCGCGGGTCAGCGGAAGTTGATGAACTGCAGCGGGACGTCGAACTCTTCACCCTTGAGGAGCTGGATCGTGTTCTGCAGGTCGTCACGGCTCTTCGACGAGACGCGGAGCTCGTCGCCCTGGATCTGGCTCTTCACCGACTTCGGGGCGTTGGCGCGCAGGAAGGCGCCGATCTTCTTCGCCACGTCCTGCTCGATGCCGTTCTTGAACGTCACCTCGATGCGGTACTCCTTGCCCGAGGGGTACGGGTCACCGGCGTCGAGGCTCTTCAGACTGATGTTCCGCTTGATCACCTTGCTCTGCAGCACGTCGAGGACCGCCTTGGCCCGCTCTTCCGAGTTCGCCTTGATGAGGACGTCCTCGCCGCTGAACGCGACCGAGGCGTCGGCACCCTTGAAGTCGTACCGCTGCTCGATCTCCTTGGCCGCTTGGTTGAGGGCGTTCTCCGCCTCCATCTTGTCGACCTTGCTCACCACGTCGAAGGAACTGTCTGCCATGCAGAACAGCCTAACGGCGGTGGGCCCCCGTCGCCGGTTCCCGGGCGACGCGCGAGCGGCGTCCGGGCCGTGCCGACGGGGAGGGAGGCCCGGTTCCGGTGGCGCGGATCGGTCCGTGGTGGTCACGACCACCGTCAGTCATCCGCTATGCTCTTGTGCGCGCCTTCGGTTGGTGATCACACCGGCTGGGTGCGCATGGCAAGTTACCCAAGCGGCCAAAGGGATCTGACTGTAAATCAGCCGGCGTAGCCTTCGGGGGTTCGAATCCCTCACTTGCCACCATCTGATCGGCCCCGTCCACTGCGGACGGGGCCGATGGGGTTTCCGGGAGGATGGGCGCATGGCATCCGACCTCACTCCGTCCCAGTTCGCCGACCTCGCCGAGTCGATCGCCCGTGACGCAGCGGCGCTGGCCGCACGGCGCCGCGCCGAGGGGGTCGAGGTCGCGGACCGGAAGTCGAGCATCGTCGACGTGGTCACGGCCGCCGACCGCGAGGTCGAGGCACTCATCCGCGCCCGCATCGCCGAGGCCCGCCCCGACGACGCCTTCCACGGCGAGGAGTCCGGTTCGGCCTCCGGCGCCTCGGGCATCACCTGGGTGGTGGACCCGATCGACGGCACGGTCAACTACCTGTACGGCAGCGCGGAGTACGGCGTGAGCATCGGCGTCGTACGCGGCGCACCCGACCCGATGACCTGGGAGCCGATCGCGGGCGTCGTCGTGGCACCCGCGACGGGCACCGTCTTCCGGGCGGCGGTCGGACGGGGTGCGACCCGTGACGGCGAACCGTTGTCCGTCGCCACGCCCGGTTCGCTCGCCGAGACGCTCGTCGCCACCGGGTTCGGGTACACGGCCGACCGTCGCCGCGAGCAGGTCGCGGTGCTCGCCGGACTCATCGGCGAGGTGCGGGACATCCGCCGTGGGGGAGCGGCGTCGCTCGACTGCTGCGCCGTCGGGGCGGGCGTGGTGGACGCCTACTACGAGCGCGGGATCAACCCGTGGGACATGGCGGGTGGGGCCCTCGTCGCGCAGGAGGCCGGCGCGGCGATCCGCATCTGGGAGGCCGGGGGGACCCGCTCCTTCCTGTTCGCGAGCCCCGCCGTCGCCGACGAACTCGAGGCCCTGGTGCGCCGGCTCGAGGCCGGTGCACTCGGAGCCGTGCGGGCCTGAGTACGCGCCGATCCCCGGGTCCGGGGGTGCCGGGAGGACATCACCACGACTGGCGACCAGCGACGTCGCCTGCTAGCGTGCTCAGGTCCCGTTATCTGCTCGTTACCAACGAGTGAGCCCTTCTCCGATCAGGATCGCCACCGCACGCATGCCCCGTACTCCTCTGTCGTCCGCTCCCACCGACGGTTCCGTCGACGCCGCCAACCCGGTCGTCCACCAGACCCGACGCGCTCGGATCGAGGCGGAACGAGCAGCGGCGAAGGGCGCGGTCACGGCGCAGGAGGTGCAGGACTCGACGGGTCCGAGCTTCGACGACGTGATCGGTGCGGTCACGCCGGGAACCCCAGCGGCTCCGGTGTCGCCGATCGATCTCGCACCGGCCTCGCCCGCGCGCCCGGCCTCCAGCATCGTGACGCCGCCGGCCCCCACCTCGCCCGTCGTGCAGGCGCAGCCGGCCGCTCCCGCTGCCTCGGTGTCGCAGCCGCGGCGGGTCGCCGGGCAGGTCCCCGCGTCGCGTCGTCGCACCAGCCGTCCGGCGCCGAAGGTCCCGGTCGACCGAGCGACCCGCCACATCCGTTCCAGCACCCCCGTCAGCGCACCGGCCCCGAAGCGTGGTGCGTCGTTCCGCCGGTCGGCCTCCCGTGTGACCGCGGTCGGCGCCCTGCTCTTCGCGGCCGGCCTGGTCGTCTCGACCTCGCTGCCGGCCCAGGCGCTCTGGGTGCCGGAGTCCGGCTCGACCGCGGCCCGTGCCAGCTCGGGTGCGACCCAGTCGATGCAGGTCGGTGCCGCTGCTGACGGTTCGACCGCTCGCGACCAGTTCACGGTCTCGGACGCCACGCAGTACGCGAACGTCGATTCCTCCAGCTTCACGAACGACCCGACCGGCACGATCCAGTGGCCGTTCCTGACCGGTGTGCCGATCACCTCGGGCTTCGGTGGACGTCAGGTCGCCGGATGCTCGTTCTGCTCGACGAACCACATGGGCGTCGACTTCGCCCCGGGCGAGGGCACTCCGATCGGCGTCATCGCCGCCGGTACCGTGATCAAGGTGCAGGCGAACGACGGCGGTTTCGGCAACGACGTCTGGGTCGAGCACGACGTCGACGGCAAGCAGTTCGTCAGCGTCTACGGCCACATGGAGGACAACTCCTTCAAGGTGGTCACCGGTCAGCACGTCGAGGTCGGCGACATCCTCGGTCTCGTCGGCAGCACGGGCAACTCCACGGGTCCGCACCTGCACCTCGAGGTGCACGTCGACGGGGTCCCGGTGGACCCGCTGGCGTGGCTCAAGACCAACGCGAACTAGCGGCCCACGACGCGGCACGCCCGGGCGTCTCGTCCGGTTCCGGAGCAGCGTCGGAGGTCTGCTATCCTCGTGTGGTGCCGTTCGCGGCACATCGCCCCGATAGCTCAGTGGTAGAGCACCTCCATGGTAAGGAGGGGGTCGTCAGTTCAATCCTGACTCGGGGCTCCGACCCGGTGCGCGTGCCGCTCCGGATCTCTGGCGGGGTAGCTCAGTTGGTTAGAGCACACGACTCATAATCGTGGGGTCGCGGGTTCAAGTCCCGCCCTCGCTACACGCAAGGCCCTCTCGTCCAGGATCCCCTGGGTCAGGGGGCCTTCTCTGTTGCCGCTCCCGACCCGCCGCGCGTTCAGTCCGCCGCCTGCACGCCGGTCGCGACGTTCTCCTGCGCGGCGAACTGGGTGCGGTGCAGTTCCTCGTACCGGCCACCCGCGGCCAGCAGTTCGTCGTGCGTGCCGCGCTCCACGATCGAGCCGTCCTCGACCACGAGGATGACGTCCGCGCTGCGGATCGTGGAGAGCCGGTGCGCGATCACCATCGCCGTCCGTCCCTCGAGCGCCTCGCCGAGCGCAGCCTGCACCGCTGCCTCGGACGTCGAGTCGAGTGCCGCCGTCGCCTCGTCGAGGATGACGACGCGCGGCTGGGCGAGCAGGAGCCGGGCGATCGTCATCCGCTGGCGCTCGCCCCCGGACAGCCGGTAGCCGCGTTCGCCCACCATGGTGTCCAGCTGGTCGGGGAGGGACCGGATGAGCGGCTCGAGCCGCGCACGGCGGACGGCGTCCCACACCTCGTCGTCGGACGCCTCGGGCCGGGCGAACCGCAGGTTGGAACGGATGGTCTCGTGGAACAGGTGACCGTCCTGCGTCACCATGCCGAGGGTGTGGCGCATCGAGGCGAACGTGACGTCACGGACGTCCGTCCCGGCCAGGCGCACGGCGCCGCTGTCGACGTCGTACAGGCGTGCGAGCAGCTGCGCGACCGTGGACTTGCCGGCTCCGGACGAGCCGACCAGGGCGACGGTCTGCCCCGGCTCGATCCGGAAGGACAGGCCGTGCAGTACCTCCTCGCCGCCGCGGGTGTCGAGCGTGGCGACCTCCTCGAGGGAGGCGAGGGACACCTTGTCGGCGGACGGGTAGGCGAACCGGACGTCGTCGAACTCGACGGAGACCGGCCCGTCGGCGATGGTGACCGCGTCGGGCTGCTCCTGGATGAGTGGTTCGAGGTCGAGCACCTCGAAGACGCGCTCGAAGCTGACCACGGCGCTCATGATCTCGACCCGGGCGTTCGCCAGGCTCGTCAGCGGGGCGTACAGCCGGGTGAGCAGGAGCGCCAGGGTGACCACCTCGCCGGTGTCCAGGCGGCCGGCGAGCGCGAGGAAGCCGCCGAGCCCGTAGACCAGCGCGAGGGCGAGCGCGGAGACGAGCATCAGCGCGGTGAAGAAGACGAACTGCAGCATCGCGGTCCGGACCCCGATGTCGCGCACACGGGCAGCGCGGACGCGGAACTCCTCGGCCTCTTCGTCGGGTCGGCCGAACAGCTTGACGAGGGTGGCGCCGGGTGCCGAGAAGCGCTCGGTCATCTGGGTGCTCATCGCGGAGTTGTGGTCGGCGGCCTCGCGACGAAGGGCGGCGAGGCGGCTGCCCATCCGGCGGGCGGGGACCAGGAAGAGCGGGAGCATGACGACGGCGAGGACCGTCACGAGCCACGAGGTGCTGAGCATGACGATCAGCGTGAGGACCAGCGCCACGAGGTTCGTGACCACGCCGGACAGCGTGCCGCTGAAGGCCTGTTGGGCGCCGATCACGTCGTTGTTCAGGCGGCTCACGAGCGCACCGGTCCGGGTGCGGGTGAAGAACGCGATGGGCATCTTCTGCACGTGGTCGAAGACGGCGGTGCGGAGGTCCAGGATCACGCCCTCGCCGATCCGCGCCGAGTACCAGCGGGTGGTCAGTGACACGGCGGCGTCGGCCACGGCCACCAGGGCGATGACCACGGCCAACCGGACGATCGTCGCGACCTCACCACGGGCGACGATGACGTCGACCACCTGACCGGCGAGGACCGGCGTCGCGACCGCGAGGAAGGCGCCGACGACGGACAGACCGATGAAGACCAGCAGCTTCGCCCGGTACGGCACCGCGAACGTCAGGATCCGCCGGACGGACGCGCGGGAGAACCCGTGCTTGCCGCCCTGCGCGGACGAGATCTTGTACAGCGAGCTCCAGGCTGCGCTCTCCATGCTCATGGCGGTTCCTCTCCGGTGCCCCTGGCCCAACCTAGATGGCTGGCAGGGTCCTCGGTGACCGCTCCCGTGACGGTGCGCCGCGCGGCGACCCGTCGGAGGCCGTCCGGTCGCCTACTGCGTGCGGTGGGAGCCGGTGTCCGTCCGCGTCGCGAGCACCCCGGCCGCACGGAATGCGTCCTCGACCGCGGCGGTGACCTGCTGCCAGGCGGCGCGACGACGGTTCGCGCCGATGCTGCCGCCGGACACGGCCGTGCCGTGCCCGGCCCGGCACAGGGTGATCGTGGTGGTGGCACCGTCCACGACGGTCGACAGCTCGTAGCGGCGGTACTCCCGGGCCGGCTGGACGAGCGCGCCGAGCAGGATGGTGAGCGTCCGGCTGCCCGCCGTCACGGTCATCGTGCCACCCGTCGACTCGACGTGGTGGCCCGTGCGGCGCAGCGCAGCGGCCGCGACCTCCATGGCGGTGCACCGGTCTCCCGTGTGCACGGCGAACTCCGTCGTGGTGTCCATCGGCCCTCCCCGTCCCGAACGAACCCGTGCCGCACGGCACGCCCCGATTCCCCCGAATCGGTCTCAGACAGTCTAGCTGATGCGTGCTCATGGACCACAGGCCCCCGGACGGGCGTCGGTAGACTGCCGTGGTGTCAGTGAACCCCGAGCTCGTCGGCAGGACGTTCCCGCCGGCCCAGCCCTACCTGGTCGGCCGCGAGAAGGTGCGCGAGTTCTCGCGTGCGGTCTTCGCGACCAATCCCGTCCACCATGATCCGGACGCCGCACGTGCCGCCGGGTACGCCGACGTGGTCGCACCCCCGACGTTCGCCGTCGTCGTGCAGGAGGCCACGCTCGCGCAGCTCCTGAACGAGCCCGACGCCGGCATCGACTTCTCCCGCGTGGTGCACGGCGAGCAGTCCTTCACCTACGACCGGCCGATCGTCGCCGGCGACGAGCTCACCGCGACCCTGACGGTCACCAGTGTGAAGACCCTCGGCGGCAACGCGATGGTCACCGCCCAGAGCACCATGAACGACGCCGAGGGGGAGCACGTCGTCACGGCGACCTCCACCCTCGTGGTCCGAGGAGACGACGCATGACCGCCGCACCCGCCACCGCGCTCGAGGTCGGCACCGTCGTCGCCGAGCGTGACGTGCACATCACGCGTGACTCGCTCGTCCGGTACGCCGGCGCCTCGGGTGACTTCAACCCCATCCACTACCGCGACGACGTGGCCGCTTCGGTCGGCCTGCCGGGTGTGCTCGCCCACGGCATGCTCACGATGGGCATCGCCGTGCAGCCGGTCGCCGAGTGGCTCGGCGACCGCGGCTGGGTCGCGGGCTACGGCGTCCGCTTCACGCGTCCCGTCGTCGTGGACCCGGAGCAGGGTGCCACCGTCGGCATCGTCGCGAAGGTCGGCACCGTCGACGAGGACGGTCGGCCGAAGCGCATCGACCTCACCGTGACCGCCGCCGGGCAGACCGTGCTCGGCAAGGCGCAGGTCACGGTGGTGTTCCGCTGACCGTGTCCGAGCCGGCGCTGGCCGACCTGACGACGCTCCGCGTCGGCGGGGCCGCCACCCGGCTGCTCACGGCCACGACGACCGACGAACTCGTCGCCCACGCGCTCGACGCCTTCGACGACCACGAGTGGCTCGTCCTCGGCGGCGGCAGCAACCTGCTGGTCGCCGACCAGGGCTTCGACGGCACCGTCGTGCTGGTCCGGACGACGGGCGTCGAAGCCGACCGCGACGCCGACGGCGTCACCGTCCGCGTCGCCGCGGGGGAGCCGTGGGACCCGTTCGTCGCCACGACCGTCGCGAACGGCTGGACCGGCCTGGAGGCCCTCAGCGGCATCCCGGGCACGGTCGGTGCGTCCCCGGTGCAGAACATCGGCGCCTACGGGGTCGAACTCGCCGACGTGCTCACCCGCGTCGAGTTCCTCGATGCCGCCACGGGGGAGCGCGCGTGGGTCCCGGCAGCCGAGCTGGCGCTCGGCTACCGCTCGTCGACCCTCAAGCACGGTCGGCGCGGTGTCGTGCTGACGGTCGAGTTCCGACTCGGGCTCGCGGGCGAGCACGGTGTGCCCGTGCGGTACGCGCAGCTCGCCGGTTCGCTCGGGGTCGAGCTCGGTGCGCTCGTGCCGCCCACGACCGTCCGCGACGAGGTCCTACGGCTGCGCGGCTCGAAGGGCATGGTGCTCGACGCGGACGACCACGACACCTGGAGCGCCGGGTCGTTCTTCACGAACCCGATCGTCTCGCCGGCGTTCGCCGAGACCCTGCCGGCGGACGCGCCCCGCTGGCCCGCGGGCGACGACGTCAAGCTCAGTGCCGCGTGGCTCATCGAGCACGCCGGCGTCCACCGCGGCTACGCGGTGCCGGGTTCCCGCGCGGCGATCTCGTCCAAGCACACCCTCGCACTCACGAACCGCGGCGGCGCGACGGCGGCGCAGGTGGCCGAGCTCGCACGGTTCGTGCAGGTGACCGTCCTGAACCGCTTCGGTGTCTCGCTCGTCCCGGAACCCGTCGTGGTGGGGGACCTGCTCGGCTGATCGTCCGCACGACGGGACGGACGAGCACGACGCACCACGGGCCTCCCGGAACACAGAACGGGCCACCTCGACGAGGCGGCCCGTTCTGTGTTCCACAGGGTGTCGCGTGCGCAGCGTCTACGCGAAGAACTTCGCCAGCCGGGCGACGCCCTCGGCGATGTCGTCGTCGCCGAGGGCGTACGACAGGCGCAGGTAGCCGGAGGGGCCGAAGGCCTCACCCGGCACGACCGCGACCTCGGCGTGCTCGAGGATCAGGTCGGCCAGTTCGAGCGTGGTCGTCGGGGTGGTGCCGGCCCATTCGCGACCGAGCAGTGCGGTGACGTCCGGGTAGACGTAGAAGGCGCCCTGCGGGGTCGGCGTGCGGAAGCCCGGGATCGCGTTGAGGCCGTCCACGATGGCCTTCCGGCGGCGGTCGAAGGCCTCGCGCATGGCGGCGACGGGCTCCTGCGGACCGGTGAGGGCGGCGATCGCTGCGCGCTGCGACACGTTCGAGACGTTCGACGACAGGTGCGACTGCAGGTTCGATGCGGCCTTGACGGCGTCGGCCGGGCCGATGGACCACCCGACGCGCCAGCCGGTCATCGCGTAGGTCTTCGCGACGCCGTTCACCAGGATCGTGGTGTCGGCGAGGGCGGGGACCTCGGCCAGGATGCCGGCGAAACGGACGCCGTCGTAGACCAGGTCCTGGTAGATCTCGTCGCTGATCACCCAGATGCCGTGCTCGAGCGCCCACTCGCCGATGGCCCGGGTCTGCTCGGCGGAGTACACGGCGCCCGTGGGGTTCGACGGCGAGCAGAACAGCAGCGCCTTGGTCGCCGGGGTGCGGGCGGCCTCGAGCTGCTCGACCGTCACCAGGTAGTCCTGGTCGCTGCCGGCGAAGACCTCGACGGGCTCGCCGCCGGCCAGCCGGATGGCCTCGGGGTACGTGGTCCAGTACGGCGCGGGCAGCAGGACCTCGTCACCGGCGTCGACGATGGTCTGGAACGCCTGGTAGACCGCCTGCTTGCCACCGTTGGTGACGATGACCTGCGACGGCTCGACGGTGACACCGGACACCCGGGCGGTCTTGTCGGCGATGGCCTGCTTCAGTTCGGGCAGGCCGGTCGCGGGCGTGTAGCGGTGGTTCTTCGGGTCCTGCGCGGCAGCGACGGCCGCGTCGACCACGTGCTGCGGGGTCGCGAAGTCGGGCTCGCCGGCGGCGAACGAGATCACCGGACGGCCGGCGGCCTTGAGCGCCTTGGCCTTCGCGTCGACCTTGAGCGTCGCGGACTCGGCGATGGCCGCGATGCGGGACGCGATGCGCGGACGATCGGCCGGCGCGGTGGCGAGGGTGTCGACGGACACGTGGGCGGTGGACTCGGGGCCTGGGGCTGCGGTGCTCACGGGCCCAGCCTACCGGCGCGGCACGCCGTGGACGGGGCCAAGTGGACACCGTGTGACGGACTCCCGTAGACTCGTCCACCGGAACGCGGATCGGTGACGAACCGTGTTGCGAAGGGCGGTGGCTCAATTGGTAGAGCAGCGGTCTCCAAAACCGCAGGTTGCAGGTTCGAGTCCTGTCCGCCCTGCAACTCTGGAAGGGTAGAAGTTGGCGAGCAAAGACATGGAGACGACGGCGGACGACGTCGTCGCCAAGGCGAAGCAGGACCGGGCCGAGCGCCGCGGGCCCATCGCTGCCATCGTGCTCTTCATCCGCCAGGTGATCGGCGAACTGCGCAAGGTCGTGACGCCGACCCGCAAGGAACTCTTCAGCTACACGGGCGTCGTGCTCGTGTTCGTCGTCGTCATGATGATCCTGGTGTCGATCCTCGACTTCGTGTTCGGTCTCGGCGTCGGGTACGTCTTCGGCAACGGGCCCACGGCCTGACCCCGACGTCGACTGCCGTGTGCGGTCGTTCCGAGGAGTACGGTCGCCCGAGACGGCGTCGATCGTGACGGCGTCGCTCGTGACCATGAACGAACGCCACCCCGACCCGAACCACCGAACGGAAAGAATCGACTGTGTCTGACAACTCCCGCGATGACATCGACCTCGCGACGGCTGCCGAGCAGTCCTCCGAGGTCGAGGAGAACCAGGAAGGCGACGTCGAGACCGGCGAAGGACGCTCCGTCGAGTCCGCTGAAGAGCGTGCGATCTCGATCGAGGGCGACGACGACGAGTCCCTCGGCCTCAGCTCCGAGCCCGACGACGGCACCGTCGACGCCGGCCTCGACGAAGCACTGACGGCCCTGCAGGAAGCCCGTGACCCCGAGGCAGACGCCGTCGTGGACGACGCCCTCGAGATCGACTCCACCGACGAGGCCGAGGCCGCCGTCGAGGCCGTCGAGGACGAGGAAGAAGTCGAGCTCGAGTCCGAGACCGCCGCCGAGGCGAACGAGACGCTCGCCGCCGACGAGGCACTCGACGACGAGGACGACGAGCCTGCCGAGGTCGACCCGTACGAGGCCTTCAAGGCCGAGCTGCGGATGAAGCCGGGCAAGTGGTACGTCATCCACTCCTACGCGGGCTTCGAGCGCCGCGTGAAGTCGAACATCGAGAACCGCATGGTCTCGATGTCGATGGAGGACTACATCTACCAGGTCGAGGTCCCGATGGAGGACGTCGTCGAGATCAAGAACGGGCAGCGCAAGCTGGTCACCCGCGTCCGGATCCCCTCGTACGTGCTCGTCCGCATGGACCTCAACGAGGACTCGTGGTCCGTCGTCCGGCACACCCCGGGCGTCACCGGCTTCGTCGGCAACGCGCACAACCCGACGCCGCTCCGTTTCGACGAGGCGTTCGGCATGCTCAAGTCCCTGGTGCAGGTCGCCGAGGCCGCGCCGACCAAGGGTGGCGCGAAGGGCGGCGGCCTGCAGGCACAGCCCGCAGCCGAGGTCGACTTCGAGATCGGCGAGACGATCACCATCAAGGAAGGCTCGTTCGCGGGCCTGCCGGGTTCGATCTCCGAGATCAAGCCGGAGAGCGGCAAGCTCACCGTCCTCGTCTCGCTGTTCGAGCGCGAGACCCCGGTCGAGCTCAGCTTCGACCAGGTCACCAAGCTCTAGCGACCACCACGCTGTAGCGGTCACCGAGATCGACTACACTGAACGGGTTTGGGCCCACGCGCCTCGTGCGAGCGGGCCTTCACCGCTGTCCGGAACGGCCGGACCAGCGGGAGAGTGCACGGATCCCCGTGTGTTCGATTCCAGGAGGAAGACAAGTCATGGCACCGAAGAAGAAGGTCACGGGCCTGATCAAGCTGCAGATCAACGCGGGAGCCGCCAACCCGGCCCCCCCGATCGGTCCGGCGCTCGGTCAGCACGGCGTCAACATCATGGAGTTCTGCAAGGCGTACAACGCGGCGACCGAGTCGCAGCGTGGCAACGTCGTGCCGGTCGAGATCACCGTCTACGAGGACCGTTCGTTCACGTTCGTCCTGAAGACCCCGCCGGCCGCCGAGCTCATCAAGAAGGCTGCTGGTGTGCAGAAGGGGTCCTCGACCCCGCACACGGTCAAGGTCGCGAAGATCTCGATGGACCAGGTCCGTCAGATCGCCGAGACCAAGCAGGCCGACCTGAACGCCAACGACATCGAGCAGGCCGCGAAGATCATCGCCGGCACCGCACGCTCGATGGGCATCACGGTCGAGGCCTAAGCACCGATCGGGCTCCGGCCCACCACCAGACACCTTTCCGTGGGAGAGCCTCGCCGGCTCGCCAACCACGTATCTCGCAAGGAGACCACCATGGCGAAGAAGTCCAAGGCCTACCAGGCCGCGGCCGCGAAGATCGAGGCCGACAAGTTCTACACCCCGACCGAGGCCGTCGCCCTGGCCAAGGAGACCGGTTCCTCGAAGACCGACTCCACGGTCGAGGTCGCGCTGAAGCTCGGCGTCGACCCCCGCAAGGCCGACCAGATGGTCCGTGGCACGGTCATCCTGCCGCACGGCACGGGCAAGACCGCCCGCGTCATCGTCTTCGCGACGGGTGCGGCTGCTGAGGCCGCCATCGCCGCCGGCGCCGACGAGGTCGGTGGCGACGAGCTCATCGCGAAGGTGGCCGAGGGCTACACCTCGTTCGACTCCGCCGTCTCGACCCCGGAGCTCATGGGCAAGGTCGGTCGTCTCGGCAAGGTGCTCGGCCCGCGTGGCCTCATGCCGAACCCGAAGACCGGCACCGTCACCCCGAACGTGGCGCAGGCCGTCAACGACATCAAGGGCGGCAAGATCGAGTTCCGTGTCGACAAGCACGCCAACGTGCACTTCGTCGTCGGCAAGGCCTCGTTCACGCCGGAGCAGCTCGACGAGAACATCTCGACCGCGCTCGAGGAGATCAACCGCCTCAAGCCGTCGTCCTCGAAGGGCCGGTACGTCATGAAGGGCGCCGTCTCGACGACCTTCGGCCCCGGCATCCCGCTGGACGTCAACAGCATCTGACGACCTTCGGCACTGCGTCATCCCAGTGCCGTCCCGCTGGACGTCAACAGCATCTGAGTCGAGTGACTCGAGGAAGGGCCCGCACCGGCAACGGTGCGGGCCCTTCCTGCACGTCGTCGCCGTGTCCCGATACCGTGGAGCCGTGCGCACCCTCGTGAACTCGCTCCGACTGATCGCCGTCATCGCCATCGTCGTCGCGGTCGTGGCGCAGTGGCTCGAGAGCTCGCAGACCCCGACGTACTCGTTCTGGAACTTCTTCGGCTACTTCACGATCCAGTCGAACCTGATCGTCGCCGTGGCCCTCGCGGTGACGCTCGTGGTCGCAGCCCGGCGCAAGCGGGCGGACCTCGCCGTCTCGGTGCTCCGTGGCGCCGCGACGGTGTACATCGCGACGACCGGCATCGTGTACAACACGCTGCTCACGGGCGCGAACGTGTCGGCCTCGGTGCCGTGGTCGAACGACATCGTGCACAAGATCATCCCGGTGTACGCGGTGCTCGACTGGCTGCTGTTCTCGGACCGCGCACGACTGCTGCTCCGGCACGTGTGGTGGTTCCTGCTCTACCCGGCGGTCTGGACCACCGTGGTGCTCGTCCGTGGCGCGACCGACGGGTGGGTGCCGTACCCGTTCCTCGATCCGGCGCAGGGCTACGGCGTCGTCGCGATCTACGTGGTCGGGATCGCGGTCTCGATCACCCTGCTCGGCATCCTCGTCGTGGGGATGAGTCGGCTGCGGCTGGTGCAGGTCTAGCCGGCGGCGGTCCGGCCGACGGTCTCGGAGCGGAAGCCACGGAGCTTGTCGAGCACCAGGTCGGCGAGCTGGACGAGCCCGCGGATCTGGTCGTCGTCGCGGTCGACCCAGCGGCACTCGGGCTCGTCCGCGACCGGCACGAACCCGTCGTGGCGTTCCCAGACGAACAGGGTGCGGTCGGCGCCGAGCACGTACTGCTGCCACCAGATCTGCCGCAGGTAGTGCCGGGGGATGCTCCGCCAGGCCTTGCCGGTGGTCTTGATCTCGGCGAGCACCACGCGGGACGACTCGTCGACCCCGACGCCGTCCGGGGTGGCGAGGTGGGCGCGGTTCGCGGCGGCGTGGAACAGGTGCGCCGAGGGCTGGATGCCGTGGGTGGCGGCAACCCAGGCGGCGATGACCGGTTCGCGGTCCTTGCCGTGCTCGGTGAACGCGTTCCCGGAGAACCGGGAGCCGTAGCGCTTCTCGGTGACGACGGCCTCGACGGCGCGCAGCGAGGCGAGCCGGGCGACGTCGGTGGCGGTGATGCCCATGGCGCGGGCGCGGAGCCAGGCGACGCGGTCCGAGGAGTGCGCGACGATGCGCTCGGTGTGGCCACGCAGGGCGGTGAACGCGTCGCGCCCCGGGACCGCAGCCGGCGTGGCGGAGGCAGACAGCTCCTCCAGACCGGGGTCCAGGTCGCCCCACAGGGTGGGCTGCACGATCGTCACCCGACGATTGTCCCCCCGACCACCGGCAAGACCGAAACCGACGCGCTCACGCGACCGCGGGTGTGCGTCAGGAGACCAGTTCGCGCCCCTCGGCGAAGGCCACGAGCTCGTCGACCCCGGCGGGGGAGAGGGCGTAGCCGATGGCGAGGGCCGCGGCCCCCTGCAGCGCGGCGAGGGACCCGGCGCGGGACTGCACGATGACGAGGTGCTCGCTGGCCAGGGGCATCGAGCGGGAGTAGACGACCTCGCGGACGCCGGCGAGCACGTGCTCACCGGCCTGCGTGATCGATCCGCCGAGTGCGATGACGGACGGGTTGATGAGCGAGATGCAGGTCGCGAGGACCTCGCCGATGTCCCGACCGGCCTGTCGGACGGCGTAGATGGCGTCGAGGTCCGACCGGTTCACCAGGTCGATCACGTCCGCACCCGTGTGCACGTCGTGCCCCTTCGCGCGGAGTGCGCGGGCGATGGCCGGACCGGAGGCCACGGCCTCCAGGCAGCCGGTGTTGCCGCAGTGGCAGGGGACGTCGCCGGCGCGGGAGACCCGCACGTGGCCGATGTCACCCGCGGTGCCCTGGGCGCCGCGCTGCAGCCGGCCCTCGGAGACGATGCCGGACCCGATGCCGGTGGCGACCTTCACGAACAGCAGGTGGTCGACGTCCGGCCAGCCGTGCTCGCGCTCACCGAGGGCGGCGATGTTGACGTCGTTGTCGAGCAGGACGTGGGCGGCGATGTGCTGGCGGAGCCACGAGGGCACGTCGAAGCCGTCCCAGCCGGGCATGATCGGCGGGTTCGCCGGGCGGCCCGTGGAGAACTCGACCGGTCCGGGCACGCCGATGCCGATCGCGATCACGTCCTGCCGGCTCCGCCCGACCTCGCCGAGCAGGTCGTCGATCGTCTCGACGAGCCAGGACAGCGTCGGCACCGGACCGGCGGCGATGTCGATCCGGGCCTCGCGGGTGGCGAGCGGAGCCGCGACGAGGTCGGTGACGGCGACACGACCGTGCGAGGCGCCGAGGTCGGCAGCGATCACGAGCCGGGCGCGGGGCTTCAGCGCCACCTGGGCAGGCGGACGGCCGCCGGTGGAGACGGCGGTGTCCACGGCGCCGACCAGCCCGATGTCGATCAGGGAGTCGAGGCGCACGCCGATGGTGGAGCGTGCGAGTCCTGTCAGTGCGGCGAGCTCAGCCCTGGTGCGCGGCACGCCGTCGCGGAGGATCTGGAAGAGCTCGCTCGTCCCGACCGGAGGCGACGCTGCCGTCCGGTTCAAGTCGACCATGTGGGGAGTGAAGCACACATCGCTCGCGCCACGCAATGAAGTCCGTCGACATTCCTCGGACTTCTGCTTGACCGCCGACAAAAGTGCTCGTAGTGTGACGATCGGTCAGTGACGACCGCGCCATCTCGACGAGGAGAACCCCTGGTGACCCAACCGCTCTCGGTCCAGCTCTACACGGTCCGCGATGCCCTCGGTGCTGATCTGCCCGGCACCCTGCAGCGCATCGCCGACATCGGCTACACGAACGTCGAGGCCTTCGGCTTCGTCGACAACGCCGACGAACTCGCCGCCGCCCTCCGCGACGCCGGCCTCGCCGCACCGAGCGGCCACGCACGTCTGCTCGACGCAGGCGAGCAGGACCTCGAGCGCATCTTCCACGCCTCCACCACCCTCGGCTTCGGGACGCTCATCGACCCGCACATCGACGAGTCGCGCTGGACCACCCGCGAGGACGTCGAGGCGATCGCCCGCGAACTCAGCGCCCTCGCCCCGCGCGCCGCCGACCACGGTCTGGTGCTCGGCTACCACAACCACGCGTTCGAGTTCTCGAACCGCATCGACGGCGTCAGCGCCTACGAGGTCTTCGCCGACGCCCTGTCCGACGACGTCGTGCTCGAGCTCGACACCTACTGGGTGCAGGTCGGCGGGGACGATCCGGTCGCGGTCATCGGCAAGTACGGCGACAAGGTCCAGTTCCTGCACGTCAAGGACGGCGACGGCTCGCACGACGACAAGCAGCAGGTCGCCGTCGGCAACGGCGTCATGCCGATCCGCGACATCATCGCTGCCGCGCCCGACGCACTGCACGTCGTCGAGCTCGACGACCACGAGGGTGACGTCTTCCAGGCCGTCGCCGACTCCTACACGTTCCTCGAGGGGGCCCGCGCATGACCGACACCACGACCGCTGCCGCAACGGCGACCGACAGCGCCACCCGCACCGGCCCCGTCGGCGTCGGCGTCATCGGCGCCGGGGTCATCTCGGACCAGTACCTGTCGAACCTCACCGTCTTCCCCGACGTGACCGTCCGCTTCATCGCCGACATCGACCTGTCGCGCGCCGCCGCCCAGGCCGAGAAGTGGGGCGTCCCCGGATCGGGCACCGTCGAGGAGCTCCTGGCCGACGACGACATCGAGATCGTCGTGAACCTGACGATCCCGGCCGCCCACGTCGAGGTCGCGCTGCAGGCCCTGGCCGCCGGCAAGCACGTCTGGGGCGAGAAGCCCTACGCCCTCGACCGTGCCAGCGCCGCGGAACTCCGCGATGCCGCCGCCGCCGCGGGCAGGACCGTCAGCGTCGCCCCGGACACGTTCCTGGGCGCCGGCCTGCAGACCGCGCTCCGCACCATCCGCGACGGCCGCATCGGCACGCCCCTGAACGGCCTGACGCTCTTCCAGAGCCCCGGCCCCGAGTCGTGGCACCCGAGCCCGGAGTTCCTCTTCGCGTACGGTGCCGGTCCGCTGTTCGACATCGGCCCGTACTACATCACCACCCTCGTCCAGACGTTCGGACCGGTGAAGAAGGTCACGGCGACGGCGTCGAAGTCCCGCGCCACGCGCACCATCGGCTCCGGTCCGAAGGCGGGCACCGAGTTCCCGGTGGACGTCCCGACGAACCACTCCGCGCTGATCGAGTTCGAGAACGGCGGGAGCGCGCAGAGCGTCTTCTCGTTCGAGTCCGACCGCGGCCGCACCGGCTTCGTCGAGATCGCGGGGGAGACCGGCACCGTCGTGTTCCCCGACCCGAACAACTTCGACGGCGACACCGAGCTGTACGCCCTCGGTTCCGAGGAGCCCGAGACGATCCCCGCGGTCGGCTCCACCTACTCGCGCGGCACCGGCGTGGTCGACCTGGCCCGCTCGCTGCGGGCCGGCGACGAGAACCGCGTCCCCGGTGCGCTCGCCTTCCACGTCCTCGACGTGATGGTCTCCATCGCCGAGGCGGCAGAACGTGGCGAGGCGGTGCTCGTCGAGAGCACCGTGTCGCCCTCCCCGACCCTCCCCGAGGGCTGGGACCCCGCGGAACGCACCCTGGCCTGACCGCCAGGACGCTGCCCGCAACCCACAGCAGCACCCGACCAGCACCATCCGCAGCACCAGCTCCAGCTCTGCACCATCCCCTGCACCATCTCAACGACGAGAAAGTAGAGAGTCATGCGCACTGCCATCCGCGCACTGGCCATCACCGCGGCCGCCGCACTCACCGTGTCCGGCCTCGCAGCCTGCTCCTCCGGATCGTCCGGCAACTCCGGCGACTCCAAGACGCTCACCTACTGGGCGTCCAACCAGGGCACGTCCCTGCAGAACGACAAGGAGGTGCTGACCCCCGTCCTCGAGAAGTTCACCAAGGAGACCGGGATCAAGGTCGACCTCCAGGTCATCGGCTGGAACGACCTGCAGAACAAGATCCAGACCGCCGTCACCTCGGGCCAGGGCCCGGACGTCGTCAACATCGGCAACACCTGGGCGACCTCGCTCCAGGCCACCGGCGCCTTCCAGGAGTTCGGTGACGCCGAGATGAAGGCGATCGGCGGTGCGGACAAGTTCGGCAAGGTCGCCCTGTCCACCGGTGGCGCGCCCGACAAGACGGTCACGAGCGTCCCGCTCTACGGTCTCGCCTACGGCCTGTACTACAACAAGAAGATGCTGTCGGACGCCGGCATCACCCCGCCCACCACGTGGGAGGAGATGGTCTCCGACGCCGAGAAGCTGACCAAGGGTGACACCTACGGCTTCAGCCTCGCGGGCGGTTCGTACACCGAGAACTCGCACTTCGCGTTCATCAACTCGGCGCAGAACGGTGGCGAGTGGTTCGACAAGGACGGCAAGCCGACCTTCACCTCGAAGGCCAACGTCGACGGCATCAAGCGCTACCTCGACCTCATGCAGGACGCGAAGGTCGCCAACCCGTCGAACGCGCAGTACGACAACGCGACGCAGTCGACCACGGACTTCGCGAAGAAGAAGGCCGCGTTCATCCTCAACCAGAACAACGCGAACGCGACCATCGAGTCCCTCGGCATGAAGTCGTCCGAGTACGGCGTCGTGGCGCTGCCGGCTCCCGAGGGCGGCGAGCAGATCGCGTCCTTCCCGGCCGGCATCAACCTGTCGGTCTTCAAGAACACGAAGAACAAGGACGGCGCGCTCAAGTTCGTCAAGTACATGACGAGCATGGACACGCAGACGACGCTGGACAAGCCGTACTCGGCCCTGCCGGTGCTCGCCGAGGCTGCTGACTCCGTCACGGACGAGCAGACGAAGACGTTCCTCGACATCTACAACAACAAGGCGAAGCCGCTCCCGCTGGTGCCCGCCGAGGACCAGTTCGAGTCCACGGTCGGCAAGGCGATGAACGACATGTTCGCCAAGATCGCGACCGGTTCCACGGTCTCCGAAGCCGACATCAAGTCGGCGCTGCAGACCGCCCAGGACCAGGTGTCCCAGGCCGCCGGTTGATCCACCCTGGAGGCCCGGGTCGCGTCCGCCGGACGCGCCCGGGCCTCCAGCCCCTGACGTTCCAGGGCCGACCACCCGTCGGCCGTGAGGCTGACGCCCCACGCACCCCGCGCCTCCCGGCCGCTGCCACGGCCCGCGCGGACCGCACCTGCACGCCCCTCCTGCCGAAAGGCCCCACCAGATGTCCACGACGGTCCTGCCCGACTCGGAGCGCATCGACCTGACGCACACGAAGGCCCCGACGATGTCGGGCCGTCCGCCAGGTCGCAAGCGCAAGACCCACTGGCTGCCCTACGCGCTCGTCGCGCCGGCCATCCTGTTCGAGCTGCTCATCCACATCGTCCCGATGCTCACCGGCATCTGGATCTCGTTCATCCAGCTCACCAAGTACTTCATCGCGAACTGGGGCGCCGCGCCCTTCGCCGGGTTCAGGAACTACCAGGTCGTCGTCGACTTCGACCAGGCGATCGGCCGTGGGGTCCTCAACTCGTTCCTCATCACGTGCGCCTTCACGGTCCTCGTGGTCGGGCTCTCCTGGACCTTCGGCATGGCCGCAGCCGTCGCGCTGCAGAAGCCCTTCGCCGGACGCGGGCTCTTCCGCACCCTGTTCCTCGTGCCCTACGCGCTGCCGATGTACGCCGGCGTCATCACCTGGAAGTTCATGTTCCAGCGGGACTCCGGGGCCCTGAACCACCTGCTCGTCGACCAACTCGGGCTGTTCGGCGGCAACGCCCCGTTCTGGCTCATCGGCAACAACGCGTTCGTGGCCGTCGTCGTCGTGGCGATCTGGAAGACCTGGCCCTTCGCGTTCCTGATGCTCATGGCCGGTCTGCAGTCCGTCCCCAACGACGTCTACGAGGCCGCTTCGGTGGACGGTGCCAAGCCGTTCCGCCAGTGGCGCTCGATCACGCTGCCGATGGTGCGCCCGGTCAACGTGACGCTCGTGCTCGTGATGTTCCTGTGGACGTTCAACGACTTCAACACCCCGTTCGTGCTGTTCGGCTCGACCGCGCAGCCGCCCGCCGCGGACCTGCTGAGCTTCCACATCTACAACGCGTCGTTCATCACCTGGAACTTCGGTTCCGGTGCCGCGATGAGCGTCCTGCTCCTGCTCTTCCTGCTCGTCGTCACCGGCATCTACCTCGCCGTGACCAACCGGAGGTCCGTCCGTGCGTGAGACAACTGGCGCCAAGTCCTTCAAGATCATCACCCTGGTCGTCCTGACGCTGTTCACGGTCGTGCCGCTCTACGTGATGATCACCACGGCCATCAAGCCCCTCGGCGACGTGCAGGACAACTTCACGTGGATCCCGTCGCGGATCACCTTCCAGCCGTTCATCGACATGTGGTCGACGGTGCCGCTCGGTCGGTACTTCATCAACTCGCTCGTGGTCTGCACGGTGGCGACGGTGTTCTCGCTGATCATCGCGACGTTCGCCGCCTACGGCGTCTCGCGCTGGAACTTCAAGGGCAAGAGCACCTTCACCACCGCGGTGCTCTCCACGCAGATGTTCCCCGGCGTGCTGTTCCTGCTGCCGCTGTTCCTGATCTTCACGAACCTCGGCAACACCCTGGGCATCCAGCTCGTCGGGTCGTGGCTCGGCCTGATCATCACGTACCTGACGTTCACACTGCCGTTCTCGATCTGGATGCTGGCCGGGTACTTCGAGACCATCCCGCGCGAGCTCGACGAGGCCGCCATGGTCGACGGTTCGGGCCCGATGGGTGCCCTGTTCCGGGTCATCCTGCCGTCGGCCCGCCCGGGTCTGGTGGCGGTCGGGATCTACTCGTTCATGACGGCCTGGGGTGAGGTCCTCTTCGCCTCGGTCATGACGAACGGCCTCGGTTCGACCCTGGCGGTCGGTCTGCAGCAGTACTCGACGCAGACGAACGTGTACTGGAACCAGGTCATGGCGGCGTCGCTCGTCGTGTCGATCCCGGTCGTGGCCGCGTTCCTCGTGGTCCAGCGCCAGTTCGTGGCAGGCCTGACCGCCGGTGCCGTGAAGTAGGCGGAGCCCTTCCGCAAGACACCGGTGTTCGTGCTCGACGCCGCCGCATCACGCGGTGCGCAGCGCGAACACCGGTGTTTTGCCGTTCCCCACCGACCCGACCAACCGACCACGCGACGACCGACAGGATGGAACCATGAGCGACGAGACCAGGGGGCGGCAGCTGCTGCCCGGACAGACCAGCCGCGTGCACGTGTACGACGTCGAGTCCCGCACCTCGAGGCTCGTGTTCGAGTCGGCCGCGGTGCTCGTCGAGGCACCGAACGTCCTGGACGCCGAGACCCTGGTGCTCAACGGCGACGGCGACCTCTGGCTGCTGCGACTGCCGTCCGCCGACAGCGGCACCGTGCTGGACGAGACCGCGCTCGTGCCGGTGCCGATGGACGGCGTCGACGAGATCAACAACGACCACGTGGTCGACCCGTCCGGCAGCTCCATCGTGGTGAGCGCGCGCGACGGCGAGCTGTACCGCGTCCCGCTGCCCGAGGGCGGCCCCACGACCCGGATCACCGACGTCGCTGCGGCCCTGCCCGCCAAGCGGAAGTTCTACCTGCACGGCATCGCCCCCGACGGCAGTGCCCTCGCCGCGATCGTGGGGGAGCTGTCCGAGGACGGCGTCTGGACGACCGACGTCGCGATGGTCGACCCGGAGACCGGCGAGCCGACGTTCGTCACGCGGGACGAGCACTCCGACGACGGCTGCACCATCAGTCCGGCCGGCGGGATCCTGCTCTGGAACACGGAGCGGTTCACCCCGGGCACCGCGCAGCTGGCCGTGCGCTGGCCCGGGCACGACAGCCCCGTCCGCCTGACGAACGACGACCGGGTGAACTGGTTCCCGCACCTGTCGCCGGACGGCGCACACCTGCTCTACCTGTCGTACGAGCCCGGCGTGCAGGGCCACCCGGCGGACCACCGCGTCGAGCTGCGGCTGCTACCTGGGTCGCTCGTCCGCGGCGCACGGATCGCGGTCCAACCGGAGACCCTGGTGGCGCTCGACGGCGGGCAGGGGACGGTCAACGTGCCGCCGTGGGCCCCGGACTCGGCGTGGTTCGCGTACTGCGACTACCCGGCGGCGGGGTAGCGGCGTCGTCACGCGCTGCGCGACAGTCCACGCGCCGCGGGACGCGTGGTCTGTCGCGCAGCGCGAAACGCGCCCGCCCCGCTAGACCTCGCGCACCTGCCCCTGCTTGATGTGCAGGCGCCGCTCGGCACGCTTCGCGACCCACGAGTCGTGCGTGACGATGACGACGGTCAGCCCGCGCTCCCGCCACTGCTTCTCGATGAGCGCCATGATCTCGTCGCGGGTCGACTCGTCGAGTGCACCCGTCGGCTCGTCGGCGAGCAGCACGCTCGGGTTCTTCACCAGCGCTCGGGCGATCGCCACGCGCTGCTGCTGTCCGCCAGACAGCTCGGCCGGCAGGTGCTCCATCCGCTCGCCCAGTCCGACCTCGCGGAGGGCAGCGACCGCGCGCTCGCGGACCTCGGTCCGGGACCGGTTCGCGAGCGACCCCGCGAACGCCGTCTCGACGTTCTCGAGGGCTGTCAGCGTCGGGATCAGGTTGAAGCTCTGGAACACGAAGCCGATCTCGGTCGCCCGCAGGTCGGTCAGTGCGCCGTCGCCGAGCTTCGCCACGTCGCGGTCGCCACCCAGGTGGATGGAACCGGCACTCGGCCGGTCGAGTGCTCCGAGCATCTGCAGCAGCGTCGACTTCCCGCCGCCGGTCGGCCCCTGGACGGCCACGAGTTGCCCCTGCGGGATCGTCAGGTGGACGTTCGTCAGGGCGGTGACGGTCCGGTTCTTCTGCTCGTAGGTCTTGCTGACGTTCGTCAGCCGGTACATCGGACTGGAGGCACGGGTCGCCTCCGCCTCGCCGGTCGCGGTGTCGGTGCTGGTCACGGTTGCTCCTGTCGTCGGTTCGGTCGTGTCGGTGCGGCCGGGCATCAGGCCACGCTCCGGAGCGCCTCGGCCGGGCGGAGCCGGCTCGCGCGCCAGCCGCCGAGCGCGCCGGCGATGAGACCGCCGAGGATCGCGAGGCCGATCGCCAGCAGGATGATCTCGACGGTCACCGGGGCGTGCAGGACCACGTCGGTCGTCGACGCGGTGCTCGCGCCGCCGCCGAAGCCCCCGGCCGGTGCACCGCCCGTCGTGCCGCTGCCCGCGGCCGCGGTCGCTGCGCCGCCGGGCATGCCGCCGCCACCGGCACCACCGCCGGTCGTGCTCGAGGCGCTCGCCGAGATCGTCGGACTGATGACGTTCACGACGAGGATGCCGATCAGGCCGGCCGCGGCGCCGAGCACGCCGCCGATCAGGCCCTGCACCAGGGACTCACCGGCCACCTGTCGGGTGATGCGGCCGTTCGACCAGCCGATCGCCTTGAGGGTCCCGAACTCGCGGGTGCGGCGGGTCACGCCGGAGATCGTGAAGAGGATCGCGATGAGGAACGCCGCGGCGAGCACGACGATCGACAGCCACTTGCCGAGGTTCGAGACCAGGCTCGACGCGGTGCTGAGGGACCCGGAGACGCTCGAGGCCAGGTCGGCCTCGGTGGAGACGGTGGCGCTCGTCAGCTTCGCCTGCAGCGCGGACTTGATGGTGCTGACGTCGGAGGACGACTCGGCGGAGACGTAGATCGAGGTGACCTTGCCGTCGAGGTCGGCCAGTGCCTGCGCGGTGTCGAGCGGGATGTAGGTGTTCGAGCCCGTGGTCGAGGCCGAGCCGGTGGAGCTGACGATGCCGATGACGGTGAAGTCGGTGCCGCCGATGTCGACGGTGTCGCCGACCGCCTTGGACTCGCTCTTCGCGTACGACGCATCGAGCACGACCACGTCCTTGCCCGCGTCCTTCGCGGCGAAGGTGCGCCCCTTCGTGAGCTCGGTGCTCGTGAGCGGGCCGACCGCGGCGCCGGACACCGGGATGCCGGTCACCGTGAACGAGTCGACGCTGAACGACCCGCCGCCGAACCCGCCGCCACCGCCGGTGTCCCCGCTCGGCGGACCCTGCTGGGTCGTGCTGTCGCTGCTGGAGTCGTTGCTGCCGTCCGTGCTGCTGTCGTCGGTCGACTGCTGCTGGACCTGGCCGGAGAACGTGCTGTTCTCGAGGGTCAGCACACCCGTCGCGGCCTCGACGCCGTCGGTGCTCGTGATCGTGGACAGGTTCGCGGCGTTCAGGGTGCTCGTGCCGCGCGCGACCGCGAGCCGCGACTGCGACAGGTCGGTCGAGCCGCTGTCGTCGTCGCTGTCGCCCTGGCTGCCGAAGTCGAAGCTCGGACGCCCGCCGTTCGTCGACGGCGTCGCGGTCTTGGTGACGGTGATGTCGGTGCCGACGCCGTAGACGGACTGCAGGACGCTCGACTGCGCTGCCTGCACGCCACCCGAGATCGACGACACGATCACCACGAGGGCGATGGCCAGGGCCATCCCGATCGCGATGATGACCGTCTGCTTCTTGCGGTTCGTGAGTTCGCGCCTGAGGTAGGTCAGGAACATGGTTCTCCTCGGTGGTGGCCGGCTGGGGTCACCGGCCGCGCAGAGCACGCGGCGGGGCCGACGGAGGAGAACCTAGGCACGCTGGCGATGACCGGCCCATCGCGGACCTATGAGGCGACTAAGGGCGCATCAGCCGACCTCGCCGTACCGCTGGCGCAGGTGCTCCGCGTACCCGCCGGGGGTCCGGCCGGCGAAACGCCCGCTGGTCACCACCGGCAGGTCGACGGTGGCGTCCACCCGGAAGCCGAGCGCCCGCGCCCGGGCGACCAGCCGCGCGTCCTCGTGCTCGGGCACCGGGTCGAACCCGCCGAGGCTGACGTACGCCGCGGCGAGCACGCCGAGGTTCGCGCCGTGCACGTGGCCGAGGGCAGCACCCGGCGGGTGCGCCCGCGTCCACCGGTCGAGCACCGCGGGCGCCAGGTCGTCCGGGTCGGGGACGACGGCACCGACGAGCACCTGCGCACCAGAGGCGAGGGCGTCGGACTGCTGGACGAGCCACCGTTCGTGCACGCGCGAATCGGCGTCGGTGTGCGCGAGCCACCGGGCTGCCGGGTCGCCGTCGTGCGCACGGAGCGCGTGCGTCGCCCCGATGGTCCGTGCCCGACCGACCCCGACACGGTCCGTGGTCAGGACGTCGACCGGGTACCGCTCGACCACCGGAGCGGTGCCGTCCGTGCAGCCGTCGAGCACCACCGTGACGGCGGCGTCGACCCCGGGCCGCTCCGTGGCGAGCCGGTCGACGGCCACCAGGAGCGCGTCGAGACACGCGGCGATCCGGTCCTCCTCGTCGTGCGCGGGGACGACGACGTCGATGCGTGCACGCGGTTCCGGTCGGCTCACCGGACGATCCCCTCGGCCCGGGCCACCGAGGTGACCGCCGGGCCGGGCAGGACGCTCAGGACGAAGTCCTCCTCCACGTGTCGGAGCAGGGCGGGGCGCGGCCACCGTTCGGTCAGCCGCGCGTCCACCGCGTCGCCGCTCGAGACCGCCTCGTCGTCGGGGTGCCGCCAGTGGCAGGCCACGAGCACGCCGTCGTCGTCGAGCGACCCGAGCACGCGGTCGATCGTCGCGTCGAGGTCGGCGGGCGACAGGTAGTACCCGACCTCGGACATCACCACCAGGTCCCAGCGCCCGTCCGGCCACTCCACCGGCAGGGCAGCCTGCACGAACCGAGCGGTCGGGGCGCGACGGGCAGCACGATCCAGCGGCGCAGCCGAGATGTCCGTGCCGAGCACGTCGTCCGCGCGCTCGGCGAGGGCTGCGGTCAGGACGCCGGTCGCGCAGCCGAGCTCGAGTGCCGACCGGAAGCGCGGGCGGGGGAGCGCCGCCAGCGTCACGGCACGCTTGCGCTGCTCGTACCAGGACCCGTCGAAGTCCCACCCCTCGGGCTTCCGGTCGTAGTGGGCGTCGAACGACTCGCGAGACCGCGACGCGGCGGCCCCCGGCGCGAAGAACCACTCCGTCGTCCGCAGGTGGTGGGCGGCGTGCCGGTCGTCGACGATCGCCTCGTCCCCCGGCGCGGGCGACAGGGGCCGGGTCTGCGACGGGTAGGCGTCGAGTGCGGCTCGCTTCCGGGCGACAAGGTCGTCGGGCAGCGACAGGGCCCGGACGTCGTTCCACGGGGCGACGGAGTGGCCCGGGTCGTCCCAGTGCCAGGCCCAGATCGGGTACGCGAGCAGGTCGACGTCGGCGGCGCTCGCCGCGGCGGCCTCGGCGACCTCGCCGGCGATGCGGTGGTCGCGGTGCCCGTCCCCGCGCCACGGCGCGACGAGCAGCACGGGGCGGGCGACGCCGGCGAGCACCGTGGCCAGGGTGTCGACGACACGGTCCCGGTGTTCGCGGGTCGCGCCGTCCGCGATCCCCACCGAGGCCGACGTCACGTCGGGGTGCAGGGTGCGCAGGGCCGCCACGAACTCCGCGTCGCGGGCGGCGGCGAGTGCCTCCGGGGTCGTCGTGGGGGAGTCCGGGTGGGAGCGCTCGCCGCGGGTCAGGAGCAGCACGTGCACGGGGACGCCGGCCGCTGCAGCGGCCGCGATCAGCCCACCGGCGCCGAGGGTCTCGTCATCGGGGTGGGGTGCGACGACCACCACCGACCCGGCACCGGCCAGGTCGATCGCCGGGGCGTCCAGGCCGTCGAGGAATCCCGTCCACGCCGCCGGGTCGGTGCCCGGCTCGCGGTGGTCGAAGCTCACCACGCGACGCCGCCGCGCTCGAGCACCATCCGGCCGATGCGGGCGAGGTCGCGGGCGCCGTGGTCCTGCAGGACGTAGAGCTCGAGGTCGGCGACCCGCGCGGCGACGGTGGGGTCGGCGGTCAGCGGTGCCGGGCCGATCGTCGAGACCACCCGCTCGCGCACCGCGTCGACCGAACGGCGCACCCGCGACCGGACGGTCTGGGCGAGCAGCCGCCAGTCGGTGTCGTCGGAGGCCGGGTCGGGATCGTCGATCCGGGCGGCGGCGTCGGCGAGCGCGTCCTCGGCGTCGGCGAGGTCGGCCACGGTGGCGCCGAGGGCGGCCTGCAGCAGCTCGGAATCCGGGTGCGCCGACGCGGTGTCACGGAGCACCCGGGCGAGTCCGAGAGCACCGCCCCACCAGCAGGCGGCGACGCCGATGCCGCCCCACGCGAAGCCCGGACGTCGCAGGTACCAACCGGGCGCGCCGACGGGTCGTGCCCGGACGCCGTCGAAGTCGACCGGTCCGCTCGGCACGTCCGGCATGCCGCGTGCGACCCAGGTGTCGTCGTGCACGGCGATCCCGGGCTGGCGCAGGTCCACGGCGACGAGGACCCGCTCGTCGCCCAGGTGAGCGGTGACCAGCGCGTGCGAGAGCGTCGAGGCGAGCGAGCACCACGGCTTCGTGCCGTGCAGCAGGACCGAGCCGTCGTGCTGCGGTGCGGCGTCGAGTCGGAGGCCCGGCCCCTCGGCCGCGAAGACGCCCCAGGTCGAGCCGTCCGGGGCGTCGACCCCGGCCTGCGCGAGGATCCCGAGCGCGTCCAGGTGCGGTTCGACGGTGCGGGCGGTGGCGACGTCCGCCGCGGCGAGCGCGGCGAGCGTGCCGAAGAACCCGCCGGCCGTGCCGGATGACAGGGGTGGGGTGGTGGCGGCGACCGCTCGTGCGACCGCGAGGCGGTCCGTCGGTGCCGAGCCGGGCCTCCCGGTCGTCCGTTCGATCCGCGCGGTGTCCAGGTGCCGGGCCGACGCGGGCCAGGCTGCAGATCGCAACATGTCTCCACCGTACGGAGGAGGAGGTGTGGACGCGTCCTCGATCCACAGAACGCACAGGGGCGCCCCACAGAGCGCTCATAGGAACTTCTCGATACTCGAAGACGTGACCATCTCCCAGCCTGCAGCAGCCCCGCGCCTCACGCGTGCCGACGGAACCCCGTTGCGCATCCTGGTCGTCGACGACGAAGCCAGCCTCACCGACCTGTTGTCCATGGCGCTCCGCTACGAGGGCTGGGACGTCAAGAGCGCGAACGGCGGGCAGGACGCCCTGACGACCGCACGGGAGTTCAAGCCGGACGCGATGGTGCTCGACGTCATGATGCCGGACCTCGACGGGTTGCAGGTGCTGAGCCGGCTGCGGCAGAACAACGACGACACCCCGGTGCTCTTCCTCACCGCGAAGGACTCCGTCGAGGACCGGGTCACCGGGCTCACCGCGGGCGGCGACGACTACGTCACCAAGCCGTTCTCCCTCGAGGAGGTCGTGGCGCGTCTGCGGGGACTCATCCGCCGCTCGCAGATCTCGATCTCCGAGGCCGGGGACTCCCGCATCGTGGTCGGCGACCTGGTGCTCGACGAGGAGTCGTACGAGGTCTCGCGTGCGGGTCGGCCGATCGAGCTCACCGCGACCGAGTTCGAGCTGCTCCGCTTCCTGATGCGCAACCCCCGCCGCGTGCTCTCGAAGGCGCAGATCCTGGACCGCGTGTGGTCGTACGACTTCGGCGGCAAGTCGTCGGTCGTCGAGATCTACATCTCCTACCTGCGCAAGAAGATCGACGCCGGTGAGACCCCGATGATCCACACGGTGCGCGGCGTCGGGTACGTCATCAAGCCGACCTCGTGACCCTGCGGCGCCGGCTCGTCCTGAGCATCGTCGCCCTCGTCGTCGCCGTCAGCGCGGTGATCGGCGGGGCCAGCCTCATCGCGCTCTTCTCGATCCAGACCAGCGCGATCGACAAGCAGATCACGAGTGCCACGCACCGGGCGCAGCGGTACCTGCAGCAGAACCAGTCGGGGCAGCCGAGCATCGACCTGTCCCGACCGTCCGGGCAGGCGGCCGGCACGCTGACGGCGTACTTCGTCGACGGCCAGGTCGTGATCGCGAACGTGCTCGACGACTACGGCCGCCCGAGCGGGATCCCGCAGGCGAGCGCCGATGCACTGGGATCCGTCCGCGTGGACGCCGCCCCGGAGACGATCGACCTCGGCTCGGACGTCGGACGGTACCGTCTGGCCGCCGTCAACGTCGGCCCGGCCGTCCTGGTCGTGGGGCTCCCGATGGCACCCGTCTACGACAGCGTCTGGAAGCTCTTCGCGGGGGTCCTCTCCGTCCTGGCAGCCGCACTGGTCGCCGGTTCGGTCGTCGCCGCGTTCGTGGTCCGGCAGTCGCTCCGCCCGCTCGAGCGCGTCGCCGAGACCGCCTCCACCGTCGCGCGCATGCCGCTCGACCGCAGCGACGCCCTCGACGGCGTCCGCGTGCCCGACACCGACCCCCGCACGGAGGTCGGCCGGGTCGGCAGCGCGTTCAACCGCATGCTGGGGCACATCGGCAGTGCGATGCAGGCGCGGGAACGCTCGGAGCAGAAGGTGCGGCAGTTCGTCGCCGACGCCTCGCACGAGCTCCGGACCCCGCTCGCCTCGGTGCGCGGGTACGCCGAGCTCACCCGGCGCATGGGCGGCGACCTGCCGGAGGACGTCGTCTACGCCATGAGCCGCATCGAGTCCGAGTCCATCCGGATGACCTCGATGGTGGAGGACCTGCTGCTCCTCGCCCGGCTCGACGAAGGCCGCGAGATCCAGCTCGCCGAGGTCGACCTGACCGGCCTGGTGCTCGACGCCGTCAACGACGCGCACGCCGCCTCACCGGAGCACCCCATCGAGGTCGACGTCCCGCCGGAACCGGTGACGATCACGGGCGACGCCGCACGCCTGCACCAGGTCATCGTGAACCTCGTCACGAACGCCCGGACCCACACGCCCGAGGGCACCCGCATCACGGTGGGCCTCGCCCCGGTCGACGGCGGCGTGGACCTGACGGTCCGCGACACCGGCCAGGGGATCGACCCGGAGTTCCTGCCGAAGCTGTTCGAGCGCTTCGCCCGGGCGGACAGTTCGCGGTCCCGCACGGTCGGGTCGACCGGTCTGGGGCTCGCCATCGTGGACGCGGTCGTGCAGGCGCACGGCGGTCGGGTCGAGGTCACGAGTGAGCCGGGGGACACCGTCTTTGCGGTGCACCTGCCCCGCGACCCGGCTGCGGCTGCCGCCGCGGCAGGGGCCGTCGCGTCGACGGCCGACCCGGCCGGGTCGGCGGACTGGTCGGCGACACCCGCCGCGGTGGACGGCGCCCACTGACGGTCGGGAGGCGCGGGGCGGGGCCGCCCCGCGCCTCCGGTGGGGGTGTTTGGTGACGCCCACGGCGTCTGGTACAGTTCTCGAAGCCAAAGACCGCCGGATGTCGTGCTGCTCGCAACGTGTTTGTGAGCATCGTGACCGAAGGTCCTCACTCGTGAGGCATCCCGCGCAGGTGTTCCGAACCACTCCCACCATCTGGTGAGAGCAGCTCCGAGCCTCTGCGCCGGAGCTTTTTTCGTTCGTGGACCTGGGGCTGCCGGCAAGACCCCCAAGGAGAACCATGGCGAACAAGGAAGCTGCGGTCGCCGAGCTCACGGAGTCCTTCCGTAGCTCGAACGCCGTTCTGCTCACCGAGTACCGCGGTCTCACGGTCGCGCAGCTCAAGGAGCTCCGCAACTCGATCCGTGAGCACGCCACGTACGCCGTGGTGAAGAACACGCTGACCAAGATCGCGGCGAACAACGCCGGCATCTCGTCGTTCGACGACGAGCTCGCCGGTCCGTCCGCTCTCGCCTTCGTCCACGGTGACACCGTCGCCGTCGCGAAGTCGCTGCGTGCATTCGCCAAGGCGAACCCCGAGCTCGTGGTGAAGGGTGGTTACTTCGACGGTAACCCGCTCTCCGCGACCGAGGTGGACAAGCTCGCCGACCTCGAGTCCCGTGAAGTGCTGCTCGGCAAGCTCGCCGGCGCACTCAAGGCCTCGCTGTTCGGTGCTGCGTACCTGTTCCAGGCGCCCCTCTCGCAGGCCGTCCGCACCGTGGACGCCCTTCGCGAGAAGCAGGAGTCCGCGGCCTGATCAGGCTCGCGTTCATCAACCACACGTACTAGCTAGTAGTAGGAGAAAATCATGGCGAAGCTTTCGCAGGACGAGCTCATCGAGGCCTTCAAGGAGCTCACGCTCATCGAGCTCTCGGACTTCGTGAAGAAGTTCGAAGAGGTCTTCGAGGTCACCGCGGCCGCCCCGGTCGCCGCTGCCGCCCCCGCCGGCGCAGCTGCTCCGGCCGAGGCCGCTGAGGAGAAGACCGAGTTCGACGTCATCCTCAAGTCCGCTGGTGACAAGAAGATCCAGGTCATCAAGGAGGTCCGTGGCCTGACGTCGCTCGGCCTCGGTGAGGCCAAGGCGCTCGTCGAGACCGCCGACGCCAAGATCCTCGAGGGTGCGAACAAGGAGACCGCCGACAAGGCGAAGGCGACCCTCGAGGCCGCTGGCGCCACGATCGAGCTCGCGTAGTCTCGACCGTTCCGGTCACGAAGGCCGCTGCCCCTCGGGGCGGCGGCCTTCGTCGTGTGCGGGTGGCGTGCGCGTAGATTTTTGTCGCTTTCGCCAAAGCGACAGATGGGCCTGGAAAGATCACGGCGCCTTGTCGCTTCAGCGCCTCTGACGGTACCCACTTCCGGAGAATCGTCGCTTTGGCATCGCCGCAGGACCGCCCGGAGGCGCGCGGATTCTCCACAGATCGGCGAACGTCGCCGACATCGGTTGCGCTGGGCGACAGAGTGCTGCCATGCACCCCGCCAACGCCATCGCACTGTTCCGGACGAACAGACTCGACCGCGCGGACGCACGACAGCTACAGCGCCGCAAGCTGGCCGGCGAACTCGTCCGCGTGCGCCATGGCGTCTACGTCGACCGCTCGGCGTGGGACGCGCTCGACGGCCGGAGCCGACACCTCGTCCGCATGCGAGCGGCGCTCCCGCTGCTCCGCGGAGGCGCTGTGTGGTCGCTCGACTCAGCGGCTGCGATCCTCGGGGCACCTCGTCTCGACCCGTGGCCGGAGCGCGTCCATGCGAACGTGCCCGCGCTGGAGCACGACCTCCGACGTAACGGGCTGACGATGCACGCCGGGTCCTCGCTGGGGTCGGGGCACCGTTTCCACGGTGTCGAGTACACCGCTCTCGCGCAGACGACGATCGAGCTCGCTCGTCGGGGACCCCTGGCTGCAGCGGTCGTCGGGTTGGACCACGCGCTCCGCAACGGAGCACGGCACGAAGATCTCGAGAACCTGGCGCTGACGGCCGGTCCGTGGGGCGCGGTCCGCCTTGAGCACGCGTTGGAGATCTGCGATGTTCGCCACGAGTCGGTGGGCGAGTCCTACTTCGCGGCGCGTGCGGCCGAGCTCGGGTGCCCGGACATGGAACCGCAGCACGAGTTCATCGGCGTGGACGGCGCCGTCGACCGGGTGGACTTCTGGTTGCCGAGGCAGGGGATCGTGATCGAGTTCGACGGGCGGCAGAAGTACGAAGACCGCGAGATGCTGCGGGGGAGGAGCGGCGCCGACGCCGTTTGGGGCGAGAAGCGGCGCGAGGACCGGGTCCGTGCTCGCGCCGAGGTCAACGGGTTCGTCCGCGTGTACTGGGAGCACCTCGTCGTGCCGGAGCGCCTCCGGACCCTGTTTCGTCAGCACGGTGTGCCGTGCCGATGACGTCCTGGCTCGTTGGTGTTGCCAGAGCGACACTTCTCGCGGGAAGGGTGTTACGCCTCCCGGCAGAGCGACAGAATGACGCGAACGTTTCGCGGGCATCTGTCGCTTTGGCGGGAGTAAGCTCGTGAGGTCGTCGCGGGGCAGGCAGCCGCGGGCGCGTCAGCGCAGGGTGCTGTGGCGGCGGCCGTAGGCCAGGTAGAGCAGGGCGCCGGCGACCATCCAGATGCCGAAGGCGATCCAGGTGGTGGCGCCGAGGAACACCGCGAGCAGCACGCAGCTCAGGGTGCCGAGGATCGGCACGACGGGGAACAGCGGCACCCGGTACGAGCGCTCCAGGTCGGGCTGCGAGCGGCGGAGCACGATGACGGACACGTTCACCAGGGCGAATGCGACGAGGGTGCCGATGCTCGTGGCGTCGGCGAGTTCCCCGAGGGGCACGAGCGCGGCGACGATCGTCACGGCGATGCCGATGATGAGCGTGTTCGCGATCGGGGTGCCGGTGCGACGGGAGACCCGCCCGAAGACCTTCGGTACCAGGCCGTCGCGGGACATCGTGAGCAGGATGCGGGTCTGGCCGTACAGGACGGTGAGCACGACGCTGGCGATGGCGACGACGGCGCCGATCGAGAACACCAGGGCGACGAGCGGCTGCCCCGTGACGTCGACGACGATGCGGACGAGCGACGCCTCGGACGACGAGAACGCGGTCCACGAGCGGGCCCCGACGGCAGCGATCGCGACGAGGATGTACAGCGCCGTGATGAGCGCGATCGAGCCGATGATCGCCCGGGGCAGGTCACGGCGGGGGTTCTCGGCCTCTTCACCGGCGGTCGAGGCGGCATCGAAGCCGATGTACGAGAAGAACAGCCGCGACGCGGCGGCGGTGACCCCGGCGGCGCCCATCGGGGCCAACGGTTCGAAGTTCTGCGCCTGGAACGCCGTGAACGCCACGACGACGAAGAAGACCAGCAGGGCGATCTTGACGATGACCATGACCGTGTTCACCCAGGCGCTCTCGCGGGCACCGGGCAGCAGCACGGCGGTGGCGAGCAGGACCAGGACCGCCGCGGGCAGGTTGACCACGCCGCCGTCGACCGGGGGAGCGGCGAGTGCGGTGGGCAGGTGCAGCCCGAACACGCGCAGGGTCTCGTCGACGTACTCGCTGGCACCCACGGCGACCGCGGCCACCGAGACGGCGTACTCGAGCACGAGGCACCAGCCGCAGACCCACGCGATGCCCTCGCCCATCGTGGCGTACGTGTACGAGTAGCTGGACCCCGAGGTCGGGACGGCGCCCGCCATCTCGGCGTACGACAGCGCGGACAGCAGTGCGGCGATCCCCGCGACGACGAACGAGATCCAGACGGCGGGACCGGCGAGGGGGACCGCGGTGCCGAGGACGACCAGGATGCCGGTGCCGAGCGTGGCCCCGACGCTGATCATCGTCAGCTGCCAGACCCCGAGCGACCGGCGGAGCGGTTCACCGTTCACACCACGGGAGGCTTCGGCCTGCAGCTGCTCGATCGGCTTGCGGCGGGCGAGCTGCGCCCCCAGGGACGTGGGACGTGACGGCGCGGACGACATGGGACCTCGGTGGTGCGGGGACGGGGACGGCACATGCTCGCACGCCCCCTGAACGGGGTCAAATACTGCGGTGCCGTGGAGGGGCGCTCGATGTCCGAGCGCGGGGCTACGGTGGCCTCATGAGCATGGGACACGGCGGGCGAGGCGGCGGTCCGCGCGGGGGCGGGCGCATCTCGAGCGGCGACTTCCGCGCGCAGAAGGCCGCCAACGCCGAGGCGCCGAAGATCCCGCACCTGGTCCGCCGCATCGCAGCGTTGTTCGAGCCGCACCGCCGGGCGATCCTGCTCACGGTCGTCCTCGTGCTGGTCGGCGCGGCCATCTCGGTCGTGCCGCCGCTGCTCACCCAGCAGGCGTTCGACCGGGGACTGTTCCCGCCGTCGGGTCGCCCCGACGTGCCCGTGCTGATCGAGCTCGTGTCCGCGATGGTCCTGCTCTGGATCGCGAGCGCGGGGGTCGGCGTCTGGCAGACGTACCTGACCGCGACGGTCGGCAACAAGGTCATGGGTGCGATGCGGATGCGCCTGTTCGCGCACCTGCAGCGGATGGAGCTCGCGTTCTTCACACGCACCAAGACCGGCGTCATCCAGTCGCGCCTGCAGAACGACGTCGGTGGCGTGGCGAGCGTGCTGAACAACACGATCTCGTCGGTGCTCGGCAACACCGTGACCGTGATCGCCGCCGTGGTCGCGATGCTCCTGCTGAGCTGGCAGATGACGCTGGTCGCCGTGGTCCTGCTGCCACTGCTCGTGATCGCGCAGCGTCGTGTCGGCCAGGTCCGGGCCCGCATCGCCGCGCAGACGCAGGAGTCGCTGTCCGACATGACGGCCATCACGCAGGAGGCGCTGAGCGTCTCGGGCATCCTGCTCGCGAAGAGCTTCAACCAACAGGCCAGCGAGACCCGCCGCTACGGGGCCGAGAACCGCAACCAGATCACCCTGCAGGTACGCCAGCAGATGTCCGGGCAGTGGTTCTTCGCGATCGTGCAGATCTTCCTGTCGATCATCCCGGCGATCATCTACGTCGTCGCCGCGTACCTGATCATCGGCGACGTCCCGATCACGGCGGGCACGATCGTCGCGTTCACGACGGTGCAGTCCCGGCTGCTGTTCCCGACGGTCGGGCTGCTGCGCGTGGTCCTCGACCTGCAGACCTCCGGTGCGCTCTTCGCCCGCATCTTCGAGTACTTCGACCTCCAGCCGGCCATCACGGACTCGCCGACCGCCCGGCCCGTGGACGAGTCGAAGGTCGGCCACGTCGCCTTCGACGACGTCGTCTTCACCTACCCCGACGGCGAAGCCGACAAGCCGACCCTGCGCGGAGTGTCGTTCGAGCTCCGCCCCGGGCAGTTCGCGGCCTTCGTCGGTCCCTCCGGCGCGGGCAAGACGACGGTGTCCTACCTGGTGCCCCGGCTGTACGAGGCGACCGAGGGATCGGTGCGGTTCGCCGGGCAGGACGTCCGCGACCTGGTGCACGAGGACCTGATGCGGCACGTCGGCATCGTGAGCCAGGAGACGTACCTGTTCCACGCCACGATCGGCGAGAACCTGCGGTACGCCAAGCCCGACGCCACCGACGACGAGCTCGAGCGTGCGGCCCGTGCGGCGAACATCCACGACACGATCGCGTCGTTCCCGGACGGCTACGACACCGTCGTGGGGGAGCGCGGCTACCGTCTGTCCGGTGGTGAGAAGCAGCGCATCGCCATCGCGCGGGTCATGCTGAAGGACCCGCCGGTGCTCGTCCTCGACGAGGCCACCAGTGCACTCGACTCCATCTCGGAGCACGTCGTGCAGACGGCGCTCGACACGGCGGCCGCCGGTCGGACCACCATCTCGATCGCGCACCGGCTGTCGACGATCCGCGACGCCGACGTCATCTTCGTCCTCGACCACGGTCAGATCGTCGAGCAGGGCACGCACGACGAACTCCTCGCCCTCGACGGCACGTACGCGCAGCTGCACCGGCAGCAGAACACGTCGGCGGACGTCGTCCACCCCTGACGGTCGTGGTCGCGACCGGGCGCCGGACGCCGAGGCCCGTGGCGGCGTCCGCACGGGCCTCCCGTCCGGCACGCAGCGCGACCAGGGCACGCCGTCCGCCGCGGGATCCCGGTGCGCTGTCCGCGCACGACACATCCCAGCGGGACGCGGGGACCGCGTCCTAGACTCGACGCCGTGCGTTACGCGAACTCCGTCGTCGACCTCGTCGGCGACACCCCGCTCGTCAAGCTCAACCGGGTGACCGAGGGGGTGCGGGCGACCATCCTGGTGAAGGTCGAGTACCTGAACCCCGGTGGGTCGTCCAAGGACCGCATCGCCACCCGGATCATCGACGCGGCCGAGGCTTCCGGAGACCTGCGCCCCGGTGGCACCATCGTCGAACCGACCTCCGGCAACACCGGCGTCGGTCTGGCCCTGGTCGCCCAGCAGCGCGGCTACCGGTGCGTCTTCGTGCTGCCCGACAAGGTCGGCGAGGACAAGCGCAACGTGCTGACGGCGTACGGCGCCGAGATCGTCGTGACCCCGACCGCGGTCGCGCCGGAGCACCCCGAGTCCTACTACTCGGTGTCGGACCGGCTCGTGCAGGAGATCCCCGGCGCCTACAAGCCGAACCAGTACGCGAACCCGAACGGTCCCCGCAGCCACTACGAGACCACCGGTCCGGAGATCTGGCGCGACACCGAGGGGCAGATCACCCACTTCGTCGCGGGCGTCGGCACCGGCGGCACGATCTCGGGCACCGGACGGTACCTGAAGGAGGCGTCCGACGGCGGCGTCCGCATCGTGGGTGCCGACCCCGAGGGCTCCGTGTACTCCGGCGGCACCGGGCGCCCGTACCTGGTCGAGGGCGTCGGCGAGGACTTCTGGCCGAGCGCGTACGACGCCGGCGTGCCGGACGAGATCATCGCGGTGTCGGACGCCGACTCCTTCGCGATGACCCGGCGCCTGGCGCGCGAGGAGGGACTGCTCGTCGGCGGTTCCAGCGGCATGGCCGTCGTCGCGGCGCTCCGTGCGGCCCGTGACCTCACCGAGGACGACGTCGTCGTCGTGCTGCTGCCGGACGGCGGCCGCGGCTACCTCGGCAAGATCTTCAACGACCGCTGGATGCGCTCCTACGGGTTCGCCGAGACCGACGACGAGCGCACCGTCGGCTCGCTCATCGCCGGCAAGGACGGCCGCCTGCCCGACCTGGTGCACGCGCACCCGGCCGACACCGTGCGAGACGTCGTCGACATCATGACCAAGTACGGCGTCTCGCAGATGCCCGTGCTCAGTGCGGAGCCGCCCGTCGTCATCGGCGAGGTCGTCGGCGCCGTCGAGGAGAAGGCACTGCTCGAGCAGGTGTTCACCGGCACCGCGAAGATGTCGGACGCGCTCACCGGCTTCGTCGGCGACCCGCTGCCGCTCATCGGCGTCGGCGAGTCGGTCTCCGCGGCGCGTCGTGCGCTCGAGTCGGCCGACGCGCTCCTCGTCGTCGCGGACGGCAAGCCCGTCACCGTGCTGACCCGGCACGACCTCCTCACCTACCTCTCCGAGTAAGGAACCACCGAGCATGACCGAGTTCAGCACCCGGGCCGTCCACGCCGGCCAGGAGCCCGACGAGACCACCGGCGCCGTCATCCCGCCGATCCACCTGACGTCGACGTACGTGCAGGACGGCGTCGGCGGCATGCGCAACGGCTACGAGTACTCGCGCGCCGGCAACCCGACGCGTGACTCGTTGCAGGTGCTCCTGGCCGACCTCGACGGCGGCGTCGCGGCGTCGTCGTTCGCGTCCGGGCTCGCCGCCGAGGACGCCCTGCTCCGCGCCGCGCTGGTCCCCGGCGGCCGCGTCGTGATGGGCAACGACGTGTACGGCGGCACCCACCGCCTGGTGAGCCGGCTGCACGTGCCGTGGGGCGTCGAGCTCGTCGTCGTCGACATGAGCGACCTCGACCAGGTCCGCGCGGCGCTGCAGGGCGCACCGGCCACCACCGTGCTGTGGGTCGAGACGCCGACGAACCCGCTCATGAAGATCGCCGACATCGCCGCGCTCGCGACCCTCGGGCACGAGTCGGGCGCACTGGTGGTGGTCGACAACACGTTCGCGTCGCCGTACCTGCAGCAGCCGCTGTCGCTCGGCGCCGACGTCGTCGTGTACTCGACCACGAAGTACCTCGGCGGACACTCCGACGTCGTCGGCGGAGCCGTCGTGCTGGCGGACGAAGAGCTCGCGGCGAAGGTGCAGTTCCTGCAGTTCGGCGCCGGTGCGATCTCGTCGCCGTTCGACGCCTACCTGACCACCCGTGGCATCAAGACGCTCGCGGTGCGCATGGAGCGGCACTCGCGGAACGCGCAGGCCGTCGCCGAGGCGCTCGTCGTCGCGCCCGGCGTCGAGCGCGTCTACTACCCGGGCCTGCCCGACCACCCGGGGCACGACATCGCCGCACGCCAGATGCGCGGCTTCGGCGGGATGCTCTCGGTCGCACTGTCCGGCGGCGCCGAGGCGGCGAAGCGGTTCGCGGAGTCGACGGAGCTGTTCGCCCTGGCCGAGTCGCTCGGTGGTGTGGAGTCGCTCATCGGGTACCCGAGCGAGATGACCCACGCGTCGGTGAAGGGCACCGAGCTCGCCGTGCCGGAGAACGTCGTCCGGCTGTCGGTGGGCATCGAGGACGCCGGCGACCTGGTGGCGGACCTGGAGCAGGCGCTGGCGCGCTGACGCCGGCCCCGCTGACGCGGGACGACGGGGCGCGGGGCGACGGGGCGCAGGACGGCGGGGCGCAGGACGGCGGGGCGCAGGACGGCGGGGCGCGCGACCCGCTGCCGTGTCGTCGGCGCCCGCCCCTACGATGATCGGGTGAGCACACCGGCGTCGCGGACCAGCCTGCTGAGCGGGCCGTACGCCCTCGCGACGATCGGCATGGTCGCGATCGTCGGCGTCGCGGCGTTCCAGAACCTGGCGATGACGACGATCATGCCGGTGATCAGCCGTGACCTCGACGGCGAGACCCTGTACGCGCTCGCCTTCGCCGCCCCGCTCGCCGCCGGGGTGCCCGGCATGGTGCTCGCCGGCAACTGGACCGATCGCGCCGGTGGTCGGATCGTGGCGTGGGTCTCGGCAGCGTTCTTCGCGGTGGGGACCGCCGTGGTCATGCTCGCACCGACCATGGAGGTGTTCCTGGCCGGGCGGCTCGTCGAGGGGTTCGGGGCCGGGTCCATCGACGTGGTGCTGTACGTGCTCGTCGCCCGGATCTTCCCCGCCGAGCTGCACGGACCGGTGTTCGCCGGGTTCGCCGCGGCCTGGGTCGTCCCGGCGCTGATCGGTCCCGCCCTGGCCGGCATCGTCACCGACACCTGGAACTGGCACTGGGTGTTCGCCGGGGCCCTGGTGATCGCGTTGGCCGCCTTCACCCTGCTCGTGCCGACGCTCGGCCGGCTGCACGCCCCGGCCTCGTCGCTCCGCCCGCCGTGGCAGCGGGTCCGGATCGGGTGGTCGGTGGCGGCGGCCGTGTCGATCCTGCTGCTCAACGTGGCGCCGGACCTGACCCCGTGGGGCATGGTCGCGGCGGTCGTCGTCGGGCTGGTCGGCACCTGGTTCGCCCTGCGTCCGCTGCTGCCGGGCGGGACGTTCCGGGCCGCTGCCGGGCTGCCATCGGTCGTGCTGCTGCGCGGGCTCGTCGCCGCGTCGTTCTTCGGGAGCGAGGCGTACGTGCCGTTCCTGCTGCAGGCCGAACACGGGTTGTCGCCGTCGGCCGCGGGGCTCGCCCTGACGGTGGCGGCACTCAGCTGGGCCGCGTCGAGCTGGGCGCACGGCCGTCTGGGGGAGCGGCGGCTCACCGCCCGTCGCACCTTCGGGGCGGGACTCACGCTGGTGCTCATCAGCCTGGTGACCGCGCTCGCGGTCGCGACGTTCGACCTGTCGTGGTGGGTGCTGGTCGCCGGCTGGTTCGTCGGCGGTGCGGGCATGGGCGCGATCTACCCGCGCGCCTCGATGCTGACCCTGCGGTTCTCCGGCGAGGGCGACGACGGGTTCGCGAGCTCGGCCCTGACGATCGCTGATGCCGCGGGCAGCGTGATCGGTCTGGCGGTGACCGGCCTGCTCTTCACCGCGGCCGGTGGAGCCGACGGCACCGTGTCGTTCCCCCTGGTGTTCGCGGCGATGATCGGGTTCGCTGCACTGGCGATCGCGGCCGTTCGACGGCTCGGCCCCGTGCCGGCACCGGCGACGACGGTCCCGGCGGACCCGGGCGGGACCGTGTCGTCGTCGCACGGCCCGGCCGCCGGGTAGCGTGGCAGACCGGACCGAAGAGGAGACCACCGTGCTGCGCATCGTCGCCGTGACCGTCGCCCTGGCGGCGGCCCTGACCCTGGCCGGGTGCCAGGGCACGACGTCGGCCGCCCCCACACCCGTGCAGAGCACCGACCTGACGAGCTCCGACGGCGGTTTCGACCAGCAGGCCGTGATCGGTGTCGTCCTGGTGCACGACGACGCGGCACTCGCCGACCGGCTCCGCACGGACCTGACCGACGCCGGGTTCCGGCCGGACGTCCGGGTCGCTCCGGCATCGGGTGCGGCGGCGTCCCAGCGGACCGCGGTCGCCCAGCTCGTGCGGAAGGGCGCCAAGGCCCTGCTCGTGCACGCCGCCCGACCGTCCGCACTGACCGGCGTGATCCAGACCGCCCACGATGCCGGGGTCGTCGTGGTGTCCCTCGGCGACCCGCTTCCCGCGACCGGCACCGGTGGCGACGGGGTGTCCGCCGACTACCGCGTACCGTCCGAGGGCGACGATGCCGACACCGCGGCGACGGCGGTCGACGTCGTGCAGTCCCTGCAGCGCGGCGAGAAGCCGGAGACCGACCCGACGGACGGCGACACGACCGACGCCGAGTAGGAACGGTCCGCTCAGCTCCACCACGTCGGGAACGACAGCGTGATCGTCTCCACCAGCGCCTTCCGCGACCGCCGGGGTCCGGCGAGCCAGGCCTCGATCGCCCCGACGAAGCCCTGCGCCACGAACCCCGCGGCGACGTCGTCGAGCAGGTCGGGCCGGTGTGCGGGGTCGAGCTCGCGGATGTGCAGCGCGCTCGACACCGTGAAGTGCTCGACGAGCAGCCGGTGCAGCGAGGCGTCGTTCGGGTCCGGCAGTGCCTTGCCGTAGATGTCACGGTGCGTCGTCACGTGCTCGACGACGGCGTTGATGCCGCGCCGGGTGATGGCCGCGAGCTCGTCGGCTCCGGCGCCCCGGTCGGCGGCGGCTCGGCGTTCGTCGGCGTCGTCCTGCCGGATGCGGTCGAGTTCCGGCGTCAGGACGTCGGCGAGCAGCGACCCGGGCGAGACGGCGTGCGAGTAGAACGTGGCCCGGTTGATGCCGGCGGCACGCGTGACGTCGGCGACGGTGATCTCCGAGACCGGTCGGTCCGCGGCGAGTCGCAGGATCGCCTCGCGCAGCGCTGCAGTGGTGTGCAGGATCCGGGCATCCACCATGACGCCCACCCCCTTCTGATCCGCTTCACCCGGAAGGCACCCGAGCAACCCGACGCTACCGCATGGTCCGCGCAGGGCCGAGGGGCAGCACGAGCCGCTTCACGCGGGCGGGCTGCACCGGCGACGCCGAGCACGCACCGGCGACCGTAGGATGGTTCCGCGGACGAATCGATTCGATCGGCCCGCGATCACCCCTCCACCCCTCATCGTCGAAGGACTCCTGTCTCGTGACCGCGCCCGCCACCACCGGTTCGCTCCGGGTCGTCCTGCACCCGGGAGACTCGCTCTCCCGCGGGCAGCGACTCGTCTACGTCTTCGTCCTGGGTGCCCTCACGGCGCTCGGTCCGTTCACGATCGACCTGTACCTGCCGGCGTTCCCGGCGATCAAGGACCAGTTCGGCGTCACCGACGGCGCGGTCCAGCTGACGCTCACCGCGACGACGCTCGGCTTCGCCATCGGGCAGCTCCTGGTCGGCCCGTGGAGTGACAAGGTCGGCCGCCGGCTGCCGCTGATCATCGCGACCACGGTGCACATCGCCGCGTCGATCGGTGCCGCGACCGCGCCGGACATCGAGCTGCTCGCGGTGTTCCGCGTGCTGCAGGGCATGGGCGCCGCGGCCGGCGGTGTCGTCGCGATGGCGACGGTGCGTGACCTGTTCGGCGGCAAGCCGCTGGTGCGGATGCTGTCCCGTCTGGCGATGGTGAACGGCCTCGCACCGATCCTCGCGCCGCTCATCGGTTCGCAGATGCTGCAGTTCACCAGCTGGCGCGGCATCTTCGTCTTCCTCGCCTGCTACGGCCTGGCGGTGGTGATCGCGTCGATCCTGCTCATCGTCGAGACCCTGCCGCCTGCCCGCCGGCACGAGGCCGGGCACTCCACCATCGGCCAGCGCTACAAGGCGCTGTTCTCCGACCGGATCTTCGTCGGTGTCGCGCTCATCGGCGCCATGGTGTTCAGCGGTCTGTTCTCGTACCTCAGCGCGTCGCCGTTCCTGTTCCAGCAGGTCTACGGGCTCGACGCGCAGCAGTACGGGCTGCTCTTCGCCGTCAACTCCGTCGGGGTCGTCCTGGGCGTGCAGATCTCGTCGCGGCTCGCCCAGCGGGTGGGTCCGCAGTGGATCCTCGCGTGCTCGACCGCGACCCTGCTGCTGGCATCGATCGCGATCATCGTCCTCGACCAGGTCGGGGCCGGTCTGGTCGGCGTGCTCGTGCCGCTCTGGTTCTTCATCGCCGCGTGCGGGTTCTCGTTCCCGCTCGTCCAGGTCATCGGTCTCGCTGCCCACGGGAAGGAGGCAGGCACCGCCGCCTCGGTGCTCGGCGCCCTGAACTTCGGCGTCGCCGGGCTCATCTCGCCGGTGGTCGGCTGGCTCGGCATCACGACGGCGACCCCGATGGCGATGGTGATGGCGTCGACCGCCGCCGTCGCGATCCTGATGCTCTGGTTCGTGGTCCGCCCGCGGACGGTGCCCGCGCTCTCGCACTGAGAAGACGGGCTCCACGGGTCCCGGTCGTGCGACCTGGGTCACGTCCGGCGCGTCGCCGACGGCCGGGAGGCTCGGGTCGCCACCGACGCGGAACCAACGGAGCCGGGTACCGCGGTCCGCGGGCCCCTGCCGCGCCGCGACGGGGAGGGTCAGCGGGCGTTGAGGCCGGCGAACTCCACGGCGAGCAGCCCGCCGACGACCAGCACGACGAGGCCGCCGACGAGCAGGAACGCCGACCGCTGCTCGTACCAGGCGCGGCTCGTCGGGTAGCGCTTCGCGAAGGTGCGGGCGGAGACCGGCCGGGACTCCTCGACGACCTGTACGCCGAGCGCGTCGACGACCCGGTCGAGCCCGTCGTCCCCCCAGACGTCGGCGCGGAGCCGGAAGAGGTGCGTTCCGGTCCGGTCGAAGGCGACGAGTTCCCGTACGGTCCGGTCCACCGAGGAGCCGAAGGTCGTGGCGAGCACGAGGCTGTGCACGCGCTCGCGGGGGACCCGCCGGTGCGCCGTGAGGACGCCACGGATCGTCAGGCCGTCGTCGTCGATCCCGATGAACGCGGTGTGCAGTCGGACGAACACGATGCCGACGGCCGCGGCCATCGCGACGACGATCCCGGCGAACACGGCCCACGTGCGGAACGGGAACGAGACCCAGACCAGGGCGACGGCGAGGGGCACGGCCGAGAAGGCGATGCTCAGCGCGGTGGAGCGGACGAGCGACCGGCGCGGACGGAGGACCGTGTCGAAGACGGCGGACCGCACGGGTACTGCGGGCACGGTTGTCTCCCCCATGGCGCGTCTCCTCGTCCCCTCGGGTGTTCCGGGCACGCTGATCAGCACGCCCTCCGAGCGACGCCCCTGCCGCTCGATGCACCGCGGTCGGCTCGTCCCGGAGCCGTTCGCTCGGCCAGCATAGGCGACCGACGGGTACCGGGGACAGCCCGTTCCACCCCTGGTCGGCGTTTCCCGGCCAACCCAGGGGGAACAGGGCACGCGCTCGTCCGCAGGGTGGAGGACTGGGCGGTCGTGCAACGACGAAGGACCCGCACCGATCGGTGCGGGTCCCTCGTGGGTGGTTCGGTCCTGTTCGCTGCGGAGAATGGGGGATTCGAACCCCCGAGGGCTTGCACCCAACACGCTTTCCAAGCGTGCGCCATAGGCCACTAGGCGAATTCTCCTGACACCGTCTCGCGACGGCGACACCCAATGGTACAGGTTCTCCGGGGTGCTCACGACCGCGTGTCGTCGGTGGCCGTGCTCCCAGATGTCGTGACATGTGCGGCGACTACCCTGGGCGTCGTGTCGACCCGCATCTACATCACGTCAGCAGAAGGGCACACGGGCAAGAGCACCGTCGCCCTCGGTGTCCTCGAGACCCTCGCCCGGTCCGTCGGCCGCGTCGGCGTGTTCCGGCCCGTCGCCCGCTCGGTCGTCGAACCCGACTACGTGCTCGAGCTGCTGCTGCAGCACACGGCCGTCGGCATCTCGTACGACGACGCGGTCGGCGTCACCTACGACGACGTGCACGCCGACCCCGAGGCGGCGCTCGGCACCATCGTCACCCGGTTCGCGCAGGTCGAGCGGCAGTGCGACGCCGTCGTGGTGCTCGGGTCCGACTACACCGACGTGGGCAGCCCCACCGAGCTGTCCTTCAACGCGAAGGTCGCCGCGAACCTCGGCGCTCCGGTGCTCCTCGTGCTGGGCGGCCGTGACGCCGCCGAACGTGCGGCGCGCACCCCCGAGGGCATGGCCCAGGTGGCGGACGTCACGACGAGCGAGCTGCGGGCGGCACACGCGCAGCTGTTCGGCGTCGTGGTGAACCGCGCCGACCCGGACGCCCTGGCCGCCATCGTGACGAGTGTCGAGCAGGCCGTGCACGACGACCACCCGGACGTCCCGGTGTGGGCGATCCCCGAGGACCGCGTGCTCGTCGCCCCGACGGTCCGCGCCCTGCTGCAGGCCACCGGCGCCACCCTGGTGCGCGGGGACGACGCCCTGCTCGACCGCGAGGCCCTCGGCACCGTCGTCGCGGGGATGAGCATGGAGAACGTGCTGCCCCGGCTCATCGAGGGCGGCATCGTCGTCGTCCCCGGCGACCGGAGCGACGTCCTCATCGCCACGCTGCTCGCCAACCAGTCCGAGACGTTCCCGAGCCTTGCCGGCGTCATCCTGAACGGCGGGTTCGAGATCGCCCCGCAGGTGTCCCGGCTGCTCGAGGGTCTGTCGAGCTCGCTGCCGATCGCGCAGAACGACCTCGGCACGTACGACACCGCCCTCCGGATCACCCAGACCCGTGGCCGTCTCGCCGCGGACTCGCCCCGGAAGGCCGACCTCGCGCTCGCCCTGTTCGAGCAGCACGTCGACGCCGAGGCCCTGCGCGACCGGCTGCAGCTCGCCCCGTCCGGGGTCGTCACGCCGCTCATGTTCGAGCACGGCCTGCTCGACCGGGCGCGCAGCTACGGCAAGCGCATCGTCCTGCCGGAGGGCGAGGACGACCGCATCCTCCGCGCCGCATCCACCCTGCTGCAGCGCCAGGTCTGCGAGCTGACGATCCTCGGCGACCCCGCCGCCATCCGTACGCGCGCGACCGAGCTCGGCCTCGACCTCGAGGCCGCGCAGCTCGTCTCGCCGTTCGACCCCGAGCTGCGGGAACGCTTCGCCGAGGAGTACACCCGGCTCCGCGCCCACAAGGGGATGTCGATCGAGCTCGCCCGCGACACCGTCACCGATGTCTCCTACTTCGGCACGATGATGGTGCAGCTCGGACTCGCCGACGGCATGGTCTCCGGCGCGAAGCACACCACGGCGCACACCATCCGGCCGTCGTTCGAGATCATCAAGACCCGTCCGGACACCTCGATCGTGTCCAGCGTGTTCCTGATGGCGCTCGCCGACCGCGTGCTCGTCTACGGCGACTGCGCGGTGATCCCGGACCCCACGAGCGAGCAGCTCGCCGACATCGCGATCTCGTCGGCCGAGACGGCGACCCAGTTCGGCATCGACCCCCGCGTCGCGATGCTCAGCTACTCCACCGGCGACAGCGGCTCCGGCGCCGACGTCGACAAGGTGCGCGCCGGCACCGCGTTCGTGCGGGACCGCCGACCCGACCTGCTCGTCGAGGGCCCGATCCAGTACGACGCCGCAGCCGACCCCACGGTCGCGTCGACCAAGATGCCGGGCTCGCCGGTCGCGGGTCGGGCGACGGTGTTCATCTTCCCGGACCTCAACACCGGCAACAACACGTACAAGGCCGTGCAGCGCTCGGCCGGCGCCGTGGCGATCGGCCCGGTCCTGCAGGGCCTGCGCAAGCCGATCAACGACCTGTCGCGCGGCGCCCTGGTGGGCGACATCGTGAACACCGTCGCCATCACCGCGATCCAGGCCGGTACCGCGACCGACGCGGTCTGACCGCCCGACCCGCACCGCGCCTCCAGGCCCGACAGAAAGTGACCACCCCGTGACCGCAGCCCTCGTCGTCAACTCCGGCTCGAGTTCGTTCAAGTACCAGCTCATCGAACTCGAGGACGAGCGCACGCTCGCCTCGGGGCTCGTCGAGCGCATCGGCGAGTCAGCCGGGGCCTGGAAGCACACCAACGCGCTGACGGGGGAGTCGTCGTCGAACGACTCGGCGTCGGTGCCCGACCACGCCGCCGGGTTCCAGGCAATGATCGACGCGTTCGCGAAGGTCGGCCCGTCGTTCGACGAGCACCCGCCCGCCGTCGTCGGCCACCGTGTCGTGCACGGGGGGACCACCTTCGACCGCGCGACCGTCGTCACGGACGAGGTCGAGCAGCAGATCGAGGACCTCAACAGCCTCGCGCCGCTGCACAACCCCGCGAACCTCGAGGGGATCCGGGCCGCGAAGCAGGTCTTCTCGGACGTCCCGCACGTCGCCGTGTTCGACACCGCGTTCCACCAGACGATGCCGCCGCACGCGTACACGTACGCGATCCCCGCCGACCTGGCCGCCGAGTACGGGATCCGCCGCTACGGCATGCACGGCACCAGCCACAAGTACGTCTCCGAGCAGGCCGCGGAGTTCCTCGACCGGCCGCTCGCCGAACTCAAGACGATCGTGCTGCACCTGGGCAACGGCGCCTCGGTCGCGGCCATCGACGGCGGGAGGTCCATCGAGACCTCGATGGGGCTCACGCCGCTCGAGGGGCTCGTCATGGGCACCCGCTCCGGCGACCTCGACCCCGCGGTGCTCATCCACCTGCACCGCGAGGCCGGGATGACCTTCGACGAGCTCGACACGATGCTCAACAAGCGGTCCGGCTTGCTCGGCCTGACCGGCAACGGCGACATGCGCGACGTGCAGGACGCGGCCACCAAGGGCGACGAGCAGGCGGAGGCGGCGCTCGCCGTGTACCGCCACCGCATCCGCCGCTACGTGGGCGCCTACACGGCGCAGCTCGGCGGGCTCGACGCGGTCGTGTTCACCGCGGGTGTCGGCGAGAACAACGCGCTGCTGCGACGGCGCGTGCTCGCGGGGCTCGAGCACCTGGGCATCGAGATCGACCCGGACCGCAACGAGCTGGCGTCGCGCGACGCCCGCCGCATCTCGACCGACGGCTCACGGGTCGCGGTGCTCGTGGTCCCGACGAACGAGGAGCTCGAGATCGCCCGGCAGTCGGCTGCGGTCGCGCTCTGACGCGTGACGCCGAGCCGCCTTGCGTCGCGGCGGCACGGCGCACGGTGCGGTGTTCGTGGGTCGGTGCGGGGCTGGCGGCTGGGTGCGCGCTTGCAGCGCCACACGGGGCGCGGAAGTCCGCTCGGGGTGAGCGGGTGCGCACGGTGCGCGGCCCGGCACCTTCGGCGAGGGACTCGCACGGTGCGGGCTCCACCGACCGCTCAGGTGAGTGCGTCCAGCGCCGCCGGGATCGGGGTGTCGCCGCTGGTGACCTCGAACTGCACGCCGACCGCCGCGTCGTCGAGCAGGGCGTGCAGGACCACGGTCGCGACGTCCGCGCGGGGGATCGAGCCGCGCGGTACCGTCCGACCGACGTCGACGGTGCCCTGCGGCGGCGTGTCGAGCAGGCCGCCGGGACGCACGATCGTCCAGCGGAGGCGTCGGGCCCGCAGGTTCGCGTCCGCCTCGGCCTTCGCCCGCAGGTAGACCTGGAACACCGCGGCGTCGTCCTGCGCGGGCACGACGGCGAGCTCGGGGTCGTAGGTGTCGGCCGCCATCGCGGAGATCATCACGTAGCGCTCGATGCCGGCACGCTCGGCGGCGTCGGCGAGCAGGATCGCACCGTCACGGTCGACGGTGAGCTTCCGCTCGGCGCCGCTGTTCGGCCCGGCACCGGCGGCGAACACCACGGCATCGACACCGCGCAGGCGGAGCGCCAGGTCGTCGTCGCCGAGCTGCTCCAGGTCGGCGACGATCGCACGCGCCCCCTGTTGCTCGACGTCGGCCACGTGCGCGGGGTTGCGGACGATCGCGACGGCGTCGTGGCCGGCGTCGGTGATCTGGCGGGCGAGGAGCAGGGCGATCTGGCCGTGTCCTCCGGCGATGGCGATCTTCATGTGTTCGAGTCTGCCCGTCGCGTCCGGTAGACTTCTCGGCGGCTCCTCACGTGACGCCATCCAGGCCAACTCCCCCAGGGCGGAAACGCAGCAAGGGTAACCAGGCTCTGGCGGGTGCGTGAGGAGTCTTCTTCGTTTCCGGGGAGGGGGAGCCGGGGCTGCGCACGCGCGCTGACCGGAGCTGTGGACGGGCACGCGGCTTGTCGGTCGTGACGGCTACCCTTGTCGCGTGGTCACCGCCCTGTATCGCCGTTACCGGCCCGAGAACTTCGCCGAGCTGATCGGGCAGTCGCAGGTCACCGACCCGCTCCGCACGGCGCTCCGCACGAACCGCGTCAACCATGCCTACCTGTTCAGCGGGCCCCGTGGCTGCGGTAAGACGACCTCGGCCCGCATCCTCGCGCGCTGCCTGAACTGCGCCGAGGGCCCGACCGACACCCCGTGCGGCGTCTGCCCGAGCTGCGTGGAACTCGCCCGCGACGGCAGCGGTTCACTCGACGTCATCGAGATCGACGCCGCGAGCCACAACGGTGTCGACGACGCGCGTGACCTGCGCGACCGGGCCGTGTTCGCGCCGGCTCGCGACCGCTACAAGATCTTCATCCTCGACGAAGCGCACATGGTGACGCCGCAGGGCTTCAACGCGCTGCTCAAGCTGGTCGAGGAACCGCCCGAGCACGTCAAGTTCATCTTCGCGACGACCGAGCCCGAGAAGGTCATCGGCACCATCCGGTCGCGCACCCACCACTACCCGTTCCGGCTCGTCCCACCCGCGGCGATGCTCGAGTACGTCGAGCAGCTCTGCACGCAGGAGTCCGTGTCGGTGGCCCCCGGCGTCCTGCCCCTGGTGGTGCGCGCCGGCGGTGGGTCCGTCCGCGACACCCTGTCGCTGCTCGACCAGCTCATGGCCGGCAGTGAAGACGGTGCGATCGCCTACGAGCGTGCCGTGGCCCTGCTCGGCTACACCGACGCCGCCCTGCTCGACGACGTCGTCGACGCCCTGGCCGTCGCCGACCCGGCGTCCGCGTTCGCTGCGATCGACCGGGTCGTGCAGACCGGACAGGACCCCCGGCGCTTCGTCGAGGACCTGCTCGAGCGCCTGCGCGACCTGATCGTCGTCGCGGCGACGAACGAGAGCGCCGCCGCCGTCCTGCGCGGGGTCTCACCGGAAGAACTCGACACCATGAGCCGCCAGGCCGGGGTCTTCGGTGCGACCGGGCTCTCCCGCTCAGCCGACATCGCGAACCGGGCCCTCACCGAGATGACCGGCGCGACCTCGCCCCGGTTGCACCTCGAACTCATGACGGCCCGGATGCTCGTGCCCGAGGCCGACGACACCCAGCGCGGAGCCCTCGCCCGCGTGGAGCGGCTGGAACGTCGTGTCGGGGTGGGCGACGCCGGTGGGCATGACGCCGGCGTCGGCGAGCAGTCCGCTCCCGCTCCCGCCGTCGCCGCTGCACCGCGTCGTGAGCAGCCGGCAGCCGCGGCACCCGCAGCGCCTGCTCCCTCCCTCGCCCCGACGCCCGCTCCTGCAGCGGCTCGTACGACGGCCCAGCGTCCCGTCGAGCAGCCCGCCGCGCCACAGGCCGACTCCGGCGCCGTGGCTCGCGACGCCGGAGCGTCGTGGGCAGCGGTCGCTCCGAGTACTCCCGGGGCGCCTGCGCCGACCTCGACCGAGCCCGCGAAGTCAGAGCCCGCGAAGTCAGCGCCGTCCAAGCCGGAGCCCGCGAAGCCCGCGGCCGAGCCGGTCAGCCCGTCGTCCACCGGCCAGGGCACGACGATCGGTGACGAGCCCGCCGTCCGGACCGTCGGTGCGGTCGGCTTCCAGCAGATGCGCGACTCCTGGCCGCAGATCGTCGAGCACGTGCAGCACGCCAAGCGTTCGGCGTGGTCGGTGGTCGTCACGGCGCAGGTCACCGCGCTGCGCGACGACGTGCTGACGCTGACGTTCCCGAGCCAGCAGGACGTCGCCTCGTTCAAGGAGATGTCCGACCCGTCGGCCAGCGTCAGCGAACTGCTGCGCGCTGCCATCGTGGACGTCCTCGGGCTCCGGGTGAAGTTCGTCGCCCGCGGTCCCGGACAGCAGCAGCGTCCCCAGCAGCAGCAGGCTCCGGCACAGCAGGCCGCACCGGCCCAGCGTCCGGCCCCCGCCACGCAGGTGGCCGCTGCCGCTCCCACGCCGACGGCCGCCCCTGCCACGGAGTCGCAGGCCGCGTCGGCAACGCCCGAGTCGACGACAGCTCCCGCGCCGACGGCGGCGCCGGCACCGAAGTCCGCGTCGGCGCCGAAGGCAGCGCCGTCCGCGTCCGCGCCGCAGCGCAGCCAGGCACCGACTGAGTCGACCCCCGCTCCCTCCGGTGCGCCGGTGACGGACTGGGCGGTCGCGACCATCCCCGCCAGCGACCCCACCGCCGACGCCGTCCCGGAGTCCGTCGAGCCCAGCTGGGCAGCACCCTTCGGCACCGTGCCGGCGTCCGCGCCGGTCGCCCCGGCCGAGACGAGCGCGCCCCAGCCGACCGAGCCGGCACCGTCGGCCGCACCCGCGCGACCAGCCGGTGCCACGGCCGGGCAGGCCGACCAGCCGACCACCCCGGGTCCGCAGGCGGCTCCCGGAGCGGCAGCCGCGCCTCCCGGCGGACCCGTCGTCCCGGGTGTGCCGGTCGACGACTACCCGCTCGACGACGAACCGTACGACGACGGCGCCCCGTTCCCCGACCCGGGGATCGGACGAGGCCCAGCGCCCGCAGCATCCGCAGCGCCCGCAGCCGCGGCGTCGGCGGGCCAGACGCAGCAGGCCGCCCCGCAGCGCGCGGCACAGCCGGCCGCCGCTCCCGCGCGCACCGCGCCGCCCGCGCGACGCGCCCCGGTCGCCGGCCGGTACGGGGAGGCCGTCGTGCGTGAGATCCTCAACGCCCAGTTCATCGAGGAGACCGCTCTCCACCAGGACGGTGCCTGATGTACGACGGGATCGTCCAGGACCTCATCGACGAGTTCGGTCGCCTGCCCGGCATCGGCCCGAAGTCGGCGCAGCGCATCGCCTTCCACATCCTGCAGACCGAGTCGTTCGACCCGAGCCGGCTGTCCGAGCTGCTCGCCGACGTCAAGGAGCGCGTCCGCTTCTGCGAGATCTGCGGCAACGTCACCGAGAACGTCCAGTGCAGCATCTGCCGCGACCCGCGCCGCTCGCCGGCCACGATCTGCGTGGTGGAAGAGGCGAAGGACGTCGCGGCGATCGAGCGCACCCGCGAGTTCCGCGGGCTGTACCACGTGCTCGGCGGGGCGATCAGCCCGATCGACGGCATCGGACCGGACGACCTGCGCATCCAGCAGCTCATGACGCGTCTGGCCGACGGCACCGTGGCCGAGGTCATCATCGCGACCGACCCGAACCTCGAGGGCGAGGCGACGGCGACCTACTTGAGCCGGCTGCTCGTCCCGATGGGAATCCGCACCACCCGGCTCGCGTCGGGGCTGCCGGTCGGCGGCGACCTGGAGTACGCCGACGAGGTCACGCTCGGTCGTGCCTTCGAGGGGCGCCGCGTCGTCGGCGGCTGACCGCCACGCAGGATCCTTGCGTGCGGGCCCGCTCGCACGCAACATCCCCGAAACACCGACTACCATTGTGAGACCGCGTGACCTCGCGGTGTCGCCGTCTCCGGGAGTACCAGCCAGTGGCCTTGATCGTGCAGAAGTTCGGTGGTTCATCCGTCGCGGACGCCGAGAGCATCAAGCGCGTGGCGAAGCGGATCGTCGAGACGAAGAAGGCCGGCAACGACGTGGTCGTGGCCGTGTCGGCGATGGGCGACACCACCGACGAACTCGTCGACCTCGCGCACTCCGTCACGCCGATCCCTGCCGGCCGTGAGCTCGACATGCTCCTGACCGCGGGGGAGCGCATCTCGATGGCGCTGCTCGCGATGGCGATCAAGAGCCTCGGGGTCGAAGCGTCGTCCTACACCGGCAGCCAGGCCGGCATGCTCACCGACGCGCAGCACGGCAAGGCGCGCATCGTCGACGTCACCCCGAAGCGCGTGCGTGAGGCGCTCGACTCCGGTCACGTCGCGATCGTCGCCGGGTTCCAGGGCTTCAACCGCACCACGGGCGAGATCACCACGCTCGGTCGAGGCGGCTCGGACACCACGGCCGTCGCCCTCGCCGCTGCACTCGACGCCGACGTCTGCGAGATCTACACCGACGTCGACGGCATCTTCACCGCCGACCCCCGTGTCGTGCCGAAGGCACGCAAGGTCGACCGCGTCACCAGCGAGGAGATGCTCGAGCTCGCAGCCTCGGGTGCCAAGGTCCTGTACATCCGCGCCGTCGAGTACGCCCGGCGGCACGGCGTCACCCTGCACGTCCGGTCCTCGTTCAACAACAACGAGGGCACCATCGTCTACAACCCTGCCGAGGGGGAAACCGTGGAAGAACCGATCATCACCGGGATCGCCGGAGACCTCTCCGAGGGCAAGATCACCGTCGTGGGGGTCCCGGACCAGCCGGGCAAGGCCGCCGAGATCTTCACGAACGTCGCGCGCGCCGGGGCGAACATCGACATGATCGTCCAGAACGTGTCGGCAGCCTCGACCGGGCGGACGGACATCTCGTTCACCCTGCCGAAGGACCAGGGTCAGACCGTGCTGACGGCGCTCGAGGTCGCGAAGGCCGACATCGGTTACGAGAGCATCCAGTACGACGACCAGATCGGCAAGCTCGCCCTGGTCGGTGCCGGCATGCGCACGAACGCCGGTGTCTCGGCGCAGCTGTTCCGCGCCCTGCACGACGCATCGATCAACATCGAGATGATCTCCACGTCCGAGATCCGCATCTCGGTCGTGACCCGCGCCGACACCCTGAACGAGGCGATGCGCGTCGTGCACAGTGCGTTCGGCCTCGACGCCGACGCCGAGGCCGTCGTCTACGCCGGTACCGGCCGCTGACGCCCGCCGCCCCGTCGATCCGCTGAACCACCAGGAGCACCGCATGAGCACCCTCACCGTCGCCGTCGTCGGCGCCACCGGCCAGGTCGGCGCCGTGATGCGTCGCCTGCTCGAAGAGCGCGCGTTCCCGGCCGACCGGGTCCGCTTCTTCGCGAGCGCCCGTTCCGCCGGTACGACGCTGCCGTTCCGGGGCGAGCAGATCGTGGTCGAGGACTCCGAGCTCGCCGACCCGTCCGGCATCGACATCGCGCTGTTCTCCGCCGGGGCCACCGCCTCGCGGGCCCTCGCGCCGAAGTTCGCCGCCGCCGGGGCACTCGTCGTCGACAACTCGAGCGCCTGGCGCATGGACCCCGACGTCCCGCTCGTCGTGAGCGAGGTGAACCCGCACGCCATCGACCAGGCGCCGAAGGGGATCATCGCGAACCCGAACTGCACGACCATGGCGATCATGCCGGTGCTCAAGGTGCTCGACACCGAGTCCGGGCTCCGCCGACTCGTCGCCACGACCTACCAGGCGGTCTCGGGTTCCGGGCTCGCCGGGGTCGAGGAACTCCTGGGCCAGGCGACGGCCGCGCTCGAGCAGGACACCGCCGCGCTGACGCACGACGGATCCGCCGTGACGTTCCCCGAGCCGGTCAAGTACGTCCGCCCGATCGCCTTCGACGTCGTGCCGCTCGCCGGCAGCATCGTCGAGGACGGCCTGGGCGAGACCGACGAGGAGAAGAAGCTCCGGAACGAGAGCCGGAAGATCCTCGAACTCCCCGACCTGCTCGTCGCCGGCACCTGCGTGCGCGTCCCCGTGTTCACCGGGCACTCCATCTCGGTGCACGCCGAGTTCGAGCGTCCGCTGTCGCCCGAGCGCGCCACCGAGATCCTGTCGAGCGCGCCCGGGGTCGAGCTCTCCGAGGTCCCGACCCCGCTGCAGGCCGCCGGCCAGGACCCGGCGTTCGTCGGCCGCATCCGCGCCGACCAGTCCGCGCCAGAGGGCCGCGGCCTCGTCCTGTTCGTCAGCAACGACAACCTGCGGAAGGGCGCCGCGCTCAACGCGGTGCAGATCGCGGAGACGATCGTCGCGCGCCGTTCCGTCGACGCGTAGCGCGCCGAGCGCGACCAGCAGACGGACAGGAGGCCCGTGGCGACACCGCCACGGGCCTCCTGTCCGTCTGTCGGACGCCGCCGGTAGGATCGACGGGTGGCAGAGCAGCAGGTGGACCCCATCGACGTCGTCCTGATCGGCGGAGGCATCATGAGTGCCACGCTCGGGGCCATCATCCACCGGCTCGAGCCCAACTGGAAGATCCGCGTGTACGAGCGGCTCGGCACGGTGGCGCAGGAGTCCTCGAACCCGTGGAACAACGCGGGTACCGGGCACTCGGCACTGTGCGAGCTGAACTACACGCCGGAACTGCCGGACGGCCGCGTCGACATCGCGAAGGCCGTCACGGTCAACGAGCAGTTCCAGGTCTCGCGGCAGTTCTGGGCACACCTGGTCGAGACCGGCGTGCTGCCGGAGCCCACGAACTTCATCAACCCCACGCCGCACATCTCCTTCGTGTGGGGCGAGGCCAACGTCGCCTACATGCGCGCCCGGTACGAGGCGATGCGTGACCACCCGCTCTTCGCGGGCATCGAGTTCTCGGACGACCCGGCGCAGATCCGGCGGTGGGCGCCGGCGCTCATCCCGGGTCGCAAGAAGGACCAGCCGATCGCGGCGACCTACTCGGCGGCCGGCTCGGACGTCGACTTCGGGTCGCTCACCCGCCAGCTCTTCGACCAGCTCGAGATCGACGGTGTCGAGTTCGAGCCCTCGCACCAGGTCACCAACCTGACCCGGTCGAAGGTGTCCGAGGGCTGGGTGCTGAACGTCCGCAACGAGATCGGCCGGTCGACGCAGCGCATCGCCGCGAAGTTCGTCTTCGTCGGCGCCGGTGGTGGGGCCCTGCACCTGCTGCAGAAGTCCGGCATCCCGGAGATCCGCGGCTACGGCGGCTTCCCGGTGTCGGGCGAGTTCCTGCGCACCGACGATCCCGAGGTCGTGCAGAAGCACTCCGCCAAGGTCTACGGCAAGGCCAGCGTCGGTGCCCCGCCGATGTCGGTGCCGCACCTCGACACCCGCATCGTCGACGGTGGTTCGTCGCTGATGTTCGGCCCGTACGCCGGCTTCAGTCCGAAGTTCCTGAAGCAGGGCTCGGTCCTCGACCTGTTCCGCTCGATCCGGCCGCACAACCTCCGCCCGATGCTGAGCGTCGCGTTCTCGAACTTCGACCTGGTCCGCTACCTGGTCGGCCAGCTCCTCGCATCGAAGCGCACCAAGTTCGAGGCGCTCCGCGACTTCATGCCGAGCGCCGAACCCGAGCACTGGCACCGGATCACCGCGGGGCAGCGCGTCCAGGTGATCAAGCCCGACAAGGACAAGGGTGGTGTGCTGCAGTTCGGCACCGAGGTCATCACCGCCGCCGACGGCTCGATCGCCGGCCTGCTCGGGGCGTCCCCGGGTGCCTCGACGGCCGTGCCGATCATGCTGACGATGCTGCGCCGGTGCTTCCCGGACCGGTGGGACGGCTGGCAGGACGACGTCCGTGCGATGGTGCCGACCTACGGGCAGGACCTCGGCGACGACCCGGAGCTGGCGGACGCCACGCTCGAGCGCACCGCGAAGGTGCTCGGGCTCCACCACTAGGCGACGCCCGGCTTGCGGTCCGTTCGAACGTGTGTTCGAATGACGGCATGCGGTGGAGTGGACAGGCGATCGATGCCGAGCAGAGCGACGCGCTGCCCGGGATGGAATCGAACAGCGGGTTCGTCCGGAGCGTGACGACGCCCGAGTTCGCCGGGGTGACCTTCCACGAGGTCCTGGCGAAGAGCGCCCTGAATCGGGTGCCGAGCGCGGACGGCTCGGGGACGTACGGTTGGACGATCAACCCGTACCGCGGGTGCAGCCACGCCTGCGTGTACTGCTTCGCCCGCCCGACCCACACGTACCTGGAGTTCGACGGCGGCGCCGACTTCGACCAGCAGATCGTGGTGAAGACGAACGTCGCCGACGTGCTGCGTCGTGAGCTCGGCAAGCCCTCGTGGGACCGTCACCCGGTGGCGCTCGGCACGAACACCGACCCGTACCAGCGGGCCGAGGGGCGGTACCGGCTGATGCCCGGCGTGATCGAGGCACTGGCGGAGTCGCGCACCCCGTTCAGCATCCTGACGAAGGGCACCCTGCTGCGCCGCGACCTGCCGCTGCTGGCCGAGGCGGCGAAGGTGGTGCCGGTCGACCTCGCGATGTCGATCGCCGTGTACGACGACCCGCTGCAACAGTCGGTCGAGTCCGGCACGCCGACGACGTCGGCCAGGCTCGCGACCGTGCGGGCCATCCGCGACGCGGGGCTCGACTGCGCCGTGTTCCTGATGCCCGTGCTGCCGTACATCACCGACACCCGGGCGCACCTCGACGACGCCATCGGTCGGGCGACCGCGGCAGGTGCGACGAGCATCATGTACTCGGCGCTGCACCTGAGGCCCGGCGTCAAGCCGTGGTGGTTCGAGTGGCTCGGCCGTGAGCGACCCGACCTGGTGCAGCGGTACCGCGCGATGTACCTCGACAACACCTACGCGCCGAAGGACTACCGGCGGTGGCTGTCGGAGCGCATCCGCCCGATCCTGGCGGCGCACGGGGTTGGGCTGGGTCGTGTGGACCCGGCGACGGGGTCGATGGGGTTCTCCGAACCGCGAACGCCGCAGCCGGGTGTACCGCAGGGGCTGGGCCCGGGCGAGCCACAGGCGCTGCCGCAGGAGCAGTCGGTGCCGACGGTGTCACCGCTGAAGCGTGCCGACCCCGGCTTCGACCAGCGGCTGCTCCGGCCGGCGGCGGCACAGACGCTGTTCTGAGGGGCGTCTGCCCGGGTCGTGTCCGGTCCGCGTTCGGGGGACAGCAAGCCCCCGGTCCGGGCCGCTATCATCGTGCGGGTCGCCGCACGGCCCCGGATTCGGGGTACACGGCCGCTGCTCCGGTGGTTGGATCGTGGACGGCGCCCTCGCCACCCGGAAGGATCCACCTCGTGCTCGGCATCCCCACGCACCTCGCACCGCGAGTGAACGCGTGGTCGACCGTGCGCGCGTTCCACGCCGGCGCCATCGGGTCCCTGTTGGCCGCGGCCATCACCCTCGTGCTCTACGGCCTGTCCGAGCCCGGGGTGCAGGTCGTCGGCACCGCGTTGGCGGTCGTCCCGATGCTCGCCATGATCGGCGTGCACGTGCAGTTCGGCAGCCGGGTCTCGGCGATCGCGTTCCTGGTCGTCGGCGGTGTCTGCGCCTGGTGGTTCGCCGTCGGGGTGCAGCAGCAGGTACCGACCGGGTGGGTGACCTCGTACCTGATGTCCCTCGTCGTGATCCCGCTCATCCTGGTCGGGGGAGCCGGGGCCGTGCCGAGCCGCGTCGTGCTGTGGTCCTTCGTGGGCTTCCTGACCGGGCGACTCGCGACCTGGATCGCCATCGTGCAGGCCGAAGAGACGCCCCGTCCGCTCATCCTGGCGTGGGTCACGCTTGGCTTCGTGGTCGCGCTCGTGCTCTTCACCACCCGCAGCACGGGGCGGAGCGAACGGGTGCAGCCCGAGCTCCTGCGATCTGCGCGTGAAGAACACGTGTCCGCCTACCGGGCCGGGGTCGAGGCCGAGGCGTCCGCGATCCTGCACGACACCGTGCTCAACCACCTGGGCGCGATCACCCTCGCGCCGGACGGCCCGATGGACCCACACCTCGCCGAGACGGTCGACGCCGACGTCGCGGCGCTCACCGGCAAGGGGTGGCTCGCGCCTGCCGCCCGTCCGCGACCCGGAGCCGCGGCCGACGCGTTCGGCGCCATGGTCGACGAGCACCGGACTTCCGGGCTGGACGTCACGGTCTCCGGGGACCCCTCCGCACTCGAGCGGCTGGACCAGCGCGCGCTGTCGGCGGTCGTCCGGGCCGTGGGGCAGTGCCTGGCCAACGTGCGGAAGCACGCGGGGACCGACGCCGCCGAGGTGAGCGTCTTCGACGACAGCGCGTCCTGCACCGTCATGGTCGTCGACGACGGCCGCGGGTTCGACGAGGACGCCACCGGCGCCGACCGGATGGGCCTCCGCGGTTCGGTGCGTGAGCGCATCGGCCGGGTCGGCGGTGACGTCCAGATCTGGTCGTCGCCCGGCTCCGGCACGAGCGTCATGATGACCGTGCCCTACGGACCGGTCACCGGCGCGGTCACCGTGCCGGCGCTCGGCGACGGCAGGGAGGCCGAGCGATGACGGCGGCCGGGCAGCGCCACGGGTCCGGATGGGGCTCCCGCCGGACCGCACAGCAGTACGACCCGCTCGGCGCGATGGGGTCGCGGCCCCTGGCCGTCGTCCTCGGGGCCGGCAGCGTCGTCTGGGCCCTGCTCGTGTCGGTCTTCGACCGCGACGTCGAGGGCAGCCCGACGCTCAGCGCCCTCACCGTGCTGCTCGTCGCGGCCTCGGCGGTGGTGGTGCTCGCTGCCTCGAGTCCGTTCCGTGCGCCGTTCCCGCGTTGGGCGTTCGTCGCGCACGTCGGATTGCTCGGCCTGGCGTCGGTCACGAGCGTCGCCGCGCAGTGGGGGCCGGACCGGAGTGCCCTGAACGACTTCATGTCCCTGATCACCGCGACCGGCATCGTCATGGTCGCGCCCTACCGTCCGTGGACCGACCTGACGATCGGCGGGGTCGTCCTGGCCGCGGTGAACGCCGTGACCTGGGGCGCTGGTGCAGCGGAGTTCCCACACGAGGTGCCGGTCGCCGTCGCGGCGTTCCTGGCCGCGGCCCCCACGCTCGTGCTGACCGCCGCGTCCGCGGTGTTCGCCTGGACCTTCGCTGGGCTCGCCGAACGGGTGCAGATCCGTGCCGGGTCGTACTCCGTCGCGCGTGCCGAGCGGGACGGCATCGCGCAGAGCGTGCAGCAGGACCGCGCGACGATCCTGTCCCGCGACGTCGCCCCGTTCTTCGCCGAGCTCCGCACGCGCGACGTCATCACCGATGCCGACCGTGCCCGAGCCCGCGCGATCGCCGACGGCATCCGGGCGTCCATGGTCGCCGACGCCGACCGCACCTGGTTCGAGCACGCAGTCCGGATCGACGGCGGCGAGGCGCCGGTGGTCGACGACCCCGAAGGCCTCATCGCGACGCTCGACACCGACCAGCGGGCGGTCGTCCGCACCTTCGTCCGTGCGGCCCTCCGCGCCTCGACCGTCGACCCGGCCGGCTTCCGCGCGAGGGTGCGCCGAGCGGACACCGTGGCGGCCGCGGCGTCCCGGGCGGCCCGGGCAGCCCCGGCCGCCCGGCCCGCGCAGTCGCCCGCACCCGCTCGGGTGTCCGTCGACATGGAGCTCGCTGTGGCGGACTCCGACATCGGCATCCACCGCACCTTCGACCCCTACTTCGCCGTCCTCCGCGTGACGTTCCCCGACCTCGACGTCGCGGTCCGCCCCTCCGCCCTCGCACTAAGGTTCTCCTATGACCAGCACTGACCCGAACAGGCTCTCGGAGGGGTCGCCGTCCCTCCCGAACCCGGGAGCACGACGTGTGCGGCTGGCCATCCTCGACGACCACGAGGTGCTGCTGGACAGCCTGTCGAGCTGGATCGCGGTGAACGCGTTCGACTTCGACCTGGCCCTGACCGCGCACACCTGGCTCGAGATGGTCCACAGCGACAGCTTCCCGACCGACCTGGTGTTCCTGGACTTCCAGCTCAAGGAACCGGTCTCCATCGAGGCCCGCGTCCGTACCTGCCGCGCCGCCGGGGCGAAGGTGATCGTGCTCTCGAGCGTCGACAGCCGTGAGTCCCGCGACCGCGCCCTCGCCGCAGGTGCCGCCGCGTTCCTGTCGAAGTCGCTCCCGATGCGCGAGGTCATGGACGTCGCACGCGAGATCATGGGCGTCGCCCGCGAGACCCCGCAGCCCCGCGAGTGGCGACCGTTGCCGACGGGCGCGCAGGCCCACCAGCGACCCAAGCTCAGCGCCGGTGAAGAAGAGGCCCTCCGCCTGTACGTCTCCGGCTACTCCACCAACGAGGTCGCCGCGCAGATGAACGTGCAGTACGAGACCGCCAAGACCTACCTGCGTCGCGTGCGCGAGAAGTACAGCAAGGTGGGCCGCCCCGCCTCGAAGAAGTCCGACCTCATCCGTCGGGCTGCCGAGGACGGGTTCCTCGCGTAGTGGCGAAGCTCTACTTCCGCTACGGCGCGATGAACAGCGGCAAGAGCACGGGGCTCCTGCAGGCCGCCTACAACTACGAGGAGCGCGGGCACCGGGTACTGCTCGCCAAGCCCGCGGTCGACACCAAGGGCGATCGTGAGATCGTCTCCCGCCTGGGCGTGACCCGGACCGTCGACATCGTCTTCTCGCCGGACGCCGACGTGCGGCAGGCCGTCACCGCCGCCGGTGCCCTGGACCCCGAGTCCGACCGCCTGGACGGCATGGTGCGGCCCGTCAGCTGCGTGCTCGTCGACGAGGCGCAGTTCCTCACCCCGCGTCAGGTCGACGACCTGCTGCGCATCGCGGTGCTCGACGAGATCCCGGTCATCACGTACGGCATCCGCACGGACTTCCGTACCGAGGCGTTCCCCGGCAGCGCCCGCCTGCTCGAGGTCGCGCACGCACTCGAGGAACTCAAGACCATCTGCCGCTGCGGCCGCAAGGCGGTCTTCAACGCCCGCACGGTCGACGGCCGGTTCGTCTTCGACGGTTCCCAGGTCGCGATCGACGGCGTCGACGTCGCCTACGAGTCGCTCTGCGCCAACTGCTACCTGACGGAGTCCGGCGGCCGCCTCGACGGCGCCTGACCGCTCGTGCCGGCGCGCGTCCGGTACGCACCCACCAGACGGACTGGAGGCCCGTGGCGGCGCCGCCACGGGCCTCCAGTCCGTCTGGTGCACAGGAATGCACGTGCGCCGGGGCGCGTTGGTGACCACATGACCGACGACACCCTGCACCTGTCCGTCCTCGACCTGGCCACCCGCGAGTACGGCCAGTCCAACACCGAGGCCCTGCAGGGGTCCATCGACATGGCCGTGCACGCCGAACAGCTCGGGTACGAGCGGTTCTGGGTCGCCGAGCACCACGGGATGCCGGGCATCACGTCCTCGGCCCCGGCGGTGCTGCTGAGCGCCGTGGGTGCGGCCACCTCGACCATCCGCATCGGATCGGGTGGCGTCATGCTGCCGAACCACGCCCCCCTCGTCGTCGCCGAGCAGTTCGGCACGCTCCGTGCGCTGTACGGTGACCGCGTCGACCTCGGCCTCGGGCGCGCTCCCGGCACCGACGGCGCGACGGCGATGGCGCTGCGCCGCACGGACCGACTCGACGTCGACGACTTCCCGGAGCGGCTGTCCGACCTGATCGGGTTCTTCACCGGCATGGACGAGTCGAACCCGCTGTCCGGCATCCGCGCAGTGCCGGGCTACGGCGACGTGCCCGAGTTCTGGCTGCTCGGCTCCTCCGGCTACAGCGCCCAGGTCGCCGGCGCGCTCGGCGTCTCGTTCGCCTTCGCCCACCACTTCGCCTCGGACAACACCGAGGCCGCGCTCGCCCTGTACCGCGACTCGTTCCGACCGTCGCGCTTCCGGCAGACGCCGAACGCGCTGATCGGCGTGCAGGTCGTCACCGACGAGGACCCCGCCGTCATCGACGAGCAGAGCGCCCCGGGCATGATCTCCTTCATCCGGATGCGCTCCGGCCGGAAGCCCGAACCGGTCTCGATGGACGAGGCGCGTGCGTACGAGTTCAACGACCTCGAGCGCCGGTTCATCGCCGCCCGCACCGAGCGGCAGGCCTACGGGAACGCCGAGCAGGTCGCGGAGAAGATCAACGCACTCGTGGCGTCGACCGGGGCGAACGGCGTGATCGTGTCGCCCGGTGCTGCACAGGCGCGGTACCGGCACCAGGCGCTCGACGTCGTGGCTGGGCTGCACACCGCCGGCAAGCTCGTGCCCGCGGGTGCGGCGGCGTCGGTCTAGCTCCTTCGTTCGTTCGCTTGGTGAGCAGAAATGGTCGGGTCGCCTGCGGGCACCCGACCATTCCTGCTCACGAAGTGGGGTGGGCCTCAGGCGAGCAGGCCCAGGCGCGTCGCTGCGGCGACCGCCCCGACCCGCGAACCGACGTCGAGCTTGCGGAACACGTTGTAGACGTGCCGCTTGACCGTGCCGATCGCGAGCTGCAGGTCCGCCGCGATCTCGGCGTTGGTGCGCGCGGCCGCGAGGAGCCGGAGGACCTCGAGCTCGCGGTCGCTCAACGGTGAGCCCGCTCGGGCCTCGGTCACCAGGTCGACGGGGAACGTGACGGGTGTCGCATCGGCGTGGGCTGCGCGGGCGATGCGGTCGACGAGTTCGCGGCTCGGGGTGTCCTTCGTCACGAAGTCGACCGCGCCGGCGTCCAGCAGCGTGCGGCGGAGGACCGCGTCCCGGTGCATCGTGAGCACCACCACGCGGATGTCCGGACGGGTGCGGCGGACCGTGGCGATCGTCGTCCGTGCCGGCGGGCCGTCCAGCTCGACGTCGAGCAGCAGGACGTCGATCGCGGGGGCTTCGGGGGAGTCGAGCACCTCCGACGGCCGTTCACCGTGCGCCACGACGCGGATCGTGGGGACCGCGGCCAGGATCGTGGCGAGTCCTTCGCGGAAGAGCCGGTGGTCGTCGACGATGGCGACGTGCGTGATGGTCACAGCGTGCCCCTCGGGATCGTCAGGCGGACGGTGGTGCCGGAACCGGGTGCGCTCTCGACGTCGAGTCGCGCGCCGATCACCGCGGCACGTTCGCGCATGGTCTGCTGCCCGAGGCGGCCGTCGGTGTCGCCCTGCACGTCGAAGCCCGGCCCGTCATCGGCGACCGTCACGAGCAACGTCGCGGGTGACCAGACGAAGCGCACCGACGTCGTCGAACCGGGGGCGTGCTTGACGCGGTTGGTGAGCGCCTCGAGCAGGATCGTCAGCGCTTCCTCGGCCTGCCAGTTCGGCAGGGAACCGGAGACACCGGTCGACTCGATGGACAGGAGATCATCGTCGGGGAACAGGTCGCGCACGTGCCGTCGGAGCGCGTCGTCGAGCAGTGCATCCCCGACCCGGGCGTGCAGGCTCACTGCGAGGTCCTGCACGTCGCCGAGTGCGCTCCGGAGCAACCGCGCTGCGTCGTCGAGCTGGTCGGCTCGTTCGTCCGCCGACGGGTCCGTCAGCAGGACGAGGTCGAGGCGCTGCAACCCGGCGAGGATGCCGTGGGCGACGCGGTCGTGCAGATCCCGCGCGATCTGCGTCCGGGAGTCCAGGTGCGCCGTGGTGAGGCGTTGGCGCAGTGCCTCCGTGTACGCGACCGCCCCGGCCGGGAACCGGCTCCAGATGCCGGCGTGCAGGGCCCTGGTGGCCCGCAGGACCTCGGCGGACGACGTCGCACCGACCTCGTCGACGAAGACCGGCAGGTAGGCGTCGAACAGCATCTCCGCCGCGAGCATGGCACCGGCAGGGTGCTGTGCGTGCTCGGCGTGCAGACTGCCGGTCGCGAGGTGCTCGGGGTCGAGGAACGCGTGGCTCACGACGCTGCCGTCGGTCCCCGCGGTGTAGCGCTCGTGGGCCTCGGCGATCATCGACGAGACGTTGTCGGTCAGGCTCTGCCCCAGCGCCGGGTCGTCCGCGATGTCGGGGAACTCGGCGGCGATCGCCGCGAGCACGGCGGCGAGGGGATTGTCGTTCTGCATGGCGCTTGCGAGCGTAGCGGGAGCGCCTGCTCGCGATGGGACAGGAACCGGCTGACTGGGTCGTGCGACCCATCGACGACCGAGATGCACCCGTGGAAAGCAGAAGGCCCCGGTTCCGGAGAACCAGGGCCTTCTTCGTACTGTCTCAACACAGTGTCGGGGTGACAGGATTTGAACCTGCGACCTCCTCGTCCCGAACGAGGCGCGCTACCAAGCTGCGCCACACCCCGCGGTGTGATCGCTCCGTACCGGAGCAACCAGACAATACTATCCGATGATCGGGGATGCTCACGACCATCCGGCGAACTCCCGGGCGCGTCGGCTCAGGAAGCCCGTGCAGTGAGAGTGACCACGACGGCCTCGGGTCGGCAGGCGAACCGGACGGGCGCGTAGATCGAGGTGCCGAGGCCCGCCGAGACCTCGAGCCACGACCAGTGGTTGCGGTGCTCCCACTTGTGCAACCCGCTCGCGTACCGGCGGGGGAGGTCGCTGTTCGTGACGAGCGCGCCGACCCCCGGAAGCGCCACCTGACCGCCGTGGGTGTGTCCGGCGAAGATGATGTCGGCACCCTGCGTCACGAAGGCATCGAGCACGCGACGGTAGGGCGCGTGTGTGACACCGATCGCGACGGGAGCGGGGCCGTCCTCGTCCTCGGACCACGGCACGTCGCTGCGCATCTCGTCGACGTTCGTGGGGAGCAGGTCGAGGCGGTCCCAGTCGCGGTGCGCGTCCGAGGTGCCGAACAGCTCGAACCGGGAGCCGCGGAGTTCGATCGCGTGCGCCTGGTCGTTCAGGTCGAGCCAGCCGAGCGACTCGAAGAACGCCGTTTGTCGGTCGATGTCGAGACCGACGGGCTCCGCAGCCTTGTGCATCCGGCTCGGCCCGGAGAAGTACTTCAGCGGGTTGCGCGGGGAGGGCCCGAAGAAGTCGTTCGACCCGTAGGCGAAGACACCGGGCACCCCGCGGAACGGCTCGAGCGCGTACTCCACGGCAGCGTTCGCGGTCGCGTGGCCGAGGTTGTCCCCGGTGTTCACGATGAAGTCCGGTTCGACCAGGCTCAGGTCGCGCAACCACTGCTGCTTGTCGGCCTGCCACGGGGCCATGTGGATGTCGGAGAGGTGCAGGACGGTGACGTCACGGGAGCCCGGCGGGAGCACCGGGACGGTCTCCCACCGGATCCCGAAGCGACGACGCTCGACGAGCGAGCCCCACGCTGCCGAAGCAGCCCCGACGGCCGCGCCGGCAGCGAGGACACCGAGTGCGGTGCGACCGCGGGTCACTTGCAGTCCTTGGGCGCCTTGCCGTTCTTGTCGCCGTAGAGCTGGATCGTCACGTTGTCGTTCTTGTTCGCCGTGGCGTTGATCGCCGGCTCGACCGCGGCGACCTTGCAGGTCTTGCCGCCGCCGCCCTTGGCGTAGCTGTCGGCGAGGTTGACGTTCGTGAACCCGGCGTCGTTCAGGGCCGAGCGGGCGTCCCCGAGGGAGTCGCCGCCGATCTCCGGGACGGTCGCCTGGGTACCGTCGGAGGTGTAGACGGTGACGCTCGAACCCGAGGACAGGAGCGCGCCCGCTGCCGGCGAGGTCGACAGGACCGACCCCGGGTCGCCAGGACCGGGGCGTGCACCGCCGTCGACGTAGGTGAAGCCGGCTCCCGAGACGGTCGCACGTGCTTCGTCCGCCGTCTTGCCCTGCAGGTTCGGCAGGGCCTTGGCGTTGCCGCGGAGCGCCGAGCTGTTCGGGTCGGTGAACGGGCCCGCCGGGTAGGTCGCGTTGATCGGGGTCATCGCCTGCTTCCAGACATCCGCACGGACACCGGCGTACGTGCCGTTCACCCCGTTGCTGTAGTGACGGAGGTTGTTCAGCTTGCCGTCCGTGTTGCCCTGCCAGTAGGCAGTCGCGACGCGCGAACTCGCGCCCACGAGCCAGATCTGGTTCGCGGTGTCCGTCGTGCCGGTCTTCGCGAAGAGCTGCGTACCGTCCGGGGTCTGGGCTCCACGCGCAGTACCGCTCGTGATCGTGCCCTTCATTGCGTAGACAGCTGCGTGCGCGACCTCGGGGTCGATCGCCTGCTTGCAGTCCTTCGTCTGGCCGCCGAGCTTCTTGCCGGACGGCGAGGTGATCTCGTCGATGGCGATCGGCTTGCAGTAGATGCCGTTGTTGGACACGGCTGCGTACGCGGCGGCCATCGTCATGGGTGCGATGTCGTTCGTCCCGAGGACCGCCGACGGGTTGTACTGCAGCTCGCCGCCGTCCGCGCGGTGCACACCGAGTGATTCGGCGGTGTCGCGGATGTCACAGAGGTCGAGCTTCTGCGCCATGTTCAGGAACGCCAGGTTGATCGATCCGGCGGTCGCTGCTGCAACGGTGTAGTTGCCGCTCTCACCCGGGCTGTCGTTCTTGGGGTTGTAGTCGCCCGCGTAGACGGGCTGTCCGCACGCGGTCCAGCCGGTCGACATGTTCCGCGGCGCACCGCTGACGACCTCGTTGAGACCGTGTCCGGCCTGCAGCCACGCGAGCAGGGTGAAGAGCTTGTACGTCGATCCCGTCTGGAAACCGCCGGAGTTGCCGTACTTGTAGTCGACGCTGTAGTTGATGCTCGTCGAAGTCGGCGCGGACTTGAGGGACTGGTCGTAGTCCTTGTTCTGCGCCATCGTGATGATGCGTCCCGAACCGGCCTCGATGGAGTTGAGCGTGGCGCCGAGGGCGAGGTTCGTCTCGGCCTTGTTGTCGTAGGTGTTGACGAGGCGCTTCTGCTCGGCGTTCAAGTCGATGTTCAGCGACGTCTGGATCTTGTAGCCGCCGTTCCGCCACGCGGTGTCACGTGCCTTCTGCGACGACCCGAGCTGGGACATCTCCTTGACGATCTTGACCGCGTAGTCGCAGAAGAACTGCGAGCCGTCGCCCACCGAGGCGCGGCAGCCCTGCGACGGCTGCGTCAGGTGCACGTAGTCCGCCGGCTTCGACTGGCGCGCCGTGCGGTACTCGGCCTCGGTGAGGTTCTTCTGGTCGTACATCGAACGGAGCACGACGTTGCGACGGGCGACGTTGGCGTCGTACTTCTTCGGGCTCGACAGGTTGCGCGCCTCGGGGTACTGCACGATCGCGATGAGCGACGCGGCTTCGGCCGGGGTCAGGTCGGTCGCGCTCTTGTTGTAGTAGTGCTGCGCCGCGGCCTGCACGCCGTAGGTCTGGTCGCCGAAGTAGGCGATGTTCAGGTAGGCGGTGAGGATCTCCTTCTTGGAGTACTTCTTCGCCAACCCGATCGCGAGCTTCATCTCCTCGAGCTTGCGGGGGATGGTCTGCTCGACGGCCTCGTTGTAGGCCTTGACCTGCTCCTTCTTGGTGGGGAGCTCGAGGGCTTGCTGCATCTTGATGTTGCGGACGAGCTGCATGGTCAGCGTCGACCCACCGCCGGACTCGCCGAGGCCGCCCGCGATGCTGCCCACACCGGCACGGATGAGCGAGGTCATGTCGACCCCGCCGTGGTCGTAGAAGCGCTTGTCCTCGCCGTCGATCGCCGCGTTCTTCAGCTGGTCGCTGATCTGGTCGAACTTCAGCTCTTCGCGGTTCTGGTCGTAGACCGTCGCGAAGTGCACGGACTTGCCGCCCGAGTACGCGTACAGCTCGTTGCGCTGCGGCAGGTCACCGATCTCGATGTACTCCGGCAGCGACTCGAACACACCGATCGTCGACGTCGTCGTGACACCGGCGACCGCGATGGCCGGGGTGACCCCGATCGTGACGAGCAGGCCGGCGAGGGCACTGAACCCGACGAATCCGATGAAGGCGCCGACTGCTGAGACGGGCTTGGTCCGCGAGGCAGACGTCTTCTGGGCAGACATAGGATGCAGCCTAAACGACACCCATGACTGAAAGGCTGGCAAGGAACCGCATGACTCGCTGGGAGTACTTCACCACGCCCCTGATGATCCACAACACCACCGCGATCCTCAACAACTACGGGGACGAGGGCTGGGAGTTGGTCCAGATCGTCACCGGCCCCGAGGGTGGGCTCGTCGCGTACCTCAAGCGCCCGAAGGCCGACGCATGAGCGTCGCGGACCGCCTCGCCGAGCTGGGGCTGACGCTCCCGCCGGTCGCCGCACCCGTCGCCGCCTACGTCCCCGCGGTCGTCACCGGTCAGTACGTCTACACGGCCGGTCAGCTGCCGTTCGTCGACGGCGCACTGCCCGTCACCGGCAAGGTCGGAGCGTCGGTCGACGCCGACACCGCCACCGCGCAGGCCCGCGTGGCCGCGCTCAACGCGCTGGCGGCTGTCGAGTCGGTCGCCGGCTCGCTCGACCGCGTCGCCCGGGTCGTCAAGGTCACCGTGTTCGTCGCGTCGGAGCCGTCCTTCACGGGCCAGCCCGGTGTCGCGAACGGCGCGTCGACCCTGGTCGGCGAGGTCTTCGGTGATGCCGGCGTCCACGCGCGCAGCGCGGTGGGCGTGGCGGTCCTACCGCTGGATGCTCCTGTGGAGGTCGAGCTGGTGGTGGAGCTCACCGCCTGACGGCGGCGACCGACGGAACGAACGTGAGCAGGGCCTCCAGTCCGGATCTGACTGGAGGCCCTGCTTCCGTTTCCGGGACTACATGAGTTCCGCGATGGTCGCCATGATCGTGGGGTCGGCCAGCGTCGTCGTGTCGCCGATGCGGCGGCCCTCGGCCGCGTCGCGCAGCAGGCGCCGCATGATCTTGCCGGAGCGCGTCTTCGGCAGTTCAGGGACGATGACCACTTGGCGGGGCTTCGCGATCGCACCGATGCGCTTGCCCACCCAGTTGCGGAGTTCGGTCGACGCCGATTCGCGGTCGACGTCGGCGGCGGCCTCGGCGGTCAGGATGACGTACGCGACGACCGCCTGGCCGGTGGTCTCGTCGGCGGCTCCGACGACGGCGGCCTCGGCGACGCCCTCGTGGCCGACCAGGGCGGACTCGATCTCGGCCGTCGACAGGCGGTGGCCCGACACGTTCATGACGTCGTCGACGCGGCCCTGGATCCAGATGTCGCCCTGTCCGTCGAGCCGCGCACCGTCGCCGGCGAAGTAGCGGCCGGGGAACCGCGACCAGTAGGTCTCGACGAAACGGTCCGGGTCGTTCCAGATCCCGCGCGCCATCGACGGCCACGGCTCGGTGATCGTGAGGTAGCCGCTCTCGCCCGGGTCGGCGCGGTTGCCGTCGTCGTCGACGATCTCGGCGACGATGCCGGGCAGCGGCGTCTGCGCGGCACCGGGCTTCAGCTTCGTGACGCCGGGCAGCGCGGAGATCATGATCGCGCCGGTCTCGGTCTGCCACCACGTGTCGACGATGGGCGTGCGGTCGTGGCCGATGACCTGGCGGTACCACTGCCACGCCTCGGGGTTGATCGGTTCGCCGACGCTGCCGAGCAGGCGGAGGGTCTCGAGGCTGCGCGCCTCCGGGATCTCGCGGCCGGCCTTCATCGCCGCGCGGACCGCCGTGGGTGCCGTGTAGAGGACGGTGACGCCGTAGGCGTCGACGAGGTCCCACCAGCGGCCGGGCTTCGGCTCGTCGGGCGTGCCCTCGTAGAGCACCTGCGTCACGCCGTTCGCGAGCGGGCCGTAGACGACGTACGAGTGCCCGGTGATCCAGCCGATGTCGGCGGTGCACCAGTAGACGTCCTTCTCCGGGTGCATGTCGAACACGTTCTTGTGCGTGTAGGCGGCCTGCGTCAGGTACCCGCCGGAGGTGTGCACGATGCCCTTCGGCTTCCCGGTCGTGCCCGAGGTGTACAGGATGAAGAGCGGGGTCTCGGCGGGGAAGGCTTCGGGCGTGTGTTCCGGGGCCGCCTTCGCGACCTCGTCGTGCCACCACAGGTCGCGGTCGTTCCAGGCGATCTCGTTGCCGCCGCGCTTGACGACCAGGACGTGCTCGACGCTGTCGGTGCCCTCGCCCTCGAGTGCCTCGTCGACCGCCGGCTTGAGCGCTGACACCGCGCCACGGCGCCAGCCGCCGTCCGCCGTGACGACGAGCTTCGCGCCGGCGTCCTCGATCCGGGCACGGAGGCTCTCGGCGCTGAACCCGCCGAAGACGACCGAGTGCACGGCGCCGATGCGGGCGACGGCGAGCATCGTGACGACGGCCTCGGGGATGAGCGGCAGGTACACGACCACCCGGTCGCCCCGGCCCACGCCGAGGTCGGTGAGCATGTTCGCCGCGCGCTGGACCTCGGCGGTCAGCTCCGCGTAGGTGATCCGGCGCGTGTCGCCCGGCGCGCCCTCGAAGTGGATCGCCACCCGGTCGCCGTTGCCCGCGCGGACGTGCCGGTCGAGGCAGTTCTCAGCGACGTTGAGCGTGCCGTCGGCGAACCACTTCGCGAACGGGGCGTCCGACCAGTCCAGGGTCTGCGTGAACGGGGTGCGCCAGTCGAGCAGGGAGCGGGACTGCTCGGCCCAGAACGCCTCGCGGTCTGCTGCTGCCGCGTGGTGCAGGTCCTCACCGGCGACCGCGTCTGCCACGAACTCGGGCGGCGGAGCGAAGGTCGCTCCGTCGTCGCCTCGGGGGTCGGTCTGGGTCGGAGTGGACATCGATGTCCTTTCGCGTCGTTGCGGCCTCTGGTGGCATCCGTCGTGGATGCGTGCGTGCATCCGTGGCGGGTGCGTGCGTGCATCCGGAGACTACCCCTCGGCCGGGTCGAGGCGCGGCACGCCCGGAGGTCGTGTCCGGGGTTGCCCTGGACGGCCGATCGTGGGGTACAGTAGTTCTCGCTGGACTCGTTTCCGGCGGCATCGAATCGGATTCCCCCCAATCCCTCGATGTCAAGGCGGCACCTGTTCCCCCCAACCGGTGCCGCCTCTTCTGTTTCCCGGGGTCCGACTCGAGCGATGGAGGCTCGTCGGGCTTCGCCGTGTGCCCCGATCCGCGCAGGGACGCCGGTCGCGTGGACAGACCGGTCCATGCTCGTGCATGCGTTCTGCATGTTGTTGCGGAGTGGGTGCTCTGCACAGTCCAGCGGTGGGAAGCGGGGGTGGTGGGCAACCTCGAGCGCGTCGGTGTCGCATCATCGACCGGGGTACGGCTTTCCGTTTCGGGGGACAAACCGGCCCGTTGGTCGGGCGTGCCGGACGCTGTCCACAGAAGTGGGGACCGTCTCGGCTGGCGGTTGATCTGCTCCCTACCGTCGGCGTCATGCCCTTGCACCGTGCTCCGCTTCTTCCCCGTGCGACGGCGTCCCCTTCGCCGTCGCCGTCGCTGTCCGCCTCGTCGCCATCGCACGTCTCGTCGCCACCCGCGTCGGCATCGCCTGCGTTCTCGACCTCGGCGCGGGCACATGCTCCGTCGGCCCCGTTCCTGCCCGGCGCAGCGCCTCCCGCTCGTCGCCGGGCGGCCGTGGTCGTCGAGTTCGAGGAGCTCGCCACCCTGGTGGCTGATGCCACCGTGACGGACGTCCTGGTGCTCGGTGGCGTCGGGACCTGGGTCGACCGCGGGACCGGACTCGAAGCCGTCCAGCCGCGACTGACCGAAGCACGTGCCCGCGAACTCGCGACCCGGCTCGTCGCGCTCGGCGGGCGCCACGTCGACGAGACCACACCGTGCGCGGACGTCCGGCACGGCGACGGCGTCCGGGTCCACGTCGTCCTCGCTCCGGTGTCCGTCGGGGGCACCGCGGTGTCGATCCGACTCCCGCAGGTCCAGCGACCCACCCTCGCCACCCTCGAACGCGGCGGGACCTTCGCGTTCGTGCCGCGTTCGGTCGTCGAGGACGCCGTCGCCGCGCGCCGGAACGTCCTGGTCACCGGTGCGACCGGCAGCGGCAAGACCACACTGCTCGCGGCGATGCTCGGCGCCGTCCCCGTCGACGAGCGGATCGTGACGGTGGAGGACGTCGCCGAGCTCCGGATCGCCCATCCGCACGTCGTTGCGCTCGAGGCGCGGCAGGCGAACGCCGAGGGGGTCGGCGCACTCGGCCTCGACCGTCTGGTACGTGAGGCGCTGCGGATGCGCCCCGACCGGATCGTCGTGGGGGAGTGCCGCGGCGCCGAGGTCCGCGAACTCCTCTCTGCCCTGAACACCGGGCACGACGGGGGAGCCGGCACCGTGCACGCCAACGGCATCGCCGACGTGGCCGCTCGCCTCGAAGCGCTCGGCGCGCTCGCCGGCCTCGGTGCCGAGGCGCTCGCCCGGCAGGCCGTCAGCGCCTTCGACCTGGTCCTGCACGTGGAGCGACGAGCGGGACAGCGGCGGCTCGGTGGCGTGGGCACCTTGCGCGTCGGCCCGGACGGGAGGCTCGAGGTGCGCCCGGTGGACGGGCTGCGGTGAGACGACCCACACCCGACGGCCCGGCGCGGGTGGCCGGGGTGCTCGACCGGGTTGCGACGCTGGTCGCAGCAGGGGTCCCGCCGCCACGGGCCTGGCGGCTCGTCGGTGGGCTGCCCGGGGCCGCGGCACCCGCCCACCAGGACATCGTCGTCGTCCTCCGCGTGGCGGACCGGACGGGAGCGCCCGTCGCGGAGACCCTCCGCGGGCTCGCCGGCGCGCTCCGACGCACCGCGGCATCTGACCGGGCGATCCGGGTCGCGCTGGCGGGCCCGCGGACGAGCGCGCGGGTCGTGCTCGCACTGCCGCTCTTCGGGTTGGGGCTCGGTGCGGCCTGGGGTGCCGGTGCCGTCGAGGTCCTGGTGGGTTCACCGGCCGGTTGGGCGTGCTCGTGCACCGCGGCGGCCCTCGTCCTGGCCGGGCGACGGTGGACCACCCGGCTGGTCCGTTCCGCGACCCCCGACGGCCGCGTCCCCGGGGCGCTCCTCGACGCCTGGGCCGTGGCGGTCGCCGGAGGCGGGTCGTGGACCGCCGCCGGGCAGGCAGTCGCCCAGGCGTCCGCGGGAGCCGCCCCGCCCGCCGGAGACCTGGACCGGCTGCGAGAGGTCCTCGACCTCGCCCGTCGGGCGGGGGTGCCCGCCGCGGGGTTGCTCCGCCGCGCCGCCGAGGACGTGCGCGACGAAGCCGCTGCCGAGGGGCTCGTGGCGGCGGAACGACTGGCCGTCCGACTGGTGCTGCCGCTCGGGGTCTGCGTCCTGCCGGCGTTCGTGCTCGTCGGGGTGGTGCCCGTGGTGGTCGGGGTCCTCTCCTCCACGGTGGGCGGGGTGGCGTGACCTCTCCACAGATGGCGCCGAGGCCGCTTCGTCGACACCCCAGCCCCGACACGCTGGTCCCACCCACCAGAAAGGAAGGGCTCTATGAGCACCACGTCATCCCCCGACCGCCGCACCCGTCCGGCCATCCGCCGCCGTCGCCCGCGTCCCCCCGTCGCCCGATGGTCGTCCCGGCTGCGGGACGACCGGGGATCGGCCACCGCCGAGTACGCGGTCGTCATCCTCGCCGCCGTGGCCTTCGCCGGTGTGCTCGTCGCCGTCATGCGCTCCGGCGAGGTCCAGACCATCCTCACTGACCTCGTCCGTGGCGCGCTGTCACTGTGAGCGCGGCTCGGTGACCGTCGAGTTCGCGGTGGCCCTCCCCGTGGTGGCGCTCGTGTTGACCGCCCTCGTCGCGGCCGTCATCGTCGTCGACGCGCAGGGCCGTCTGCAACTCGCCGCAGCCACCGCGGCCCGGGCGGTCGGTCGGGACGACGAGCGCCAGGGCCGGTCCGCGGCCGACCGGATCGTGCCGGGGGTCTCGATCGTCGTCCGGTCGGACGATGACATGGTGTGCGTCGACGCCACGCGCGGCGGGGCCGGTCCCTTCGCGGCGCTCCCGCTGACCGCGACGGGGTGCGCCCTGGCCCGAGGGGGCTGACGTGACGAGTTCCGACGGTCAACGCGGGTCGGCGACCGTCCTGCTCGTGGCGGTCCTCGGCGTGGGTGTCCTCGTCGGGTCGTCGGCGCTCGCCGCAGCCGGTCACCGGACACAGGCCGTCCGCGCCCAGGGCACCGCCGACGCCGCCGCCGTGGGCACCGCCGCGGCCGCCACCGGACTGGTACCGGGGGAACCGTGTGCGATCGCCACCCGGATCGCCAGGGCGAACGGGGCCATCCTCGACGCCTGCCAACTCGTCGCCACCACGGCCCGGGTCCGCGTGGTCGTGGGCACGGGTCCGTTCGTCGTCGACGCAGTCGCGGTGGCCGGTCCGGCAGGCGACCCGCCCGAACACTATGTGTATGGTGTGCCTGTCGGCCCGCGGTCACCGATGTCCCGGTCGACCCGGACACGCTCGTGGACAGGGCCGATCAGCACCATCGATCAAGGAGACACGTGCCAGGCACGAAGAAGCTCGTGATCGTCGAGAGCCCTGCGAAGGCGAAGACGATCGCGCAATACCTCGGTGACGGATACGAAGTCCAGGCCTCGGTCGGACACATCCGCGACCTCGTCGAGCCGAAGAACCTGCCGGCCGAGCTCAAGAAGGGCTCCCTCGGCAAGTTCTCGGTGGATGTCGACAACGGCTTCGAGCCGTACTACGTCGTGTCCGACGCCAAGAAGAAGACCGTCTCCGAGCTGAAGCGCGCCCTCAAGGACGCCGACGAGCTCTACCTCGCAACAGATGAAGACCGCGAGGGTGAAGCGATCGCGTGGCACCTGCTGCAGGTCCTGAAGCCGAAGGTCCCCGTCAAGCGGATGGTCTTCCACGAGATCACGAAGGAGGCGATCCAGCGCGCGCAGGAGGCCACCCGTGAGCTCGACACCGCGCTCGTCGACGCGCAGGAGACCCGCCGCATCCTCGACCGTCTGTACGGGTACGAGGTCTCCCCGGTCCTGTGGCGCAAGGTCGCGCCCGGTCTGTCCGCCGGCCGTGTGCAGTCCGCCGCCACCCGCCTCGTCGTCGACCGTGAGCGCGAGCGCCTGGCCTTCGTGTCCGCCAACTACTGGGACCTCTCCGCCCGGTTCGAGAAGGCCGGCGAGTCCTCCTTCTCCGCGCGACTCGCCCGGGTCCAGGGCACCCGCGTCGCCTCCGGCCGTGACTTCGACGACCGCGGCACGCTCAGTGGTGACGTCGTCCGGCTCGACGAGGCCGCTGCCGCGTCGTTGACGACGGTCCTCGAGCGCGCCGGCGATGCCACCGTCCGCAGCGTCGACTCGAAGCCGTACACGCGGCGCCCGGCCGCGCCGTTCACCACGTCGACGCTCCAGCAGGAGGCCGCGCGCAAGCTCCGTCTGTCCCCGCGACAGACCGCTCGTGCTGCGCAGACCCTGTACGAGAACGGATACATCACCTACATCCGTACCGACTCGGTCTCGCTCTCGAAGCAGGCCATCGACGCGGCCCGCAAGCAGGCAGCGGACCTGTACGGCTCGGTCACCGTGCCCGACAAGCCCCGCCTGTACGCGAGCAAGAGCAAGAACGCGCAAGAGGCGCACGAGGCGATCCGTCCCGCCGGCGACTCCTTCCGCACCCCGCAGGACCTGCAGGGCACCCTGACCGGTGTCGAGTGGCGCCTCTACGACCTCATCTGGAAGCGCACCATCGCGTCCCAGATGGCGGACGCCAAGGGTTCGACCGCGTCGATCGTGCTCGGCATCTCCTCCACCGAGTCGGTCGAGGGCATCGCCGCGACCGCGAACGGCACGGACGCCGAGTTCACCGCCTCCGGCACCGTCATCACCTTCCGTGGCTTCCTCAGCGCCTACGAAGAAGGCCGTGACGAGGACCGCCACGAGTCCTCCGAGCGTGCCGGTCAGGACGTCGCCCTGCCGAACGTGGCCCAGGGCGAGCACCTCACGGTCACCGACGTCGAGGCGAAGGGGCACGACACCACCCCGCCGCCGCGCTTCACCGAGGCGAGCCTCATCAAGACGCTCGAAGAGCTGGGGATCGGGCGCCCGTCGACCTACCCCACGATCAGCCCGACGATCATCGACCGCGGCTACGTCTCGCTCCGCGGCACGCAGCTGGTGCCGAACTGGATCGCGTTCAGCGTGGTGCGCCTGCTCGAGGAGTACTTCGGCGAGCTCGTGGAGTACGACTTCACCGCCGAGATGGAAGAAGACCTCGACCGCATCGCCCGCGGCGATGCGGACCGGGTGGACTGGCTCAAGGGCTTCTACTTCGGTGGCGGCGACGACGACCAGCGCGGCCTGCGGACCGTCATCGACAACCTCGGTGAGATCGACGCCCGCGAGATCAACTCGGTCGAGCTCGCTCCGGGCCTCACGCTCCGGATCGGTCGGTACGGCCCCTACATCGAGGTGCCGAGCGACGACCCCGAGAAGCCGCGGCGCGTGAACGTGCCCGAGGACCTCGCTCCCGACGAGCTGACCGTCGAGAAGGCGAAGGAACTCGTCGACGCCCCGGTGATCGGCGACCGCGTCGTCGGGATCAACCCGGAGACCGGCAAGGAGGTCCTGGCGAAGGACGGCCGCTTCGGCCCCTACGTCACGGAGCGCACCCCGGAGCCCGAACCCATCGTGGACCCGAAGACCGGCGAGGTCGTCGAGGCGCCCGCAGCGGCAGAGGCCCCGGCGGCTGGATCAGCTGCTGCGACCGCGACGAGCGAGACGGCGACCGCGACCGCGAAGAAGGCCCCCGCCAAGAAGGCGCCTGCGAAGAAGACGACGAAGAAGGCCGTGGCGCCGAAGGAACGCACCGCTTCGCTCTTCAAGTCGATGGACCCGCAGACCGTCGACCTCGAGACCGCGCTGAAGCTCCTCGACCTTCCGCGCGTCGTGGGCCAGGACCCGGAGACGGGCAACGACATCACGGCACAGAACGGCCGGTACGGTCCGTACCTGAAGAAGGGGACCGACACCCGGACCCTGCCCGGTGAGGACGCGATCTTCGACATCGACCTGCCCGGTGCACTCGAGCTGTTCGCGCAGCCGAAGTACGGCGGCAACCGCACCGCGAGCGCCGCGCTCAAGGAGTTCGACGCCGACCCGGTGTCCGGCAAGCCGATCAAGATGAAGGACGGCCGGTTCGGCCCGTACGTCACCGACGGCGAGACGAACGCGACCATCCCGAAGGGCGAGGACGTCGAGGCCGTCGACCACGCCCGCGCGGTCCAGCTCATCGCCGACAAGCGCGCCAAGGGGCCGGTCAAGAAGAAGACCCCGGCTCGTCGGACGGCGGCCAAGAAGAAGTGACCGGTTGCTTCATCACGCTCGAGGGTGGCGACGGCGCGGGCAAGACGACCCAGGCGGAGCTGCTCTCGGCGTGGCTCGGTGCGCACGGTCGGACCGTGGTCCGCACCCGCGAGCCCGGCGGCACCGACCTCGGTGTCCAGATCCGGCAGATGGTCCTGCACGAGCGGGGCCACGTCGCGCCCCGTGCCGAGGCGCTGCTGTACGCGGCCGACCGTGCCCAGCACGTCGAGACTGTCGTGCGTCCGGCGATCGCACGCGGCGAGGTCGTCCTGCAGGACCGCTACATCGACTCGTCCGTCGCCTACCAGGGCGTCGCGCGCGGGCTCGGCGCCGAGCAGGTCCGCTCCGTGTCGGAGTGGGCAGTGGACGGTCTGGCACCGGACCTCACGATCCTGCTCGACCTCGACGTCACCGTCGGCCGCGCCCGGGTGGCCGCGGCACGGGGTGACACCTTCGACCGTCTCGAGTCCGAGGCCGCGGCGTTCCACGAGTCCGTGCGTCAGGCCTTCCTCGCGATGGCCGAGGCCGAGCCGGCGCGCTTCCTGGTGGTCGACGCCTCGGCCCCGACCGACACCGTGCAGGACGTGGTCCGTCGAGCGGTCGCCCCGCTCGTCGGGATCGACCGGGCATGACGGTGGTCACTGACAGGATGGTGCCGTGAGCGTGTGGGACGGCCTGACCGGGCAGGAAGAAGCGGTCGCGTCGCTGCGCAACGCGGCCGAGTCGACCGACGGCACCGGCGGCATGACCCACTCGTGGCTCATCACCGGTCCGCCCGGGTCGGGGCGTTCCAACGTGGCGACCGCCTTCGCCGCGGCGCTCGTCGGCAACGGCCCCGATGACGACCACACCCTGCGGCAGATCACCGCGAAGACCCACCCCGACGTCTCGGTGCTCACGACCCAGCGCGTGATCATCACGATCGACGAGATCCGGCAGCTCGTCACCTCGTCGTACTACTCGCCGTCGGTCGGGCGCTACCGCGTCGTCATCATCGAGGACGCCGACCGCATGACCGAGCGCACCTCGAACCTGCTGCTCAAGGCGCTCGAGGAACCCCCGGAGCGCACGGTGTGGATCCTCTGCGCCCCGAGTGAGGCCGACCTGTTGCCGACGATCCGGTCCCGCGTCCGCTCGGTCCGCCTGCGCGTGCCCGGCATCGAGTCCGTCGCCGACCTCCTCGTCGCCCGGACCGGCGTCGACCGTGCCCTCGCGATGGACGCCGCTCGTCAGGCACAGAGCCACATCGGCATGGCACAGCGCCTGGCCACGAGCGAGCCAGCACGTGATCGTCGCCGCCGGACCCTGACGACCGTGCTCGGCGTGCGGAGCGTGGGTGACGCCGTCATGGCGGCCGCCGAGCTCCTCGCCGTCGCCGACGAGGACGCCAAGTCCATCACCGAGCAGCGCGACTCCGAAGAGCGCGACGCGGCCCTCCGCTCGCTCGGGGTCGAACCGGGCGGGACGATCCCGCCGGCGCTCCGGTCGCAGCTCCGTGCCCTCGAGGACGACCAGAAACGCCGGGCGACCCGCAGCCTGCGCGACGGCCTCGACCGGATCCTGGTCGACGTCTCGTCCCTGTACCGCGACCTGCTCCTGCTGGGGCTCGGCGCCCCGGCGGAACCGGTCAACCTGTCCATGCGGGACCAGCTCGAGCACGCGCTGCCGACGACACCGCCCGCTGCCGCGCTCGAGGTCCTCGACGCCGTCGCCCTGGCGCGCCAGCGGATCGCGGCGAACGTGGCGGCACTCCTGGCACTCGAAGCACTGCTCGTCACCATCGCCCGAGCCCGCCGCTGAAGCCCGGCGTGCGACAATCACGGCATGCCCGACGCTGAACCCGGCCTGCGCGAACGGAAGCGCCGCGCCACCCGGCGCGCCATCCAGCAGGCTGCGCTCCGGATCGCCATCGAGGACGGCCTCGGCGCGGTCACGGTGGACGAGATCTCCCGGCGGGCGGACGTCTCGCCCCGGACGTTCTTCAACTACTTCCCGAGCAAGGAGCAGGCGATCCTCGGGGACGACCCGCGGCTCCCGGACGACGCTGCGCTGCAGGCATTCGTCGACGGTGGTCCGAGCGGTGACCTGCTCGCGGACATCGGCACGCTGCTCGTGCACTCCACGCGCGAACTGATCGAGGAGCGCGGGCTCATCGAGGAGCGGCAGCAGGTCCTCCGCGCGAACCCGGAGCTGTTCAGTCGTCGCATGGCGTCCATGAAGGAGTTCCAGGCGGAGCTGCAGGCGGCCGTCGCGCGCCGGCTCGAACACGCCGACCCGGAGCTCGCCGCCGACGCCGAGGCACTCCGCCGCCGCGCGGGTCTCGCGGCCATCGTCGCCCTCGCCGCCCTGCGCCACGCATGGTGGGAATGGTCGGGTTCCGAAGCCGGAACACACCTGGTGGACGAGCTCGAACGGTCCTTCTCCGAGCTCGGCGTGCTGGTTTCGCGTTCACTCGTCTGAACCTGTATAGTCATTGCTCGTGCCACTCCGGACATGGGGTGTGCGCCGCCTTAGCTCAGTCGGTAGAGCGATTCACTCGTAATGAATAGGTCGTCGGTTCGATTCCGACAGGCGGCTCCGTGAACACCCCGGTCAGACCCACTCGATGTGGCTCTGACCGGGGTTTTCGTATTCCGGACGAAACCCGTGTCCCTCGCCCGAGGGGCAGACGTCGGGCGTGTTCGCGGGCTAGCCTTGTCCGCGATACGGGGGACATGATGACCGACCACCAGCCCAGCGCTCCACCGGCGGTGACGCCGTGCTGAAGCGCGTCCTGGTCATCGTCGTGGTCGCTGCCACCGCCGGAGCCCTGGCGGTCACCGCGGCAGCCGTGCCCGAGTCCCGTGCCACGTCCGCCTCGACCTCGTCGCCGAGCACCGGTTCGTCCGCGACCCCGACGGCGTCCGCGACCGGTCCCGCGTACTTGGCGGACCGCGAGCCGACCTTCTCCGAGGACTTCGACACCCCGGCAGCAGCCGGCGGCCCCTTCGCGGAGACGTACCGGAACTCGTGGCAGCCGTACCCCGACGGCACGGGCGGCAAGTACTACTCGGACAAGCTCATCAGCGCTCACGACGGCTACCTGGACGTCTCGATGGACGGGAAGCACGGCGCTGCCGGGACGTTCGGTACGCCCACCGGTGCCTGGTCGCACGTCGGCGGCACCTTCAGCATCCGTGCGCGGGCGACCGGTGGGGACGGCAACGGGATCGCGGTCATGCTCTGGCCGACGTCGAACGCGTGGGCGGACGGCGAGCTGAACTACCCGGAGGGGCAGTTCGACGGCTCACCGCGCGTCTTCCACCACTCGATGCTCCAGGGGCTCGAGAAGCGGACCGAGCACTACAACACCCGGGTGTCCTGGAACGACTGGCACACCTACACGACCGAGTGGGTGCCGGGGAAGATCATCCGGTACTACCTCGACGGCAAGCTGGTGTTCACGGTGCCGCGCAACGTGCCCACCACCCCGCACCGCTACATGTTCCAGATCGGCAACTGGGGCGACCCGGGGCACGTGCAGATCGACTGGGTCCGTACTTACGACACGGAGTGACCAAACCCCCCGGACGGGGGCTCCGAATCAGTCCGGTCGTACGACCCGACACCCGTGTGCTCGCGTCGATGACCCGAACCTCGACGCGGGTGCGCGGGCGGGAACGATCCCCGTTCTGGGGCTGCCCGACGGCGTCGGCGCGGTCCACGATGAGAGAGAACCCGTTCCGTCGTCACCGAGAGGTCGTCATGCTGCTGTCCCTGGTCTACATGAGCGCAGCGAACGAGGTGTTCGACCAGGAGCGGCTCGACGCACTGCTCGAGCACGCACGGGTCCGCAACACCGCATCCGGCCTGTCCGGTCTGCTCGTCTACAAGGACGGCCGGTTCATGCAGCTGCTCGAGGGCCCCGAGGCGGCCGTGCTCGAGACGTACCAGCGCATCATCGACGACCCGCGGCACACCGACGTCGGTCTGCTGGTCGAGGAGCGCATCCACACCCGCCGTTTCGGCGAGTGGAAGATGGCGTTCCACCGGGAGGCCGAAGCCGACCTGCCCGACGGCTTCGACTCGTTCCTCGCCAAGGGGGACGCGAGCGCCGACACGAGCCGTGCCCGTGAGCTCCTGCGCTGGTTCCGGAACCACCCGATGGCCGCCCCGGACGCCGCGCTCGGCAAGCACCGCCGCTGACGCCCCGAGGCAGGCCCCGCCACGGCCCACCCCGCCCTGGTAGACAGGACCCATGACGGTTCGCTGGGGAGTCATCGGCACAGGCGGCATCGCGCGGTCCTTCGTGGGTGACTGCACCACGGCCGGCATCGTGTTCACCGCCGTGGGCAGCCGCACCCGCGAACACGCCGAGGCCTTCGCCGCCGAGTTCGGCATCGACCGGGCACACGGTTCCTACGAGGACCTGGTGGCGGACGACGATGTCGACGCGGTCTACGTCGCGACCCCGCACGTCCGGCACGCCGAGGACGCCCTGCTCGCGATCCGGGCGGGCAAGCACGTCCTGGTCGAGAAGGCCTTCACGATGACCGCGGACGAGGCCCGTACGGTCATCGACGCGGCTCGGCACGCGGGCGTCGCGGTGATGGAAGCGATGTGGACCCGCTTCCTGCCGCAGATGGCGATGATCCGCGAGGTCGTCGCCGAGGGCCGGATCGGCCGCCCGGTGGTCGTCGAGGCGACCCACCACCAGGCCCTCCCGACGGACCCCGACCACCGGTTGCGCGACCCGGCACTCGGCGGGGGAGCGCTGCTCGACCTCGGGATCTACCCCGTGTCCTTCGCGGTGGACGTGCTGGGGGTGCCGACCGCGCTCGTCGCGGCGGGCACGCTGAGCGAGCAGGGCGTCGACGAGCAGATGGGCCTGGTCATGACGCACGAGGGCGGTGCGCAGTCGATGATCCACTTCGGGATGGACCTGCGGAGCCCGAACACCGCGGCGATCATCGGCGAGACCGGCCGCATCGACCTCGACTCCACCTGGTACACGCCGACCACCTGGCGGATCCGTGACCGCGACGGTGCCGTGGTCGAGGAGTTCGACGGCCGCGAGGAGCTCGCCGGCTACGGACACGAGGCCCGCGCCTTCGAGACGATGATCATGTCGGGCCGCCACGACGGCGGCCCGATGGACCCGGACGAGACCGTTGCGATCATGGCGGTGCTGGACGAGGCACGACGCCAGGTCGGGGTCCGGTACCCGGCCGACGGTCCGGTCACGGCTCCCTGACCCGGCTCCCGTCCGCAACGGATCCCGGATCCGGCCTGGAGGCTCCTGCCGCAGTTCCGTAGGATCGGTCGCGATGTCCGAGCAGCAGCCCACCCCGCGTTCCGTCCCGGAGCGGTTCCGCGCCGCCGTCACCGCGGTGCGCGCCTCCGCTGCACGACGCCCGGTCCCATGGATCGCCGGTGGTCTCGCGGCGCTGCTGGTGGTCGGTTCCGGTGGGGCCGTCGCCGTCGCGGCGGCCACGACCCCGGACTCCCGGACCGCTGCGGCGCCGAGCCCGACCCGGACCGCGTCCTCGGCTCCGGACCGGACGCCCACCACGAAGCGCCCGACGACGAAGCCGTCCCCCACCCCGACCGCCGATGCCCGCGCGGTGCCGGACGACCTCGCCGGTCCGTCCGCGCTCCGGACCTGCTCGATCGCGACGGCTGCGTCGGCGAGCGGCCTGGGCGACTTCGAGGGGTACGTGATGGACGCGAAGACGGGCAAGGTCCTGTTCTCCGAGCACGGCGAGCGGGCCGCCCAGACCGGCAGCGTCATGAAGACCCTGACTTCGGCGACCGCGCTCTCGGTACTCGGGGGCGATCACCGCATCCCGACGACCGTCGCACGGGAGTCCGCGAACACCGTCGCCCTGGTCGGCCACGGTGACGCGACGCTGTCCGCCGGCGGCGGCACGGTGTACCCGGGTGCCCCGACCCTCGCCCAGCTCGCGCAGCAGGTGAAGGCGAAGGTCGGTGACACCCCGGTCACCACGATCGTCACCGACGACTCGTACTGGAGCGACGCCGACGCCTGGGACCCCACGTGGCCGGTGTCCGAGCGCACCATCGGGTACCAGCCGGAGGTCACGGCGCTCATGGTCGACGGTGACCGGGCGAACCCCGCAGCGGCGACCTCGCCCCGGTCGGAGGACCCGGTCGGACGCGCCGGCATCGCGTTCCGCACGGCACTGGCGAACGCGGGCGTCGCGGGCGCCGGGTCCGCGCAGATCGTCAAGCGGGCGACCACCGGCACCGAGACGATCGCCACGGTGTCGTCGCAGCCGGTGTCGACGCTCATCGGGCAGATGATCCCGAACTCGGACAACACCCTGGCCGAGATGCTCGCCCGGGTGTCCTCGAAGGAGTCCGGCTCGAACGGCTCCGCGGCGTCGCTGTCGTCCGTGTACCAGTCGGCACTGCGCTCCTACGGCCTCGACCCGGCCGGCATCGTCATCAAGGACGGCTCGGGCGAGAGCGCCTCGAACGCCGTGTCGCCGGAGTTCGTCGCGCACCTCATGGTGCAGGTCGCCTCCGGCGCGAAGGGCCTCGGCACGCTCGCGAACGCCCTGCCGGTGTCCGGCCAGTCCGGCACCCTGGCCAGCCGGTTCACCGGCGCGAACGCGGTCGCCCGCGGCAAGGTGCACGCGAAGACCGGCTGGATCGACAGCGCGAACACCCTCGGCGGCTACATCGACGCCGCCGACGGGTCGCGGCTGACCTTCGCCTTCTACGCCATCGGTTCGCCGCGTGCGGCGGCACTGCCGGCGCTCGACGCGGTGACCGCCGCGACCTACTCGTGCGGGAGCAAGCTCACCGGCTCCTGAGCCGACGGGTGTTGAATGGACCCATGGCAAGAGCACTGCTCGTCGTGGACGTCCAGAACGACTTCACCGAGGGCGGTGCGCTCGCGGTCACCGGGGGAGCGGCGCTCGCGGAGCGCATCACCGCGTTCCTCGGTCGGCACGGGGACGAGTACGACCTGATCGTGGCGTCCCGCGACTGGCACCACGGCGACGACGACAACGGCGGACACTTCGCCGGACCCGAAGGACCCGACTTCGTCGACACCTGGCCGGTGCACTGCGTCGCCGGCACACCCGGCGCCGATTACCACCCCGATCTCGACACCGCACTGATCGACGTCGACGTCCTCAAGGGACAGGGGACGCCGGACTACTCGGCGTTCCAGGCCCGGACCGAGACGGGCGTCCCGCTGGCCGAGGTGCTCGCCGAGCGCCGCGTGCACACGATCGACGTCGTCGGCATCGCGACCGACCACTGCGTCCGAGCCTCGGCGCTCGACGCCCGTGCCGCGGGCCTCGACGTCGCCGTCTACGAGGACCTGGTGGCCGGTGTCGACGCCGAGCGCAGCGCCCGGGCGCTCGAAGAGATCCGGGCGGCCGGCGGACACGTCGACCGCAGCGACATGGACGAGGGCCTCGCGAACCCAGGAGGAGCACGACTGTGACCGACACCACCACGAACGAGACCACCACCACCGTCGCCGACGAACACGTCCGCATCGAGGGCGTCCCCACCGGACTCTTCATCGGCGGCACCTGGCGTGCCTCGTCGAGCGCTTCCACGTTCGCCGTGCACGACCCGTCGACCGGTGCCGTCCTGGCCGAGGTCGCCGACGCCACCCCCGAGGACGGCATCGCCGCCCTCGACGCCGCCGCCGAGGCGCAGGCGTCGTGGGCAGCGACGGCCCCGCGCACGCGCTCGGACATCCTGCGCCGGGCCTTCGACCTGGTGCACGAGCACGCCGACGACCTCGCGGCCCTGATGTCGCTCGAGATGGGCAAGCCGCTGGCCGAGGCCCGCGGCGAGGTCGTGTACGGCGGCGAGTTCCTCCGGTGGTTCTCGGAGGAAGCGGTGCGCATCACCGGCGACTACCGCACGAACCCGGAAGGCACGGGCCGCGCGATCGTGCTGAAGCGTCCGGTCGGCCCCGTCTACGCGATCACGCCGTGGAACTTCCCGCTCGCGATGGCGACCCGGAAGATCGGACCGGCCCTGGCCGCCGGTTGCACGGTGGTCGCGAAGCCGGCCGACCTCACCCCGCTGACGACCCTGTTCCTGGTCGAGCTGTTCCGCCGTGCCGGGCTGCCGGACGGCGTGCTCAACGTGATCCCGTCGAGTGACGCCAAGGGACTGTCCGAGCCGATCATCGCCGACCCGCGCCTGCGCAAGCTCACGTTCACCGGTTCGACACCGGTCGGTTCGGCGCTCCTCAAGCAGGCGGCGGACAACGTGCTCAAGACGAGCATGGAGCTCGGCGGCAACGCTCCGCTGCTCGTGTTCGACGACGCCCACCTCGACGAGGCGGTGGACGCGGCGATGCTCGCGAAGTTCCGCAACACGGGAGAGGCCTGCACCGCCGCGAACCGGTTCTTCGTGCAGGACGGCATCGCCGACGCGTTCGTCACGGCCCTCACCGCGAAGGTGGATGCCCTGCGCGTCGGTCGGGGCACCGAGGACGGCACGACGCTCGGACCGCTCATCGACGACCGCGCCGTGGACAAGGCCGCCTCGCTCGTCGACGACGCCCTCGGCCGCGGTGCCCGACTCGTGACCGGCGGGCACCGGATCGACCGCCCGGGCACGTTCTACGAGCCCACGGTGATCGACGACGTGCAGCCCGGCTCGGAGATCATGACGACGGAGATCTTCGGTCCGGTCGCCTCGGTGACGCGCTTCAGCACGGAGGACGAGGGGATCCGGCTCGCGAACGACACCGAGTACGGGCTCATCTCCTACGCCTTCACGACCGACTTCCGCCGTGGCCAGCGGCTCGCCGAGCGTCTTGAGACGGGCATGCTCGGGCTGAACACGGGCGTCGTCTCGAACGCAGCGTTCCCGTTCGGCGGCGTGAAGTCCTCCGGCCTCGGTCGCGAGGGCTCGCACGAGGGCATCGAGGAGTACCTCGAAACCGTCTACGTGCTGACGCCGGACCCCTTCGCCGCCTGAGCCTGGATCGACGGTACGGCCGCGGTGCACGCGGCCGTACCGTCACTCACACGAGCAGCTGGTGCTTCGCCAGGTCGCGGTAGAGCGGCGTCGACTCCACGAGCTCGGAGTGCGTGCCGCTGCCGACCACCCGGCCGTGCTCGAGGACGACGATCACGTCGGAGTCGACCACCGTCGACAACCGGTGCGCGATCACGAGCAGGGTGCGGTCCTCGGCGACGGCGTCGATCGCGAGCCGCATCTTCTGCTCGTTGACCCCGTCGAGTGACGACGTCGACTCGTCGAGCAGCAGGATCGGGGGAGCGGCGAGCAGCGCGCGGGCGATGGCCAGGCGCTGCCGTTCGCCACCGGAGAGCATCACGCCGTCCTCACCGACCTGCGCGTCGAGACCACGGGGATCGCGGTGCAGGACCTCGCCGAGGTTGACCGCCTCGAGCACCCGGACGCAGTCGTCCTCGGTGGCGTTCGGTGACCCGAGCAGCAGGTTGGCACGGATCGTGCCGGCGAGCACGGGCGCGTCCTGCTCGACGTAGCCGATCTGGGCACGCAGCTCGTCGCGGTCCATGCCACGGACGTCGATGCCGCCCAGGCGGATCACGCCGTCGGTGGGGTCGTAGAACCGCTCGATCAGCGCGAGCGTCGTCGACTTGCCGGCACCGGACGGGCCGACGAGTGCCACGCGCGAGCCGCGGGGCACCCGGAACGACACGTCGTGGAGCACCACGTCGTCAGCCGAGCGCTCGTCGTCGACGTGATCCGGGCCTCCTGGACGGTCCGCGGGGTCGGACGCGACCGCGCCGTCGGCACCCGAGGCGTCCGCCTGGGCGCGGTACCGGAACGACACGTGCTCGAACGCGATGGCGTCGTCGGTGGCGACCGCCGTGGCGGGCCGGACCGACTCGTCGTCCTGCGACTCGGTCGGCAGGTGCAGGATCTCCTCGATCCGGCCGAGCGCGCCGAGCGCCTGGGCGACGGCGACGGCTGCGCCCATCGCCTGGCCGAGCGGCATGATCATCATGAAGAGCAACAGGATGAACGTGATGAGCGTCGCGATGGTGATGGTGCCGGCCGCGACCTGTGCCCCGCCGACGCCCAGGACGGCGATGAACGCGACCTGCATGACGATGCTCGCGACGGGGACCACGAAGGCGGACATCTTGGCGATGTCGAGGCCGCGCTTGTACGCCTCGGTCGCGTGGCCGTCGACCTCGCGCACCTCGCGCTCGGTGGCGCCGGCCGCACGGATGGTGCGGACCGCGCCGATCCCGCGTTCGACCGCTGCGGTGAGGTCGCCGACCTTCTCCTGCGCACGCTTCGAGGCGACCCGGATGCGACGGCTCAACCCGCCGACGACGACGATGGCGATCAGGACGATCACGATCACGATGCCGAGCAGCAGGGGGTCGATGATCGCCATCGCGACGATGGCGCCGATGAACGTGAGTGCGCCGCCGATCGACTCGATCAGTCCCTGGGTCAGGACGGCCCGCAGGAGCGTGGTGTCGCTGCCGACACGGGACACCAGGTCACCGGTCCGGCGGGTGTCGAACTCCGAGATCGGCAGGTTGAGGATGCGGGCGATGAGCTTGCGGCGGGTGGAGAGCACGACGCCCTCGCCCGCGCGCTGCAGCAGGAAGTGCTGCACACCGTTCAGCACCCCGGCGACGATGACGAGCCCGACCAGCAGCCACACGAGCGTGCTCAGGGTGTTGCCCTGCTGCACCGCGGTGATGACCTGGTTGACCAGGAGCGGCTGCGCGAGCGAGGCCCCCGCGCCGAGGACGCTCAGCACGATGATCACGACCATCGCGGGCTTGTTCTCGAACAGGTAGGACAGCAGGCGACCGAACGTGGCGCGGGGGCCGTCGGAAGTCTTCGGACGTGCGAAGGGGAAGCTCATCGTGTTCCTAGTTTCTGCCGTACTTCTTGTGCACTGCCTGTCGGCTGACACCGAGCAGCGTTGCGATCTCCTGCCACGAGGCGCCGGCGGTGCGGGCACGTCGCGCGGCGAGCTCTTCGGTCCGGTCGAGCTCACGGCGCAGTTCCCGCACGTTGGCGAGGGCGGAGAACGGGTCGTCCCCCGATGCTCCGGCCGCGAGGCTCGTGATGGTCGGTCGGTCCATGCCTGTCAACCTACATTGACGCGACGACATACGTCAACCTGCGTTGACGGCGCGAGCCGCGCAGTGGGGCCGCGCACACGACGGACGGGAGGCCCGGTGCCAGCTGGCACCGGGCCTCCCGTCCCGCGGATGCGTCGCCGATCAGGCGTCGGCGATGTCCTTCGACTTGGTCTCGCGCACGAAGAGCAGCGCGACCAGCGTCACGACCGCGGCGATCGTCAGGTACAGGCCGACCAGGAAGATGTCGCCGTCCGGCTTCCAGAGCGCCAACGCGATGGTCGGGGCGAGCGACGCACCGAGGATCGAGGCGACGTTGTAGGCGATGGCCGAGCCGGTGTACCGGACGTTCGTCGGGAACAGCTCAGGCAGCAGCGCACCCATCGGACCGAAGGTCAGCCCCATCAGCGAGAGCCCGACGATGAGGAACGTCACCACGGTGATCGGCCCGCTCGACGCCGCGAACCAGAACTGGAACGTCAGGCCGAACAGCGCGATGCCGATCGTGGTCGGGATGAGGGTCCTGCGGCGGCCGAACCTGTCGGCGAGCAGCCCGGCGATCGGCGTGAAGATGCCGAAGAACACGACGCCGATCATGAGCAGGGTCAGGAACTCGCCACGGGTGTAGCCGAGGCCGACCTTCGGGACGAGTGCGCTCGCCTCGGCACCGGTCGTGCCGTACGACAGGGTGAACGTCGTCATGAAGTAGAAGAGCACGTAGGTGGCGACCATGCCGAACGTGCCGACGATGACGGCCCGCCACGAGGTGCGGAACACGCGACCGAGCGGGACCTTCGCGACCGTGCCGGACTCCTGCACGCCACGGAACACCGGCGACTCGACGAGCTTGAAGCGCACGTAGAGGCCGATGACGACGAGCACGGCGGAGAGCAGGAACGGGATGCGCCAGCCCCACGCCTGGAAGTCGGCGTTCGGGGTGCCGTCGGCGCCGGCGGGCATCGCCGCGTTGATCGCGATGAACAGGCCGTTCGCGAGCAGGAAGCCGATCGGGGCACCGAGCTGCGGCATCGAGCCGAACACGCCGCGCTTGCCCTTCGGTGCGTTCTCGGTCGCGAGCAGGGCCGCACCCGACCACTCGCCGCCGAGCCCGACACCCTGGGCGAAGCGCATCACGGCGAGCAGGATCGGGGCCCAGACGCCGATGGTGTCGAACGTGGGCAGGCAGCCGATCAGGAACGTGGCGGTGCCCATCACGAGCAGCGACGCGACGAGGGTGGTCTTGCGGCCGATCCGGTCACCGAAGTGCCCGAATATGATCGACCCGACCGGCCGGGCGAAGAACGCCAGGGCGAAGGTGACGAAGGACGACAGCTGCGAGGCCGTGGGGTCCTCGTTCGGGAAGAACAGCGTCGGGAAGACGAGCACCGCGGCGGTCGCGTAGACGTAGAAGTCGTAGAACTCGATCGACGTGCCGACGAGGCTCGCGATGACGACGCGGGAGCGCGGGTTGCCGGCGGGTGCCGGAGCGGAGGTGGGGGTTGCGGGTGCCGGGGCGGCGGTCATGACAGGGCGGGGTCTTCCGTGCTGCGTGCTCCGGACAGGGAGCACGAGGATCCGAAACGGCGGACACCGATCGGTTCGCGCGGGGTGGCGCGGGCACCGGTCGGGTGCGTTCGGCTGAGGGGGACCGCTTGTGACGGAAGCCCGATCATACGACAGATGTCGTCTGCCTGCGAATCAGCCCAGAGTCAGCTGGCCGCGGCATCGGTCGCCCACGCGCGCTCAGGCGCCCGCGCCGGCCCCCGCTTCGAGGTGCTCGGGCAGCTGGTGGCCCATCCGGTCGCGCTTGGTGTCGAGGTACCCGGCGTTCTGCGCGGAGATGCCGACGACGAGTGGCACGAGGGAATCGACGGTGATGCCGTGCTCCTCGAGCTGGCGCCGCTTCTCCGGGTTGTTCGACAGCAGCCGGACGCGGGTGATGCCGAGGTCGGCGAGGATGCCCGCGGCGCCGCCGTAGGCACGGGAGTCGGCGGGCAGTCCGAGCGCGAGGTTGGCGTCGAGGGTGTCGAGGCCGTCCTCTTGCAGGCGGTACGCCTTGAGCTTGTTGATGAGGCCAATGCCGCGGCCCTCCTGCCCGCGCAGGTAGACGACCACGCCGCCCTCGGCCGCGATCGTGTCGAGCGCGGCGTCGAGCTGGGGGCCGCACTCGCACTTCAGCGACCCGAAGGCCTCACCGGTCAGGCACTCGGAGTGCACCCGGACGAGCGCGCCGTCGGTGGGCATCGAGCCGTCCGGCAGAGTGCCGATGATCGCGACGTGCTCCGCGCTCGTCACGAGGTCGCGGTAGGCGCGCATCTGGAACGTGCCGTGGGTGGTCGGCACGTTCGTCGACACCTCGAACTTGACCGGGCTCCCCGGCGTGGGCGAGGTCAGCGCATCGGTCATGGGGTGCTCCGGTCGTTCGTGGGCCCGTCGTTCCCGAGCCCGGGTGTCGCGTCGTGCTGCTGCTGGGGGTCGTGCTGGTGCTGGTCCTGGTTCTGGGGATGCTGCGGTCGGGCTCGGACCAGCAGGTCGGGGCCGAGGCTGGTGGTCGATAGTACGTCCAACCGCCGACGGTCGGAGATGCTTCCCACGCCCAGGTCGTCGAGGGCGACACGGGGCCCGCCGAGCAGCACCGGGGCGATGTACACGAGGTACTCGTCGACGAGTCCGGCGGCGATGAGCGCCGACGCGACCGTGGGGCCACCCTCGACCAACACCGAGTGCACGCCGTGCCCGCGCAGTGCGCCGAGCGAGGTGGCCAGGTCGTGCCCGGGCAGGGACACGAGCCCGCGCGGGTGCCGACGGACCGCGGCGTCGGCCGGCACCGGGCGGTCACCGAGCACCACGGCGAGCGGCTGGTCGGCGAGCAGTTCGCCGGCATCCCCGCGCGCGGTCAGGCTCGGGTCGTCGGCCAGGACGGTGCCGGTGCCGACGAGGATCGCATCGTGGGCGGCACGCTGTTCGTGCACGTGCTGCCGTGCGGCGGCGCCCGTGATCCACTTGCTCGTGCCGTCGGCGGCGGCCGCGCGCCCGTCCAGGCTGGACGCCCACTTGACGGTGACCCACGGCCGGCCGAGCCGGACCGAGAGCAGCCACCGCTCGAGGAACGCCTCGGCCTGGTCGGCCAGGACCCCGGAGACGACCTGGACCCCGGCGGCACGGAGTCGATCGGCGCCGCCGTGCACGTCGGCGCCGGGATCGTCGATCGCGTAGACGACCCGGGCGATCCCCGCGTCGAGCAGTGCCACGGCGCACGGTCCGGTGCGGCCGACGTGGTTGCAGGGTTCGAGGGTGACGACCGCCGTTGCACCGCGCAGCAGTGCCGGGTCGACCTTGGCCATCGCGTCGACCTCGGCGTGCGGGGTGCCGGCGCCCTTGTGCCAGCCTTCGGCGAGGACCTCGCCGGTGGGGGAGAGGATCACGGCGCCGACGCGGGCATGGTCGCCGACGACGGGGCCGAGGGCCGCGAGTTCGAGTCCGCGGCGCATCGCCCGGACCTCGGTGGGTCGTGCCGTGTCGCTCACGGGCCGAGCCTACCGGCGGTGGTTGGGTGACACGTCACCACGGTTGTGAGCGCGTTCAGGCGCTGGGCCAGGGGAGCTCGGAGGCAGGAGCACCGTCGGCGCGTCGCAGTGCGGTCCACGCCGTGGTCGGGCCGCCGTCGCGATCCGGGACCCGGGCCGCGCCGAGGCCGGTGAACGAGAACCCGGCCCCACGGGCGACGGCCGCCGAGGCCGTGTTGCCCTCGTAGCACTCCCAGTAGACGTCCGGCGCGCCCTGCTCGAACGCCCAGTCGACGACGAGCCGGACGGCGTCGTGCATGAGTCCGGCACCGCGCGCGGTCGGTGCGAGCCAGAACCCGAGGTCACGACCGGCGGTGCGGTAGCTGATGATGCCCGCGAGCCACGTCGAACCGGCCGGTCGGATCGCCCAGGTGTACTCGCGGTCCGAGGCCCACCCCGGTCCGACCAGGGCGTCGACGAAGGTCCGGGCGTCCTGCTCGCGGTACGGCGTCGGCACCGTCGTCCACCGGACGATCTCCGGGTCCTGGCAGGCCTCGGTGATCGCCGCGGTGTCGGCGCGGGTGGGCAGGTCGAGCCGGACCCGCGCGGACTCCAGGGTGACGGGCTGCACGATCAGCCCCGCGACCGCGGGACGAACCCGATGCGGTCGTAGACGCGGGTCAGGGTCTCCCGCGCGATCGACTCGGCACGGTCGGCGCCGACGGCGAGCAGCCGGTCGAGCTCTGCCGGGTCGTCGAGCAGCTCGAGCGTGCGGGCGCGGACCGGTTCGAGCTCGGCCACGACGGCGTCGGCGACCTCGCCCTTCAGGTCGCCGTAGCCCTTGCCGGCGAACGATTCCTCGAGCGCGGCGATCGAGGTGCCGGTGAACGCCGACAGGATCGACAGCAGGTTCGTCACACCGGGCTTCGTCTGGCGGTCGGCCCGGATCTCGCGCTCGGCGTCGGTGACGGCCGACTTGATCTTCTTCGCGGTGCGCTTCGGGTCGTCGAGCAGGCGGATGAGGCCGTTGTCCGACGCTGCGGACTTGCTCATCTTGCTGGTCGGGTCCTGCAGGTCGTAGATGCGTGCGGTCTCGGTCAGGATCCGCGCCTCGGGCGTGACGAAGGTGTCGCCGAACCGCGAGTTGAAGCGTCCGGCCAGGTCGCGCGTGAGCTCGACGTGCTGTCGCTGGTCGTCGCCGACCGGCACGACCTTCGTGTCGTAGAGCAGGATGTCCGCGGCCATCAGGATCGGGTAGGTGAACAGCCCGACCGACGCGGCCTCGGCGCCCTGGCGTGCCGACTTGTCCTTGAACTGGGTCATCCGGCTCGCCTCGCCGAAGCCGGTCAGGGTGTTCAGCACCCAGGCGAGTTCGGCGTGCGCCGGCACGTGCGACTGCACGAACAGTGTCGCCTTGGACGGGTCGATGCCCGACGCGATGTACTGCGCAGCGGTGGCTCGGGTGTTCGCGCGGAGCTCGGCCGGGTCCTGGGGCGAAGTGATCGCGTGCATGTCGACGACGCAGTAGATGGCGTCGTAGTCGTCGAGCAGGGTCCTCCACTGCATGAGTGCCCCGACGTAGTTGCCGAGGTGCAGCGATCCGGCGGACGGCTGGATGCCCGAGAAGATGCGGGTCTTGGTCATGGTGGTGCTCCGGTGCGTCAGGTGAAGCGAGAGAAGAGGGGTCAGAGTTCGTAGTCGACGACCACGGGGGCGTGGTCGGACCATCGCTGGTCGTACGCCGCGGCGCGGTCGACCCTGTACTCCGTGACCTTGGCGGCCAGGTCGGGCGTCGCCATCTGGTAGTCGATGCGCCATCCGGTGTCGTTGTCGAAGGCCTGACCGCGCCACGACCACCAGGTGTACGGGCCGTCGACGTCACCGGCCTGGGCGCGACCCACGTCGACCCAACCGAGCCCGGGGCCCGTGGAACCGTCGGCGCCCTCGACCGGTTCGCCGTCGGTGCCGAAGAACCGCGAGAAGTAGGCACGCTCGCGGGGCAGGAAGCCGGCGCGCTTGACGTTGCCCTTCCAGTTCTTGATGTCGCGCTCGTCGTGCCCGACGTTCAGGTCACCGACGACGACCGCGAGCGGGTTGTGCGCTCGGAGCGCCGGCAGCCGCTCGGTCATCGCGTCGAGGAACTTCCACTTCTCGTCCTGCTTGGGGGTGTCGACCTCGCCCGAGTGCACGTAGGTGGAGACCACCGTGACGGTGGTGCCGCCGATCTCGTAGTCGGCCTCGAGCCAGCGGCCGGCGGAGTCGAAGTCGTCCGGGCCGAGCGCGACGCGGTGGATCTGGGCACGCGTGTGACCAGCACCGTGGCGCGAGGCGATCGCGACGCCGGCCCGGCCCTTCGCGGTCGCCGGGTCGTGCACGATGTCCCACTCGTCGCCGAGCAGCGCAGCCAGGTCGTCGCTCGACGCGCGCACCTCCTGCAGGGCCAGCACGTCGACGTCGCGGGTGGTGAGCCAGTCGCCCATGCCCTTGCGGAAGGCGGCGCGGACGCCGTTCACGTTGACGGATGCGAGGCGCAGGCGTGTCATGCAGAACACCTTATCGGCGGGTGCCGACAGCCCTGGACGCCCCCGACAGGCGGACGGGAGGCCCGTGGCTGCGCAGCCACGGGCCTCCCGTCCGTCTGGTGGTCGCGTGCAGGACGCGACCTGCGCGATCAGGCCGCGTCGTGGTCCGTCTTCAGGAACTCGACCAGGCTGTCCGCGGTGGTCTCGGCGTCGTCGCCCGAGACGGTGAGGGTGACCTCGTCGCCGTTCTCGATGCCGAGCCCGAGCAGGGCGAGGATGCTGCCGGCGTTCCCGGACTTGTCGCCCTTGGCGATCGTGACCTGGTGCCCCGACGCCGTCACGGTCTGGACGAAGAGGGATGCGGGGCGAGCGTGCAGGCCGGATGCGCTGGCGACGGTCACGGTGCGGGTGGCTTCGGACATCGATGTACTCCTGTCGATGGGTGGTTGGCTCATGCTAGCGAGCACTGGGTGGGCGGGAACGGGGCACGGTCAGGGTCGGCCGGGCCAGAAGACCTCGGTACCGGCGGCCTCGACCTCGCGGACCAGGTCGAGGTTGACGGCGGGGTCGGTGATGATCGTGTCGATCGCGGCGAGCGGGGCGACGCGACCGAACTCCTCGCGGCCGAACTTGGTGTGGTCGGCGAGCAGGATGCTCCGTCGGGCGGACTTGATCATCGCGCTCTTCACGGCAGCTTCGGCCATGTTGTGGGTCGTCAGGCCGCGCTCCGGCGTGATGCCGTTGATGCTGATGAAGGCGACGTCGACGCTGACCATGCCGATGAGCTGGTGCGTCCAGGTGCCGACGCCGGCCAGGGAGTCGCTGCGGATGTTGCCGCCGAGCAGGTGCAGGTCGATGCCCGGGCGGTTCGCGACGGCGGTGGCGACCGGGAGCGAGTGCGTGACCACGGTCAGCCCGCGGTCGGTCGGCAGCAGCTCGGCCAGGCAGATGGTCGAGGTGCCGGCGTCGATCATGATCGAGCCGTTCTCGGGCAGTTCCGCCAGGGCGGCCTCGGCGATGACCATCTTCTCGGCCTGGTTGATGCCGCCGCGGTCCCCGACGCCGGGGTGCAGGGTGATCCGCTCGACGGGGATCGCGCCGCCGTGTGCGCGACGGACCAGACCGCGGCGTTCCAGGCTCGTCAGGTCGCGGCGGATGGTCTCGGGCGTGACGGCGAGCGACTCGGCCAGGTCCTTGACGTCCACCCGGCCCTGCGCGCGTGCCTGCTCGACGATGCGCTGGTGGCGTTCTGGTGCGTACATCGGACCTCGTCGTCTCGGGTCGGAACGGAACGGACATGCTCGGGCGCGACATCCGCGACGTCGTGCCCTGCGTTCGATCCGCCAGACGCAAACGGGCATCTGTTTCTGCATTTTTATCCCCGGATGTGTTTGTTTGTCAACGCGAAGCGGGGTAGTGTGCTGCTCAGCCGCACGGGCGTGGTCTGTTCCCGTGTCGTCAGCACCGAACGATCCACCCCACCGCAAGCGCGTGTGAGATGAAGGAGTCTCGAATGTCCGAACTGCTCGGCACCGGCGTCGGCCGTGGCGTTGCCCACGGCCCCGTGCTCCGGATGGCTGACCCGCTCGGCGAACCGTCGAAGGACGCCCTGGTGGGTTCGGCGGAGGACGCGAAGCAGGCCGTGCACGACGCACTGGCCGCCGTGGCGGACGACCTCAACAAGCGCGGACAGCTCGCCGGTGGCGATGCGCAGGCCGTGCTCGAGGCCCAGGCGCTCATGGCGCAGGACCCGACGCTCCTCGACGACGTGCACACCCGCATCGACGGCGGTACCAACGCCGAGCGCGCGGTGTACGAGGCGTTCGCCCAGTTCCGCGACCTGCTCGTCGGCATGGGCGGCTACATGGGGGAGCGCGCGGCCGACCTCGACGACGTCGCCCAGCGCATCATCGCCAAGCTCCGCGGCGTGCACGCACCCGGCGTCCCCGAGTCGGACATCCCCTTCGTCCTCGTCGCCCGCGACCTCGCCCCGGCGGACACCGCGCTGCTCGACCTCGAGAAGGTGCTCGCGCTCGTCACCCGTGACGGCGGCCCGACGTCGCACACCGCGATCCTCGCCCGTGCCAAGGGCATCACCGCCATCGTCGGCGTGACCGGCGCCGACGACCTGGCCGACGGCCAGTCCGTCGTCGTGGACGCCCTCGCCGGCACCGTCGTGACCGACCCTTCTGCGGAGCTCGTGGCCGAGGTCGAGCAGCGCATCGCCGACCGTCTCGCCGCCGCAGCGGCACCGCTCACCGCCGGTGCGCTCGCCGACGGCCACGTCGTGCCCCTGCTCGCGAACCTCGGCAGCCCCGCCGACGCCGCCGGCGCCGTTGCTCTCGGTGCGGAGGGCGTGGGGCTCTTCCGCACCGAGTTCCTCTTCCTCGACTCGCCGAAGGCCCCCACGGTCGACGAGCAGACCGAGTCGTACCGCCAGCTCCTCGCGGCGTTCCCCGGCAAGAAGGTCGTCGTGCGCGCGCTCGACGCCGGCGCCGACAAGCCCCTGCCGTTCCTCACCGACAAGGACGAGGAGAACCCGGCCCTCGGGCGCCGCGGCCTGCGTGCGCTGCGGAACCACCCCGAGGTCCTGCGCGACCAGCTCACCGCGCTCGCCCAGGCCGACGCCGCGACCGAGGCCGACCTGTGGGTCATGGCCCCGATGGTCGCCGACGCCGAGGAGACCGAGTACTTCGTCACCCTGGCCCGCGAACTCGGCATCCGCACCGCGGGTGTCATGGCCGAGGTGCCGTCGCTCGCGCTGATGGCCGAGCAGGTGTTCCAGAACGCCGACTTCGTGTCGATCGGCACGAACGACCTGACCCAGTACACGATGGCTGCCGACCGCATGCTCGGCACCGTCGCGTCCTACCAGGACCCGTGGCACCCCGCCGTCCTGCGCCTCGTCGCGCAGCTCGGCTCCGCGGGGGCGACCGCCGGCAAGGCCGTCGGGATCTGCGGTGAAGCAGCAGCCGACCCGCTGCTCGCCGTCGTCCTGGTCGGTCTCGGCGCCACAACCCTCTCCATGACCCCCGCGGCTCTGGCCGACGTGCGCGCCGAACTCGGCCGCTACACGCTCGAACAGGCCCGCGAGATGGCGACGGCGGCGCTCGCCGCGAGCACGGCGGCGGCCGCGAAGTCCGCTGCCGCGGCCGCGACGCACGCCGCCTGAGCCACCACCCCCAGCACCACCCCTCCCATCACCACGCAGCAGCTCCACCACACAGAAAGTCACCGCACATGACAACGTCGTCCGTTGCAGCGCCCGACGCACCCGCGAAGTCGCGGGGCGGCGCACGCGTCGCCGTTCAGAAGTTCGGCACGTTCCTCTCCGGCATGGTCATGCCCAACATCGCGATCTTCATCGCGTGGGGCATCATCACGGCCTTCTTCATCGAGACCGGGTGGACCCCCGTCGGCGTCCTCGGCGGGTTCGGTGAGACGGCCGGTGTCGCCAACCCCGGCCTCGTCGGCCCGATCCTGACCTACCTGATCCCGCTCGCGATCGCCATCCAGGGCGGCCGGATGATCTACGACACCCGCGGTGCCGTCGTCGGGTCGATCATGACCATGGGCGTCATCATCGGGGCCTCCGGCACCACGATGATCCTCGGCGCGATGATCTGTGGCCCGCTCGGTGCCTACCTGATCAAGCAGATCGACCGGATCTGGGACGGCAAGATCAAGCCCGGCTTCGAGATGCTCGTCAACAACTACGCGGCCGGCATCCTGGGCTTCGTCCTCGCGATGATCGGTTTCTTCTGGCTCGCGCCGCTGTTCAAGCTCATCGCCGAGGGCCTCGGCTCCGCGGTGGACTTCCTCGTGCAGCACTCGCTCCTGCCGCTCGCCAGCGTCATCATCGAGCCGGCGAAGGTCTTCTTCCTGAACAACGCCATCAACCACGGTGTGCTCGACCAGCTCGGCGCGGCGCAGGTCGCCGAGTCCGGCAAGTCGATCCTGTTCCTGCTCGAGGCGAACCCCGGCCCCGGTCTCGGTCTGCTGCTGGCATTCACCTTCTTCGGTGTCGGCATCGCCCGCTCGACCGCTCCCGGCGCGATCATCATCCAGTTCTTCGGTGGCATCCACGAGATCTACTTCCCGTACGTGCTGCAGAAGCCGATCCTGTTCATCGCCGTCATCCTCGGTGGTGCCACGGGTGTCGCCACGAACGTGGCGTTCCAGTCCGGCCTCGTCGCCCCGGCGTCGCCCGGCTCGATCTTCGCGGTGCTCGGCGCCACCGAGCGCAACAGCTTCCTCGGCGTGATCCTGTCGGTCGTCCTGTCCGCCGCGGTGTCGTTCGCGGTCTCGTCCTTCTTCCTGCTCGCCAGCCGCAAGCGCGACCTGGCGAACGGCGGCGGTGACATGAGCGCCGCCATGGCGAAGCTCCAGGCCAACAAGGGCCGCGACGTCAACTCGGCGACCGCCGGCCTGCTCGGCAACAACTCCCCGGCCAACGAGGAAGAGGCCGAGGCCTCCCTCGGCGGCGTCGGCTCGGCGAACACGGCGACGGCGACGAAGGTCCAGAACCTGGTCTTCGCCTGCGACGCCGGCATGGGCTCGAGTGCGATGGGTGCCAGCGTCCTGCGCAACAAGATCAAGAAGGCGGGCATCGAAGGGGTCACGGTCTCCAACAAGGCGATCGCGAACCTGTCCGGTGACGAGGACCTGATCATCACGCAGGAAGAACTGACGGACCGCGCCAAGCAGAAGAACCCGAACGCGCAGCACGTGTCGGTCGGCAACTTCATGAACGCGCCGCAGTACGACCAGGTCGTCGAGCAGCTGAAGAACCAGTAACGCCACAACCAGTAACGAAGTGCAGTATCGGAGGGGACGGGGCTGACCCGTCCCCTCCATCTCGTCCTCAACACAAGGAGAACCCCCGATGCCCGTCCTGCAGGAGAGCCAGATCCGCATCCACACCGAGGACACCGCGCCGACCAAGTCGGAGGCGATGAAGGAGGCGGCCGAGATCCTCGAGGCTGCGGGCGCGGTCACGGCCGACTACTACCCGGCGATGCTCGAGCGCGAGAAGAGCGTGTCCACCTACATGGGCAACTTCCTCGCCATCCCGCACGGCACCAACGACGCGAAGGACGCCATCAAGTCGTCCGCACTGTCGTTCATCCGCTACGCCAGCCCGATCGACTGGGACGGCAACCCCGTGCGCTTCGTCGTCGGCATCGCCGGTGTGAACAACGAGCACCTCGACATCCTGTCGAAGATCGCGATCGTGTTCTCCGACGAGGACGAGGTCCAGAAGCTCACCGACGCCCAGGACACCGCAGCGATCCTGTCGATCCTCGGCGAGGTCAACGAGTGAGCACCAGCACCGCCGTCCACTTCGGTGCCGGCAACATCGGCCGCGGCTTCGTCGGGCTCCTGCTCCACGAGGCCGGGTACGAGGTCGTCTTCGCCGACGTCGCCGCACCGCTCATCGACGCCCTCGCCGCCGCCGACTCGTACACCGTGCACGAGGTCGGGGCCGGTGCGCAGGACCACGAGGTCACGAACTTCCGCGCGCTGAACAGCGCGCAGGACGAGGACGGCGTGGTCGCCGAGATCGCGACCGCCGCGGTCGTCACGTGCGCCGTCGGCCCGAACGTCCTGAGGTTCATCGCGCCGGTCATCGCCCGGGCGCTCGTCGTCCGCGACGCCGACGCGGCCCCGATCGCCGTCATGGCCTGCGAGAACGCGCTGAACGCGACCGACCGGCTGCGCGAGTTCATCGTCGCGGCCCTGCCCGAGGACGGCCGCGACGCGGCCCTCGCCAAGGCCGTGTTCGCGAACACCGCCGTCGACCGCATCGTGCCCGCACAGCCCGAGGGCGGCGGACTCGACGTCACCGTCGAGACCTACTACGAGTGGGCCATCGACCGCACGCCGTTCGGTGGGAACGAGCCGGAGATCCCCGGCGCGCACTACGTCGACGGCCTCGCGGCGTCGATCGAGCGCAAGCTCTTCACGGTGAACACCGGACACGCCACCGTCGCGTACCACGGCTTCGTCGCCGGGGCCGACAAGATCTCGGACGCCATCGCGATCCCCGCCGTGCGCTCCGAGCTCGAGTCCGTGCTCGCCGAGACGAGCGACCTGCTCATCCGCCGGCACGAGCTTGACCCCGAGGTGCACCGCGCGTACGTGCAGGCGATCATCGGCCGGTTCGAGAACCCACACCTGCCCGACACGGTGACCCGCGTCGGCCGTCAGCCGCTCCGCAAGCTGTCGCGCGACGAGCGCTTCGTCTCGCCTGCCGCCGCGCTGGCCGAGGACGGTACCGAGCCGACCGCGCTCCTCGACGCGATGGCCGCGGCGCTCCGCTTCGACGTCGCGGACGACGAACAGAGCGTCGAGCTGCAGGCCCTCCTGGCATCGGACGCGTCCGACGCCGACGTGGTCACGCAGATCACCGGGCTCGACACGGCGCACCCGCTGCACGCCGCGTTCGCGGACCGGGTGCGCCAGGCGCGCGCCTGACGACGCCAGCGTCTCCCCGACTGGAGGCCCGTCACCAGCTGGTGACGGGCCTCCAGTCCGTCACGGGGTCGCGACGAATTCCTCCGCGGTGCCGCGGAGGGGTGCACCCCGAGAGCCTGCGGGAGGCAGCGCGTACCGTCCGGTGCATGACGAAGCACTGGGTAGCACCGCGGTTCGGCGGCAGCGAGGTCCTCGAGTACACCGACGCAGAGGTTCCCGCTCCGGGCCCCGGCGAGGTCACCATCCGCGTCCGCGCTGCCGGCATGAACCCCGCCGACACGAAGCACACCCGCCAGGGTGACCCGTCCGACCTGCCGATCGCCGTCGGCTACGAGGTCGCCGGCACCATCAGCGCGATCGGGCCCGACACCGAGATCGCGTCCGGAGGGGGAGCCGTCGGTGACGAGGTCCTCGCGTTCCGCGTCCAGGGCGGGTGGGCCGAGGAACTGACGGTGCCTGCGCGCGATGTGTTCGCGAAGCCCGCCTCGCTCGGCTTCCCCGAGGCCGCGAACCTCCTCCTCGCCGGGACCACCGCGGCCGACATGCTCCGGGTGACCCGGGCCTCCGGGAACGACACCGTCCTCGTGCACGGCGCCGCCGGAGCCGTGGGGATCAGCCTGCTCCAGCAGCTCCGCCTGCTCGGCGCCCGGGTGATCGGGACCGCGTCCGAACGGAATGCCGACGTGGTCGCGGACTTCGGCGGAGAGTGGATCGCCTACGGGGACGGGCTCGAGGAGCGGGTCCGAGCGTTGGTCGCGGACGGCACGGGCGACGGCGTCGACGTGGCGCTCGACTGCGTCGGCACCGACGAGGCGGTGGACGTCTCCCTCGCGCTCGTCGCAGACCGCTCGCGCATCGTGACCATCGCGGCGCCCGGCCGGGCGGAGTCCGACGGCATCCGGGCGATCGGCGGCGCACAACCGGAGAGCAAGGCGTTCCGTGACTCCGTGCGGCAGCGGCTCATCGACCTCGCGGGTGCCGGGCACCTCGAGGTCCCGGTGGCGCGGACGTTCCCGCTGGCGGAGGCGAAGGCGGCGGCGGAGCTGCTGGAGTCCGGGCACCCCGGGGGCAAGCTCGCGCTCCTGCCCTGACCGCACGGTCGGGTCAGGTGCACGGTCGGGACAGGAGTCGTCCGCACGGATGACGCTCGCCGGCTCGGGGGAGTGCCACACTCTGTGTGGACCGACAGCCCCCGCCGGAAGGAACGCACCGATGAGCGACCAGTACCCGTCCCGCGACCCGTACGGGCAGCAGCCGGGCCCGTACGGACAGCAGCCGTGGGGCCAGCAGCCTCCGGGGCAGTACGGGCAGTACGGGCAGAACGGGCAGTCGGCGCGGCCCGGTCCGGGGCAGCCGAGTGGTGGGAGGTCCGAGCCGCCGCTCTGGGCGCCCTGGTACGGCATCCCCTTCCCCCAAGCGTTCCTGCGGTTTTGGAAGAAGTACGTGCGGTTCGACGGTCGGGCCAGCCAGTCGGAGTACTGGTTCTGGGCGCTCTGGTACCTCATCGGCTCGGCGGTGGCCGGCATCATCGGCAGCGGGTTCGACGTGCTGCCGTTCGTCGACGACGGTTCGGACGGCCTCGGCAGCTTGTGGAGTCTCGCCTGTGCCCTCGGGTTCATCGCGTTGACGGTTCGGCGGCTGCACGACGTGAACCGCAGTGGCCTGCTCGCCCTGCTGTTCATCGTCCCGCCGATCGGCATCCTGTTCTCGCTGATCATCGGGCTGATGTCCTCGAACCCTCAGGGGCAGCAGTACGACCGCCCGCTGCAGGGCTGACGCGCGGACCCGGTTCTGACGGCCCCTCAGGAGTTCTGGTTGACTCGGACGAAGACGCCGGACACCACTCGAGGGGGACCACGTGAGCGACCAGTACCCGCAGGATCCGAACAACCAGCCGAACGCCCAGTTCGGCGGCGCACCGCAGTACGGCGGCGTACCGCAGTACGGCCAGCAGCCGCCGACCGGGCCCGACGGCGAACCGCCGCTCTGGGCGCCGTGGTACGGGATCTCGTTCGGCAAGGCCGTCGGTCGCTTCTTCAAGAAGTACGCGACGTTCAGCGGTCGTGCCAGCCGGAGCGAGTTCTGGTGGTGGTACCTGGCGAACGGGATCGTGTTCGTCGTCCTCAGCATCCTGTACGGCATCGGTATCGGCACCTCAGAGCGCTCGACCGTGTCCACGTCGACCGCGACGTCCACCAGCGTCCAGTCGACCGTCACCGACCCGTCGGCACTCTTCGTCATCTCGGGCATCCTGTTCCTGCTCTGGGGCCTCGTGATCATCGTCCCGACGCTCGCCCTCGGATGGCGCCGCCTGCACGACGCGAACCTCCCCGGTGCGCTGTGGATCATCGCGCTCTTCGTCGGCATCGTCGGCATCGTCTTCGGCCTGCTGCCCTCGAACCCGCAGGGTGCGCGGTACGACCGCCCCGACTCGAGCCGATGAGCAACGACGGGACGCCCCAGTGGGGCCAGCCCGGGGGCGATCAGCAGCAGGGGCAGCCGGGCTCCGGGCAGCAGCCGGGCTCCGGGCAGCAGCCGGGATACGGGCAGCAGCCTCAGTACGGGCAGCAGCCTCAGTACGGACAGCAGCCGGGCTACGGACAGCAGCCGCACCAGCAGCCGTACGCGCAGCCGTACGCTGACCCGTACCCGCAGTTCGCGCAGCCGGTCCCGCTCGGGCCCGACGGTGTCCCGCCGATCTGGGCACCGTGGTACGGCATCGGGTTCCTCGACGCGTTCACCCGGTTCTTCAAGAAGTACGCCCGGTTCGACGGCCGCGCCAGCCGGAGCGAGTTCTGGTACTTCGTGCTCGCCAACGCCATCGTGACGATCGTGCTGTTCGGCGGGTTCTACGCCGTCCTCTTCGCGACGGTCGGGACGAGTGGCGCCGTCGACGAGTACGGCAACCCCACGGGGAACAGCGCGCCGTCGCCGTTCGCCTTCGTCCTGCTCGCGCTCTACTTCATCTGGTGGCTCGCCACGATCGTGCCGGGTATCGCCCTCGGTTGGCGTCGCGTGCACGACGCGAACCTGGCAGGCCCGTTCTGGTTGATCGCGCTCTTCGTCAGCGCCGCTGCGATCGTGTTCGGCTGCCTGCCGTCGAACCCGGCCGGTGCGCAGTACGACCGCCCCGACCTGCGGTAGCTCCACGGACGAGAACAGCCCGCCCCACGCGTCGAGCGCGGGGCGGGCTGTTCGTGTGTCGGCGGAGCTCAGACCACCCGGAGACGGACGAGCGCACCGTCGACGACCAGGTCACGCACGGTGGCCGAAGGGTCGGCGATCTGGAAGCGCAGCGCGCCGCCCGGCTGCTCGAACCACGGCTGGACGAAGCGGACGTTCACCAGGAACGGCCGGTCGACGACGTACCGGTGGGTCTCCGGCGACGCCGCCACGTGCGGGGGCAGCGACCGGGTGGGCAGCGGGGTGTCGAGCGGGTGCAGCAGGTAGCCGTCCGGGCCACCGATGCGGTCGACGGGCACACCGGCCGGGATCTGGATGGTCAGCCCCTGCTCGCCGGCCTGCGCGACCTGCTGCGCGAGCTGCGGGTAGGTCGACGCTGCGCGGTCGCGGAGTCCCTCGAGCTCGTGACGGGGGATGTCACGCGGCTCCGGGAACGGACGGTTCAGGAACCGGCGGAGCATCTCGACCGCGTCGTCCTCACCCGTGGCCTGCGCGAGACGGCGAGCCGTGCCGTAGTCGACGACCTCGAGCGCGTAGCCGGAGGCGTCGGTCTGGACGACGCGGAGCGCCCCCTCGACCGGCGGTTCGTGCAGGGTCTCGCCGGGGAGCTGCACGTACCGGGTCGTGTAGCCGAGCTGGTCGAGGATGGGGCGGGTGTCCGCGAACGTCATGGTCGGGAGCCTATCGGTCGGCGTGGTGCTGGGCCTCGGACGGAGCCGGGACTACGCCCGGCCCCGCATGATCGCCTGCTTGACCTCGGAGATCGCCTTCGTGACCTGGATGCCGCGCGGGCATGCGTCGGTGCAGTTGAAGGTCGTGCGGCAGCGCCAGACGCCTTCCTTGTCGTTGAGGATGTCGAGGCGGACGTTCGCGGCGTCGTCGCGGGAGTCGAAGATGAAGCGGTGGGCGTTCACGATCGCGGCGGGACCGAAGTACTGCCCGTCGGTCCAGAACACCGGGCAGGACGACGTGCACGCGGCGCAGAGGATGCACTTCGTGGTGTCGTCGAAGCGGGCGCGGTCGGCGACGGACTGCACACGCTCCTTGCCGGGCGTCGGGGCCGACGAGGACTGCAGGAACGGCTGCACCTCGCGGTAGCTCTGGAAGAAGGGTTCCATGTCGACGACGAGGTCCTTCTCGAGCGGCAGACCCTTGATCGCCTCGACGTAGATCGGCTTCGAGACGTCGAGGTCCTTGATCAGGGTCTTGCACGCCAGTCGGTTGCGACCGTTGATCCGCATGGCGTCGGAACCGCAGACGCCGTGTGCGCAGGATCGGCGGAAGGTCAGGGACCCGTCCTGCTCCCACTTGATCTTGTGCAGGGCGTCGAGGATGCGGTCGGTCGGCAGCATCATGACGTCGAAGTCCTGCCAGCGCGGCTCGTCGTCGACGTCGGGGTCGAAGCGACGGACGATGACCGTGACGGAGAAGGATCCGGGAGGGGCGTCCTGCACGGTGTCGGTGCGGGGTGCTTCGGAGACCAGGGTGTCGGTCATCTCAGTACTTCCTCTCCATCGGCTGGTACCGCGTGATGACGACGGGCTTCCAGTCGAGCGTGATGTGGTCGTCGGCGAGGGACGAGTGCGGGTCGCCCGTCAGGTACGCCATGGTGTGCTGCATGTAGTTCTCGTCGTCGCGCTTCGGGTAGTCGTCGCGCATGTGGCCGCCGCGGCTCTCCTTGCGGTTGCGTGCGGAGTACACGACGACCTCGGCCAGGTCGAGCAGAAACCCGAGCTCGACGGCCTCGAGCAGGTCGGTGTTGAACCGCTTGCCCTTGTCCTGCACGGAGACCTGCATGAAGCGGTTGCGGAGCGTGTGCAGGGTCTCGGTCACACGGGCGAGCGACTCGTCGGTGCGGAACACCTGCGCGTTCTTGTCCATCTCCTCCTGCAGTTCCTTGCGGAGCGCGGAGACGCGCTCGGTGCCGGTGGAAGCACGGAGCTGGTCGAGCATGGTGCGGACGCCGGCAGCCGGGTCTTCCGGCAGGGGGAGGAACTCGGCGGTCTTGACCCACTCGGCGGCGTTGTTGCCCGAGCGCTTGCCGAAGACGTTGATGTCGAGCAGCGAGTTCGTGCCGAGGCGGTTCGACCCGTGCACGGAGACGCAGGCGCACTCGCCGGCGGCGTAGAGGCCGGGGACGACGGTGGTGTTGTCGTACAGCACCTCGGCGTCGGTGTTGGTCGGGATGCCACCCATCGCGTAGTGCGCGGTCGGCATCACGGGCACCGGCTCGACCACGGGGTCGACGCCCAGGTACGTGCGGGCGAACTCCGTGATGTCCGGGAGCTTGGTCTCGAGGACCTCGGCCCCCAGGTGCGTGCAGTCGAGCAGCACGTAGTCCTTGTTCGGTCCGGCACCCCGGCCCTCGGCCACTTCCTGCACCATGCAGCGCGCGACGATGTCACGCGGAGCGAGGTCCTTGATGGTGGGGGCGTACCGCTCCATGAAGCGCTCGCCCGAGGCGTTCCGGAGGATCGCGCCCTCGCCGCGGGCGCCCTCGGTCAGCAGGATGCCGAGCCCGGCGAGCCCGGTCGGGTGGAACTGGAAGAACTCCATGTCCTCGAGCGGCAGGCCCTTGCGCCAGACGATGCCCACGCCGTCGCCGGTCAGGGTGTGCGCGTTCGAGGTGGTCTTGTACATCTTGCCGAAGCCGCCGGTCGCGAAGATCATCGCCTTGGCGTGGAAGACGTGCAGCTCACCGGTCGCGAGCTCGAACGCGACGACGCCGGCCGGCTGCTGGCGGGTGACGCCGTCGTCACCGACGACGTCGACCATGATGAGGTCGAGTGCGTAGAACTCGTTGTAGAACTCGACGCCGAGCTTCACGCAGTTCTGGAACAGCGTCTGCAGGATCATGTGCCCGGTGCGGTCGGCGGCGTAGCAGGCCCGGCGGACCGGGGACTTGCCGTGGTCGCGGGTGTGCCCACCGAAACGGCGCTGGTCGATCTTGCCCTCGGGCGTGCGGTTGAACGGCAGGCCCATGTTCTCGAGGTCGATGACGGCGTCGATCGCCTCCTTCGCGAGGATCTCGGCGGCGTCCTGGTCGACCAGGTAGTCGCCGCCCTTGATCGTGTCGAAGGTGTGCCACTCCCACGAGTCCTCTTCGACGTTCGCGAGGGCCGCGGCCATCCCGCCCTGCGCCGCACCGGTGTGCGACCGGGTGGGGTAGAGCTTCGAGATGACGGCCGTCTTCGCCTTCGGGCCGGCCTCGATCGCGGCTCGCATGCCCGCGCCTCCGGCGCCGATGATGACGATGTCGAACTGGTGGTGGTGGACGGTGGTCTCGGTCACAGGGGTCTTTCCGTAGACGGTGGGAACGCGGGCAGTGGCGGTGGTGGTGCTACTGCGCCGGGCAGAAGGACGGCAGGTCGGCGGCAGCCGCGCCGGCGGGGCACGGGTCGAAGGTCCAGCAGACGAGGAGCCCGAGGACGATCAGCACGACGCAGGCGGCCAGGATCGCGACGAGCAGCGTCTTGCGGATGCCGGGCTTCGACACGTAGTCGTTGACGATCGTGCGCATGCCGTTCGAGCCGTGGATGAGGGCGAGGACCAGCATGAGCGAGTCCCAGACCTGCCAGAAGGGATTGGCCCACTTGCCGGCGACGAAGGCGAAGTCGATCTGCTTGACGCCCTCGCCAGCCACCATGTTGACGAAGAGGTGGCCGAAGATCAGCACGACGAGCAGCACGCCCGAGGCGCGCATGTAGATCCAGCCCCACTTCTCCCAGTTGGTGGTGCTGCGGGCGGCTGCGGCCGAGCGGGGAGGTTCGACGATCTGCGTGGTCATGTCCGTGCCCCTCAGTTGAAGTCCGCGACGAGGTTCATGAGCTGGCGGGGCAGGAAGCCCGCGATCGCCACCGCCCACAGGACCATGACGATCCAGAACATGGCCCGCTGGTACTTCGGGCCCTTCGACCAGAAGTCGATCAGGATGATCCGCAGGCCGTTGAAGGCGTGGAACACGATGGCCATGACGAGCGCGATCTCGCCGAGGTTCATGATCGGGGTCTTGTACGTGCCGATGACCGCGTTGTACGCCTCTGGGGAGAGCCGCACGAGCGCCGTGTCGAGGATGTGCACGAGCAGGAAGAAGTAGATCGCCACGCCCGTGATGCGGTGGAGGACCCACGACCACATCCCGATCGAACCGCGGTAGAGCGTGCCCTGTGGCGTCCGAGAAGCCCGCGGGGCTTCGATCGAGACGTCGGGCACCGCGGTTGCCGTACCCCCGCCGGTGTGCTCAGCCATGAGCTCGTCCTTCCATAGGACGGGCTCGCCCGATCGGCGAGCCCTTGCCGTTCGTGTTCGTGTGGAACACGACCCATCCTATGCGCGGGCGCTGACCTTCTCGTCCCGACCGGCCCGGAGGCCCCGTCCGACGGGCGGCGCGCCGATGGTGCGGGCCGTGTCGTGGTGGTCGAGGAGCTGGTCGCCGACGGCTTCCCAGGTGGTTCCCTCGACCCGGAGCCGTCCGGCGGAACCCATCCGCTCCGCCAGCGCGCGGTCGTGGTGCAGCCGCAGGACCGCGTGCCGCAGGGCCTGCGGAGCACCGGCGTCGTAGAGCTCGCCGTCGAGCCCCGGGGCGACCAGGTCGAGCGGGCCGCCGGACGCCGGTGCGATCACAGGCAGGCCGGAGGCGTGGGCCTCCTGCAGGGTCTGCCCGAAGGTCTCGGCCGGGCCGGTGTGCACGAACAGGTCGAGCGCCGCGTACGCGTCGGCGAGGGCGTCGCCGCGCAGGGGGCCGGTGAAGGTGACGTCGAGGTGCCGGAGCCGACGTTCGAGCATCGCCCGCGACGGACCCCCTCCGGCCACGACGACCCGGATGCCGGGGACGCCGCCGAGTTCGGCGAGCCGCTCGACCTCCTTCTCCGGGGCGAGTCGGCCGACGTAGCCGACGATGGTCTCGCCGTTCGGGGCCAGGCGGCGGCGGAGCGTCCGCACGTGCCCGGTCGACCGGCGCGCGGGGTGGAACAGCTCGGTGTCGACGCCGCGACCCCAGCGGGCGACGCGGGGCACGCCCTCCTCGGCGAGCATCGCGGCCGTCGCGCTCGACGGGGCGAGCGTCAGCGAGGCCCCGGCGTGGATGCGTCCGAGGATCTTCCGCACCAACGGGACGGTCGCGGTCAGGCCGTTGCGGCGGGCGAACCCGGCCACGTCGGTCTGGAAGACGGCGACGGAGGGGATGCCGAGCCTCCCGGCTGCCGTGATCGCGCGTCCACCCAACAGGAACGGACTGGCGGCGTGGAGCACGTCGGCGCCGGAGGCGGCGAGGATCGTGTCGAGCACCGGGTGGGGGAGTGCCACCGGGAACTGGCGGTAGGCGACGGCGGGGATGCGGTGGACGTCGAAGGAGCGGTAGCGCTCCACGGCGCTGCGCGACCGGAACTGGGCGAGCCCGGGGGTGTCCGGTGCGATCACGACCGCGCGGTGGCCCCGTCGTTCCAGGTGGTCGAGGACCGCCAGGACACTGGTGGTCACGCCGTTGAGGGTGGGCAGGAAGCTCTCGGTCACGACGGCGACGGTCCGGGGGGACGTGCCGCGCTCCACGCTGCGTGCGCTCATGGTGCTGCCCATGCTCCGGGCGGGACGTGACCCGGCGGGGCCGACGACGTGAACGGGACGCGCGCGCCGGGTGAACAACGCGGCGGCCGACGCTGCGGGAGCCCGCATGCGGGAATCGTGCGGAGACCACCCAGGATCCGCCCGGCGGGACCGGTACGGTGAGCGCGTGGCTGACGCTCTCGAAGACTTCTACGCGATCATCCCCGCAGGGGGCATCGGATCGCGCCTGTGGCCGTTGTCGCGTGCGGACGCACCCAAGTTCCTGCACGACCTGACGGGCTCCGGTACCTCGCTGCTGCGGCAGACCTGGGACCGCCTGGCGCCGCTCGCCGGCGACCAGCGGATCATGGTCGTCACCGGCCGTGCGCACCGGGTCGCGGTGGAGTCGCAGCTGCCCGGCGTCGAGGACCACAACGTGGTGCTCGAGAGCGAGCCGAAGGACTCCACGGCCGCCATCGGCCTGGCCGCGGCGATCCTGGTGCGCCGCGAGCCCGACGTCGTCATCGGCTCGTTCGCCGCCGACCACGTCATCGGGGACGCCCGTGGCTTCCGCCGTTCGGTGCGCGAGGCCGTCGCCGTCGCCCGCGCCGGCTACGTCACCACCATCGGCATCACCCCGACGGAACCCGCGATCGGCTTCGGCTACATCAACGCCGACACCGTCGCGCTCGACATCGCGGGCGCCCCGACCGCACACGCGGTGAAGTCGTTCGTCGAGAAGCCCGACCTCGACACCGCCCGCTCGTACGTCGAGCAGGGCAACTACCTCTGGAACGCCGGCATGTTCATCGCGCGCGCCGACGTGCTGCTCGCGGAGATCGGCCGGACGAAGCCGGAGCTGCTGGCGGGCATCAACGAACTCGCCGACGCCTGGGACACCTCGGCCCGCGGCGCCGTCGTCGATGCCGTCTGGCCGATGCTCGAGAAGATCGCGATCGACTACACCGTCGCCGAGCCGGCCGCCGCCGCCGGACGCATGGCGGTCGTCCCCGGTGACTTCGACTGGGACGACGTGGGTGACTTCGCCTCCCTCGCCAAGCTGCAGTCCGGCGGTCGGCCGAACAACCTCGCCGTGCTGGGGGACGGTGCACGCATCCTGGCGGACTCGTCGAGCGGCATCGTGATCTCGCACAGCCAGCGACTCATCTCGCTCATCGGCGTCGAGGACATCGTCGTCGTGGACACCCCGGACGCCCTGCTCGTCACCACGAGCGCGAACGCGCAACGGGTGAAGAGCGTGGTGGATGCGCTGAAGATCAGCGGCCGCGGCGACGTCCTGTAGCGCTCCACCGACAAACCCCTCGAACTGGGGGTCTGTGCGCGACCCCGCGTTACGGGCGCGTTTCGGCGGGGTCGCGATCCCGTAACCGATCCGCAGGACCCCCGCAACGGGTCCTGTACCGACCCGACGGTCGTGTACTGTCGCCACGATCGCCCGGAACGCACGTGGTCCGGGCACGCTCCCCGGAGGAACCAACCCGTGACATCTCGTACCCGACAGGTCGTCCTCAGCGGCCTCGCGCTCGCCGGCACCGTCGCCGTCCTTGCCGGCTGCGCCTCGGCGCCGTCCACCACCGACTCGGCGAAGAAGACCGACTTCCGCCCCTGCATGGTCTCCGACGCCGGTGGGTTCGACGACAAGTCGTTCAACCAGCTCGGCTACGAGGGCATGAAGGACGCCGCCGAGGAACTCGGTGCCACCTACAAGGAGGCCGAGTCGAAGGACGCCACCGTCTACGACTCGAACATCGAGCAGCTCATCGGCCAGAACTGCAACCTCGTGGTGACCGTCGGCTTCAACCTGGCCGACGCCACGAAGAAGCAGGCCGCTGCGAACCCCGACACCGACTTCGCGATCATCGACGACAACTCGATCGACGCGAAGAACGTCAAGCCGATCACGTTCGACACCTCGCAGGCGGCGTTCCTCGCCGGGTACGCCGCGGCGTCCTACTCGAAGACCGGCGTCGTCGGCACCTTCGGCGGCATGCAGATCCCGACCGTCACCATCTTCATGGACGGCTTCGCGGACGGCGTGAAGTACTACAACGAGCAGAAGGACAAGGACGTCAAGGTCGTCGGCTGGAACGTCGACACCGGCAAGGGCTCCTTCACCGGTGGCTTCGAGGCCGGCACGCAGGCCAAGTCGGTCGCGCAGACGCTCCTCGACCAGGACGCCGACGTGATCCTCCCCGTCGGTGGCCCGATCTACCAGTCCGCTGCCGAGGCCATCAAGGACGCCGACAACGGTTCCGTCCTGATCGGTGCGGACAGCGACCTCTACGAGGCCGACCCCCGCTACAAGGACATCGCCTTCACCTCGGTCGAGAAGGGCATGCGCCCGGCCGTGAAGGACGTCGTCGAGCAGGCGGCTGACGACAAGTTCTCGAAGGACCCGTACGTGGGCACCCTCGAGAACGAGGGCGTCGGCATCGCCCCGTTCCACGACTTCGAGTCCAAGGTCGACAAGGGCCTGCAGGGCGAGCTCGACGACGTGAAGGCCGGCATCATCGACGGCTCGATCAAGGTCAAGACCCAGTCCTAATCCCATGGACGCGGGCGGGGGATCTTCCCTCGCCCGCGTTCTTGTGCGCCCGCGTGGCGCACGCGAGACAGAAATAGACTCCCGAACATGAAGCTCGAACTCCGCGGCATCACCAAGCGGTTCGGCGCCCTGGTCGCCAACGACCACATCTCGCTCACCGTCGAGCCGGGTGAGGTCCACTGCCTCCTGGGTGAGAACGGCGCCGGCAAGTCCACCCTGATGAACGTCCTGTACGGCCTGTACGACGCCGACGAGGGCGAGATCCTGCTCGACGACGTGGTGCAGGACTTCGACGGCCCCGGTGACGCCATGCGCGCCGGGATCGGCATGGTGCACCAGCACTTCATGCTCGTGCCGGTGTTCACCGTCGCCGAGAACGTGATGCTGGGGCAGGAGCAGACCACCTTCGGCGGGCGGCTCGACCTGGCCGGTGCCCGCAAGCGCGTGCAGGAGATCTCCGACCGCTTCGGGTTCGACGTCGACCCCGACGCCAAGGTCGAGGACCTGCCCGTCGGCGTGCAGCAGCGCGTCGAGATCATCAAGGCGCTGTCCCGCGACGCATCCGTGCTGGTGTTCGACGAGCCGACGGCCGTCCTCACCCCGCAGGAGACCGACGAGCTGATGGGCATCATGCGCCAGCTCCGCGAAGCCGGCACCGCGATCGTCTTCATCACCCACAAGCTGCGCGAGGTGCGCGAGGTCGCCGACCGCATCACGGTGATCCGTCTCGGCAAGGTCGTCGGCGAGGCGTCGCCGACCGCCACGAACAACGAGTTGGCCGCGCTGATGGTCGGCCGTGCCGTCTCGCTCGTGGTCGACAAGGCTCCCGCGGCCGGTGGCGCCGACGCCCTGGTCGTCGAGAACCTGACCGTGACCGACCCGTCCGGCATCGTGCTCGTCGACGACGTCTCCTTCACGGTACGCCGGGGCGAGGTCCTGGCGATCGCCGGGGTGCAGGGCAACGGGCAGACCGAGCTCACCGAGGCGATCATCGGTCTCGAGCCCGTCCACGCCGGCCGCATCACCCTCGACGGCAAGGAACTCACCGGGCGGAGCGTCAAGCAGGTGCTCGACGCCGGCGTCGGCTTCGTCCCCGAGGACCGCAAGGAGGACGGCCTGGTCGGCGAGTTCACGATCGCCGAGAACCTGATGCTCGACCGGGCCGACCACGCCGAGTTCGTCCGTGCCGGCACGATCCGCGCCGCCGAGCGCGACGCCTTCGCCGACGAGAAGATCGCGGAGTTCGACATCCGGACCCCGGGGCGCACCACCGCTGCCGGTCGGCTGTCCGGCGGCAACCAGCAGAAGATCGTCCTGGCGCGCGAACTGAGCCGTGCGCTGCGGCTGTTCGTCGCCGCGCAGCCCACCCGCGGCATCGACGTCGGCTCGATCGAGTTCGTCCACAAGCGCATCGTCGCCACCCGCGACACCGGTGTGCCGGTCATCGTCGTCTCCACCGAGCTCGACGAGGTCGTGGCCCTGGCCGACCGGATCGCCGTGATGTACCGCGGCGGCATCGTCGGTATCGTCCCCGCGACCACCCCCCGTGACGTCCTCGGCCTCATGATGGCCGGGGAGATCCCCGAAGGAACGGAGCTGGCCGCATGACCGGTTCGGCCGGCGAGATCCAAGCCACACCCACGACCGGAACGGAGCTGGCCGCGTGACCACCCCACCGCCAGACAACACGCAGCAGCCGGCCCCGGCCGCGCAAGGCACCGCGGACGCCCCGCTCACCGACGACCGTCTGCAGGAGGTCGAGTCGACCCCGCACCTGATGACGGACTCGGCAGCGGACACCGAGCGCCGCAACGGCGCCGGTGGTGACCGCTGGCACGCCGCCCTGCAGGGGATCCTGAACGGCTCCGTGCTCGTCACGGTGCTCGCCGTCGTCCTCGCGCTGGTCGCGTGCGGCATCCTCATCGCGGTGACCGACGAGAACGTCCGTGCCACCGCCGGCTACTTCTTCGCCCGCCCGACGGACATGCTCCAGGCGATCGGCACCGCGGTCGGCGGCGCCTACGCCTCGCTGTTCCAGGGCTCGGTGTTCAACTTCGGAGCGGACTCCTTCCAGCAGGCGATCGGGCCGCTCACGCGCTCCGTCGACTACTCGGTGCCGCTCATCGCCGCCGGGCTCGGGATCGCCCTGTCGTTCCGCGCCGGGCTGTTCAACATCGGCGGCCAGGGCCAGATCCTGATGGGGGCCGCGGCCGCCGGGTGGGTCGGGTTCTCGTTCGACGGCCCCGCCGCGATCCACATCCCGCTCACGATCATCGCCGGCATCGTCGGCGGCGCGGTCTGGGGTGGGATCGTCGGGGTGCTCAAGGCCCGGACGGGCGCGAACGAGGTGGTCGTCACGATCATGCTCAACTACGTCGCGCTCTACCTGGTCAGCTACCTGCTCCGCACCCCGGGCCTGCTGCAGGCCCCGGGCAGCAGCAACCCGATCTCACCCGCCACGAAGGACAGCGCGCTCCTGCCGCAGCTCTTCGGCGTGCGGTACGGCGTGGACCTCGGGTTCATCGTCGCGATCATCGCGGTCGTCGTCGTCTGGTGGCTCGTCAACAAGTCGTCGCTCGGCTTCCGGTTCCGCACCATCGGTGAGAACCCCCGCGCCGCCCGTGTGGCCGGCATGAGCGTCCCGTCGCTGACCATCTGGGTCATGGTCATCTCCGGTGCCCTGGTCGGCATCGCCGGCGCCTACCAGGTGCAGGGCGCGGTCACCACGGGCTTCACCTCGGGCATCGACGCCGGCATCGGCTTCGACGCCATCACCGTGGCCCTGCTCGGCCGCTCGAAGCCGTGGGGCGTGTTCTGGGCGGCGATCCTGTTCGGCGTCCTGAAGAACGGCGGCTACGCGATGCAGGCCGCCAACGGCATCCCGATCGACATCGTCGGCGTCATCCAGGCACTCATCGTCCTCTTCATCGCGGCGCCGCCGCTCGTCCGCGCGATCTTCCGGATCCCGCAGCCGGGTGCCCGCAAGCGCACGAAGACGAGCAAGAACAGCAAGAAGGCGGTCGCCGCATGAGCACCCTCAGCCCCACCGCGGCCGCGCCGCGCATGCCCCTGGACGACCGCCCGGTCGAGACGACCCGCAGCTGGAAGCTCCCGATCGGGTACGGCGTGTTCACGCTGCTCGCGCTCGTGCTGTTCGGCTTCGGACACCGTCCCGGAACGGCGACGCTCCGCCTGGCCTCGAAGGGCGACTTCTTCGCGCTGCCGAACGTCCCGCTGCCGGCGACGGCCACCGGGATCGTCGTGACCGTGCTGCTCGCGCTCGCCACGGTGTACGCGATCGTCGAGACCCGTGCCTCGCGTCGTGTGCCGCTCTGGGTGACCTCGGTGTTCGCGATCGTCTTCGTGGTCGGCTTCCTGGCGTGGGCGGTCGCCGGCGACTCGATCACCATCCCCGGCATGCTCTTCGGTGCGCTCGGCCTCGCGGTCCCGCTCGTCTTCGGTGCACTCGGCGGCGTGATCTCCGAGCGTGTCGGCGTGGTGAACATCGCGATCGAGGGGCAGTTCCTCGCCGGTGCGTTCACCTCGGCGCTCATCGCCTCGCTCACCGGGTCGCCGTGGGTCGGTCTCGTCGGAGCGCTCGTCGCGGGTGTGCTCGTGTCGTTCGTCCTCGCGGCGTTCAGCATCAAGTACCTGGTCGACCAGGTCATCGTCGGTGTCGTCATCAACGCCTTCATCTCGGGCCTGACCGGCTTCCTGTACTCGCAGGTGCTGTCGCCGAACCAGCAGACGCTCAACATCGGCATCCGGTTCCCGAAGTTCGAGGTGCCGGTGCTCCACCAGATCCCGATCATCGGACCGATCTTCTTCGAGCAGTCGGTCGTCGTCTACCTGGCCTACATCGCCGTCGCGGTCGTCACCTTCGGCCTGTTCAAGACCCGCTGGGGTCTGCGGCTCCGCGCCGTCGGCGAGCACCCGCAGGCCGCCGACACGGTGGGCATCAACGTCACGAGCACCCGGTTCTGGAACGTCTCGCTCGCCGGGGCGATCGCGGGCCTCGGCGGCGCGTACTTCACGCTCGACGCCACGGGCGGGTTCACGAAGGACATGACGGCGGGCGCGGGCTACATCGCCCTGGCCGCCGTCATCTTCGGCCGCTGGGACCCGATCAAGGCCACGCTCGCGGCGCTGCTGTTCGGCTTCGCGTCGAACCTGCAGAACACGCTCAGCGCGGTCGGCTCGCCCGTACCGAGCGAGTTCCTGCTGATGCTGCCGTACGTGGTGACGATCTTCGCGGTGGCCGGCCTGGTCGGCCAGTCGCGCGGCCCAGCCGCGTCCGGCAAGCCGTACATCAAGAGCTGACGGCCTGGAGGCACGACACATGACCGACACGCACGCTGCAGGTGACCAGGGGGTCACCGCCACCGCCCCGACGGACGCCGCCACGGGCCTCCCGGTCGACGACGTGGACTGGGGCGCCCTGCGGGACGCCGCCACGGCCGCGATGCGGCGCGCCTACGCGCCGTACTCGTCGTTCCCGGTGGGCGCCGCGGCGCTCACCGACGACGGCCGGATCGTCTCCGGCTGCAACATCGAGAACGCGAGCTACGGGGTGACGCTCTGCGCAGAGTGCTCCCTCGTGTCGCAGCTGCACATGACCGGCGGCGGCAAGCTCGTCGCGTTCACGTGCGTCGACGGTGACGGGGCGACCCTGATGCCGTGCGGGCGCTGCCGCCAGCTGCTGTTCGAGCACTCGACCGAGGGCATGCTCCTCGAGACGCTCTCCGGCATCCGCACCATCGACGAGGTCCTGCCGGACGCCTTCGGGCCGCGCACCCTCGCCACGTACCAGCAGGAGCACTGACATGGCCGTCGAGCCGTTCGACACCGTCGACCTCATCCGCACGAAGCGCTCCGGCGGGGCCCTGAGCACCGCCGAGGTCGACTGGCTCGTCGACGCGTACACCCGCGGCTACGTCGAGGACCCGCAGATGGCCGCGATGGCGATGGCGATCTTCCTGAACGGGATGGAGCGGCGCGAGATCAAGGACCTCACGCTCGCGATGATCGCGTCGGGGGAGCGGATGTCGTTCGGGTCGCTCGGCAAGACGACGGTCGACAAGCACTCCACGGGCGGCGTCGGCGACAAGATCACGCTGCCGCTCGCGCCGCTGGTGGCGTCGTTCGGCGTCGCCGTGCCGCAGCTGTCCGGCCGCGGTCTCGGCCATACCGGCGGGACGCTCGACAAGCTCGAGTCGATCCCCGGGTGGCAGGCTGCGCTGTCCAACGACCGGATGATGGAGATCCTGTCCGACGTCGGCGCGGTCATCTGCGCCGCCGGCTCGGGTCTCGCACCCGCCGACAAGAAGCTCTACGCGCTCCGCGACATCACCGGCACGGTCGAGTGCATCCCGCTGATCGCCTCGAGCATCATGTCGAAGAAGATCGCCGAGGGCACCGGTGCGCTCGTGCTCGACGTCAAGTTCGGGTCCGGGGCGTTCATGCCGACCTACGAGGCGTCCCGGGAGCTCGCGCAGACCATGGTCGACCTCGGCAACGACGCCGGGGTCGCGACCTCGGCGCTGCTGACCGACATGGAGGTCCCGCTCGGGCTGACGATCGGCAACGCGCTCGAGGTGCGGGAGTCGGTCGAGGTGCTCGCCGGCGGCGGCCCGGCCGACGTCGTCGAGCTGACCGTGGCGCTCGCGACCGAGATGCTCACGCTGGCCGGACTGCCCGACGCCGACCCTGCAGCCGCGCTCGCGGACGGCCGCGCGATGGACACCTGGCGTCGGATGATCGAGGCGCAGGGCGGCGACCCGTCCGCGGCGTTGCCCGTGGCCCGCGAACAGCACGTCGTCACCGCTGGGACGTCGGGGGTGCTCACGCAGCAGGACGCGCTGCCGTTCGGTGTCTCGGCCTGGCGGCTCGGGGCCGGTCGTGCCCGCGCGCAGGACCCGGTGCAGGCCGGCGCGGGCATCGAGCTCCACGTCAAGCCGGGGGACACCGTGACCGAAGGACAGCCGCTCTGGACGCTGCACTCCGACGACGCGTCGCGGATCCCGCGCGCGCTGGAGTCGCTCGAGGGCGCGTGGACCATCGGCGCGGCCGGCTCTGCTGTCGCGGCACGTGGGCCGATCGTGCGCGAGCGCATCGGGTCCTGAACCCGGTCACCCGACCGATCGGAGGCTCCCTGCACACCTGTGGGGAGCCTCCAGTGTCTTCCGTTGTGGGTTGTGCACAGGTGCCTGCGCGGCGGCGGCGACCACCGATAGCCTGGGTGCATGAGCGCCGACGCCCCGACCTACCGCCTGCCCGACGCCGGGGCGGTCATCAACGACCTGCCGAAGGTCTCGCTGCACGACCACCTCGACGGCGGTCTGCGTCCCGCGACCATCATCGAGCTCGCGGCCTCGGCGGGTGTGACGCTCCCCACCACCGATCCGGCCGAACTCGGGCAGTGGTTCGCCGACCAGTCGAACTCCGGCTCCCTGGTCGAGTACCTGAAGACGTTCGACGTCACCACGTCGGTGATGCAGACCGCACCGCAGCTCACCCGGATCGCCCGCGAGTTCGTCGAGGACCTCGTGGCCGACGGTGTCGTCTACGGCGAGGTCCGCTGGGCGCCGGAGCAGCACCTGCAGGGCGGACTGACGCTCGACCAGACGGTCGAGGCCGTGCAGGCCGGCATCGAGGAAGCCGTCGACGCCGCCGGTGGGCGCATCCGCATCGGCCAGCTCGTCACCGCGATGCGGCACGCCGACCGGTCGCTCGAGATCGCCGAGCTCGCCGTCCGCCACCGTGACGCCGGGGTCGTCGGTTTCGACATCGCCGGTGCCGAAGCCGGGTTCCCCGCCTCGAACCACCGCGCCGCCTTCGACCACCTGGCGTCCGAGCTGTTCCCCGTCACCGTGCACGCGGGCGAGGCGGACGGGCTCGCCTCCATCCGGTCGGCCCTCGTCGACGGCCGGGCGCTCCGTCTCGGGCACGGCGTCCGCATCTTCGAGGACGTCGCCCTGTCCGACGCCGGGGACGGCTCGACGCTGGCCTCCCTGGGCGAGGTCGCCTCGTGGGTCCGTGACCGCGAGATCCCGCTCGAGGTCTCGCCGTCGTCCAACCTGCAGACCGGGGCGATCGCCGCGTGGGGCGACGACCTCGCCGACCACCCGTTCGACGTGCTCTACCAGCTCGGCTTCCGCGTCACGGTGAACACCGACAACCGCCTGATGAGCGGGACCTCGCTGTCGAAGGAGCTCGCGCTGCTCGCCGGCACGTTCGGGTACGACCTCGACGACCTGGCGGCGTTCCAGATCAACGCCGCGCTCGGGTCGTTCCTGCCGCTCGAGGACCGCGAGGAGATCATCGCCACCATCACGGCCGGGTACCAGGAGGCCTGACGCATGGGACTGCCACCGCTGCCGGACACCGCCGTCCTCCTCGGTGCGGACGCGCCCGCGTGGCGTGACGCGATGCGCCTGGTCGGCGGTGCGCTCGTCGCCTCGGGCGCCACCACCGACGAGTACACCGACGCCATGATCGGCATGGTCGAGGAGCACGGGCCGTACATCGTCATCTCGCCGGGGCTCGCGTTCGCGCACGCCCGGCCGGGTGGTGCCGTCGTGCGGGACGGACTCGCGGTCGTGACGCTCGCGTCGCCGGTGGCGTTCGGACACCCGCACAACGACCCCGTCCGTGTGGTGCTCGGGCTCGCGGTGGCCGAGGTCGGCACCCACCTGGAGTCGATCGGCGAGATCGCGAACCTGTTCAACGACGCCACCGTGACCGGGCGGATCGCGGCGGCGTCCACCGCGGACGAGGTCCGTGCGATCATGGGGGTCTCCGCGTGAAGATCGTGACCATCTGCGGAGCCGGCATCGGGTCGAGCGGCATCCTGAAGGTTAACGCCGAGAAGGCGCTCGACGCCCTCGGACTGTCGGCGACGGTCGTCGCGGCCGACGTCGCGTCCGTGCGGGACGTCTCCGACGACGCGAACGTGATCCTGACGAGTCAGGAGTTCGTGGAGGCGATCGGGGACACCTACGCCGAGGTCATCGTCATCGCGAACCACTTCGACCAGGGCGAGATCACGGCGGCGGTGGACCGGGCGCTCGGCGAGCACTGAGCGCTCAGTCCGCCCTTTAGAGTTGGGGCATGAGCACCGAGAACCCGCTGAACGACCCCGCTGCCGACCCGTTCGAGGTCGCGCGGGACGCCGCAGCCGCCATCGCCGAACAGTCCGGCATCGAGCGGCACGACATCGCCTTGACCCTCGGGTCGGGCTGGGGCAAGGCCGCCGACATCATCGGTGAGACCGTGTCCGAGATCCCGGCCGAGCAGGTCCCCGGGTTCAGCGCCTCGGCCGTCCCCGGACACTCCGGCACGATCCGGTCGATCCGCCTCGCCGACGGCCGCCACGCGCTCGTCATCGGTGCCCGCACCCACTACTACGAGGGTCACGGGGTCCGTCGGGTCGTGCACAGCGTCCGCACGGCCGCGGCGACCGGTGCCTCGATCATGGTGCTGACGAACGGTGCCGGCGGCATCAAGGAGCACTGGACCCCGGGCACGCCGGTGCTCATCAGCGACCACATCAACCTGACCGCGGACAGCCCGCTCGAGGGTGCGACGTTCATCGACCTCACCGACCTGTACTCGGCGCGGCTGCGCTCGGTCGCGAGGTCCGTCGACGCGTCCCTCGACGAGGGCGTGTACACGCAGTTCCGTGGCCCGCACTACGAGACCCCGGCCGAGGTCCAGATGGCGAAGACCATCGGCGGGCACATCGTCGGCATGTCCACGGCGCTCGAGGCCATCGCGGCCCGTCAGGCCGGCATGGAGGTCCTCGGGTTCTCGCTCATCACGAACCTCGCCGCGGGCATCCAGAAGACCCCGTTGTCGCACACCGAGGTCCTCGAGGCCGGCAAGCAGGCCGAGCCGGTGATCGCGGACCTGCTCGCACGCGTGGTCGCCGCACTCGGGCAGTCGGCGTCGTGAAGCTCGACCTCGACCAGGTGCTGGGCACCGCGCGGGCGTGGCTGGCGCAGGACCCGGACCCCGAGACCCGCGACGAGCTGGCCGCGGCGATCGATGCGGCGGCCGACGGTGACGGGCCCGCTGTCCGGGCGCTCGCCGAGCGGTTCGACGGCCGGCTCCAGTTCGGCACCGCCGGACTCCGCGCGGAGCTCGGCTGGGGCCCGCTGCGGATGAACCGGGTCGTCGTGACCCAGGCCGCTGCGGGGCTCGCCCGGTTCCTCATCGACACCGGTCGCTCGCGCAGCGTCGTGATCGGGTACGACGGCCGGGTGAACTCGGACGTCTTCGCACGCGACTCGGCCGAGGTCATGCGCGGCCTCGGGCTCGAGGTCACCCTGCTGCCGTCGGCCCTGCCGACGCCGGTGCTCGCGTTCGCCGTCCGGCACCTCGACGTCGGCGCCGGCGTCATGGTCACGGCGAGCCACAACCCGCCGCGGGACAACGGGTACAAGGTCTACCTCGGTCAGGACGACGACGGCTCGCAGATCGTGCCGCCCGTCGACGGCGAGATCGCGGACGCCATCGACGCGGTCGCCGCGGGATCTGTGACGGACCTGCCGCGCGACACGGACTACACCGTTGCGTCGTCGGCCCTGGTCGACGCCTACGTGGCCGCCACGGCAGCGATCGTGCCCGCTCCCGCACTCGGAGTCGACGAGCAGCCGAAGGTCGTCTACACGGCCATGCACGGCGTCGGGTGGGAGACCGCTCGCGCGGTGTTCGCGGCGGCCGGGTTCGCCGAGCCGGCGGTCGTGCCGGAGCAGATCGATCCCGATGGTGCGTTCCCGACGGTGTCGTTCCCGAACCCCGAGGAGCCGGGTGCGATGGACCTGGCGATCGCCCGCGGTGTCGCCGTCGGCGCGGACCTGGTGATCGCGAACGACCCCGACGCCGACCGGCTCGCGCTCGCGATCCCCACGGGCTCGGACGCCGGTGCGCCGTCCTACCGTCGGCTGTCGGGCAACGAGGTCGGCTGGCTGCTCGGGTGGCGCGCTGCCGCGCGGGCATCGGAGTCCGGCGCGACCGGCGCGCTCGCCGCGTCGATCGTCTCGTCGCCGGCGTTGGCCCGGGTGGCTGCGCGACACGGGCTGGAGTACCGCGACACCCTGACCGGCTTCAAGTGGGTCTCGCGCGTGCCCGAGCTGCTGTTCGGCTACGAAGAGGCCCTGGGTTACCTGGTCGACCCGTCGGTCGTGCGCGACAAGGACGGCATCTCGGCGGCACTGGAACTGCTGTCCCTCGCCGACGAGCTCGCCGCGTCGGGCTCGACCATCGCCGACCACCTCGAGGCGTTCGCCGCCGAGTTCGGGGCGTTCGCGTCGGGACAGGTGGCGACGCGCGTCGACGACCTGTCGCGCATCGGCGAGATCATGGCGTCGCTCCGGTCCACGCCGCCGACGACGCTCGGCGGCCTCGACGTGCACACGGTGACGGACTACGCCGACGGGGTGGCGGGCTTCCCGCCCTCGGACATCCTGCGCTACGACCTGTCCGGCGACGCCCGGGTGATCGTCCGCCCGAGCGGGACCGAGCCCAAGGTGAAGGTCTACATCGACACCGTCGCGGGCAGCCCCGCCGAGGCGCAGCGGCTCGTCGACGCCCTGGCGAGTTCGGTCCGCCCCTTGGTGTCGTAGGGCGCCGGTCCGCAAAACACCGGTGCTCGCGCTCTGAACACCCGCACAACGCGGTGCAGAGCGCGAACACCGGTGTTTTGCTGTTCCTCCACAGGGGGTGGGGGAGCGAGGGACTCCCCACAAGGAGCGGGTCGCCCTCGTGTGGGTCCTGCGGGAGCCGTGACGGTGGGGCCATGGCTCACATCACGGTGTTCGGCGCGGCTCCGGGCGATCCCGATCCGAGGGCGCACAGACGGCTCGCGGATGCCGCACGCCGAGGGACGCTCATCCGCCTCACGGCCGGCCGGTACGTCGACCGAGACGCGTTCGGAGCAGCGAGTGCAGCGGAACGCCATCGTGCACGGGTCGAAGCGGTCGCGCCGAGCATCCACCCCGCCCTCGTGATCTCCCACGAGTCGGCTGTGGCGATGCTCGGACTCCCGTGGCTCGGAGAGTTCCCCGAGCACGTCGTCGCCACCGATCCGCGTCGAGCGACCGGTCAACGTCGCGCCCATCTGCAGAAGGTCGGAGGGGCGGGTCGTCCCATCGCTCGTGCGAGCGTCGGCGGCCTGCCCGTCACGACCCTCCTGGTCACCGGGGTCGACGTCGCGCTCCGAGCGTCGTTCCGCACTGCGGTGGTCGTGTTGGACGCGGTGTTGGCCCGAGGAGTGTCGCGCGAAGCGCTGCTCGCCGAACTGCGCAGTCGGGAGCCTCGTCCGCGGGCGTCCACCCGCGCGCGACGGGCGATCGAGTTCGCGGACGCGGCTGCTGACTCGCCGGGTGAGTCAGTGGCGCGGCTGTGTTGGGCAGAAGCGGGGTTCCCGGCGCCGATGCTGCAGCAGGAGTTCCGCGATGCGGCCGGCCTGATCGGCCGGGTGGACTTCTGGTTCGAGGACGCCGGCGTGGTCGTGGAGTTCGACGGGCTGGTCAAGTACCGCGACCGGACGATGCGCGCTGGTCGGACCCCTGAGCGTGTCGTCATCGACGAGAAGCTCCGAGAGGACCGGCTCCGTGCGCACCGCTCCGTCCGGAGGGTCGTCCGCGTGACGTGGCCGGACGTCGAGCCGGGCGGCAACGGCCCCGTGGCACTCGAGGCGGCCGGAGTGCGTCGTGTTCGATGAAGCAAAACACCGGTGTTCACGAGTCGAACCGCGGTCTGCGCGTGTTCAACCGGCGAACACCGGTGTTTTGCGAGAGGGAGCCCGCGCTACGCGAGCTCGAGCAGCACGTGACCGGACGAGACCGTCTGGCCGACCGGGGCGTTCAGCCCGGTGACGACGCCGTCCTTGTGGGCCTGCACGGGCTGCTCCATCTTCATGGCCTCGAGCACGACGAGCAGGTCGCCCTTCACCACGGTGTCACCCTCGGCGACCGCGAGCTTCACCACGGTGGCCTGCATCGGCGACGCCACGGACGACCCGGACTTCGCCAGGCCCCCGCGGACGGCCGACGAACGGCGCTTCGGGGGAGCGGAGGGGCCCGCCGGACGACGCCCGGCGGCACCGCCACCGACGATCGACGGCATGGTGACCTCGATGCGCTTGCCCTGCACCTCGACCACGACGCTGTCGCGCGCGGCCGGCGTCGGGAGCTCCTCGGGGGAGCCGCTCCAGGCCGGGATGTCGTTGACGAAGTCGGTCTCGATCCACTGCGTGTACACGGAGAAGGGCGAGGAGTCGTCGGTCGCGAAGGCGGGGTCGGACACGACCGCGCGGTGGAAGGGGAGCACCGTCGGCAGGCCGGTGACCTCGAACTCGGCGAGTGCGCGACGCGAACGCTCCAGCGCCTCGGCGCGGGTGGCGCCGGTGACGATCAGCTTCGCGAGCATGGAGTCGAACGAGCCGGACACGACGTCGCCGGAGACGACGCCCGAGTCGACGCGCACGCCGGGGCCGGACGGCGCGTTGAAGGCGTGCACGGGGCCGGGCGCGGGGAAGAAGTTGCGACCCGGGTCCTCGCCGTTGATGCGGAACTCGAAGGAGTGTCCCCGCGGCGTGGGATCCGAGTAGTCGAGCACGCCACCCTCGGCGATGCGGAACTGCTCGCGCACCAGGTCGATGCCGGTGACCTCTTCGGACACGCAGTGTTCGACCTGCAGGCGGGTGTTGACCTCGAGGAAGGACACGGTGCCGTCGGCGCCGATGAGGAACTCGCAGGTGCCGGCGCCCACGTAGCCGACCTCGCGCAGGATCGCCTTCGACGACTCGTACAGCGCGGTCTGCTGCTCGGGCGTCAGGTAGGGCGCCGGGGCTTCCTCGACGAGCTTCTGGTGGCGGCGCTGCAGCGAGCAGTCGCGGGTGGAGACGACGACGACGTTGCCGTGCTCGTCCGCCAGGCACTGGGTCTCGACGTGACGGGGCTTGTCCAGGTACTTCTCGACGAAGCACTCGCCCCGACCGAAGGCGGCGATCGCCTCTCGCGTGGCGGACTCGAACTGCGAGGCGACCTCGTCGCGCGTCCGTGCGACCTTCAGGCCACGGCCGCCGCCGCCGAACGCCGCCTTGATGGCGACCGGCAGGCCGACCTCGTCGGCGAACGCGATGACCTCGGAGGCGTCCTTGACGGGCTCGATGGTGCCGGGGGCGAGCGGGGCGCCCACCTTCTCGGCGACGTGGCGCGCGGACACCTTGTCACCGAGACGCTCGATCGACTCCGGCGACGGGCCGATCCAGACGAGCCCGGCATCGATGACGGCGCGGGCGAAGTCGGCGTTCTCGGCGAGGAACCCGTAGCCCGGGTGCACGGCGTCCGCGCCGGAGCGGCGGGCGACCGAGATGATCTTGTCGATGACGAGGTACGTGTCGGCGCTCGTGGTGCCGTTCAGCGCGTAGGCCTCGTCGGCGAGGCGGGCGTGCAGGGCGTCGCGGTCCTGGTCGGCGTAGACCGCGACCGATGCCTTGCCCGCGTCGCGGGCCGCGCGGATGATGCGGACGGCGATCTCGCCGCGGTTCGCGATGAGGACCTTGCTGATACGGGGCATGACACATCAGCGTATTCGTGCGGCGGGAGTGCGTTTTGACTGGCACCCACAAAGAACCGCCCCGAAGAGGTGCGGATGTCTACAGTGCCCAGAGGTCGTGCCAGGCGATGCCGAAGCCCCGGAGGAGCATCGATCGCAGCACCGGAAGCGACATCCCGATCACGGCGGACGGTGCCCCGTCGATCCGCGTGATGTACGCCGCGGCCCGACCGTCGATGGTGAAGGCACCGGCCACCTCGAGCGGCTCGCCCGTCGCGACGTACGCGTCGATCTCGTCGACGGACACGTCGTCGGCGAAGGTCAGCACCGCGCTGTCGACCGCGACCACGCGGTCGCCACCGGCGGCCAGCGCCGACCCACCGGGCGCGACGTCACCCAGCTGCGGGACGCCGGCGGTGGACGTGACCAGGGACCGGACGGGAGGCACGGTGCGGTCCGGTGCCGCGCCTCCAGGCCGTCCCGTGGCCGGGTCCGGGGCCCGGCGCCGGTCGTCGCGCCGTCGATCGATCACGCAGTGTCCGCTCCACAGCGTCCCGCCGCCCGCGGCGAGCATCTGCCGCCAGCGCTCCCGGGCGACCGCGGGGTCGTGCGGCTTGCCGTACAGCTGTCCGTCGACCTCGAACGCGGAGTCCCCGCCGAACACCACCCCGTCGACCGGCGACCCGGCGACGGCGGAGTCGGCGACTGCGGACGCCTTCGCGACGGCGAGGAGCGAGACGAGCTCCGGACCGCTCAGTGCGCGGCCGAGCGATGCCGCTGCGGCGGCACCGACGGCGTCCTCGTCGACCCCGGGGGACACGAGCACGGGTTCGATCCCGGACTGGGCGAGGAGTGCTCGGCGGGCGGGGGATGTACTCGCGAGGTACAGACGCATGGGACCATCTCACCATGGGTGAATCCGTCGGCACGCTGCTCGAACTCGACGTCACCGGGATCGCCCACGGCGGCATCTCGGTGGCACGGCACGAAGGACGGGTGGTCTTCGTGTCGGACGCGATCCCCGGGGAGCGCGTCGTCGCCCGGGTGACCGAGGACCGCAAGAAGTCGTTCTGGCGCGCCGACACGGTCAGCGTCGTCACGCCGAGCGAGCACCGCGTCGACCACGTCTGGCCCGAGGCCGCGCTCGGGCGTGACCCCGAGACGCGCCCGGGTGGTGCCGAGTTCGGCCACGTCGCCCTCGCACACCAGCGCACGCTCAAGCACGACGTCCTCGTCGACTCGTTCGCGCGGTTCGCACGGATGGACCTCGCCGAGGTGCTCGGCCACGACGTCGTCGTCGAGGCCGCGCCCGGCGACGACGCCGCGAACGGCCTGGGCTGGCGCACCCGCGTGCGGCTGCACGTCGACGAGCAGGGCACCGCCGGTCCGTTCGCGGCCCGCTCCCACTCCGTCATCCCGGTGACCGGCCTGCCGCTCGCGACCGCCGTCGTGCAGCAGAGCGCCCCGCTCGGCCGTGGGGCACTGCCGGGCTCGTCGGTCATCGACGTCCTCGCACCGAGTGGTTCCGAGGGCGCGCGGCTCGTCATCGACGACCAGAAGCCGACCGTGGTGACCGAGGTCGTGGGCGAGCGCACGTTCCAGGTCGACGACAACGGGTTCTGGCAGGTGCACCGCGCCGCGGCGACCGTGCTCACCGAGGCCGTGCAGGACCTGGTCGACCGCGACCGCCTCGACCCCGAGGGCACCCACCTGGACCTGTACGGCGGTGTCGGCCTGCTCGCCGCCGCCCTCGGCGACCTGGTCGGCCCGAAGGCGCGCATCACGAGCGTCGAGAGCGCCGCCCGTGCCACCGAGCACGCGCAGGAGAACCTGTCCGAGTGGCTCGGCGCCCGCGCCGAGACCGGCCGCGTGGACCGCTGGCTGACGAACACGGTGGCGAACGCCTCGCGCGCCGAGAAGGACCGCTTCCGCGCCGGCACGATCGTGCTCGACCCGCCCCGCGCCGGTGCCGGTCGTGACGTGGTCGTGCAGATCGCCGCGCTCCAGCCGGAGCAGGTCGTCTACGTGGCGTGCGACCCGGTGGCGCTGGCCCGCGACGTCGCGACGTTCGCCGACCTCGGCTACCGGCTCGAAGCACTGCGGGCCTTCGACCTGTTCCCGCACACCCACCACCTGGAAGCCGTCGCACGCCTGGTCCCCGCCCGCTGAGGCCCGGGCGCGACCCTGGCGCGACCGGGGCGGGTCCGGCTGCCGCTGCTTGCGTGCCGGGGTGTCCACCAATCGGCGGACCGGCCAGCGTGGCGCAGCCCAGAAGCCCCGCACCTGAGTCCGGGCTGGGTATCCTGGGTCGTTGATGGCACTCCGGTTTCAGGGGCCGGCGTCGCGCATCGGAACGAGAGGCCACTGTGGCAGCAGGAACGACAACCACCAGCACCGAGACGTCAGGGGCGGCCACCAGGCCGGTCCGGGTCGCGATCGTCGACGACCACGAGTCCGTCCGACTCGGGATCCAGGCGGCGTGCCAGAACGAGGGGTTCGAGGTGGTACTCACCGCCGCGAGCGTCCCGGAGTACGTCCAGAACCTCGACGGGCGAGAGGTCGACGTCGTCGTCCTCGACCTGTCCCTCGGCGACGGCTCGACCGTCACCGAGAACGTCAAGGGCGTGCAGGGGACGGGATCGGCGGTGCTCGTGCACTCCATCGCGGACCGGGTCGCCAACGTGCGTGAGGCGCTCGCAGCAGGGGCTGCCGGCGTCATCCCGAAGTCCTCGGCCACCAAGACCGTGATGGCCGCGGTCGCCACCGTCGCACGCGGTGACGTGCTCAACAATCTCGAGTGGGCGAGCGCCATCGACGCCGACCGCGACTTCGCGAAGGCACAGCTCGGCCGCCGGGAGCGCGAGATCCTGCACCTCTACGCCTCGGGCCTCCCGCTCAAGCTCGCCGCCCAGCAGCTCGGCATCGGCTACTCGACGGCGCGTGAGTACCTCGACCGGATCCGGGTGAAGTACGTCGAGGTCGGCCGCCCGGCCCCGACGAAGGTCGACCTGCTGCGTCGAGCCGTCGAGGACGGGATCCTCCCCGGGCTCGACTCGGGCATCGACCCCGACGGCGACGGTCGCTGACACGGATGGCGACCGCGGCTGAGTCGGCGCGGACGGTCGTCGAACCGGCGCCGTTCGGCGCCGATCCGGCGCGCAGCGTCCGCGCTTCGATCACGCAGGCGTCGGTGGAGCGCGCGTTCGCGATCCTCCTCGCGATGGCGGCGATCGGCCTCGGCATCGTCGACGCGCCCGCGGTCCTGCAGCAGCTGCCGTACCTCGACCCGTTCTGGGGTCCGACGCTGATGCTCGCCCTCGCGGCGTCGTTCGTGTTCGTCGGGGTCTCCGCCTTCGTGCAGCGGGTCGCGCAGCTGGCGCAGATCGTCTGCGCGCTGCTGTTCCTCGTCGTGCTCGTGACGTGGACGGCGACCGTGCAGGAGCCCATCCCGTCGTCGCAGCAGCCGTGGCCGTGGTGGTTCTGCACGGTCGGCTGCACGGCGGCGGCGATGGGCTTCGCGACGTGGCGCGCGACGGTCTACACGGCGCTCGTGCCCGCGGTCTACGTGGTGATCCGGCTCAGCCCGCTCGGCGGCGACGTTGGGGTCCTCGCGGTCCTGCTCGACGGCGTCTACACGGCACTGCTCAGCGGCGCGGTGCTCGTCATCGCGGTGGTGCTGCGGCGTGCGGCCACGTCGGTCGACACGGCGCAGTCCACGGCCGTGCGGCGGTACTCGCTCGCCATCCGGGAGCACGCCACCGAGGTCGAGCGGGTCCAGGTGGACGCCATCGTGCACGACAGCGTGCTCACGACGCTGCTCTCCGCCGCTCGCGCCGACACGCTCGAGGCCAAGACCCTCGCCGCGCGGATGGCCCGGAACGCGATCGACCACCTCGAGGCCGCGGCCACCGACGGTCCCGGTGACGTCGCGCCGGTCGCCCTCGGGGAACTCCGGGCGCGCATCCGCGAGGGGGTGGGTGCCTTGCCCGCCCCGGTCCGTCTGGTCCCGACACCGACCGGGTCGGTCCGTCTGCCCGCATCGGTCGCCGACGCGCTCGCCTCGGCGGCGCTGCAGGCCGCGGTGAACAGCGTGCAGCACGCCGGCGACGGTGACGTCTCGCGCTGGGTCCGCATCGAGCAGCAGGGCCAGGGCGTGCTCGTCGAGGTCGGTGACGACGGGCGCGGATTCGACGTCGCGGCCATCCCCGCCGAACGGCTCGGTGTCCGCCGCTCCATCGTGGAGCGGGTCGCGACCGTCGACGGTCGCGCCGAGGTGCACACTGCACCGGGCGAGGGCACCCGCATCGTGCTGACGTGGTCACCTTCCGCGAAGGTGACCGCATGAAGGTCTCCCTGCCGGCGAGCATCGCCATCGGCCTGGCGTCGCTGTTCTCCCTCTACCACCTGGTCCTCGCCGCGGCCACGCTCCCGCGCGTCGACCAGGTCGCCCCGATCATCGCGTGCATGGTCCTGTACGCCGCAGCCACCGGCCTCGCACTGTTCGTCCCCGGCAGGGTCCTACCGGTCTGGACGGCCTGCTTCTCCCTCGCCACCGCCATCGTGATGCCGGTGATCGCCGCCCCCGTCCTCGTCGATGGTCGTGGTCCGGGCTCCGCCACGTGGTGGATCGCGGCCATCGGCACGCTCATGGTGGTGCTCGTCGTGCGCGGCCGTGGTCCCTTCGCATGGGCTGGCGTGCTGTTCCTGACCGTGTACACCGTCGCGTGGGCCGGTCTCGGCTCGCTCGGCGGGCTCGGTGTGGTCGGCAGCGTCGCCTGGGTCGCGATCGCGACGGTCTTCGCCGCCGCGATGAGCCGCGCCACCCGGAACACCCGTGAGCTCGTCCTCGCCGAGCAGGAGACCGCCGACTGGCAGGCCGCGCAGGACGCCCACGTGTTCGAGCGGCAGTTCCGGCTGAGCCAGACCACCCGGATGGCCCTGCCGATGCTGCAGCGCATCATCGACTCCTGCGGCGACCTCGACGACGCCGACCGTGCCGAGTGCCTGCACCTCGAGCAGGCCATCCGCGACGAGATCCGCGGCCGGTCCCTGCTGTCCGACGACGTCCGCGACGAGGTGATGCGCCTGCGCCGCCGCGGAGCGACCGTCCAGCTGCACGACGACGGCGGGCTCGACGACCTGGACGCCCCGGACATCCGCCGCATCCACGCCCGCGTCGCCGAGGCCCTCCGGCAGGCCCGCGATGCCGACAACGTCATCGTCCGGACCGTCAGCGAGGGCTCCGACTCCGCGGTGACCGTCGTCGGACTCCGGCTCGACGGCGCGGCCAGCGAGTCCGCGGCGCTCGGAGCGGGGATGGACGACGACGACGGGGACGAGGACGACTCCGTCGCGCTCTGGCTGGAGATCCCGAGGCACGAGCCGGCGTAGCGCGCGGCACGCGGACGCACGCCCCGCCCGGCACACGTGTCGCGACGATGCACCACGTGATCGACGTGTGGATCGTCGCGAACGTGGTGTGGAGGGCGCTGCGGAGGCGGGTGGCGCGGCCGGGCGTGCGGGCGGCGGTGGACGTGATGGGGGACAGCCGGGAGGCCCGTGGCGGCATCGCCACGGGCCTCTCGGCCGTCACGTGGGAGCGCCGGGCTGGCGCGCGCACGGAGGCGACCGCGTCGTCGTCGGACGACGTCGACGGCGTCGTTCCGCATCGGCTCCGTCCACGCCCTGGCCAGCCGCACCTGCGCCCGCCTGCACCGGCGACACGCCCCGAGGACGGGGAACGGGCCGGTCGGATACCGACCGGCCCGTTCACGACCCGAGGCTGAGCGACAACCCGAATGTCGCCCTGCCTCGCAGCGGACGGTGGCTTCGTACCCTAGTCGGCCACCGACCTGCGATGTCTTTCGTTGAAGGACACCGAACACCACCAACTATGCCCACACCCGTGTTGCATGTCAGTCGTCATTATGGGGGACAATTCCGGCGTTTCCGGTCCGCATCCGCTGATCGTGTCCCCCGAGTGAGGGGATACCGACCGGGAAGTACGCCCTGCGACCGTTCTCGGACGCCTGCGCACCAGGGGTACATCAGCGGAGCGATCGGCCCCAGGCGCCCGGTCCGTGGTCGAGCGGGCGGCGCAGTCCGCGGGCCGCGGCGTCCCACCCCGTGCGAGGCTCGACGACCACGGCGGCGCGTCCGGCGGCAGCGGCCTCGTCGGCCTGCCGCTGCAGGACGGCCACGACGGCGGCGAGCTCCTCGGGGCTGGGGTCGCCGGAGACCACCCGGACGTCCGCCACCGAGGCCGGTTCGTCCGAGGGCACGGCTGCTGCGTGGCGACCCATCAGGCCGCGGGATCGTGATGATCCCGTGCGCGGCGATTCGACCGGTTCCATCAGGCCGCGGGACTGTGATGATCCCGTGCGCGGCGATTCGACCGGTTCCATCAGAGGGGGATGTTCCCGTGCTTCTTCGGGGGCAGCGTGGCGCGCTTGCCCCGCAGCGACCGGAGGGCCTTGATGACCGACACCCGGGTGGCGTGCGGCTGGATGATGCCGTCGAGCTCACCGCGCTCGGCCGCCAGGTACGGGGACGCGACGTTGTACGTGTACTCGTTCGCGAGCTTCGTGCGGACCGCGGCGACGTCCTCGCCGGACTCCTCGGCGCGCTTGATCTCGGCGCGGTACAGGATGTTGACGGCGCCCTGGCCGCCCATGACGGCGATCTCGGCGGTCGGCCACGCCAGGTTGATGTCGGCACCGAGCTGCTTCGAGCCCATCACGATGTACGCGCCGCCGTAGGCCTTGCGGGTGATCACGGTGACGAGCGGGACGGTGGCCTCGGCGTAGGCGTACAGCAGCTTCGCGCCGCGGCGGATGACGCCGGTCCACTCCTGGTCGGTGCCGGGCAGGTAGCCGGGCACGTCCACCAGGGTCAGGATCGGGATGCCGAATGCGTCGCAGAACCGAACGAAGCGGGCGGCCTTCTCGCCGGCGTCGATGTTCAAGGTGCCGGCCATCGCCTGCGGCTGGTTCGCGATGATGCCGACCGTGCGGCCCTCGACCCGGCCGAAGCCGATCAGGATGTTCGGCGCGAAGAGCGGCTGGACCTCGAGGAACTCACCGTCGTCGACGATGTGCTCGATGATCGTGGTGACGTCGTACGGCTGGTTCGTCGAGTCCGGGATCACGAGGTCGAGCTCGTGGTCGGCGTCGGTGGTCTCGAGCTCGGGGGCGACGTCGTAGGCCGGCGGGTCGGACAGGTTGTTGTCCGGCAGGAACCCGATGAGCGAGCGCGCGTAGTCGAGCGCGTCGGTCTCGTCCTCGGCCAGGTAGTGGGCCACGCCGGAGACCGCGTTGTGCGTCTGGGCGCCGCCGAGCTCCTCGAAGCCGACGTCCTCGCCCGTGACGGTCTTGATGACGTCGGGGCCGGTGACGAACATGTGGCTGGTCTTGTCGACCATGATGACGAAGTCGGTGAGGGCGGGGGAGTACACGGCACCGCCGGCCGCCGGGCCCATCACGATCGACAGCTGCGGGATGACCCCGGACGCCTGCGTGTTCAGGCGGAAGATCTCGCCGTACTTGCCGAGGGCGACGACGCCTTCCTGGATGCGGGCGCCGCCGGAGTCGAGGATGCCGATGATCGGCACGCCCGTCTTCAGCGCGTGCTGCATGACCTTGATGATCTTCTCGCCGGCGACCTCGCCGAGCGACCCGCCGAAGACCGTGAAGTCCTGCGCGTAGACGGCGACGTTGCGGCCGTGGATCGTGCCGACGCCGGTGACGACCGCGTCGCCGTAGGGGCGCTTGGCGTCCATGCCGAACGACGTGGTGCGGTGCCGCACGAACTCGTCGAACTCCACGAAGGAGTTCTCGTCGAGCAGCTGCTCGATGCGTTCGCGCGCGGTGCCCTTGCCCTTCGCGTGCTGCTTGGCGATGGCGGATTCGCCCGCGGCGGTCACGGCCTCGTGGTACCGGTCGCGGAGGTCGGCCAGTCGGCCGGCCGTCGTCGACAGATCGGGGGTGTCTCCTGAAGTCACCCGCTCACCCTACCGGCGGGTGGGACCGGTGCCGGTTGGAGGACCCCCACGGTTCCTGCCCGTACATTTGCGTGCATGTCCACATCCCCGTCGCCGTCGTTCCCCGCCACCAGCGCGGCCGTCCGGTCGGCGGGCGCGACGATCACCGCTCCCGCCCAGACCGGGTCCACCAACGCGGACCTGCTCGCCGCCGCCCCAGAGCAGCAGCACGGCAGCGTCGTCGCCACCCTGCACCAGACCGCGGGTCGGGGCCGGCTGGACCGCACCTGGACCGCTCCGGCCGGTGAGACGCTCGCCGCCAGCGTGCTCGTCCGTGCGGACCTGGACGACCACGACCGCGGCTGGTTGCCGCTGGTCGCCGGGGCGGCGATGCGCGACGCGATCGCGTCGGTGCTCCCTGCCGGCGCCGACGTCGTCGTGAAGTGGCCGAACGACGTGCAGGTCGCCGGGGACAAGGTGTGCGGGATCCTCTGCCAGGTCGCCGCCGACGGCAGCGTCGTGGTCGGGGCCGGCGTGAACCTGACGATCCCGACGGATCGACTGCCCACCCCGACGTCCACCTCGCTCCTGCTCGCCGGCGCGGTCGACGACGCACCCGCCCTGGCCGACGCGGTCCTGGCCGCCTTCCTGCGGTCCGTCCTGGAGGCGGTGGCCGGCCTGGTCACGGGTGGTCCAGCCGCTGAGACGGTCCGGTCCCACGTCCGCGCCGCGTGTGGGACGATCGGTCGCCGCATCCGCCTCGAGCTGCCGGACGGCACCGTCGAGGAGGCCGACGCAACCGGCATCGACGACGCCGGCCGCATCACGATCCGGGACCAGGCGGGCGTCGCCAGGGGCGTCGCGGTGGGGGACGTCACCCACCTGCGGTATGCATGACGGCATGACCGCCGAGCCCCCGCCCGAACGTGTCGTCGCACGCCTGCGACCGCACGCCCGTCGGCTGGTGCGCCCGGCGGTGTTCGTCGTGCTCGTCACCGCGGCCGGCGGGTTCGGCTTCGGCGTGTTCCAGGCACAGCTGGCGTGGCTGAACGCCGTCGTCGCGCTCGTCGTCGTGGTGCTCGTCGTGTTCGGCGGCGCCGTCCCGCTGTTCCGCTGGATGTCGGAGCGGTACGTCGTCACCACCCGTCGCCTGGTCGTGGTCAACGGACTCGGCACGCGTACCCGACGGGAACTCCTGCACTCCCGCGGCTACGACGTCACGGTACGGCGCCGCGGGCTGCAGGGGCTGTTCCGCTCCGGCGACGTGCTCGTGTTCCCCGGGGACGACCCCGCGGTGGTGCTCGCCGACGTGCCGCACGCCGACCTCGTCGTCGCCGTCCTGCACGACCTGGTGGAGGCGTACGAGGCCAGGCGTCGGCACCGTGAGCCGGACTGGGACGAGATCGTCGGCGGACCGGACCGTCCGCCGTGGGGCGACGTGCGGGCCTGACCGGGCGCTGCGAGCGTCGCTGCGGGCGCCGTGATGAGACTTCGGCGAGAAACCGGTACCTTCTTCGACGTGCGTATCTCAGTGATCGGCTGCGGCTACCTCGGTGCCGTGCACGCCGCCTCCATGGCCAAACTCGGACACGAGGTCGTCGCCGTGGACGTCGACCCCACCAAGATCGAGCGGCTCGCCGCGGGCGAGGCCCCCTTCTTCGAGCCCGGCCTGCCCGAGATCCTGACCGAGGCCCTCGAGTCCGGTCGGATCCGCTTCACCACCGACATGGCCGAGGTCGCCGGTGCCCGCGTGCACTTCCTCGCCGTCGGCACCCCGCAGGGTCCGACCGGTGCTGCGGACCTGACCTACGTGAACGCCGCCGTCGCCGCGCTCACCCCGCACCTGTCCGCCGGCGAGTTCGTCGTCGGCAAGTCGACCGTGCCCGTCGGCACCGCCGCACGGCTGGCCGCCGAGGTCAGCGAAGCCGTTCCCGGTGCCACGCTCGTCTGGAACCCCGAGTTCCTGCGTGAGGGCTTCGCCGTGCAGGACACCATCGCCCCGGACCGCTTCGTCTACGGTGTGCCGGATGGCGAGGCCGGCGAACAGGCCGCCGCCGCCCTCGACGAGGTGTACGCCGAGGCGCTGTCCGCCGGCACGCCCCGACTCGTCGTCAACCTGCCCACCGCCGAGCTCGTGAAGATCAGCGCCAACGCGTTCCTCGCCACCAAGATCTCGTTCATCAACTCGATGGCCGAGATCGCCGAGGTCGCCGGTGCCGACGTCACGGCGCTCGCCGACGCGATCGGTCACGACGCCCGCATCGGCCGCAAGTTCCTGAACGCCGGCCTCGGCTTCGGTGGCGGTTGCCTGCCGAAGGACATCCGTGCGTTCCAGGCGCGGGCGAACGAGCTGGGGGTCGGGGAGTCCCTGGCGTTCCTGGCCGACGTCGACGCCACGAACCTGCGACGTCGCGCCCACGTCGTCGAGCTGGCGCAGGAGCTGCTCGGCGGGGTCGTCAGCGGCAAGCGTGTCGCGGTGCTGGGCCTGGCCTTCAAGCCGAACTCCGACGACGTGCGCGACTCGCCGGCCCTCGACATCGCAGCCCGCCTGCACGAGCTCGGCGCCGTCGTCTCGGCGTACGACCCCGAGGCCGTCGTCACCGCCCGCCGCGTGCACCCCGAGCTCGACTACGTCGAGAGCGCGGCCGAGGCGCTCGGCGGGGCGGAGCTCGTGCTCGTGCTCACCGAGTGGACCGAGTTCCGCGAGCTCGACGCGGCCGCCGCCGCTGCACTCGTGGCGTCGCCCGTCGTCATCGACGGCCGCAACTGCCTCGACCGTGACGCGTGGACCGCCGCCGGCTTCACGTACCGCGGCATGGGACGCTGACGTCGCCTGACGTGCGGCGGCACCCCCGGCGTTCCGACCGCGTCCACGCGCTGCTCACCACGGGGTTCCGCGGCCGGGACTGGGCGACACCGGTCGTCCTCGCCGCCACGCTGCTCGTCCTGACCGCCTCGGTGGCACGGACGTTCTCGTCGATGCCGCTCGCGAGCGTCGACGAGTCCGCGCACGTGGACTACGTGCTGCGGGTGTGGAACGGGCAGCTGCCCGTGCTGCTCGACGGCATCCGCTTCCGGCCGGGCTTCGGCGGGACGCCTCCCGTGCAGTGGGTCGCCCAGCACCCGCCGCTGTACTACGTCCTGCTCGCCCCGGTGGTCGGACCGCTCGTGGACGCCGGCCACCCGGTGCAGGCGGTCGTGTTCGGTCGGCTGGTCAACGCCGTGTTCGCCGCCGCGGTCGTGCCGAGTGCGGCGTGGGCGGCGGCACGCTGCTTCCCGGGCGTCGTGCGGTTGCCCGCGACCGTCGCCGTCGTCACCGCGTCCACCAGCGTCCTCGTGGTGCAGGGTGGTGTCGTCTACAACGACTCGCTGGCGGCGTTGACCTGCGCCCTCGCGTGCGGGGTGGCCGGTGCGGCGCTCCGCTCCGGAGTGGGCCCGGGGCTCGCGGTCGGGGGAGCACTCGTCGCCGCCGCCGGGATGACGACGCGACTGACGTTCGCGCTCTGGCTCGTGGCGATCGTCGTCGCGTTCGCGCTGTCCCGGACGGTGCGGCTCGGTCGCCTGCGGGGGCTCGGGGCCCGTGTCCTGGTCGCCGCGGTGCCCCTCGCCGTCGCGGCCGTGGCGTCCGGGTGGTTCTGGCTCCGCAACCAGGCGTTGACCGGCTCGTTCAGCGGTCGGCCGACCGCGTGGCCCGGGTACACGCCCCGGCCGCACTACTCCGAGGTCGAGGTCGTCTCGATGCTGGGGTTCTGGCGTCAGCTCTTCGCGCTCTTCCGCGGCGCACTGCCCGTCGCGTCACCGCTGCCGTGGGTGCTCCTGCTCCTGCCGCTGCTGCTGTTCGTCGCCGCCCTGGTGGCGCGTCGCCTGCGGCCCGTGGCACCGGCCGACGACGACCGGTGGCCGCGCCGGCTCGTGGTCGCGATGCTCGTCGTCGTCACCGTGCTGTTCGTGGTCGTCGAGATCCGCTACGCCGCCGGCGGTGGCGCGCCGCTGAACCGCTACACGCTCACCGTCCTGGTGCCGATCGCCCTGGCGATGTCGGTCGGGTTCCTCGCCTGGGGCCGACTCGGCACGTGGACCGCGCTGGTCTGGGCCGTGGCGGCCGTCGTGCCGACCTGGTCGCTCGTCGACACGGCCGGGTCCGAGCTCGTCGGGCACTCCGGGACGGTCGTCGTCCTGGCGGCCTCGGCCGCGGCGGTGTGCGCCGCGGCCGTCGTGGTGCTCTACGCGATCGCCGCGCGCAGCACCGCCCGGTAGCGCTCGCCGATCCGTTCGGTGGAGAACTCCGCCGCCGAGACCACTGCCTGCTCCTGGTAGCGCGAGCGCGCTGCGTCGTCGGTGAGCGTGCGCTGCAGTGCTGCGCGGAGCGCCGGGACGTCGCCCGGGGGCACGAGCACGCCGGACACGTCGTCCTGCACGACGTCCCGGATGCCCGGCAGGTCGCTCGCCACGATCGCGGCCCCGACCGCGGCGGCCTCGAGCAGGGTGACCGGCAGCCCTTCCTGGTCGCCGTTCGCCGCAGGGATCGACGGCACCGCGACGACGGTGGCCGAGGCGAGGGTCTCGAGGACCTCGGTGCGTCCCCGCTGGCCCAGGAACGTCACCGGCAGCCCCGCCGCCTGCTGCTCGAGCTGGGCGCGGTAGGGCCCGTCGCCGACGATGGTCAGCCGCCACGGCACGTCGTCGCTCAGGCCGCGGAGCGCCTCGATCAGGTTGCCGAAGCCCTTCTTCTCGACCAGACGACCGACAGCGACGACGTGGTGCTCCTGCGGCGCGACACGGGCGCGGGTGTCGCGGGCCGGGCCGAGGTCGACACCCATCGGGATCACGGTCGAGCGCGACTCGGGGACGCCCCACTCGGTCAGGCGCTCGCGCATCTCCGAGTTGACGGTGGTGACGTGCGCCGATCGTCCGAAGATCCAGCGCTTGAGCCGGACCAGGGGAGCTGCGCGGAGCGCGTAGATGTCCCCGCCGTGGGTCGTCACGACGACGGGCACGCCCGGGGCCGCCAGGGTCGCGACGAGGGCCTGCGGGATGGCCCAGTGCGCGTGGATGACGTCGGGCTTCGCGGAGCGCACCACGCGCCGCACGGCCAGGTACTGCGCCAGCACCAGCGCGGGCACCTGCACGATGCGGGAGCGTCGCTCCTTGAGGTTGTCGAGGATCGCGCCGTCGGCCAGGTCCTCGAAGCGACGCGGGAAGTACGGGTAGCGGCGCACCGCGACCTCGCCGATGCGCTCCTTCGCGGCACCGCCCGGCACGCGGGGGGTGAGCACGAGGGTGTCGAACTCGGTGGCCTCCTGGTGGGCGAGGTCGAGCACGAACGCCGGCACGCCGTCGTCCGGACGGGCCGGGAAGGTCGATCCGAGCACCAGCAGGCGGGGCCGGGGAGCGTGGGGACGGGCGGAGCGGGTGCTGCGGGACATCGTGCCTTTCCGGGGCTGGCGGTGGACGGTCCGGTAGGCTCTCCACCCGTGCGCGTACTGATCCACAATAGCGATTCGCCCCACAACCGCGGGGACCGGGCGATCCTCGCCGGCAACGTCGAGCTCGTCCGCCGCCGGTGGCCGGACGCCGAGATCGTCTCCCTGTCCCAGTACCCCGAGCGGGACGCCGCGTGGTTCGGGATCCGGTTCCTGCCGGTCTCCCCGTACAGCACCGGCATCGGCGACCTGTTCGCGCTGCTCCGTGCCGCCCGCGGCGCCGACGTGGTGCTGTGGGGCGGCGGCGAGATCCTCAAGGACTACACGAACAAGCTCGGCCTCGTGTACTGGTTCGGCAAGATGCTGCTCGTCCGTGCGGTCAACAAGCACCTCGTCGGGGCGTTCCAGGGCATCGGCCCGACCACCGCCGGGGTCAGCAAGCGACTGATCCGTGCCACCGTGGACCTCTGCAGCGCGTTCGCCGTCCGCGACGACGAGTCCCGCGAGAAGCTCCTGTCCTGGGGCGTGAAGACACCGATCGTGTCGTCCTTCGACCCCGCGGTCGTCGGGACGGTCACGCCGCCCGACGCGGACGTGCTCGAGCGGCTCGAGCGCACCACGGGCCTGACGGCCGAGCAGCTCGAGGGCTCGATCGGCTTCGGCGTCCGTCGCTGGTTCCACTACAAGCGCAGCGGCTGGATCCCGTTCCGCTTCCTGCCGAAGCGCTTCCGCCAGACCGGTGTCGACAGCGACAAGCTCGTGACCTACCGGCAGGCCGTCGCCGACCTCGCCGATCGTGTGATCGACCGCTGGGACGCCGACGTCGTGTTCTACCCGATGCACATGGAAGCGTCCGAGGGCGACGCCGCCTTCGCCCGCGAGGTCATCGCGCTGATGCGGCACGCCGACCGCACCCACGTGGTCGAGGCCGACGCGTTCTCGCCGTCCGAGTACGCCGGTCTGATGTCGCGCAGCCGCCTGTTCCTGGCGAGCCGCCTGCACTCCGCGATCGTCGCGACCATCGCCGGGGTCCCCGCCGCGGTCCTCTACTACGTCGACAAGGGTCGGCTGTTCTTCGAGCAGATGGGCCAGCAGGCCTACTCGAAGCCGATCGAGGCCGCACTCGAGCCCACGTTCGTCGACGACGTCACGGCGCAGCTCGAGGCGCTCGACGCGGACCGCGACGCGGTCCGCGCGCAGCTCGCGCAGGGCGTGGCCCGCATGGCGACCGCCCTCGACGCCGACTTCGCCGAGGCGACGCGCGACGTCCGCTGACACCGTGCGCTGACACGGCGGGTGCGAACGCGCGCCCGTGCCGGACAGGAGGCCCGTGGCGACACCGCCACGGGCCTCCTGTCCGTTCGTGGTGGCGGAGCGCCGGGGGCGCGCCCCTAGGCTGACGACATGAGCGAACGTCGAGCCCTCACCATCGCCGGCGGCGTCACCGCCGCCCTCGGCGGAGCCGTCTCCGGAACCGGGGCGCTGATCCTGACCGTGTCCGCCGCGACCGGCGGGAGCTTCCCGTTCGGCGCGGCGTTCCTCGTCTTCGCGGGTGGGCCGTTCCTGCTCGTCGGCGCGGTGCTGTTCGCCGTCGGCTGGTGGCAGGGCCGTCGGTCGCAGCGCCGTCCCTGACGGGCGTCAGCTCGTCCGGGACGCGAAGCGCTTCAGGTACGTGATGTCGTTGCGGTAGACGTCCTGGTCCCCGGGGAGCGTGCCGCTGGCCGCCCACTGCCAGAAGGTCCACTTCGACCAGCTGCGTCCGAGGGTGCCGGGGGTGGTGAAGTTCTTCTCCGGGTAGATCGCGACGAACAACGGGTTCTTCGAGAACTGGTTGCTGTTGTTCGTGCAGCGCTTCCACCAGTCGGTCGTGGTGTAGATCGCGGGGTACCGGCCCGTCTTGGCGACGACGGTCCTGTTGAAGTCCTTGATCCAACTCCGCATCGACGACCACGACTTGCCGTAGCAGGTGCCCTGGGCAGCGCTGCCGTACTCGATGTCGAGCAGCGGTGGCAGGGTCTTGCCGTCCTTGCTCCACTGGCCGCCGTGGGCGAAGAAGTAGTTCGCGGTCGCGGCGCCGCTGGCCTGGCTCGGCTGTGCGTAGACGTAGCCGCCGCGGTACAGGTTGCGCTGCTTGGCGGTGGCGTACTGCTGCTTGTAGGTGGAACTGACGTACGAGGTGCCCTCGGTCGCCTTCACGTACACGAACCGGGCGCCGTTGCGGTAGGCCTGCAGGAAGTTGACGCTCGGCTGCCACGCGCTGATGTCGAAGCCCTGCACCCGGCCGGGGGGTGGCTTGCCTGCGGTGGCGGCAGCGGCCGACGAGCTGAGGGACTGTGCGCTCACCCCGCCGCCCGAGGTCGCGTCGGGGGAGGTCGTCACGTGGGTCTCACCGGCGTGGGCGGCGATGCCGGCACCCATCGTGTGGTTACCGGTGCGGTCCATCTCGGCGATGGAGAGCTGCTGGCCGGTGTCGGCGGGTTCCGTCGCGGTCGCGCCGACCGCCGGGCCGCTGCCGAAGGTGATGGCCCCGGCGACGGCGGCAGCGGTGCCGAGCCCGAGGATCCTGCTGATGGGTGCGCGCATGTGGTCTCGTCTTCCCTGTCGAGATGCCGTGGGCCTGATCTCCCACGCCGCGGTCCGGGCGATGCTACCCGGCCTCGGCGACACCTGTCCGTGAGACGCACCCGGACGGCGTCGACCGCAGCGTCCCCTGTCGGGGCTAGCGGTCGGTGCGGGTGCGCTCGTCGTCCGTCTCGACCTCGGGCAGGCGACCCCGCGAGGAGACCTCGCGGGTGGCGTGCTTCTGCCGGCGGTTCAGGAAGTTGCGCTCCACGAGCCACCACATGCCGACGCAGATCGCCAGGGTGATCGGGATCACCACGAAGACCATCATCAGGAACTGCCACTTCGGGTAGAGGCCCATCGGCAGGAGCAGCAGGTTGCCGAGTCCGAGCAAGGGACTGTGGAAGAGGTAGATCGTGTACGACACGAGGCCGGCGAGCACGAAGGGCTTCCAGGCGAAGAACCGGGCGAGCCAGGTGTGCTGCCCGGTGACCGCCTTGCGCCCCATCCAGGTCAGCAGGATGCCGGCGAAGATGCCGAGGACGACCTCGGACGGCCAGGTCTGGTGCTGCCAGTAGTCGCGGTTGCGGAAGAAGACGAGGAGCATGCCCACGAACATCGCGGCCACGAACACGCCGCTCTGCCACCGCGGCCCGCCGAGCTTCGAGGTGTTCAGCTTGCCGGTCAGGTGCTCGTCACGGGCCTTCACCGTGAGCTCGGCCGCGAGCATGCCGACCGCGAAGAGGCCGACGAACCACGGGTGCATCCACGAGTAGCGGCTCTCGGAGCCCATCCACATGCCGATCAGGACCAGCGAGGACGCGGTCGCCCACCCACCGAAGACCTTCCAGAGCGGCAGGATCAGCAGCGGCATGAGGAAGTAGATCTGCCACTCGACGGCGACCGTCCACATCGGGCCGTTGATCTTGCCGATGTACTGCGGGAAGAAGTCGTGCACCAGGAAGAAGTGCGTGAGGAAGGTGCCCCAGCCCATCGGGAGCTTCGTGTCCCACTGGGTGCCGCCGGGCTGCCCCATCACCGGGACGAACAGGATGATGAGCGCGAAGACGACGAGCGACGCCCAGTACGGCGGGATGATCCGTCGGGCGCGGCGCCAGATGAACTTCCAGAAGCCGCCGGGCAAGCGGTAGCGGTCGAACCGGGTCACGACGGGCAGCATCAGGACGTAGCCGGACAGGACGATGAACAGCGGGACGCCGAGGTAGCCCCACCCGATGAACGGTCGGAGCCACGGCAGTTCGGTGGGCCCGGTGCCGGTCGTCCCGGTGAAGAGGTACGCGTGGTAGAACACCACGGCCAGGGCGGCGAGACCGCGGAGCCCGTCCAGGTACGGGAACTCGAGCCGACCCCCTGCGCGGGGAGCGGCCGCCGTCGGTTCGGCTGCGGATTCGGCTGCGCGGGTTTCGGTGGCCAACGAACGTCCTCGAGGTGGTCGGAGCGGGGTCCCCGGCAGTCTCCCACACGCCGAGCGGGGCTCGCGATCCGCCTCGGTGCGGTCCGACAAGCGAACGGATGTCATGATGAAGCACGTGACCGTGACGACGACCGCAGCACATCAGGCCACCCACGAGCCCGCACGGCCGCGTTCGGGGGCGGGTGCGCGACGGTACCGGCACGTCGTCGCGCCCCTGATCCTGGGCGTCCTCGTGGTGATCGGGGTCGCCCTGAGCGCCGCCGTGGCGTACCACAACCGCCTCGGCGTGACGAACGTCGACGGCATCTCCTACATGGGCATCGCGCGCGAGTACGCGAACGGCTGGCTGCCCGACGCGATCAACGCGTACTGGTCGCCGCTGGTCTCGTGGATGATGGCGCCGTTCATCGCCCTCGGCCTCGGCATGCAGACGGCCTTCGCGATCGTGAACTGCTTCGCCGTGGCCGTCGTGCTCGGCATCGGCGGGTGGCTCGTCTGGTCACAGAACCACCGCATCGTCCCCGCCGTGCTCTTCATGGTCACCGCGATCCCCGCCCTGATGAGCGCAGTGTCGGTGCAGACCCCGGACCTGCTCGTCGTCGCCTGGGTCGTCGGGTTCCTCTGGGCGCTCCGGTGGGCCGACCAGGCGCTGCACGGCTCGACGCGCGCACGGGTCGTCTCCGGCGCGGTCCTCGGCGTCGTCGCGGCGCTCGGGTACTTCACCAAGCTCTTCCTGCTGCCGGTGGCCGTCGGTGCCGTGATCCTCTGGTTGCTGCTGCGCGTCTGGTCCGCCCGCCGACGCCGTGAGCCCGTCCGGCACTGGTGGACGGCCCCGGTCGCCACGATCGTCGTGTTCGCCGTCGTGATCGCCCCGTGGGTCGGCGCGCTGACCGTCAAGTACGGCACGGTGACGCTCGGGTCGTCGCTGTCGGTCAACATCGGCTCGAAGTTCGACGACGGCGGCCGTGCCACGGACTGGCCGTTCCTGCCGGTCCCGCCCAACGACCACGCCTTCTCGCCCAACGAGGACTTCACCCCGTCGGTCTACAAGCAGGGCCCGATGGACAACCCGGACCCCGCCGTGGTGCCGCCGCCCACGCAGTCGACCACCGAGGACACCGCGCCGAAGGTCACGAAGGAGTCCGGCATCGCGGCCCGCGCCGGGTACTACCTGCACGAGCGCATGCTCGCTCTGCCGTACTACCTGCAGAAGATCAGCACCTTCGCCCCGTTCGCGGCGCCGATCGCCCTGCTCTTCGCGGCAGCCCTCGTCATCGGTGTCGTGCGGTTCCGCCGCTACGCGTTCACCTGCATCGTCGCGGCGACGACCCTGGTGTACTTCGTCGGCTACGGCATGATCACGTCGTCGTCGAGCGGCGGCGGCAACGCCCGGTACTACTGGCCGCTGTTCTACCTGACGGCGATGATCGGGGCGCTCATGCTGCCGGCCGTCTGGCGGCTGGTGCGCCGGCGGGGTGTCGTCCGGACGATCGTGGCGTGCGTCGCGATCGCGGTCGTGCCGATCGCCTCGTACACGCAGAACTGGTTCGGGTCCCCGGCGCCGTTCTACCCGTCGGTCAACCGCACCGAGGCGCTGCGCGTGTTCGGGCCGACCGACGTGCCGGAGATCGTCCGGCTCGCCGACCAGATCCGGGCGAGCGGCGCGCTGCCCGAGGACGCCACCGTCATCGGCTCGAACTACCGTTCGCTCTCCTCGCTCGCGTTCCTGACCGACACGCGTGTGTACGGTCGCTCAGGTCAGGGCTACACCTACCACTCGGACGCGATGCGCAACCTGTTCATCGACGAGGGCGTGCAGTACTTCGTGCAGTTCGACCCGGCGACCGCCCCGGCGCGCGACTACTCGGTGGCCGGGAAGCTGGTCGGCACGTACAACGCGACGATCTCGTGCAGCGCGGACCGCTCCACCGACCCGGAGATCCCCTGCCGCGTGCAGATCGTCAAGCTCGCCCGGTGACGCTCGACCGGTGACCGTGCCCGCGACCCGCTCCCCGCAGCAGCACCGCAGGGAGCGGCCCGCCCCACCGTCTACCATGACCTGAGCCCGTGACCTGAGCAGGAGACCCGTTTGTCCGCAAGCACCAGCGACACCCCCGCGCCCGAGGGGAAGCGTCCGTCGAAGCGACGACGGTTCCTCGGCAAGGCGATCCCCATCGTCTTCTACGTCCTGCTCGCGGTGTTCCTCGTGCTGTACCTGCGTGGCGTCGACTGGGGACAGCTCGCCGGGCTCGACTGGCAGTGGTCCTGGGTGGTCGTCGCGACCGTGATCAGCCTCGGGTTCCGCTACTGGGGCGTCGGGATCTGGTTCTACCTGCTGCGACGGCTCGGTGCCACCGGGCTCAAGGGCAGCGGCGTCACCCTGACGTACGTGTACGCGAAGTCGTGGATGGGCCGCTACATCCCCGGCGCCGCGACCTGGATCATCGGCAAGGTCTACTTCGCCTCGAAGCACGGCGTCTCGAAGGCGCGGCTCGGTGTGAGCGGCCTGCTCGAGGGCGCCCTGCAGATCGCCGCCACCCTGGCCCTGGCGCTCGTGCTGCTGCTCATCGACCCGCGCACGCACGACCTCGACCCGTGGTTGATCGTCCTGATGATCGCGGCGTTCGTCGGCTGCGTCGTCTGCCTGATCCCGCGCGTGTTCGTGTTCCTGATCGGCATCGCGCTGAAGATCCTGCGTCGCAAGCCGCTCGAGGCCGACGTCCGTCCGAACCTCGGCACGGTGCTCGGCGGTGCCGGGCTGTACGTCGCCGGCGCGGTGCTCTCGGGGACGGCCTACTACTTCATCACGCTGGCGGTGTACCCGTCGCTGAAGCTCTCCGATGCTGCGTTCGTGATCGGTGCGGCGAGCATGGCCTCGGCGATCAGCATGCTGGCCGTCTTCGCTCCCGGCGGGCTCGGCGTCCGCGAGGGCGTGCAGGCCCTCCTGCTGGCGCTCGTGATGCCGGTGCCGGTCGCCCTCGTGGTGGTCGTGGTCACCCGTATCTGGAGCCTGGCGGTCGACGGACTCTTCCTGCTCTGCGCCGCGGCACCCACGTGGTTCCGGCGCAACCGCCCGACCGACGACGCCTCAGCGGTCGAGGGCGGCGTGCCCGCCGCCTGACGCGCGTCGCGCGGCGTTCCGTGCGCAGTAATGGTCGGATCCGGATGACGGACCCGACCATTACTGCGCACGGAGTGGGCACGGGTCGCGCGCCACGACGGCCGAGCCTGGAGGGATGGTGCCAGCTGGCACCGGGCCTCCCGTCCGCCCCGTGGGGACGTCCACCCCACGCCGCGCGCCGTCCGCCGAGGGCCACGACGTGTCGTCTGGGGCCGCGTCCGCCGACGGTTCGCGACCCCTCGGGGCCGCACCTGCGGCAGGTCGTGCCGCCCCGGCGCTCCGCGGCCGGGCGTGTCAGCGGACGGGAACCGTCGTCGCCAGGGCCCGACGGTCGGCGCGCGTGACAAGCACGACCGACGCGACGAGGCCCACCGCGACCAGGGCCACGACGACGACGAGCACCGCGGGCGGCACGGGCCCGATCTCGGAGTACCGCAGCAGCCCGCGGCCCGTCACCGGGAACAGCGCCGCGTTCCAGAACCAGGCCGACGCCACCGCGAAGCCGTACACGCCCACCGCGGGCAGCACGACGGCCAGCGTCACCGCGGCCCAGGTGCGTGCCCGGCCGGCCGGCACCAGTCGTCGCCACGCGAGCGCGCTGAGCACGATCAGGCAGATGATCGCGGGGAAGTAGTACCGGCCCTGGGTGGCGGCGACCTCGGTGGTGGTGAGGTACGAGTGCGCGCTCGTGCGGTTCTGGATGCCGATCAGCAGCGCCGGGAACACGGCGAGGCACAGTGCCACCCGCAGGTCCGGCCCCCGGCGGAACGCCCAGCCGACGAGCACCACGAGGGCGACCAGGGTCAGGACGGCGGTGAGCAGGTCGCCGATGGTCACCTGGGCCCGACCGCCGAAGCTGCCCCAGAACGTGCGCGACAGGGTGCCCCAGCTGACGTCGAGGAAGTGTCCGAGCGTGGGGCTCTCGCCGGGCGGGAAGTCCTTCGGGGGCCGCATCGCCGTGTAGCCGTTCGGCTGGATCCGGCCGTACGAGACGACGTTGTGCAGCCACCACCAGGCACCGATGCCGCCGGAGACCGCCATCGTGACGACCGTGCGGACGATCCGGTGCCGCAGGGAGAGCACCCCCGCCCCCGCGAACAGCACCACCACCGCGACGAACGGCACCGCCGGCAACCCGGTGCCCTTGACCCAGACCAGGGCACCGAGGGCCACCGCCAGTGCGATCGTGGTGCGCCAGCGGGTGTCGCCGGTGAGCAGGCGGGTGGCGAGCCAGACGACGATCCCGGCGACCAGCAGCACCGGGGCGTCGTTCGAGAACGACGAGCCGATGGACGCGAGCTCGGGCGTCGCGAACACGGCGAGGGCCCCGATCAGCGCGGCGCGGGGGCTGCGGGTCACCCGGCGCACCGACGCCCAGGCGAGCAGGGGGAGCGCGGTGACGGCCAGCACGTCGGCCAGGCGGAGGGCGATGAACGCGTGGTCCCAGCGGAGCTCGCCGAAGTCGACGGCCCGGAGCACGGCGGCTCCGGCCAGGTAGGCGGTCGGCGGGTGCTGGGTCATCTGGTTGACCGTCGCCGAGGGTCCCGGGGCGTTCTGCAGCAGCTCGCTCACCGTCGACCACTCGTCGGACGGCTTCGTCGCCTGTTCGACCTTCGCGGCCTGCACGGCGTTGGTGACGTGCAGCTCGCCGGGGGCCGCCCACTCGTCACCGAGGGCGACGTGCACGGCGGCGTCGATGTGCGCGGTCTCGTCCGGGGCCTCGAACACCGGGACGAGCAACGCCCACGCCACCAGCCAGAGCCCGAAGGTCGCCGTGACCACCGCGATCGCGACACGTTCCCAGCGCGCGGTGCGGGGTGGGGTGGGGGTGGTGGTCGTCTCGGCCGTCACCCCACCGATCCTAGGTCAGGCGTCGTGGGGGACCCGCGGCCCGTCGGACACCGACTCGTCGGCGGCGATCGGCTGCGTGGCCGTGCGCTCGGGGTGGTAGACCCAGACCTTGTAGAGCCAGAACCGGAAGACCGTGCCGAGCACGAGCCCGATGACGTTCGCGACGTTGTCGGCGAGCACCGAGGTGAGCCCCATCGCGTAGTGCGACACCCCGAGGCAGGCGAGCGCGATGACCATGCCGCCGAGCGACACGACGACGAACTCGACGCCCTCGCGGGTGGCCACGGCGCGACGCTGCTCGCGGAACGTCCAGTACCGGTTGCCCATCCAGTTCACGAAGATCGCCACGACGGTGGAGATGACCTTCGCCCAGAACGGTCCCGAGTGGACGTCCTCGGGGTCCAGGACGGTGATGCGCAGCACGTTGAACACCGTGGTGTCCACGACGAAGCCGACGGCACCGACGACGCCGAAGCGTGCCAGCTGGGCGATGAGGCGCCGCACGAGCCCTCCAGGATCCGTAGAGTTGTGACCGGTCGTGCAGAGCGCGACCCGAACAGCGATTGTAGACAACGCGTTCCCACCGCACGGTGGGAACGCCGGAAGGATCACACAGCATGGCGTTGCGCGTCGGGGTCATCGGTGGAGGGCAGCTGGCACGGATGATGGTGCCGGCCGCGGTCGAACTCGGGGTCGACATCCGGGTGCTCGCCGAGGGACCGGGCATGTCCGCCGCGATCGCCGCCACCGCGGAGGGCGACTACCACGACGCCGACACGGTGCTCGAGTTCGCCCGACAGGTCGACGTCGTGACCTTCGACCACGAGCACGTGCCGCAGGACGTCCTGCGCAGCCTCGTCGACGCGGGCGTGTCGGTCCACCCCGGACCGGACGCGCTGGCCGTCGCCCAGGACAAGATCACCATGCGTCGCCGGCTGAGCGAACTCGGGCTGCCGGTGCCCGACTGGGCCGCCGTGCACGGGCCCGACGAACTCCGCGCGTTCCTGGCGGACCACGATGGCCGTGCCGTCGTCAAGACGCCGCGGGGCGGGTACGACGGCAAGGGCGTCCGGGTCGTCTCCGACGCGTCCGACGTCGACGACTGGTTCATCGCCGTGGCCGAGGCCGGCGGCGACCAGGCCCTCCTGGTCGAGGAGCTCGTCCCCTTCACCCGCGAGCTCGCGCAGTCCGTGGCACGCCGTCCCTCCGGGCAGGTGGTCGCCTGGCCGCTCGTCGAGACCGTGCAGCGCGACGGGGTCTGCGCCGAGGTCATCGCACCCGCCCCGGACAGCGCCGGCCGGGTCGCCGACCTGACCGAGTCGATCGCCGTCCGCATCGCGGAGGAACTCGGTGTCACCGGTGTGCTGGCGGTCGAGCTGTTCCAGACCGACGACGAGCGCATCCTGATCAACGAGCTCGCGATGCGTCCGCACAACACCGGGCACTGGACGATCGACGGCGCCACCACGAGCCAGTTCGAGCAGCACCTGCGGGCCGTCCTCGACCTGCCGCTCGGAGCCACCGGATCGTTCGCCCCCGCGGCCGTCATGGTCAACGTGCTCGGCGGACCCGCAGACGGCGACCTCGCCGCCCGGTACCCCGCAGCGCTCCGAGCGTTCCCCGAGGCGAAGTACCACTTCTACGGCAAGGCCCCGCGGCCCGGCCGGAAGATCGGGCACGTCACGGTGCTCGGCGACGACGTCGACGACGTCGTTTACCGCGCCCGCGCTGCCGCGGCCCACTTCGACGACTGAGACGGTGTCCGCCACACCGGGTCGCGTCCGCGACGTGACCGGCTGACGGACGGGAGGCCCGTGGCGACGCCGCCACGGGCCTCCCGTCCGTCGATCGTGCGGGACACACTCGTCGGTCGCTCTGCGGACACCCCATCGGGTGGCACCCGCTCGGGAGGCTGGCGGGGGCCGGGAGCGCGTGTTCCCCTGGAACAGTCCGTGCCCACCGTCCAGGGAGTCTCCATGCGCCGCCGTCCGCGTCGTGCCGCCGTCTTCGGTGCAACCGTCGCCCTCGTCGCAGCCGTCGCCGGCCTGCTGCCGACCGTGACCGCTTCCGCAGCGACCTCGGCCTCGACCATCCGCTCGGCCACGTCGGCGTCGCTCTACGGCGCCGGGCCGTACCGGTCGCCCACGAGCGAGGCCGCGAAGGCGCAGGCCGCTCTCGCCGCCACCGAACCGGCCGGGGCTGCTGCGGCGGCGAAGATCGCCGGCTACCCCGTCGCCACCTGGCTCGGCGACTGGAGCCAGGGGACGCAGCTGACCAAGACGATCAGCACCGCCCTCACCGGTGCCGAGCAGTCCGGCACCACCCCCGTGTTCGTGCTCTACGCGATCCCCGACCGTGACTGCGGCGGGTACTCCGCCGGCGGTTTCGACGAGAGGTCCTACGACGCCTGGGTCGACCAGGTCACCGCGGCGCTCGCCGGGCACCGCGCGGCGGTCATCGTCGAACCGGACTCCCTCGCGATGCTCAGCAACGCCGCGTGCAGCACCGCGCTCGACGAGCAGCGCTACCGGATCCTGTCGCGCACCGTCGCCGGGCTGACCGCCGCCGGGGTCCCCGCCTACCTGGATGCCGGCAACTCGAACTGGGTGCAGCCCGCGCTGATGGCGTCGCGGCTGAACAGTGCGGGCGTGCAGCAGGCCCGTGGGTTCTTCACGAACGTCGCGAACTACTACCCGACCGCGCAGGAGCAGGCGTACGCGCAGAAGGTGTCCGCCGCCACCGGGGGGTCGCACTACGTGATCGACACCTCGCGCAACGGGCAGGGCTGGCGCGGCACCTGGTGCAACGGGCCGGGCGCCGGGCTGGGCACCTCGCCCCGGGTGGTGTCCGACGGCACGGCGCTCGACGCCCTGCTGTGGGTCAAGACCCCCGGCGCGAGCGACGGCACCTGCAACGGGGCCCCGGCCGCCGGCAAGTGGTTCTCGACCTACGCGCAGGCGCTCGTCGCGAACGCACGCCTGGGCGTGGCCGCCGCCGACCTGACGCCCCGTGGCACGCTCGAGACCGTCGCCGGGGCCGGCGGCGGCGTCCGCGTGTCCGGGTGGGCCTACGACGAGGACGACCCCACGCAGCCCGTGCGGGTCCGTGCCACCGTCGACGGTGTCTCGGCTGGCGTGACCACCGCTTGGCTCGACCGGCCCGACGTCGACGCACGCTCCGGCGTCGGTGCGACCCACGGCTTCGACGTCGTCGTGCCGGCAGCGGCCGGCGCTCGCCGCGTCTGCGTCACCGCGGTGAACATCGGCGCGGGATCGGACACCCCGCTCGGGTGCTCGACCGTCCGCGCGTACCGGCACGACCCGTACGCCGCACTGGAGTCCGCCACGGCCGCGACCCGGGGCATCGCGGTGCGCGGCTGGGCGTTCGACGGCGACGCGGTGGCCTCGGCGAGCCGGGTGGCGATCACCGTCGACGGCAAGCGGGTGACGTCGCTGGACGCCGGCCGCAAGCGTGCGGACGTGGACGCGACCTGGGGCTCCGGTGCGTCGCACGGTTTCGCGGGCACCGTCCGGGCGGCGGCCGGCAAGCACACCGTCTGCGCGATCGTCCACAACACCGGGAGCGGAGTGGACCGCAGGGCGTCGCCGTGCCGGACGGTGACGGTGCGCTGAAGCGGCGGCACCGTTCGCGAGTGACCTCGCACGCTGCGAGGCATGCGAGAGGATGGGGGCATGCCGCGTGATCTCGTCCGCCGGGCCGCCCGACGCCTGCGCCGCGCCGTCGCCGGTGCCCCACCGCAGCCGGCGCCCCTGCCCGTCCTCGGGTACGTCGTCGCCGGTGGTGGGGGCGCGCACCCGGCCTCGGCACACGTCCGTGTCGTCCGCCGCACCGAGCACCTGGCGGCGAGCGGCACCGCAGAGGTGCGTCAGGTCGACCCGGTAGCGTTCGTCGACGGCTCCGACCAGACGCCGTACGCCGCGCTCCTGGTGCAGCGGGACATCCTTCCCCGGGACGGTGTGCAGCCCTTCCTGGCAACCGCCGCCTCCCGGGGCATCCGTGTCGTGGCCGAGGTCGACGACGACTTCTTCACCGAGTCCGGACGCGCGCGTCTGGCCCGCGCCGAGTACGACCCCGACCGGCTCGCCTCGATCGACGCCCTGGTGCGCGGTGCCGACACCGTCGTCGTGAGCACGCCCGAACTCGCCGACGTGGTCCGTCCGGTCGCGCGGGACGTCGTCGTCGTGCCGAACGCCCTCGACCCGGCGATCTGGACTGCCGGCGCACCGGCGGAGGACGACGAGCGGCCCGCGGGGGAGCACCGGGTGCTGTACATGGGCACGCTCACCCACGCCGCGGACCTCGAGCTCCTGCGTGGCGTCTTCGCCGACCTCGCCACCGCCGACGGCACCCCGATCCGGCTCGAGGTCATCGGGGTGACCGAGGAAGGCGGCGCCGACTGGTTCCGCCGGGTCGAGGTCCCAGACGGGCACTACCCGGCGTTCTCCCGATGGCTCGTGGCGCACCGGCAGCGTTGGCGGGCGGGCGTCGCGCCGCTCCGCGACGAGGAGTTCAACCGAGCGAAGAGCGACCTGAAGTTCCTCGAGTACACCGCGCTCGGACTGCCGGCCGTGGTGTCCGACCGTCCGTCCTACGCCGTCGCACGGGGCCACGGGGCCGTGGCCGTGCCGGACGACGTGCAGGCGTGGCGGGACGCCGTCCGCACCGCCGTCGACCGTGGCCGGGCCGACGAGGGGGCGGCGCGCTGGGTCGCCGAGGACCGCACGATCGGCCGTGACGGCGACACCTGGCGACGGGTGCTGCTCGGCTAGGCTCGTCGCGTGACCGCCACCGCCGCACCCGCACAGCCGCTCGTCTCGATCATCATGGGGTCGGACTCCGACTGGCCGACGATGCGGGCCGCAGCGGACATCCTCACCGAACTCGGCATCCCGTTCGAGGCGGACGTCGTGTCGGCGCACCGCACCCCGGACAAGATGACCCGCTTCGCCCGCGGCGCCGCCGACCGTGGCATCCGGGTCGTCATCGCCGGGGCCGGCGGGGCGGCGCACCTGCCGGGCATGGTGGCCTCGATGACGACGCTCCCGGTGATCGGTGTCCCGGTGCAGCTCGCGCGTCTCGACGGCCTCGACTCGCTGCTCTCGATCGTGCAGATGCCGGCGGGGATCCCGGTCGCGACGATGGCGATCAACGGTGCCGCCAACGCCGGTCTGCTGGCCGCGCGCATCATCGGCTCCTCGGAGCCGCCCGTCGCCGCTCGCCTGACCGACTACGCCGACGGGCTCGAGCGCCTGGTCGAGGAGAAGGCGGCGCGCCTCCGCGACTCGCTCTGAGGTCGCCGCTGCGGGGTCCGAGCCGCGCTACGGTAGCGGGATGCGCCGCGCCGTCCCCGTTCTCGTCCTCGCCGTGGTCGCCGTGGTCGCCGCGGTGGTCTGCGTGGTCGCTGCGGGCGCGGCCGGTCCGATGAACCCCGTGGCGGGGTGGTTCCGTGGCGCGGGCCAGGACGTCGTGGCGACGAAGTCGCAGTTCGACTCGTGGTTCGCGGCGCTCCACGTCGCCGAGGCCGCAGCGGTCGTCGCCGTCCTCGCCGTGGTGGCCGCCGTCGTGGTCGCCGTGGTCGCTCGACGCCGTCGCGCACGGCCCTGACCCCACCACGCGACGTCTGCGCGCGGCTGATCCGAACGATGCGGATGCCACGCCACGCCCACTGACCAGGACTTCTTGCCCGACGGCTGATCCTCACGCAAGACCCGTGTACTGGGGGTGCGCAGTCGTGTCAACCCCCGGGCGCAGATTGTGGACAGCAACTACCGTGAACGCCGGGCAGTCGAGATCCGACCGCCCGTCACCCACGGGAACGGGTGTGAACAGTCACGTCAGGGAGTGACCGACCTCATGCAGAAGCGCACCACCAGGAGGGCCGCACTCGCCGTCGTGCTCCTCGGAGCAGCACTCGTCGCCGGACCGCTCGGTCAGGGGACCGCAGCGACCGCCAGCTCGGCACCGCTCGGCGACGTCGGGAACTTCAAGCAGACCTTCCGCGAGCAGTTCAGCACCGCGGCGAGCGCCAAGGGCGCCTTCGCCAAGAAGTACGCGAACTCGTGGCAGCCGTACCCGGACGGGACCGGCGGCATGTACTACTCGGGTTCGCAGATCAGCTCGCACAACGGGTACATGGACGTCAAGCTCGACGGCAAGCACGGCGCCGCCGGCACCTTCGGCACCCCGACGGGAGCCTGGGGCCACAAGGGCGGCAAGTTCATCGTCCGCGCCAAGGCCACGGGCGGGGCCGGCAACGGCGCGGCCTTCATGCTCTGGCCGTCGTCCGACCGGTGGGCCGACGGGGAGATCGACTACCCCGAGGCCAACTTCGACCAGCAGCCGATGCTGCACCACCACTCGATGATCGCGGGCCAGGAGGCCAACGCGACGAGCATGAGCACCGGCGTCTCGTGGCGATCGTGGCACACGTACTCGATCGAGTGGGTGCCCGGGAAGTCCGTGCGGTACCGCCTCGACGGCAAGGTGATCAAGACGATCACCACCCACGTGCCGAAGACCGCGCACCGGTACATGTTCCAGGTGGGCGACTGGGGCGACGCCGGTCACCTGTACATCGACTGGGTCAGCACCTACACGTACAGGGGCTGACGCGCTCCGACCGTCAGAGGTCGGCGTGCAACTGCCAGGTCTCCGCGGCGGAGTCGGACCAGTCGTACATGCGTGCGCGGTCCGGCCCCGCGACGGCGAGCTGGCTGGCCAGGTGCGGGTCGTTCACGACCTGGTATACCGCCTGTGCGAGCCGTGCCGGGTAGGACTCCCGCGGTGACCGGGCCACGGTGACGCCGGCGTCCGAGGCGACCTCCGCCACGGCGGGATCGTCGGAGTGGATCACCGGGGTGCCGAAGCTCATCGCCTCGACCACGGGCAGGCCGAAGCCCTCGGCGAGGCTGGGGAACACGAACACGGTCGCACGGTCGTAGACCACCGCGAGGTCCGCGTCGTCGATGCGGCCGAGGACCTTCACCCGGTCGCGGGACAGGCCCGCGCGCTCCGCGGTGCCGTACACGTCGACGTCGCCCCAGCCGTCCGGACCGGAGATGACCAGGGGCACGTCGCCGGGGGCGTCCGGGTGGGCCATCGCCTCGATCAGGGACGCGAGGGCCTTGCGCGGTTCGAGCGTGCCGACCGCGAGCACGTAGCGGTCGGGCAGGCCGAGGCGCTCGGCGCGCAGGTCGGCGTCGACGGGCAGGCGGAGGCGTCCGCTCGGCGCGCCGCCGATCACGCGGAGCCGGTCGTCGAACCGGTGGATCTCGTTCAGCGCCCCCGCCACGGCGTGGGTCGGCACCACGACGGCGTCGGCGTGCTTCCACGCCCGCTTCACCATCGCCTTGTGGAAGTGGACGCCGCGCGGCGTCAGCGTCTCGGGGTTGGTCCACGGCACCACGTCGTGGACGGTCACCACGGTCTGCCGACCCGGGTCCTGGAAACGGTCGTGCTTGACCAGTGGTGCGAGCACGCTCGGCGCGTGCACCATGCCCTTCGCGATGCCGCCCACGAACCCGCCCTGCCAGGCGAGCGACAGCTCGCGACGCGGCAGCGGCAGTCGCTGCAGGTCGGACAGCCCGGGCAGGAGCGTCCGCAGGTGCGCCATCTCGTCGGACCCGACGGCGGAGACCACACCCGCGACCTCGCAGCCGCTCGGCGCGTGCTCGACGAGGTGACGTGCGAGCTCCTCGGCGTAGCGCCCGATGCCGCCCGGCACGGGCGCGACGATCTGGTCGACGATGACGTGGAGGGTGGTCATGGTGCTGTGCTCCTCGTCGTGGTTCGTGGACCCGTGGGCAGGGGGCCGAGGGCCGGCCCCGCGCTCGGCTGCCCGACACTACCAGGGTGGTCCCGGCGCCCCCTGGGCGCGGTCGGTGGTCGGACAGGAGGCGCGGGTCGGGTCCGCGGTGTGCGGGAACCGACCCGCGCCTCCGGGTCGAGAGCCGTGCCTACGCGGTCAGCGCACCCGCCGCGACCGCAGCGTGCAACGCGTCGCGCCAGTCGCGCATCGGCGCGAGTCCGGCGCGTGACCAGCCGTCGTGCCCGAGCACGCTGTACGCCGGACGCGGTGCCGGTCGGACGAACGCGGCGCTGTCCGTGGGCAGCACGCGCTCCGGGTCGAGCCCGAGTTCGCGGTAGATGGCCTGCGTGAAGTCGAACCAGGAACCCTGGCCGGCGTTCGTGCCGTGGTACGTGCCCGCAGGGGCGTCCACGTCGACGAGTTCGACGATCCGTGCGGCGAGGTCGCCCGTCCACGTCGGCTGGCCGACCTGGTCGGTGACGACGCTGACGGTGTCGTGCGACCCCGCGAGCCGGAGCATGGTCGCGGCGAAGTTCGGCCCGTGCGCGCCGTAGATCCACGCGGTGCGGACGACGTACGAGGTGTCCGGAGCGATCGCACGGACGAACGCCTCGCCGGCGGCCTTCGTGCGGCCGTAGGCGTTGATCGGGTCGGTCGGCGCGTCCTCGGCGTAGGGCGCGGTGCCGTTGCCGTCGAAGACGTAGTCGGTCGACACGGTGACGAGCTTCGCGCCGTGGCGGACCGACGCTTCGGCCAGCAGCTTCGGCCCCGTCGCGTTGACCGCGTGGGCGTCGTCCTCGTGGTCTTCCGCGTCGTCGACCTTCGTGTAGGCGGCCGAGTTGATCACGACGTCGTGTCCGGCGACGGCAGCGTCCACCGCGGCCGGGTCGGTGATGTCGAGGTCGGCCCGCGACAGCGCGGTGACGTCGCGGCCGGCGAGTGCGGCCTGGAGGTCCTGACCGAGCATGCCGGCGGCGCCGGTGATGAGGTACCTGGTCACGGTGTGCCGGTTCAGCTCAGCGCCGCACGCTGCTTGAGCGGCTCCCACCAGGCGCGGTTGTCGCGGTACCACTGCACGACGTCGGCCAGGCCCTGCTCGAAGGGCACGAGCGGCTCGTAGCCGAGCTCGGCCTGGATCTTCGAGATGTCGACCGAGTACCGCAGGTCGTGGCCGAGACGGTCGGCGACGCGGTCGACGTACGACCAGTCCTTGCCGGTCGCGTCGAGCAGCAGCTGCGTGAGCTCCTTGTTGGTCAGCTCGGTGCCGCCGCCGATGTTGTAGATCTCGCCGGCGCGGCCACGGGTCAGGACCATCGCGATGCCACGGGTGTGGTCGTCGACGTGCAGCCAGTCGCGGATGTTGTTGCCCTCGCCGTACAGCGGCACGTGCTGGTCGTCGATGAGGTTGGTCACGAACAGCGGGATGACCTTCTCGGGGAAGTGGTACGGCCCGTAGTTGTTCGAGCAGCGCGTGATCGAGAGGTTCAGCCCGTGCGTGCGGTGGTAGCTGCGGGCGAGCAGGTCGCTGCCGGCCTTCGACGCCGAGTACGGCGAGTTCGGCTCGAGCGGGCGCTCCTCGTCCCACGAGCCTTCGCTGATGGAGCCGTAGACCTCGTCGGTGGAGACGTGCACGAAGCGCTCGGTGCCGTGGCGGAGCGCGGCGTCGAGCAGGCGCTGCGTGCCCACGACGTTGGTCTCGACGAAGATGCCGGAGTCGCGGACCGAGCGGTCGACGTGGGACTCGGCGGCGAAGTGCACGATGGCGTCGACGGTCGGGACGACCTCGTCGAGCTTCGCGGCGTCGCGGATGTCGCCGTGCACGAAGGTGTAGCGGGGGGAGTCGGCGACCGGGGCGAGGTTCGCTTCGTTGCCGGAGTATGTCAGTGCGTCGTAGACGACGACCTCGGCGCCCTCGAGGCCGGGGTACGCGTCCTCCAGCGTGCGGCGGACGAAGTTCGAGCCGATGAAGCCGGCTCCTCCGGTGACGAGGATCTTCACGAGTTCTCTTTCCTGACGGTCGGTTCGTGGGTCGGCGGCGATTCTAGCGGGCCACCGGTGGGGTCGGCGGCGGTGCGCCACACCAGGACGACGGTCGCGACGGCAGCGGCCGCGAACACCACGGCGACCAGCGCGATCACGGCCGGCCCGGTGAGTGCGCCGCCGGCCATCGCGGAGATCCCGCCGGGCGTGACGCGGAACTGCGTGTTCTCCCATCCGCCGCGGTAGGTCAGGCCGATGCCGTACGTGCCGATCGCGAGGGAGCCGACGACCGCCGACCGGGCCAGGCGCCGACGCAGCTCCGGACGGACGACGAGGGCGTGCCAGGCGACCGCCTGGGCGAGCACGAGCGCCACGACCGCGACGAACAGGAACCGGCCCTGCAGCCCGTTGCCCTGGTGCGTGCCGAGGTAGTTCCGCCAGTTGTAGGCGAGGGTGGCGACGAGGACCACCGTCGGCCAGACGAGCAGGATCGTGGTGACCCGGCGGCCCGGGGTCCGGCGGGCGTACGACCAGGCGATGACGGCCAGCCCCACGACCGCGAGCGTGTCGACGACCATCGGCGGCAACGGCCACTGGTTCGCACCGAGTGCGCCGAAGAACGAGGCGGTCAGGCCGTCCCACTGGCGTCCGGCGAACGCCCCGGGGTTCGCACCGCCCGCCGGGTAGGGCTGCACGGTCGTGACGGCGCGCAGGGCGTCGGGCAGGAGTGTCCCGCTGACGAGCAGCGTCCGCACCCACCACCAGCCGGACACGGCGACGGCAGCGATGACGACCACGCCGGCGTGCAGGGCCCGGCGACCCCGCGTCCGGCCCGGTGCCAGGGCGAACACGAGGACGACGAACGGGATCGCCAGGAGCCCCAGCGCGTTCAGGGCGGCCAGCCCGGTGACGGCCACGGCGAGCCCGGCGGTGGTCCACCACGAACGGTCGCCGGTCAGCACGCGGGCGCTCAGCCAGACGAGCACGGCGCCGAGCAGGACGACCGGTGCCCACACCGTGACGCCGGAGGTGACCTGCGCCAGCTGCGGGACGGCGAAGAGCAGGACCGGGGCGACGAGCGCCGTGCGGCGCGAGCGGGTCACCCGTCGGACCGTCGCCCAGACCAGGAGCGGCAGCGCGGTGACGAGCAGCACGTCGAACACGCGGAGCACGAGCACCGAGGTCGCCCAGTCGTGCGAGCCGAACCGGGTGACGCGCAGGATCCCGGCGGCCACCAACCAGTACGTCGGCGGGTTCTGGGACATCGGGTCGATCGCGGGGGAGTCCCCGGGCACCGCCGCCAGCAGCGCGTCGACCGTTGGACGGTCGACGGCCGGGACCGGGTGCTCGACGATCTGCCGCACGGCGGCGAGGTAGTGCATCTCCCCGCCGTGCGGCCAACCGAGTACGAGCGCAAGGCGGAACGCGGCGTCGACGTGCGCCGGCTCGTCGGGTGCCCCGAAGGCCGGGGTGACGAGGGCGAAGGTCAGCAGGAAGGCGAGCCAAGCCAGCGTCACGGTGCCGAGCAGGACCCACTCGTGCCGGCCGACGCACGGTCGCGGGGCGCTCACGCGGGGACCTCCGGACGGCGCATGAACCGGACGAGCAGCACGGCGGTGACGGTCAGTGCGACCGCGGCGACGGCGACGAGGGTGAAGTTCGTGCCGGCGGGGACCATGCCGTATCGGTCGAACCGGCCGACCGCGAACTCGTCGACCCAGAAGGCAGCGTCGTGCCCGAAGGCCCGCAGCGCGTAGACGACGCCGTACAGCGCGATGGCCATCGCCGCGATCGACATCCCGACGGCGAGCCGGGTGGCGCCCACTGCCGTCACGGAGACCCGGCGCCAGGCGAGGGCACTCAGGGCGATGAGGGCGATGAGCGTGGGGTAGTAGTAGCGCCCCTGGGTGCCGGCGACGATGGTGCTCCGGACGTACCCGCCCCACCCGCTCTGCAGGTGCAGGGCGATGAGGATGACGGGGAACGACGCCAGCACGATCGCCGGGCGGAGCGACGGGCCGCGCCGGAAGCCCCAGACGACGATGCCGACGAGCGACGCGACGGTCAGCCCGTCGATCAGGACCTGGGCGAGCTGGAACTGGGTGAGACCACCGACACTGCCCCAGAAGGTGCGGGTGACGCCGTTCCAGTAGTCGCGGAGGAACACCTCGGGGCTCGCGGCGGTGCCGGCCGGGAACGGCATCGGCGGACGTGCGCCGGCCATGCCGTCCGGCTGGATGTCGTGGTACACGAGGATGTTGCGCAGCCACCACCAGCCGCCGACGACGGCGGCGAGCCCCAGCGTCCACAGCGTCCGGAGCGCGTTCCGCCAGACGGTCGCCCGGGTGCAGCCGGCGGCCATCACGGCGATGCCCACGAACGGGATCGCGGGGAGTGCGGTGCCCTTGACGAGCAGCATCGCACCGAGCAGCAGTCCGATCCAGATGGTCGTGCGGACCCGCAGGTCCCCCGTGAGCAGTCGCACCACGAAGTACACGAGCGCCCCGGCCGACGGCAGCATGAGCGCGTCGTTCGTGACCGAGGTGCCGATCGAGGCGACCTCGGGCAGGGCGAACACCGCGGCACCGCCGACCAGTGCGGCCCGTGGTGACCGCGTCAGTCGACGCACGGTCGCCCATGCCAGGAACGGCAGCGGCAGGACGAGCAGGGCGTCGAACAGTCGCAGCACCATGACGGCGAGGTCCCAGCGGAGGTCCTCGAAGTGCACCAGCTGCAGGACCCCGGCGGCCAGGGCGTAGTACGTGGCGGGGTGCTGCGACATCTGGTCGATGCTGGTCGGGTGCACCCCCGGGAACTCGCGGAGCAGCTCGCCCCACGTCTGGTTCACGTCGGTCGACTGCCGCATGTTGCTGATCTGGGTGTCGTGCACCGCGTTGAGGTAGTGCATCGCTCCGGGCGCGGGCCAGCCGTCACCGATCGCCAGGTGCAGCACAGCGTCGACGTGGGTCGGCTCGTCCGGGGCCTTGTACGTCGTGGTGACGACGGCCCAGACCGCGAGGACGGCGGCGAAGGCCACCGTCAACGCGATCACGAGGATGCGCTCGCGTCGCCCGACCGCGGGTCGGGTGTCGGAGCGCGACACGGCCGGGGCCGTGTCAGTCGCCATACCGCTGCAGTTTCTGCAGGTCGAGCTGCTCCTCGGCCAGCGTGCGGTTGAGGCGGGTGAGGTCGGCCACGACGCCGATGACTATGGAGAGGAGCGCCGTGATGAGCAGGACGACACCGAGGATGATCGACTGCAGGTGGTTGCCGCCGGTCTGCATCGCCAGGAGCACCAGGTACCGGATCAGCGGCCAGAGTCCGAGCGCACCGAGCACCGCCGCCACCCAGAGGAACAGGGCCATCGGCCGGTACATCAGGTAGACACGGGCGATCGCCGAGCCCGACTCGAACATGTGCTGGAAGATGTTGTTGAAGAGCCGCGACTCGCGGGTCTTCGGGTTCGTCGTGATCGGGACCGACGCGATCGCCAGGCGCTTGTAGCCGGCCTGCACGATGGTCTCCATGCAGTAGCTGAAGCGCGTCACGATGTTCAGGCGGATGAGCGAGTACTTCGAGTACGCCCGGAACCCGCTCGCCGCGTCGGGCAGGTCGAGTCCGGCCGCACGGCTCGCGACCCACGAGCCGAAGCGCTGCATGACCTTCTTGAAGCCGGAGAAGTGCTCGATGGTGCGCGTCTGCCGGTCGCCGATGACGATCTCGGCTTCCTTCCGCAGGATCGGCTGCACGAGCTCGGCGATCTGCGCCTGCGGGTACTGGTTGTCCCCGTCGGTGTTCACGACGATGTCCGCACCGTGCAGCAGCGCGTAGTCGACGCCGTCACGGAACGAGCGGGCGAGGCCCATGTTCGTCGTGTGGTGCACGAAGTGCTTGACGCCGTGCTCCTTGGCGACCTCGACGGTGCGGTCGGTGCTGCCGTCGTTGATCACCAGGATCTCGATCTCGTCGATGCCGTCGATCTCCCGCGGGATGGAGTCGATGACGCTGGCGAGGGTGTTCTCCTCGTTGAGGCAGGGGATCTGGACGAATAGCTTCACGGGCTCGCTTGGTCTCGTTTCGGGAGTCGGCAATGCGCAGAACCATGACAGCCTATGCGAACTCACGGCTTGCTAGGCTTCCCCGGTGCAGATCCGCGAACTGAAGATCCCTGGCGCGTGGGAGTTCACGCCCGTCCAGCACGGCGACGCACGAGGAGCATTCCTCGAGGCGTACCGCGCCGACGTGCTCGAGGAGACCGTCGGTCACCCGCTCGACCTCCGCCAGGTGAACATGTCGATCTCCGCGGCCGGTGTCGCCCGCGGCATCCACTACGCCCTCGTCGCGCCGAGCCAGGCGAAGTACGTCACCGCCGTGCGCGGGGCGTTCATCGACTACATCGTCGACATCCGAGTCGGGTCCCCGACGTTCGGCCAGTGGGACTCCGTCCGGATCGACGACATCGACCGCAAGGCCGTCTACCTGTCCGAGGGGCTCGGCCACGCGATCGTCGCGCTCGAGGACCAGTCGACCGTGAACTACCTGGTCAGCGCGCACTACAACCCCGAGCGTGAGAAGGGGATCACGATCCTCGACCCGACGGTCGGGCTCGACCTGCCCGAGGGCCTCGGCGAGCTGGTGCTCTCCGAGAAGGACACCAGCGCCCCCACCCTCGAGGAAGCCGCGGCACAGGGCCTGCTGCCGACGTACGAGGAGTGCGTCGCGTACACCGAGTCGCTCCGGACGAAGAAGTAAGGGGAAAGCGATGAAGGGCATCATCCTCGCCGGCGGTTCCGGCACGCGCCTCTGGCCCATCACCAAGGGCATCAGCAAGCAGCTCATGCCGATCTACGACAAGCCGATGGTCTACTACCCGCTGTCGACGCTCATGATGGCCGGCATCCGCGAAGTGCTCGTCATCACGACGCCGGAGTACAACGACCAGTTCCGGGCCCTGCTCGGCGACGGTTCGGCGCTCGGCATGGAGATCCAGTACGCCGTGCAGCCGTCCCCGGACGGTCTGGCGCAGGCCTTCGTCATCGGCGAGGAGTTCATCGGCGACGACAGCGTCGCCCTCGTCCTGGGCGACAACATCTTCCACGGCACCGGCCTCGGCACGAACCTGCGGAAGAACACCGACGTGCAGGGCGCGACGATCTTCGCGTACCACGTGGCCGATCCGAAGGCGTACGGTGTTGTGGAGTTCGACGACGACTTCACCGCCGTGTCGATCGAGGAGAAGCCGACCGAGCCGAAGTCGAACTACGCCGTCCCCGGCCTGTACTTCTACGACAACAAGGTCATCGAGATCGCGAAGACGATCGAGCCGAGTGCGCGCGGCGAGCTCGAGATCTCGACCGTCAACGAGCGCTACCTCGACGCCGGCGAACTCGGCGTCCAGGTCCTCGACCGCGGTACGGCCTGGCTCGACACCGGCACGTTCGAGTCGATGATGCAGGCGTCCGAGTACGTCAAGGTCATCGAGGACCGGCAGGGCTTCAAGATCGGGTGCATCGAGGAGATCGCCTGGCGCAACGGCTGGATCGACGACGCGCAGCTCGCCGAGCTCGCCGCGCCGCTGGTCAAGGGCGGCTACGGCGTCTACCTGCAGCGTCTCCTCGGCGCGTAGTCACCGTCGTGGGGTCGGGCACCGGGTGGTTCGGTCGCCGACGCGACCCCTCCGGCCGGGAGGCCCGCCCCGCGTCGCCGACGTCGGCTGACGGCGACGGGATGGCCAGGTCGCAGGACGCTCCGCTGCGGTCCGCCGCCGAGGTCACGGTGCTCGTCACCACACGCTCGGACCGGCACGCCGAGGTCGCTCCGCTCGTCGCCATCGCGCGCCGGGCGTTCGGCCGCTCCGCCGACGTCCGCGCGGTGAGCTACGTCGCCGACGCCTCGCCGGTCGCCCCGTTCGGCCGCGGCCTGCCCTGGGTGCGTCGCGCCCCGGTCGACGGCCTCGGCGCGGCGATCGACGCCGGGGTCGCCGGCGGCGTGGGCCGCACCCTCGTGCTCGTCGACTCGTCGGTGCAGGTCGACGTCCCCACGCTCCGCGCCCTCGCCGCCGCCGACACCGTCGCCCAGGCGCGTGTCCGGCTGCCGGACGGCACGGTGCGGTCGGGTGCCCGGCTGCTCCGCCCCGGTGCCCTGCCGTGGTCGGACGACCGCGCCGACGTCAGTACCGTGTTCGCGGCGGACCAGCCGGTGCTCTCGGTGCCGGGGGCGGCGTTGGTGCCGGCACCGTGCCTCCCGGACGAACGCATGACCCTGACGGCCTGGAGCCGCGCGGTCGCCGACCTGCACGGCGGACCGGTGCGCGTCGTCGGCGAGGCGACCCGCTCGGTCGAGGCCGGCCGCACGGTCGACGCCGCGACCGTCGACGCGTTCACCGCCTGGCGCGACCGCGCGTCCGAGGGCGACGGTGTCGTCGCCGGACCGCCGCTGCCGCCGTGGGGCGCGCGGCCGGTGTCCCCGGCCGTGCGCGTGACCGGTGGCGACGCCGAACACCTCACCTGGTCGCTCAAGATCGCTGCGCCCGTGGGGCCGGAGGGCGACGGCTGGGGCGACGTGCACTTCGCCGCCGAGCTCGCCGGGGCACTCGAGCGGCTCGGGCAGCGCGTCCGGATCGACCGACGCGACGCCCACGTTCGGGACGACGATGCCTCGGACGACGTCACGCTGGTGATCCGGGGACTCGACCGGGTGCCGCCGAACCCGGCGTCGGTGAACCTGCTCTGGGTGATCAGCCACCCCGACGACGTCACGGACACCGAACTGCGGTCCTTCGACGCGGCGTTCGCGGCCGGGCCGGTGTGGGCGGCGGCGGCCGCTGCGCGTGCGGGCGTGCCGGTGCGCACGCTCCTGCAGGCGACCGACCCGTCGGTGTTCCACCCCCGGGCCCGTTCGGCGACGAGTCCGGACGCCGACCGCGTGGTGTTCGTCGGCTCGACCCGCGGCGCCGCGCGCCCCGTCGTCTCCGATGCGGTGGCGCTTCGGGCGGACCTCCGCGTGCACGGGCCCGGCTGGGGAGCACTCGTCCCCGCGGAGTCACTCGGAGAAGCATCCCTGAGCCGAGCCGAGGTCGCGACGGCCTACGCCTCGGCCCGAGTGGTGCTGAACGACCACTGGCCGGACATGGCGGCCGGGGGCTTCGTGTCGAACCGGGTGTTCGACGTGCTGGCGTCCGGGGGAGTCGTCGTGACCGACCCGGTGGCCGGGCTGTCCGACGTGCTGGACGTGCCGACCCTCGAGGTGGCGGGCTCCCGTGACGAGCTGGCCGACCTGCTCGACCCGGCGCACGCGTGGCCGGCCGCTGCCGAACGTGCCGCCGTGGCCGAGCGCATCGCCGTCGAGCACTCCTTCGACGCCCGCGCTGCCGAGCTGCTGGCGGCGGCCCGCGCCGAGCGCGCCCGCCGCCCCTGACGCCGTCTGGCCCGCAAGACACCGGTGTTCGTGCTCGGAACACCCGCAGACCGCGGTGCAACGCGCGAACACCGGTGTCTTGCGGACGGGGCCGCCCGCGGACCGGACCGCCCGCGAACGGGACAGCCCGGCGAGCGGGCGCTACTTGCGTGTGACCCAGCGGGCGCGGAGCGACAGACCGGCGTGGAGCACGACCCGCAGGGGCCAGAGCCACCACGCCCGGTACTTCCGCGACAGGAACCGGTACGCGCTCCGGTGGTGCTCGATCTCCATGCGGCGCCGGTTGGACGACGTCGAGTGGGCTCCGGTGTGGGTGACGACCGCCGAGGGCACGTACACGTTCGCTCGCCCCGACCGACCGACGCGCTGGCCGAGGTCGACGTCCTCGAAGTACATGAAGTACGACTTGTCGAACCCGTCGAGCTCGCGGAAGAGCGACGTGCGGATGAGGAAGCACGCACCGGAGAGCCAGCCTGCCTCGCGCTCGACGACCTCGGTGGTGGACCAGTACCGCTGGCTCCACGGGTTCGCCGGCCAGAACCGCGAGAACGCCGCGTGGCCGAGGCCGGTCCGGAGCGAGGGGAGCTGCCGCGCGGACGGGTAGGTCTCGCCCTGGTCGTCGAGGATCCGGGGACCGAACGACCCGCCGGACGGCAACCGGTCCGCGGCGGCCACGAGTTCGTCGATCGAGCCCTCGCCGAGCACGACGTCGGGGTTCGTCACGAGCAGGAACTCCGGGCGCACGTCCGGCAGCACGTCGTCGAGGGCGTTCAGGGCCGCATCGATCCCGCCGCCGTAGCCGCGGTTGCCACCGGAGGAGACCACGACGGCGCCGTACGACTCGCCGATCGCCCGGAGTGCGTCGATGTCGGCCGAACCGTTGTCCGCGATGACCACCGCGACCGGGTCCTTCGAGGCACCGGCCACGCTCGCCAGGAACGGCCGGATGGTCTCGCCGGTGTTGTAGGTGACCGTCAGCACCGCCACCCGGATCACCGCGCACCCCCGGCGACGGACTCGTAGGCCGCGACGTGCACGGCCGCCGTGGCCTCCCAGGTGAACGAGGAAGCCCGGGCCAGCGCCGCCGCACGGTGCGAGGCCACGAGTGCGGGATCGTCCAGTAGTGCCGTCATCGCGGACGCCAGCGCGGTCGCGTCGGGCTCGCTGTAGACGGCCGCGTCCCCGCCGACCTCGGGCAGGGACAGCCGCCGGGTGGTCAGGACGCACGCGCCGGAGGCCATCGCCTCGACCACGGGCAGCCCGAAGCCCTCGCCGAGGGACGGGTAGACGACGAACTCGGCACCACCGAGGTAGCCCGCCAGGTCCTCGAGCGGCAGGTAGCCGGCTTCGATCACGTGGTCCTCCGGCTGCAGCGCGTCGAGCCGGGCGATCGCGGACTCGTCCCACCCGCGGGCACCGGACAGCACGAGCCACGGGGTCTCCGAGCCCGGAGCACCGTCCGACCCGGCAGCCGCACGCGCGGCGCGCACGGACGCGTAGGCGTCGAGCAGCGCCGTGACGTTCTTCCGCGGTTCGATGGTGCCGAGGAACGCGATCCAGGGCGCTCCCTCGGGCAGGGTCGCGGCGATCCGGGCGTCCTCGACCTCGGCGGTGGACGGCTCGTGGAACACGGCACGGTCGACGCCGAGCGGTGCGACCCGGACGTCGGCGCGGATGCCGGTCACGACCCGTGCGGCCTCGGTCGCGGTGGCCGCGCTCGGCACGATGACCACGGGACGGGTGCGCAGGGACCGGCGGCTCCACCACGTGAAGAACGTGCGCTTCAGGCGGGAGTGCCACTCGGGGTTGGAGAAGAACGTGGCGTCGTGCAGCGTGACGACGGACCCGCCACGCCAGCCGAACGGGAACGTGTAGTGCGGGGAGTGCAGCACCTGCGCGCCGAGTCGTCGGCCGAGCGCCGGCAGGCCCGTCTGCTCCCACAGGAACCGGAGCGGCACCGAGTCGGTCCACGCCGGCGCGGTGTGCACGGTGGCGTGCGGCGCCACGGTGCGGAAGTGCGATGCGTGCACGGGTCGGACCACCAGGTGGACGTCGAGCGCCGGGTCGGTCAGGTGCGACACGACCCCCTCGACGTAGCGACCCACACCGCCGAGTTCACGCGGTACCGCGGTCCCGTCGACGAGGACGGTGAGCTGCGGCACGCGTGGATCCTTCCGGGCGGGGTCGTCGTGGCCGGGGCCGTCGACGGGGGAGTGTCCAGGATAGCCCGCTGCACTCATGCGCCCGGGTCCACGCGGCGGCGCGGGACGGACGCGCGCCGGGTCTCGCGCAGTCGGCGCGCGAGGTGGACCGGCAGGGTCCCCGCGACGTCCGCGAACGCCGTCAGGACGAGCCGCGCCTCCCGGCGGGTGCGACCGGAGGCCAGTCCGCGCAGGCCGCGCACCAGGGTGCGGGCGCTCGCCCGCGCGACGATCGGCCACGGGGCGTGCCAGAGCGCGACGACGATGCGGTTGCGGGCGTTGCGGAAGACGAACAGGTCGCTCTGCACGCCGGACGACGCCGAGTGGTCGTGCTCGACGACCGCGTCGGCCGCGTGCTCGACGCGCCATCCGCGCCGGCGCAGTCGCCAGGCGAGCTCGGTGTCCTCGTAGTACATGAACAGGGACTCGTCGAGCAGGCCGACGTCGTCCAGCGCCGTTCGGCGGAGGGCGGAAGCGCCACCGGAGAACCCGAAGACGTCGACGTCGGCGACCCGGTCGACGGGCGCGAACCAGTCGCGGTCCATCCCGTTGCCGTCGCGGTCGACGCGGACGCCGGTCGAGTTGAGCCGGACCTCGCCGTCCGCCGACGGCGTCCAGCGCCGGCCGTCGTGGTCGCGCAGCACGCGCTCGCCGGGTGCGGGCTCCACCCCGGCCGGGAGGCCCGTCCAACGTCCGGCGAGCACGATGCGGCCCGTCACGGCGGCGACCTCGGGCCCGGCGTGCGCCAGGTGGTCGCGGAGCGCCGCGACGAAGCCCGGTGCGGGCACGGCGTCGTTGTTCAGGAGCACGACGACGTCGGCATCCGCATGCCGGATGCCGGTGTTGGCACCGGCCGCGAAGCCGCCGTTGTCGCCGCGTGCGATGACGGTGGCGTCCGGCAGGGCACGGCGGAGCACCGCGACGGAGTCGTCGGACGACCCGTTGTCGACGACGATGACGTCGTCGGCCGTGCCCTCGTCGAGCACGGCGCGGACGGCCGCGGTGGTCAGATCGGCACGGTTCCAGTTCACGACGACGACCGCGGTGCGGAGCGTGCCGTCGGTCCGGGGCGCGGAGCCGGCACGGAGCGTGCCGTCGGCGCGGTCCCCGGTGTCGCCGTCGTCCGGGGTCAGTCGAGCTCCTCGATCGAGGGCTCGGCGTAGACCGTGCCCACGGCGTGCTCGAACCCGGGGACCTCGAACGAGTCGCACTCCGGCATGTCGTGCAGGTGGCGCCCGGCGGAGTCCATCATCGACACGTTGATGAAGTACTTGCCGGTGCCGAACGCGGTGTCGGCGATCCGCAGGCGGAGCTTCCGGCGACCGTGCAGCGGCTGCAGTTCGAGGCCCATGATGCCGGTGGTGGTGCCGTAGACGACCTGGCCCCCGGCATTGTTGATCTGGACCGCGGCCTCCCAGTCGGCGATGCCGTCCAGGTGCTCGAACTCCATGTCCACGACGAGGTCGTCTCCCGGCATGACGTCGGCGCGGGGCTCCTTGCCGTCCACGTGCACGCTCGCGCCGACGACCTTGCCGCGGCCGACGGCGACGTCGGTGCTGAGCTCGCCCTGACGGCGTTCCTCGAGCACCTCGCGGAACATGCTCACGGCTTGGACGGGGTCACCGTCGTGCAGCACCTTGCCCTTGTTGAGCAGGACGACGCGGTCGCACATCTCCTGCACCTGGCTGAGGGAGTGCGTGACGATGATGATCGTCTTGCCGGCCTCCTGGAAGGTGCGGATGCGGTCGAGGCACTTGCGCTGGAACGCCTCGTCGCCGACGGCCAGGACCTCGTCGACGAGCAGGACGTCGGGGTCGGTGTGCACGGCGACGGCGAACGCGAGCCGCACGTACATGCCCGATGAGTAGAACTTCACCTGGGTGTCGATGAAGTCCCCGATGCCCGAGAACGCCAGGATGTCGTCGAACTTCTCGTCGGTCTGCTTGCGGCTGAGACCGAGCAGGCTCGCGTTGAGGTAGACGTTCTCGCGGCCGGACAGGTCGGGGTGGAACCCGGCGCCGAGCTCGAGCAGGGCGGCGAGACGACCGCGGCGGGACACCGTGCCGGAGGTCGGCTGGATGATGCCGCCGATCGCCTTGAGCAGGGTCGACTTGCCGGAGCCGTTCTGGCCGATGAGCCCGACGGTCGAACCGGCCTGGATCGACACCGAGACGTCGTCGAGTGCCCAGAAGTCCTGGCGGTGCTTCCGCCCGGCGCGGCCGAGCGTGACGATGCGCTCGCGCAGGGTGTTGTCCTTGCGGACCGTGAAGCGCTTGCGGACGTGGTCGATGACGATGACGTCGGGACGCTCGGCGGTCTCACCGGGGGTCGTCGGGGCGACGGGGGTGCTGATGGCCATGGTCTAGAGCTCCTGCGCGAAGTTGCCCTGCAGGCGGGAGAAGATCCGCTGCGCACCGATGAGGCAGAGGAGGCCGATCACGAACGCGATCCCCAGCCGGAGCATCAGGTGGTCAGGGTACGTGACGTCGGCCGGGTCGTGCAGCCAGATCGCGTTCTGCAGGCCGAGCACCGACAGGGTCAGCGGGTTGTTCGTGTAGACGGTGAGGAGCCAGTCCGCGTTCACGGTGGCGACCACCCGCGAGTACGAGTAGACGATCGGCGAGGCCCAGAGCAGGACCATCAGGCCGACGTCGATGACGAACTGCACGTCACGCAGGTACACGTTGAGCGCGGACAGCACCAGACCGATGGCCGCGCCGTAGACCAGGATCACCGCGAGCGACGGGATCAGGTAGACCAGGCCCTCGTGCCACGGGAAGACGCCGATCACGACCGTCGCGGCCAGCAGGATCGCGAACTGGATGGTGAAGTTCACCAGGGCTGCGCCCACGCTGGCGAGCGGGAAGACCTCGCGGGGGACGTACACCTTCTTGATCAGTCCGGAGTTGCCGACGATCGAGCCGGTCGACCCGGCGACGATCTCGCTGAAGAGCGTGTAGGCGGTCAGGCCGGTGAAGACGTAGATCGCGAAGTTGTCGATGCCGTTGGCGGCACCGAGGACCTTGCCGATGACGAAGTAGTAGATGAGCAGCTGGGTCAACGGACGCACGAGCGTCCAGACGAACCCGAGTGCCGAGTCCTTGTAACGCGCCTTCAGGTCACGCCGGACGAGCATGCCGAGCATCTCGCGCTGCCGGAAGACGTCGCGCAGCTCACGGAAGGTCCCGCGGAAGGCGCTCGTCGGCGCGCCGATCACGACGAGGGGTTCCTTCGCGAGCGCGGTCATGCGGGCTTGGTCGACCATACGTCTCTTCGTTCGTGGGGGCAGGACCGGAACAGCATACTCACCGGGCCCGCGGGACGGGGTTGGGCGACGGTCGTCGTGCACCCCGAGTGGGGGTGATTCCGGCCGATCCAACCCTCAACCTTCACTTTCGAGTTACCGTTGTTGCAACCCGGACCCTTGTCAACATCCACAGGACGGCCCGTCAGCATGCTCCTCGCATCCAGGCCGATCGCTGCGTTCGCGGTGGTCGGCGCACTCAGTCTCCTCTTGGCCGGTTGTTCCGGTGGGGGCGACGACGCCACCCCGTCGCCGTCCGCGTCCGTCTCGCGCACCCCGAGTGCGACCCCGACGGGCGACGACTCGGCGACCACTGCCCCCACCGACACGGCCTCGACGCCGACCGACGGTGCGTCCGACGGCGGCGGCGACGACGCCTCCGACGACGACACCCCCGGCGCGTTCCCGGGCAGCGGCGCGACGAACCAGCCGGACACCGACCCGTCGGAGTACCCGGCCACGGCCGTCGTCACCTTCGCCGGCTGGGACACCGGGTCGAAGACCCTCCAAGCCGGCGGCCTGGTCTCCGGCACGACCGACACGAGCGGGAAGTGCACCTTCACCGCGACGAAGGACGGCGTCACGCGCACCGCAACGAGCACCGCACAGGCGAGTGCGTCGTCGGTGAACTGCGCGCAGGTGTCGTTCCCCGCGGCGAAGGTGCCGAGCGGCACCTGGTCCGTCACCCTGACCTACGCCGTCGGCTCCGCGTCGACGACGTCCGACCCCCTGACCGCCGAGGTCCCGTGATGCGCAACTCCCGCACCCCCCGCACCACCCGAGCAGCCCGCTCCCGTCGTCCCCTCCGCAGCTCCCTCGCCATGGTTGCGGCCCTCGCCGTCGCGGTGAGCGGCCTGACCTTCGGCACGGTGCTCGCGGAGCAGACCACGACCCAGGCGGCCTCGGCCGCGGTCGCCTCGGACTTCGACCCGGGCAACATCATCAGCGACGCGAACTTCTACAACGGCTCGGCGATGAACGCCGCCGCCGTGCAGTCGTTCCTGACGAGCGTCGCGCCGAACTGCCGCAAGGCCTCCGGCGGCCCCGCCTGCCTGAAGGACTTCTCGCAGAAGATGAGCTCGATCGGCGCCGTCTCCGGCCGGTGCGCGGCCATCGCCGGCGGCACGAAGACCGCCGCGACGATGATCGCCCAGGTCGGTGCCGCGTGCGGCATCAGCCAGAAGGTGCTGCTCGTGCTCCTGCAGAAGGAGCAGGGCATCGTCACGACGTCCTCGCCGACGTCCTACATGTACCTGCACGCCACCGGCTTCGCGTGCCCGGACACCGCCCCGTGCGACCCGGCCTACTACGGCTTCGGCCAGCAGGTCTACGCCGCGGCGCTCCAGTTCAAGCGGTACCAGGCGTCGCCGACCTCGTGGGCGTACCAGGCGGGCCGGACGAACTCGATCCTGCTCAACCCGAACGCGGCCTGCGGCCGGAAGTCCGTCTACATCCAGAACCAGGCCACCGCGAGCCTGTACATCTACACCCCGTACACCCCGAACGCCGCGGCCATGTCGAACCTCTACGGCACCGGTGACAGCTGCTCGGCCTACGGCAACCGCAACTTCTGGCGCATGTACACCGACTGGTTCGGTGCTGCGGCCGGCGGTGGCAACCCCTACGGCGACGTCGACTCCGTGACCGCGACCTCCACCTCGTCGATCACGGTCACCGGCTGGGCGGCCGACCCGGACACCACCAACGCCCTGCGCGTCGCGTTCTACGTCGACGGCGCCGGCGCGAAGACCGTCACGGCGGACAAGACCCGGAGCGACCTCGCCGGCACCCTCGGCGCGAACAACACCAAGCACGGGTTCTCGGCCGAGCTGACCGGGCTGAGTCTCGGCAAGCACTCCGTCTGCAGCTACGCCATCAACCAGGGCCGCGGGGCGAACACCCTGCTCGGCTGCTACACCCGGACCATCACGAGCGCGGCACCCAAGGGCGTCCTCGACTCGGTGACCGGTGGCGTCGGCACGATCTCGGCGACCGGCTGGGTCCTCGATCCCGACTCGTCCAAGCCCGGCTCGTGGAAGATCCTCGTCGACGGCGTGAGCAAGGCGACCGGCACTGCGGACAAGACGCGCACCGACGTGGCGAAGGTCTACCCGGGCGTCGGCAGCACCCTCGGCTTCTCGAAGACGATCGGCGGCATCAGCGCGGGCACGCGCGCCGTGACGCTGTACGTGATGGACAAGCCCGGCACGAAGTACGTGAAGGTCGCGTCGAAGTCGGTCGTCGTGGACGCCCCGACCACCGGCAAGACCGGCAAGACCGGTGCCGTGCGCGGCTCGTACGACTCCGTCACCGGCGGCGTCGGCACGGCCACCGTGCGGGGCTGGGCGATCGACCCGGACGTGTGGGATCCGGTCAAGTACAAGATCCACGTCGACGGCGTGAGCACGGACAGCGGGGTCGCCGACGCCACCCGCACCGACGTCGAGGCGAAGCACCCCACGTGGGGCTCCGACGTCGGCCTGACGCTCCGGCTCACCGGCCTGCAGGCCGGCAAGCACACCGTGCGCGTCTACTTCCAGGACCTGCAGGGCGGCAAGTACGTCAGCTTCGGCACCAAGTCCGTGACCGTGACCGCCGCGTCGACCGCCGAACCCGACGCGTCGGGGACGACCGGCAAGACGGGCAAGACCGGCTCGATCAAGGGTGCGTTCGAGTCCGTGGTCGGTGGCGTGAACAGTGCCACCGTGCGCGGCTGGGCGATCGACCCCGACGTCTGGGACCCCGTCGCCTACAAGATCCACGTCGACGGTGTCGCCATCGCCCCCGGGACCGCGAACGCGAAGCGGACCGACGTCGAGGCCGTGCACCCCGCATGGGGCTCCGACGTGGGACTCGCCCTGAAGATCCCGGAGCTGGCAGCCGGCACCCACACCGTGCGCGTGTACTTCCAGGAGCTGCCGAGCGGCACGTACAAGAGCTTCGGCACGAAGAGCGTGACGGTCACCGATCCGCCCACCACCGGCAAGACGGGCAAGACCGGCTCGGTCAAGGGCCTGTACGAGTCCGTCACCGGCGGCACGGGCACCATCACCGTGGCCGGCTGGGCGATCGACCCGGACGTCTGGGACCCGGTCAAGTACAAGATCCACCTGGACGGCGTGGCCGTCGCGCCCGGAACGGTCAACGCGACCCGCACCGACGTGCAGGCCGTGCACCCGGACTGGGGATCGGACGTCGGACTGTCGCGGAAGTTCACCGGGGTGAAGAAGGGCACGCACACCGTGCGGGTCTACTTCCAGGACCTGCCGAGCGGCACCTACAAGAGCTTCGGCACGAAGACCGTCACGGTGCAGTAGGCCGCCACCACGACGGTCCGGAGGCGGACCCCACCAGCCGGTACCGGCGCACCGCGCAGGCGGGGTGACGGCCGAGACGGGAGGCCCGGTACCAGCTGGTACCGGGCCTCCCGTCCGTCACGTGGTCGCGTCGACCGCCGTCAGCGGCGCGCGCGCCGCGCCATCAGGCCCACGCCGTGCAGCAGCCGGTACTCGGGGGAGCGGGTGAGGCCCGCGAAGCGGGCCGCGATCTGGTCGCGCTCCGCCTCGGCCAGGCGGCGGGCGGTGTCGTACGCGCCGACCTTCTGCTCCGATTCGACCAGGCGCGCGTTGATGTCGTGCACGCCGGCCAGGTGGACGTCGCGGTCGTGTTCGGCCTGCCGGAGCGTCTCGCGCTGGGCGGTGGCCCACCGCAGGAACGCGCCACGCTCGCCGCGCCGGCCCGAGGCGGCTGCGACGGCGGCGTCGAGCGACGGACCGACCTGCTCGGCGCGGCTGCGGAACGAGTGCCGCTCGAGGACGACGGCGCGGAGGCGGGCGACCAGGGCGGTGCGCTCGTCCCCGGGCATCGCGAGCACGCGCTCGAGCGAGTCGGCATCGTCGAACACCGGCACGTCGGACAGGCCGAGCTCGTCGAGCCCGAGCGCGCAGTCGGTGACGGGCAGCGCCCCGGACGCGAGCGACTCGTACAGGCGGGAGTTCAGCGTGCCGTACTCGGCGGCCGGTTCGATGACGTCGTCGACGACGAAGCCGGCGGCGCGGTAGACCTCGGGCAGGGCGAAGTAGGACACGGCCGGGCGGAGCTCGACGCCCGCGGAGGCCTCGACGTGGTCGACGTTCGCGGCGAACCAGACGATCGGTTCGGCCGGGGCGACCTCGGCCAGGACGTCCTGCACCCGGCGGCGGACGCCCCAGAAGTTGACGGTGGTCACGGCGCGGTCCGTGCGCTCCCGCGGTACGGGGGTGTCGGTCGTGAACAGCTCGGTGTCGACGCCGATCGGCACCACCTCGACGGGGCCGGAGTACGCAGCGGCGATCGCATCGCGGGCGATCCCGGACGAGGTCCAGACCGCGTCGAACTCGTCGAGGTACGGCAGGGCGGCCCACTTGGCGGTCCAGTTCCGCACCCACGCCACCAGCGCGGTACCGGCGGGGACGTACCCGGGCACGAAGGACTCGATCATGCTGACCACGACGGCGGTGTCGGCGGGGAGCTCCTCGCCCCAGCGCTCGAGCGGCCACATCGCCACGCCCCAGCCCTCGGCCCGGAGCGCCCGAGCCAGTCCGAGCGCGACGAACAGGTCGCCCTTGCCCTCGGCCGGGTCGGCGGTCGACACCGCGAAGCGGATCGTGCCGCGGGGGCCCTCGGCGTGCTCGTCGGCCGCGAGGGCCGCGTAGTCCTCGCGGAGGGGGGAGGACATGGGGGTGCTCGGGATCACTGCGGTCACGCACGCCATTCTGCACGAATCCGCAGCGGCGACAGGGAGTCCGTGGGCGCGCCTTGTAGGGTGTCATCGGCCCGCGGCACCCCGTCGGCCGAGCCATCGACCCGCGCCCGGTGCGCGGCAGCTGCTGGAGGAACTCGCGTGACAGAGCGCAAGCCGGGAGTCGTGTCCGTCATCCTCGTGAACTACAAGGGCACGGACGACACCCTGACGAGCATCGCGGAACTCCGCAAGCAGGACTGGCCGCAGGACAAGCTCGAGGTGATCGTCGTCGAGAACGGTTCGGGCCCCGAGCACCTCGGACGTCTGCAGGCCTCGACCCTCGACTTCACCCTGATCGACGCGGGTGCGAACCTCGGGTTCACCGGCGGGTGCAACCTCGGCGTCGAGAAGTCCTCCGGCGAGGTCGTGGCGTTCCTCAACAACGACGCCCGTCCGGACACCGGCTGGGTGCGCGAGGCGATGGCCACCTTCGCCTCCGGTGCCGACATCGGCGCCGTCGCCTCGAAGGTCCTCGACTGGGAAGGCGTCAACGTCGACTTCACCGAGGCCGCGATGACCTGGTACGGCATGGGCTACAAGCCCTTCGCCGGGTCACCGGACACCGGCCGGTGGGAGAGCGAGACCGACGTCCTGTTCGGCACCGGTGCCGCGATGTTCATCCGCGCAGAGCTCTTCGAGCAGCTCGACGGCTTCGACGACCGCTACTTCATGTTCTACGAGGACGTCGACCTCGGCTGGCGGCTCAACCTGCTCGGCTGGCGCTTCCGGTACCAGCCGAAGTCCGTCGCGTTCCACAAGCACCACGCGTCGATGAACAAGTTCGGCGACTTCCGCGAGACCTACCTGCTCGAACGCAACGCGCTGTTCACGCTCTACAAGAACCTCGGCGACGAGCAGCTCGCCGCGGCGCTGCCCGGTTCCCTGGCACTCGCCGTCCGCCGTGCCGTGGGTCGCGGGGAGCTCGACTCCACCGAGCTCGACCTGCGCAACCCCGGCGACGACAGCGTCCCGACGATCCCGGTGCCGAAGACGAGCATGGCGGGCATCTACGGCGTCGACCAGTTCGTCGAGCAGCTGCCGTCGATGACCGAGTCCCGTCGCCGGATCCAGGCGACCCGTGTCCGGTCCGACCGCGAGCTCCTCCGCCTGTTCGGCAACCGCGACGAGCCCGCGTACCCGATCGAGAACTACCTGGCCGGCTACGACAAGATCGTGCACTCCCTCGGCGTGCTCGAGGTCGGCACCCGTCGCCGTGTCCTGATCATCACGGGCGACTCGATCGGCGCGAAGATGGCCGGTCCGGCGATCCGCGCCACCCAGATGGCCAAGCAGCTGGCGTCCGAGCACGACGTCCGCGTGGTCAGCCTGACCCGCTCGTCGTCGATCGACCCGTCGTACGAGGTCGTCACCGTCCCGCACCGCCACCCGCGTCAGATGGTCGAGCACGAGGGCTGGGCCGACGTCATCATCGTGCAGGGTCACGCGCTCCGGCTGTTCCCGGTGCTCGAGTCGACCAGCAAGATCCTGGTCGTCGACGTCTACGACCCGCTGCACCTCGAGCAGCTCGAACAGGGCCGCAGCGACGACGTCGACAAGTGGAACCGCCAGATCCTCGACGCGTCGGACACGCTGAACCACCAGCTCGAGCTCGGCGACTACTTCATCTGCGCCTCGGAGCGCCAGCGGATGTTCTGGCTCGGCCAGCTCGCCGGCTCCGGCCGCGTGAACGCCCGCACCTACTCGCGCGACGCCGACCTGCGCTCGCTCATCGGCGTCGTGCCGTTCGGCCTGTCCTCGACGCCGCCGGTGCACGACCAGCAGCGCGTCAAGGGCGTCGTGCCGGGCATCGGCAAGAACGACAAGCTCGTCGTCTGGGGCGGGGGCATCTACGACTGGTTCGACCCGATCACCCTGGTCCGTTCGATCGCCCAGCTCGCCGAGCGCCGTCCGTCGGTCAAGCTCTTCTTCATGGGCGTGCAGCACCCGAACCCCGACGTCCCCGAGATGGACATCGTCGCGAAGGTCCGCGCCGAGGCCGACGCGCTCGGCCTGACCGGCAAGCACGTGTTCTTCAACGACCAGTGGATCCCGTACGAGGAGCGCGGCGCCTACCTGCTCGAGGCCGACGCCGGCGTCTCGACGCACTACGAGCACCTCGAGACCACGTTCTCGTTCCGTACCCGCATCCTCGACTACCTGTGGGCACGCCTGCCGATCGTCACGACGGCCGGCGACTCGTTCGGCGACCTCGTCGCGGAGGAGAAGCTCGGCATCGCCGTGCACGAGCAGGACGTCGACGGGCTGGCCACCGCGCTCGAGACGGCGCTCTTCGACAAGAAGGCCCGCACCGAGTTCATCGGCAACGTCGACCGCGTGCGCGAGCAGTTCACGTGGGAGAACGTCCTGGCGCCACTCGTCGAGTTCTGCCGGAACCCGATCCGTGCTGCGGACAAGTCGGTGCGTGACACCGCCTCGTCGATCGAGCCGCACAAGATGCGCGTCCGCGTCCCGGAGCGCAAGAAGCTCTCGGGCGTCCGCTACGACCTCGGCCGTGCCGTGCACTACCTGCGCACCGAGGGCCCCCGCAGCGTCGCCGGCAAGGTGAAGCGGCGTCTGAACCGGTGACCCCGGGGGAGACCACCGCCCTCGTCATCGTCCCGACGTACGACGAGGCTGAGAACGTCCGTGCGATCACCGCCGCCGTGCTGGCGGCGGTGCCCGGTGCCCACGTGCTCGTCGTCGACGACGGCAGCCCGGACGGCACCGGGGACATCGTGCGGTCCCTGGCCGCTGCGGACGACCGTGTGCACCTGCTGCAGCGCTCCGGCAAGCTCGGGCTCGGCACGGCGTACGTCGCCGGGTTCCGGTGGGGTCTGGAGCGCGGGTACCCGCTGCTGGTCGAGATGGACGCCGACGGCTCGCACCCGGCTGACCGGTTGCTGGCCCTGGTCGACGCCGTGACCGCGTCCGACGCCGTCCTGCTCGCGATCGGGTCCCGCTGGGTCGCCGGTGGGTCGGTGGTCGACTGGCCGCTCCGGCGCCGTGTCCTCAGCCGCGGGGCCAACACCTACGCCCGCCTGGTGCTCGGGCTCGACGTGCGGGACATCACCGCCGGCTTCCGCGTGTACCGCTCGTCGGCCATCGCGCGGATGGACCTCGGGTCGGTGGACTCGAAGGGGTACTGCTTCCAGGTGGACATGACGCTGCGCGTGGACGCCCTCGGCGGCCGCATCGTCGAGGTGCCCATCCGCTTCCGTGACCGCGTGCACGGCGTCTCCAAGATGAGCCGGTCCATCGTCCTCGAGGCGATGCTCCGCGTCACCCGGTGGGGTGTGCAGCGCCGCCTCGGCCGCCGCACGCGCCCGTAGCGCGCGTCGCCCCGCCACTCCGTGAGCAGGAACGGTCGGGTCGCCTCGGCGGAGGCGACCTCCCCTGCTCACGAAGCGCGCGCCAGGAACGTTCGGCGTGACGGCCCGGAGGCGCGGTGCCGCGACGGGCCTCCCGGCAGTCGGTGGGTCGCGCCGTACCGCGGCTACACGCGCGGCAGGTGCCGGCGCCACGAGCGGCGCCGCGCGGCGATCACGAGGACCGTCACGAAGAACATCAGCCCAGCGCCGTGCAGCAGGTAGCTCTCCGCCGTGCTGGTGACGGCGAGCAGGACGAGCACGGCGGCCGGCCACACGTACGCCACGCCCGGGAAGGTCGTCGCCGTCACCCAGGCCCGCGCGAACGCGAGCAGCGCGGTGATGCCGAGGATGAGCGTGCCCGCGAAGCCGATCTGCAGCCAGGCGTCCACGAAGGCGTTCAGGCCCGAGGTGAACCGGACCCCGGCGGGGTCGATGAGCGTCACGTAGGGCACGACGGGCTCGGTCGGCCACGTGCCCACCCAGCCCCAGCCCTGGATCGGGTACCGCTCCACCAGGACCCGGATCTGGGACCAGAGGTCCGTCCGGGTGGCCGTGCCGCCGGCCGCGCCGATCTCGGCGAGCAGGCGGTGCCGGGCGAGCACCCCGACGGCCAGCGTCAGCAGGACGGCCGCGCCGAGGACGCCGTTGACCACCGGTCTGGTCGCCGGTCGTGCGTGCCGGAGTGACCAGAGCGCCAGCGCGGTGACGGCGAGCGCGATCATCGCGAGCCCGGTGATGGGGGACTGCACGAGCATCAGGGCGATGACGGCGAGCGAGGTCGAGGCGATCGCCCGCCAGACCGTGACCGACCGGGTGAGGAACTCGACCACGAAGGTGACCAGGGCCATCGCGGCGATGAAGCCCATGAAGTTGCGGGTACCGCCGATGCCCTGGATCGGGCCGCCGTACGCGATGTCGCCGCGGATGCCGAACGCCGGGAACGGGACGTCGAGGACCAGGCCGGACAGGACCTCGAGTCCGAGGGCCGTCACGAGCAGGATCCGGAACGCGTCCCCCGAGGCCCGGATCACCTGCACCAGGTCGCGGCCGAGGGCGAGGTACAGCCCGAGACCGATGAAGCACACGGTCTGCACCAGTCCGCGGAGCGCCACCCAGGAGTACTCGCTCCAGAGCACGCTCAACGCGCAGTAGCCGACGAAGGCCAGCAGTGAGAGGGGGAGGACTCCGTGCCACTCGATGCGGTACCGCTGGCCGAGCAGGCTCAGTCCCGCGAGCACGAACAGCGTCACGAGCACGGCCCAGGTGCCCGCACGGCCGACGAGGGCCTCGACCGTGGGTTGCCCGAACCCGAACAGCACGATGACCGTCGCGAGCGCCTGGCTGAACCGTCCACCGGCCGAGAAGCCGATCCAGGCGGAGAGGTACCGGCGCCCGAGCACCTGTCTGCTCACCCGGCCGTCCGTCACGCGTCCATCTTGGCGCACGACCTTGTGACGAGCGCACCGCATCGCGGTGTGGCTGTATCGACGATGCGCGATGACCGAACTATCCTCACCGGATGGACCTCGCGCGCAGGGTCGCCGGCGTCCCCCTCGTCGCGGTCGTCGTCGGCATGCTCACGACCGCCCTGGCCTGGTACCGGCTCGGTCCGGTACCGCGGAACACCGTCTGGGCCGAGGACGGCGGCGTGTTCCTGCGCGAACGGATCGCGATGGGGCCCGTCGACACCCTGCTGCACCCCTACGCGGGGTACGTGCACCTGCTGCCACGGCTCATCGTCGACCTCGGGTACGCGCTGCCGCCCGAGCGGTACGCGCAGGTGGTGGCGCTCGCCGCGTGCACCGTCGTCGGCGGGGTGTGCGCCCTGGTGTTCGTGCTGTCCCGTGAGGTCGTCCGCCCGTGGCCGCTGCGGCTGGTGCTGGCCGCCGTCCCCGTCGTCCTGCCGCTCGCCCCGTACGAGATCAGCGGCAACGCGGCGAACCTGCACTGGTTCCTGCTCGTCCTGGTGCCGTGGGTCTTCGCATGGCGTGCTCGGTCGTGGTGGGGGGCCGGGGCGCTCGCCGTGGTCGCGGGGGCGGCCGTGCTCACCGAACCGCTCACCGCCCTGTTCGCGCCCCTCCTGCTCCTCGCCTGGACGCCGCGTGGCCGTGCGCCCGGGCCGGCCTGCCGGTGGACCGCGCTGCCCGTCACCCTCGTCGTGGTCGCCGCCCTGGTGGTGCAGGGCGTGACGACCCTGACGAGTCCGCGTGCCCTCGCCACGGGGTCGCCGCCGGCGCGCGACGTGTTCGCGGGGTACCTGCTGCGGCCCGTGGCGGGCACCTGGGACCCGGACCTCGGCGCGGTCCTGACGGCGGTGGTCGAGCACGGGTGGGCGGTGGTCGTGGTGCCCGCAGCCCTGCTGCTCGTCGTCCTGGTGGCGGCCGTCGTCGTCGGGCGGGCGCGCTCCCGGTGGATGGTCGCGGCCCTCGCCGTCGGCTCCGTCGCGGTGTGGTGGGCGGCCCTGCTCGCCAACGGCGGCGACGGCATCCGGTGGGCGGCCCCGGTCGCCGCCATGGCCGCCGTGCCGCCGCAGCGCTACGCCGCGGCCGCCGGCCTGCTGCTGGTGAGCGCCGCCGTCGTCGCCGCCGCCACGCTCGTGGACGCCCGCAGCTGGTCGCGTGCTGCAGGACGGACGGGAGGCCCCGGTCGCCTGGTCGGCGCGCTGGCCGGTTGGTGCGTGGTCACCGCCGTGGTCGCGTCGGCGGTCCTGCACGTCGCGCCGTCGGACACGCGGCGGAGCGGCGGGCCGGTGTGGGCGGGGCAGCTGCCGGCGGCGGTGGAGGCGTGCGACGCGGACCCGACGCTCCAGGTCGCCCGGGTGAAGTCGAACCCGTGGTCGTCCCCGGTGTCGTGCTCGTGGCTGTCGCGCTGAGCGAGCGTCCGGGTCAGCGCGTGCCTGCCCAGCGGAACTCCCGCTTGGTGGGCGGCGTGCGCGGACCGTCGCCGGTGGAGACCGGTTCCTCGCCGGTCAGCACGATGCGCGTCTTGATGGCGAGCAGGGCGAAGAGCACCCAGTTCCCCTGGTAGAGCAGGCGGGACTCGGCGACGGACTGCACGAGCAGGGCGGCGACGACCAGGAGCGGCAGGAGCGACACCGGGTCGAACGCCCGCGGACGCAGCGCTGCGTCGTACCCGATGCGGGTCGCGCAGGCCCACGAGCGGGACAGCGTCGTGACCACGTAGATCGCGAAGAGCACCAGGCCGATGACGCCGGTCTGCATCCAGACGTCCAGGTAGGCGTCGTGGGCCTGCAGGTAGGTGACGCCCTTGCGCTGCGCCAGGTCGGCGAGGGTCGGGATGCCCGGCCACCAGTACCCGATCCAGCCCCAGCCGCCCACGGGGTGCTGGTCGATCAGGCCGAGCACCTTGGCCCAGATCTCCCCGCGCCCGGTGGCGTCCGAGCCCTTGCCGAGCAGCTCGGACACCGGGCCGCGCAGCACGAACGCGGCGACGGCGACGATGACGGCACCCACCGCGAGCAGCAGGTAGCGCGGGGTTCGGCGCTCCGTCGGCACACGGCGCATCCAGACGGCGGCCAGCGCGACCACGGCGACCACGAGCGCGGCGGCGATGACCGTCGACGAGCGGGTGAGGACGAAGCCGAGCGCCGCGACGACGAGCCAGCCGATCGCCTGGTTCCGGCGGATCCGGCCCTCGGCGAACTGCACGGCGACCACGATGGCGACCAGCAGGGCCACCATGGCGAGCAGGTTGGCGTTGCCGGGCAGCCCCTGAATCCGGCCTCCGGTGAAGAGCTCGGCGCGCGAGAAGTAGAACGCGTCGGGGACGTCGCGGTCGCCGTAGTCCGTCCAGATCGGGGCGATCGGGTGCCGGACGAACACCGCGACGGCGGCCTCGAACAGGAGCGAGAGCACGAGGACCCAGCGGAGCGCGAGGCTCAGGGCATCGGTGATCCGGCGCCACGTCAGGGTCGACGCGATCGTGAACGCCACGGCTGCGCAGATCACCTGCACGGTCAGGCTCGAGATCGTCGCGAACCGCCAGTGCGACCAGACCAGGGTCACCAGGCACCAGCCGAGGAACGCCCAGAGCGCCCAGGGGGTGCGGACGAGCGGCGGCTTCGCCCGGACCAGGATCGTGATGCCCCACGCCGCGACGAGGGCCCAGAGGACGCCGGCCCCGACCCAGGTCAGGGTGTTCGGCACGGCGTCGCCCGCGAACAGCACGAACAGGGTCGTCGCCCCGAAGGCGAACGCCTCGCGCTCCGGTACGGTCCCGCGCGCCAGTGGCCAGGTGTTCGTCACGACGCCAGGCTACCGGCCGGTCGCCGTCCGCAGGACTCCCTCGGCAGCGCCGGTAGGCTCTGGCCCATGTTCCTCGGCATCACGAACACCCCCCGCGACTACGCCTGGGGTTCGGTCACCGCGATCCCGGAGCTCCTCGGCCGCACCGTCACGGGTGCCCCGCAGGCGGAGCTCTGGCTCGGCGCCCACGCCGGCAGCCCCAGTGTCGTCGTCAACCCGGCCATGGTCGGCGGGGCCGACACGCTCCGCGACTGGATCGCCGACGAGCCGGAGACCGCACTCGGTCCGGACCGCACCGGCCTGCCCTTCCTGCTCAAGGTGCTCGCGGCGGCGGCACCGCTGTCGCTGCAGGCGCACCCCACCCCGGAGCAGGCTGAGGAAGGGTTCGCTCGCGAGGAGCGCGACGGGATCGCGCTCGACGACCCGGCCCGCAACTACAAGGACCCGTTCCCGAAGCCCGAGCTCGTCGTCGCGCTGAGCGAACGGTTCGAGGCGCTGAGCGGCTTCCGCCCCGTCGAGGAGACCCTGGCCGAGGTGCGCGTGCTCGACGCCGGCACCGGACGGCTCGGTCCGCTGGAAGTGCACCTGCTGCACGGGCTCGAGGACACCGTCCGCTGGCTCGAGACGGCCGACGAGTCCGCGCTCGCCGTGGTGCAGGCCGCGAGCGACCTGGCCGTCTCGCTCGACGACGACCTGCTCACCCCGAACACGGCGACCGTCCGCGACCTGGCCACCAGCTGGCCCGGCGACCCCGGCATCGTCGTCTCCCTGCTCATGCACCGGGTGACGCTCGCCGCGGGGCAGGCGATGTACCTGCCCGCCGGCAACATCCACGCCTACCTCGACGGACTCGGCATCGAGCTGATGGCGCCGTCGGACAACGTGCTGCGCGGCGGGCTCACGCCGAAGCACGTCGACGTGCCGGAGCTCCTGCGGGTGCTCGACTTCTCCGCGTACCCGGCCCCGGTCCTCGAGCCCGAGCGCATCGCCCCGGGCGTCGACCGGTTCGCGCCGGACGGCGTCGGCTTCGCACTGCTGCGGGTGGACGGCGACGGCCGCCCGGTGGGACTGAGCACGGGCGGGCTCGCTCCGATCGACGGGCCGTCGATCGCGATCTGCACCGAGGGCGTCGTCACGCTCGTCGGCGCGCACTCGGCGACCCTGCTCCGCAAGGGCGAGTCGTGCTTCATCACGCCGGACGAGGGCGACGTGACGGTCGAGGCGGACTCCTCCGGCGGCATCACGTCGACCGTGTTCATCGCCACCGGCGCCTAGGGGAGCGGACCGGCGCCGAGGCCGGCGCGGGCGCGCACACCGTGGCGTGGAGCCGCACACCGCCACCGGGGCGTCGCCGACGTCCGCTAGCGTGGCGAGCATGAGTTGGTTGGTCACCGGCGGTGCCGGGTACATCGGGTCCCACGTCGTCCGCGCCCTGCGCTCGGCCGGCATCGACACGGTCGCGTTCGATGACCTGTCGAGCGGTTTCCGCGCGTTCGTCCCGGACGACGTGCCGTTCGTCGAGGGCACGATCCTCGACGGTGAGCTCGTCGCACGCACCCTGCGCGAGCACGAGGTCACCGGCGTGGTGCACGTCGCGGGGTTCAAGTACGCCGGCGTCTCGGTCGAGCGCCCGCTGCACACCTACGAGCAGAACGTCACCGGCATGGCGACCCTGCTGCGCGCCATGGCCGAGACCGGCGTCACCAAGGCGGTCTTCTCGTCGAGCGCGGCGGTCTACGGCACGCCGGACGTCGAGACCGTGGTCGAGTCCACCCCGAAGAACCCGGAGTCGCCCTACGGCGAGTCGAAGCTCATCGGCGAGTGGCTGCTGCGCGACATGGAGGTCGCCGCGGGCTTCACCACCACGTCGCTCCGGTACTTCAACGTCGTCGGCTCGGGGGAGCCCGACCTGTACGACGCCAGCCCGCACAACCTGTTCCCGTTGGTCTTCGACGCGCTGCTCGCCGGCCGGACGCCGCGGATCAACGGCGACGACTACGCCACCCCGGACGGCACCTGCGTGCGCGACTACGTGCACGTGGCCGACCTGGCGCACTCGCACGCGGTGGCCGCGCGGAAGCTCGAGGCGGGGGAGCCGCTCGAGCGCGCCTACAACCTCGGCAGTGGCGACGGCGTGAGCGTCCGGCAGATCATGGACGCCATGGCGGCGGGCACCGGGATCGCCTTCGACCCCGAGATCGCGCCGCGACGCCCCGGCGACCCGGCCCGCATCGTCGCGACCGGCGAAGCCGCCGCCCGTGACCTCGAGTGGGCCATGCGGCACTCCCTGGACGAGATGGTGTCGAGCGCCTGGGAGGCCCGTCGCAGCGCCTCCTGAGCGCCTGAGGACGAGTCAGTTGTCCCCCGGAACGCCCACCCGAGCGGTCCGACACGCCCAAACGGGGGACATGACACGCTGGAGCGGTCAGTGCCTTCTATGATCCGCGACTTGACTCAGGCGAATGACACCGCTGTAATTACAGGCAACGGCCGCAAGAGTTGGGGTTCGTTGTCGAGGCGGCAGGGGTGATCAGGGTGAACGGTTCCGAGTTCCACGCCGGAGTTCCGGAGGACTGGCACGTCGATCCCGTGGCGCTCGGCGTCCCGGGAGTCCGACGTCCGGAGACCGACGACGAGGAGAACCCGCTCGCCTGGCAGGTCGACTCGCTCTGCGCGCAGACCGACCCCGAGGCGTTCTTCCCCGAGAAGGGCGGCTCCACGCGCGAGGCGAAGAAGATCTGCACCTCGTGCGAGGTCCGGGCGCAGTGCCTCGAGTACGCGCTCGAGAACGACGAACGCTTCGGCATCTGGGGCGGCCTCTCCGAGCGCGAACGCCGCAAGCTGCGGAAACGGGCGTAGGAGCGTTCTCGGCGCGCCAGCGCCGTGCGACTGCGCCCCTGAGGAGCCTGCGACGAAGGCGCCGGAAGGCGGCCACCTCCGCCCGTCCCGCGCCGTGCAGTGAGCGCATCCAAAGGTTCACGGCGCGCCGCCGTCCGCAGCCGACACCGCGCCTCCAGACCGTAGAGTGACGCCCGTCATGCAGCCCAGAGTCACCGCGATCCTCGTCGCCGCCAACGGGGCGGCCCACCTCGACCGGACCCTGGACGCGCTCGCCGCCCAGACCCGCCACCCCGAGAACCTGGTGGTCGTCGACGTCGGCACGACCGACGGATCGACCGCCGAACTGTCCTTCGGCGGGTCTGCCCAGCTCGTCCGGCTGCCCGCCGGCACCGCGTTCGGTGACGCCGTCCGACAGGGCGAGCGCAGCGCGCCGCCAGCGGCGACCGACGAGCCGGTCGACGAGTGGCTGTGGATCCTCGGCCACGACAACGCGCCGGCACCGACCGCGCTCGCCGACCTGCTGTCCGCCGTCGAGATCGCGCCGTCGGTCGTCGTCGCCGGTCCGAAGCTCGTCGCCGACGACGATTCCTCGGTCATCCGCGACTTCGGCGAGAGCATGACCCGTTTCGGCCGGTCGATCGTGCTGGTGCAGGACGAACTCGACCAGGGCCAGCACGACCGCAACACCGACGTGCTCGGTGTCGCCGCGGGCGGCATGCTCGTGCGTCGCTCGGTCTGGAACGAGCTCGGCGGCTTCGACCCGGCGCTGCCGGACGTCGACGCGGCCCTCGACTTCTCGGTGCGGGTCCGCCTCGCCGGGCACCGCGTCGCCCTCGTGCCGGAGGCCAGGGTCACCAGCGCCGGACCGATCGAGGAGTTCGGTCGCAAGCGCGTGTCCGAGGCGCGGCGCGTCCGGATGCACCGGCAGGCGCAGCTGCACCGTCGGATGACGTACGCGCCCGCCGCGCTGGTCTGGCTGCACTGGCTCACGCTCGTGCCGTTCGCGATCGGCCGCGCGCTCGGGCACCTGGTCGCGAAGCACCCCGCCGCCGTGGTCCCCGAGCTCTCCGCCGCGTTCGCCGTCGCGTTCGGTGGTGGCACGGGGCGCGCGCGCAAGAACCTCGCCCGCACGAAGAAGCTCGGCTGGGCGGCGGTCGAACCGCTCCGCGTGAGCTGGCGTCGTGTGCACGAACACCGCACCACCTCGCGGGACGTCGAACTCGCCCGGGCGGAGGACGCCCCGATCGCCCGGGCGTCGTTCCTGAGCGACGGCGGCATCTGGGTGGTCCTGGCCGCCGCGGTCCTCAGCGTCGTGACGCTCTACCCGCTGCTCGGGTCGCCGGCCCTGACCGGCGGGGGACTCCTGCCGCTCTCCGCGACCCCGGGACAGCTCTGGCAGAACGTCGGGTACGGCTTCCACTCGCTCGGCACGGGCTTCACCGGCCCGTCCGACCCCTTCGCCGCGGTGCTCGCCGTGCTCGGCTCGATCGTGTTCTGGTCGCCCTCCACCGCGGTCGTGCTCGTCATGCTCGTCGCGTTCCCGTTGTCCGCACTGGGCGCCTGGTTCGCGGTCCGCAAGGTCACGACCCGCACCTGGGTGCCGGTCATCGGTGCGTCGCTGTACGCGATCGCCCCGTCGCTCGTCGGCGCGGTGACGACCGGACACCTCGGCGCCGTGATCGCGCACCTGGTGCTGCCGTGGCTGTTCGTCGCCGTGCTCGAGGCGCACCGCTCGTGGGCCTGGGCCTCTGGTGCGTCGCTCCTGTTCGCCGTCGTCGCCGCCTCGGCACCGTCACTGTTGCCGGTCCTGCTGGTCGGCTGGCTCGTGGCGCTCCTGGTCGGCTGGCGCCGGGCCCACCGTCGTCTGTTCATCCCGGTGCCGACCGCGGTGCTCTTCCTGCCGCTGATCCTGGCGCAGGCGGCACGCGGCAACCTGCTCGCGGTGTTCGCCGACCCGGGCGCGCCGTCCGCGACCCGGGCGCCGTCCGCGCTCCAGCTGGCCATCGGGCAGCCCCTGCCCGACTGGAGCGGCTGGCTCCCCGCGACGTCCGGACTCGCGCTGGTCGCGACGGTCCTGCCGATCGTGATGGCCGTCCTCGCGCTCCCCGTGGCCGCCGCCGCGATCGGGGCGATGCTCGGCCACCGCTGGGCGGTCGCGGGCTCGGCGCTCGTCATCGCGCTCCTCGGCTTCGCCACGGCCTTCGCCGCCACCCACGTCACGGTCACCGGTGTCGGTTCGACCACCACCATCGTCTGGCCCGGCAGCGGTCTGTCCGTGTACTGGCTCGCCCTCGTGGTCGCGGCCTGCATCGGCATCGACGTGCTGCCGAAGGCCGCTCCGGTCACCGGGCTCGTCGCGACCGTGCTCGCCGGCGTGGCCGTGGCTCCGGCCTTCGCGGCGTTCTACCTCGGCACCGCCACGATCGAGCCGACCACCGGCCGGGTGCTCAGCGCGTACGTCAACGCCGAGGCCCAGGCGAACCCCGACGTCGGCACGCTCGTGGTCGTCCCGCAGGACGACGGTTCGCTCGCCGTCACGCTCGAGCGCGGGCAGGGGTCCACCCTGGACGACCAGTCGACGCTCGACGCGACCGCACTCCGGCTGAGCGAGTCCGGCGCGCGGCTGACCACGCTCGCCGGCAACCTGGCGAGCCGCAGCGGGTACGATCCCCGGCCGGCGCTCCGCGAGCTCGGCGTGAGCTTCGTGCTCATCGACGACGCCGGTGACGACCCCGAGGCGCAGACGGTGCACGACCGGGCCGCCGGTGCGATCGGCCAGAACGCGCTCTTCACGAGCATCGGCGAGACCACCAACGGGCAGCTGTTCCACTACGAGGGCGAGGTCGACCGCACCCGTTCCGGCTCCGCGGCGACCCAGGCCACCCACGTGCTGTACCTCGTCGTGCTCGGCGTGGTCTTCGGCGCCGCGGCCCTGCTCGCGGTCCCGACGGCCCCGCGCCGCCGCCGTGCCACCTCGAGCGTCATCGAGGCCGAGGAACCCGCCACCACCTTCGACGAGGAGCGCGACGAATGAGCACCAACCCGTCCTCGGTCCGGCGCTGGATCGTCCGCGGCACCGCCACGGCGGTCGCCGTCGTCGTCGCCGCGGGTGCCGTCACCGCGGCCCACGCCATCGGCACCGAGTCCGAACCGGGTCGACCGGCCGGGCGCACCGTGACGCCGGTCCCCGCGGCCGCCGAGCGCGTCTGCGCCGGCAGTGCGCTGCGGTTGTCCGACGACGCCGGCAACGACGCGACGCAGGCGAGCACCGTCGGTACCGCGACCGTCGCGACGGCGACGACCGGTTCGACGGTCGAGCGGTCCTCGCTCGACCCCTCCACCACCGGCGGCAGCGACCCCCGGCTCCTGACGGCCCCCGCTGGCGAGACGACGCCGCAGGTCGCGGGCAGCAGCTTCCAGAGCGTCTCGAGCGGCGACCTGGTGGGGGCGGGTGCTGCCTCGTGCGACGACCCGACCCAGTCCACGTGGCTCGTCGGCGGCTCGACGGAGACCGGTCGGACGAGCCTCGTCACGCTCTCGAACCCGACCGACGTGAACGCCACGGTCGACCTGACGATCTTCGACGGCTCGGGGACGGTCAGCGCGCCCGGGACCACCGGCATCGTCGTCGCGCCGAACACGCAGAAGGTCGTCCCGCTGTCGGGCTTCGTGTCCGACGCCGCCTCCACCGTCGTGCACGTCACGTCGTCCGGCGGTCAGATCGTCGCGCACATGCAGGAGTCCGTCGTCCGCACCCTCACCCCGGGCGGCTACGACATCGTCTCCGGTGGGGCCGCCCCGTCCCGCTCGCAGGTCATCCCCGCCGTCGCCCTCGCCGACGCGCAGGCCGCCCAGCGCGGGGACGACACGGCCGACGCGGCGCCGATCGTCCGGCTGTTCGTCCCCGGCACGAAGTCGGCCCGCGTCACCCTCGGCATCAGCACGGCCGACGGCGGCGGCACGACCGTCAACGCCACCGCCGAGCCCGGGGTCGTCACCGACGTCGCGCTCGACGACTTCCCGGACGGCCGGTACTCGTTCACCGTCACCTCGACCGAGCCGGTCGTCACCGGTGCACGCACCACGACGCCGACCGACGGTGCCAGCAGCGGCACCGACCTCGGGTGGTTCGCCTCGGCCGAGCCGCTGGGGGACCGGACGATCACCGCCATCGCCCCGGGTGAGGGCGTGCGCCTGAACTTCGTGAACCCCACCCGTCAGGACCGCTCCGTCACGGTGCGGTCGGGCGACGAGCGTCGGACGCTGGAGATCCTGTCCGGTGCGACCGTGACGCTCCCGGTGCAGACCGCGAAGCAGCTCACGCTGACCGGCACGGAGGGCATCGTCGCGGGCGTGACCTACCGAGGGGCCGACGGCATCGCCGGGTTCCCGGTGCGGCCGGCGACCGACGTCTCCACCCCGGTCCGCGTCTACCCCTGACGCCGGGCACGACGGCCGGCGCGGTCGCACCGGCGCGGGCGGCTCACCAGTGGCGGTAGCGGTCCGGTGCCAGGTCCCACGGGTCCTTGCCGATCAGCTCGCCGACCGCGCGGAACACCGCGGTCTCGATGATGATGCGGCGGTCCGAGTCGTCCTTCTCGGGGCTCCGGTTCACCCGTTCGACGGGGATCCGGAAGACGGTCACGCGGCGGCTGTCGCGGTCGATCCGCCAGCGTGGCATCTCCTCCGGCAGCGAGGTGTCGCTGGGCATGTCCGCCACCTGGAAGACGACGCCGGAGAGCTCCTCGGGCCAGAGACCGAGCAGGTAGTGCGCGCTGTCGCCGACGATCCGGTCGAACGCCTCGGCACGGGTGATGATCGGGGCGAGCTCGGGCCCGGTCACGCTCGAACGCCCACCGCGGCCGTGCCGGGAGCGCCCCCGAGCGCGGTCGACCGGGGTGACGAGGCGAGGCTTCCGACGCATCCCCACATCGTACGCGGGGACGGGTACGCGCCGGACGCTCCGCTAGGCTCCCTGTCGAGATGGACGTGCGGATCTGCAGCAAGGTGGCGTGTGCCAACAGTGCTTCGTCGACCCTGACGTACGACTACGGCGACTCCATGGTCGTCGTCGGGCCGCTGTCGACCCGGGTCGAGCCGCACGGCTACGACCTCTGCGCCCGGCACGCTGCCGCCCTGCGCGTCCCGCGCGGCTGGCAGGTGGTGCGGCGCGAGCCGCTGCCGCGCGACGCCGACTGACGGCTCGCGTCCGCGACGTGCCGCGGTGGTCGGACCGGAGGCCCGTGGGACGTGACCGGGATCTGCTGGTGATCCGCGCCTCCCGGCATGGAAGACTGGTGGGCATGCCCACCGAAACCCGCACCGCTGCTGCGTTCCGTGTCGCCGACCTGTCCCTCGCCGAAGCGGGCCGGCACCAGATCCGCCTCGCCGAGAACGAGATGCCGGGCCTGATGTCCCTGCGTGACGAGTTCGCCGCGTCGCAGCCACTCGCCGGCGCGCGCATCGCCGGTTCCCTGCACATGACGGTGCAGACCGCTGTGCTCATCGAGACGCTCGTCGCCCTCGGCGCGCAGGTGCGCTGGGCCAGCTGCAACATCTTCTCCACCCAGGACGAGGCCGCGGCCGCCGTCGCCGTCGGGCCGACCGGCACCCCGGAGGCCCCCGCCGGCGTGCCGGTGTTCGCGTGGAAGGGCGAGACGCTCGAGGAGTACTGGTGGTGCACCAGCCGCATCTTCGACTGGAGCGACGAGGCCGCCGCCGCGGGTGCCGGCTGGACCGGGCCGAACCTGATCCTCGACGACGGCGGTGACGCCACGATGCTCGTGCACACCGGTGCCGACGCCGAGGCGGCCGGTGCCGCTCCGGTGGCCGAACCGGACGCCAGCACCGAGTGGAAGATCGTGCTCGACACCGTCGCGCGGTCGCTCGAGACCTCGTCGGACCGCTGGACCCGCATCGCCGCCGACGTCCAGGGCGTCACCGAGGAGACCACCACGGGCGTGCACCGCCTGTACGAGCTGTTCCGGAACGGCGAGCTGAAGTTCCCGGCGATCAACGTCAACGACTCCGTGACGAAGTCGAAGTTCGACAACAAGTACGGCATCCGGCACTCGCTGCCCGACGGCCTGAACCGCGCCACCGACGTGCTCATCGGCGGCAAGGTCGCCTTCGTCGTCGGCTACGGCGACGTCGGCAAGGGTGCGGCCGAGGCGCTCCGCGGGCAGGGAGCCCGGGTCATCGTCAGCGAGGTCGACCCGATCTGCGCGCTGCAGGCGGCGATGGACGGCTACCAGGTCGCGCGCCTGGCGGACGTCGTCGACACCGTCGACATGGTCATCACGTGCACCGGCAACCTCGGCGTCGTCGGGGTCGACGAGATGCTCGGGCTGAAGCACCTGGCCATCGTGGCGAACGTGGGGCACTTCGACAACGAGATCGACATGGCGGGGCTCGAGGCGCTGCCCGGCGTCTCGAAGGTCGAGATCAAGCCGCAGGTGCACGAGTGGCGGCTGCCGACCGGGCGATCGATCCTGGTGCTGTCCGAGGGTCGGCTCATGAACCTCGGCAACGCGACCGGGCACCCGTCGTTCGTCATGAGCAACTCGTTCACGAACCAGGTGCTCGCGCAGATCGAGCTGCACACCCGGCGCGAGGAGTACCCGACCGGCGTGTACGTGCTCCCGAAGCACCTGGACGAGAAGGTCGCACGGCTGCACCTCGATGCCCTCGGGGTGCAGCTGACGTCGCTGCGTCCGGAGCAGGCTGCGTACATCGGTGTCCCCGTCGAGGGACCCTTCAAGCCGGACCACTACCGCTACTGAGCGCGGCGGGGCTGCCGCTTCCGCCGAACACCGGTGTTCGCACGTTGCACCCCCGCACGCGGGTGTTCGGAGTGCGAACACCGGTGTCGTGCGAGCAGTCCCAGCGCCGCGCCGCGGTGCGCGTCAGCGCGGGAACCCCGGCGGGGAAGCCGCCGCGGTCGCCCCCGCCCGGGACAGCAGCTCGGCGCGGGCCCCCAGCGCCCGCACGTCCCGTCGACGCCGCAGCACGACGACCCCGGCCAGGAACACCTCGGGCGGCACGGGCGGCACGGGGTTCGCGAACGCGGACACCTCGGCCGCCAGGGTCTGGGCCGCCGCCTCGCGCAGTTCGGGGCGCATCAGTGCAGCCCCGCGGAAGAACGCACCCAGGCGGTTCTCCAACCGCTGCGGCAGCGCCGACACGTCCGCGACGCCGGCCCACGCCGTCAACTCCGGGGGCAGCAGCACCTCGGGGTCCCGCTGCTTCGGCAGGCGTTCGTGCTGCACGATCGTGCCGGCGAGCAGGTCCCCGAGGCGCCGCGGCCGACTGCCGAACAGTGCGACGAGCAGGGCGACCGACCCGAAGGTCATCCAGAGCTCGAACAGGCCGACGAGCGACCGGGTGAAGGCGTGCCGGAAGCCGATCGCACCGCCGTCGAGCCGGACGACGCGGGTGCCGGTGGCGAACCGTCCGACGCTCCGCCCCTTCGTCACGGTCTCGACCGCCGCGGGCACCAGCACGAGCACGACGACGAGCAGCGCGATGCCGAGCGCCGCGCCCCAGGCCGGTTCGAGTCCCCTCGGCCAGAGCCGCGAGACGCCGAACAGCGCGAGCACGAACAGGACGATGACGCACAGGCCGTCCAGCAGGGCGGCCGCGAGCCGCAGCACGAGTCCGGCGGGTTGGACGTCGAGCGCGACGCCCTCGCCGACCACCAGCTCGTCGGCGGTCTCGTCGAGGTCGCGCGAGAACCGGGCGTCGGCGAGGTCACGCGGCGTGCGGGGCTTCGGCATGGGATCATTCTGTCGGAGATCGCGCGATCTGAGGGGGAACACGTGGACCTGGATGCCTACGCCGAGGTGCACCGTGACCGGTGGCAGGAGCTCGACCGTCTGGCGCGTGCCCGTCACCGGTCCGGCGCGGACGTCGACCGGCTCGTCGCCGGCTACCAGGAGGCCGCGACCGACCTCGCCCGCATCCGGGGCGCCGCACCGCGCACCGTGACCGGCGACCGGCTCTCGCTCACACTGTTCCGCGCCCGCCTGCGCTTCACCGGCACCCCCGTCGACCCGCTGACCGCGGTCGCCCTGTTCTTCACGCGGCAGCTGCCCGCCGCGCTCTACCGGATCCGCTGGGTGACCATCTGGGTCGCGCTCGCGACGGTGGCGATCGCGGCGATCGTCGCCGTCTGGATCACCACCACCCCAGGTGCGACGGCGACGTTCGGCAGCGACGAAGCCCTGCGCCGGTACGCCACGCAGGACTTCGTCGACTACTACTCCGACCGTGGCCTCGGGGCCTTCACCGCGCAGGTCTGGACGAACAACGCCTACATCGCCGCGACGATGGTGGCGTTCGGCATCACCGGGGTCTTCGTGCCGTTCTCGATCATGCAGAACGCCGTCAGCCTCGGGGTCTCCGCGGCGATCATGCACTCCCAGGGCCGCCTGGCGGACTTCTTCCTCTACATCTCCCCGCACGGACAGCTCGAGCTCTACTCGGTGTTCCTCGCGGGCGGTGCGGGGCTGATGATCTTCTGGTCGTGGGTGGCACCGGGGCCCGGACGCACGCGCGCCCAGGCCCTCGCCGAGGACGGCCGCGCCCTCATCACCATCGCGATCGGCCTGACCCTGACCCTGCTGCTGTCCGGCATCGTCGAGGGCGTGGTGACACGGCAGGACTGGCCGTGGCCGATCAAGATCGGCATCGGCACGGTCGCCCTCGTCGCGGTGCTCGCCTACCAGTGGGTGCTCGGCGGCCGCGCGTACCGAGCGGGGGAGCGCGGCGACCTCGAGGAGTTCGAGCGCGGCTCCACCGCCCTGGTGGCCGGCTGACGTCCGTTCCGGTTCAGAGCCGGCCGGTGGCCTTCGCACGGATGTAGGCGTCCGCGACGAGCGGCGGGACGTCCGCCGGTGCGCCGCGCACGACCTCGGCGCCGGAGCGCCGTGCGACGTCGGCCGCACCGTCCGCGTCCAGCAGGGTGCGCTCGGCGGCCGCGCGTCGGTAGACGTCGCGCTCCGCGCCGGTGGGGAGGCCCGGCACCCGTCCGCCGCGCGCGGTGCGGATCGCCGTGGTCGGGTCCACCCCGCCGCGCGCCATCCGCTGGACGGCCGGGTCCTCGATGCTCGTCACGACGACCGCGTGCCGCCGGGACAGCCGGGGGAGCACGGCGAGCAGGTCGCCCGAGGCACCGACGGAGTCGAGGCTCGAGGCGAGGACGACCATGGCGCGCGAGGTCGTGATCGAGTCGACGAGCGCGGGCACGGATGCCCAGTCGGTTGCGGCGAGCCCGGGTTCGGCCATCGCGAGGGCCTCGCCGAAGCGCTGCACGACGTCGGCGCGGGTGGCGCCGTGCACGCGGTCGTGTGCCGTGTCGTCGAGGACCACCAGGTCGACGCGGTCACCGGCGGCAGCCGCGAGGGCGCCGAGGAGCAGCGCCGACTCGATGAACGTGTCGAGTCGGGGCTCGTCGGTGACGCGGCCGGCACCCGCCCGGCCCGCGTCGACCACGACGACGACGCGCCGGTCGCGTTCGGGTCGCCAGGTGCGGACGACGAGGTCCTGCCGCCGCGCGGTCGCGCGCCAGTCGATCGACCGCACGTCGTCGCCGCGCACGTAGTCGCGCAGCGAGTCGAACTCGGTGCCGTGCCCGCGGAGCTGCAGCGTGGTCTCGCCGTCGAGCTCACGAAGACGTGCCAACCGTGACGGCAGGTGCCGCCGGGAGCGGAACGGCGGCGTCACGACCAGTTCGCCCGGGGCCGCGACGACCCGCTGCCGTGCGGCGAGGCCCAGGGGACCGAAGGACCGCACGGCGACCCCGGTGGTGCGGCGGCGACCACGACGGAACGGCGTGAACCGCATCCGGGCCGTCCGACGTTCCCCGGCGGGGACCGTCATCCGGATCCGACGGGGACGGTGTCCGGCCGACGGCTCCCACATGTCCCGGACCACACCGCGGATCGTCCGGGCGCCGTCGTTGGCGAGCACGAGGGTGCCGTCCGCGGTGCTGTCGCGCCGAGCGAGCCGCGGCATCCGACGCTCGACGCGGACCCGTCGCAGGTCGGCGGCGAGCACGACGTCGAGCGCCGCGGCGAGCAGCACCACCCCGACCCACGCCAGACCGGCCCACCCACTGCCGAGCAGCACGGTGGGCACGAGGGCGACGGCGAGGAGCGCGACGAACCGGCCGGAGACCGCCACTAGATCGGCACCCGCACCTGCTCGAGCACCTGCTGGAGCACGCCGTCGGCGCCGACGCCCTCGAGCTCCGCGTCGGCGGCGACCCGCAGGCGGTGCCGCCAGACCGGCAGGGCCATGGCCTGCACGTGGTCCGGGGTGATCGCGTCGTAGCCGGTGAGCCATGCCCAGGCCTTGGCGGCCGCGAGCAGTGCCGTCGCACCGCGGGGGCTCACGCCGACGCGGACGGACGGTGCCTGCCGGGTGGCGCGGGCGAGGTCGACGATGTACGCGAGCACGTCGTCGCGGGCCCCGACACCGCGGACGGCACGCTGCGCACGGACCACCTCGTCGACGCCGACCACCGGGATGATGCCGGCCGACCGGACGTCGCGCGGCACGAATCCGTCGGCGTGGCGTCGGAGCACCTGCCACTCGACGTCGCGCGGCGGGATGTCGAGGGTCAGCTTCATCAGGAACCGGTCGAGCTGCGCCTCGGGCAGCGTGTACGTGCCCTCGAACTCGATCGGGTTCATCGTCGCGGCGACGAAGAAGGGGTTCGGCAGCGCCCGGGCGTCGCCGTCGACGCTCACCTGGCGTTCCTCCATCGCCTCGAGCAGGGCCGACTGGGTCTTCGGCGGCGTGCGGTTGACCTCGTCGGCGAGCAGGACGTTCGTGAAGACGGGACCCTCGCGGAACGGGAACGTGCCGGTCGAGGCGTCGTAGACGAGCGACCCGGTGACGTCGCCGGGCATCAGGTCCGGGGTGAACTGGATGCGCTTCGTGTCGAGCGTCATCGCGGCGGCGAGGCTGCGGACGAGCAGGGTCTTCGCGACACCGGGGACGCCCTCGAGCAGCACGTGCCCCTGTGCGAGGAGTCCGACGATCATGCCGGAGACCGCGCCCTCCTGGCCGACGACGGCCTTGGCGACCTCGGTGCGGACCCGGCCGAACGCGTCGCGCAGGTCGGAACCGTCCGAGGACGTGGGGTCGTGTTCCGGTGCGGTGTGTTCGGTGGTGGCAGGGGGCAGGTCGGTCACGGTCGTGCTCCTGGTCGGTCGGGGTCGGAGGTCGGTCGGTCGCCGGAGGTCGCCCGGCGGACGGCGCGTTCGAGGTCGTCGAGGGCGGCGGTGCCGTCGACGAGCGCACGGTCGTCGTCGGTGGTCCCGCCGACGAGCAGGGCTCCGACACGGGTGTGCGGGATGCCGGTGGCCTGGGCCGCGGTCCGGACGACCTCGTCGACGTGTGCCGAGCGGGGCAGACCGAGCATCCTGCCGATGCGGCGGACGGCGGCGACGCGCAGGGTGTCGAGGGCGTGGGTGCGGTCGCGGGTGCGGGCGTACATCCGGGCGCGCCCCTCGGTGGTCTCGGCAGCACGGACGACGACGGGCAACCGTTCGACGACGAGGGGGCCGAGCCGTCGGCCCCGCCAGACGCCGGCCGCCACGGCGACGAGGGCGAGCAGAGCGAGCGCGCTCGGGACCCACGGCGGGGCGAGCTCGCCGAGGGTCGGAGCGGCGTCGGGGGTGCCGACGGCCGGGGTGTACCAGACGAGCCGCTCGTCGGCGCCGAGCAGGCCGAGGGCGAGCGCGGCGTTCCCGGCGGTGGCGATCGTGTCGTTCCGGAACGCCGAGGTGGTGCCGAGCAGCGTGACGTCGCCGCCGGGCGTGGCGGTGCGCACGAGGCCCCAGACCCGGGAGCCGCCCTCGCCCGTCGGCGCGCACCGTTCGGCGGCGTCGTCGTGCACGGTGTACCCGGAGCCGGCGGTGGTGACCCGGCCTGCCGAGGCCGCCGCCGGGATCCCGCACGAGGCCGTCGAGACGGTGGCGTCACCGTCGACCTGGACCGCCGGGTCGACCCGGAGTCCGAGTGCCTCGAGTCCGGCGCCGCTCGTGCCCACGACCACGACGTGCCGGGCCGTGCGGGCGATGCGTTCCGCGACGGCCGGGTCGAGCGCACCGTCCGCGTCGTCGATGAACACCGTGCCGCCGTCGATCCCGCCGACGCCGTCGACGGTGTCGGTGACGGAGACCGCGGTGCCCCGTTGCTCGAGCACCCGGACCAGGGCGGCCGAACCACTGGCCGTCGTCGAGGTCGGGTCGAGTGCGCGCGGTGCGTCCGGGTCGGTGCCCTGCACGAGGGCGGTCAGGGCGGCGAGCAGGACGCCGACCAGGACGATGGCGACCCAGAACCCGACGCGGAACCGGCGTCCCTCGGCCGGAGCCGGAGCGTGAGCCCGCGCCGGCCCGGCGCTCGTCCGCGTGGCGGTGTCGGTCGTCATGCCGGCACCACCGGTCCGTCGGCCCGGGCGGGCCGGGCCTGCCGGACGGAGCGCTCGGTGTCGAGCACGCGGAGGGCAGCGGCCTCGTCGGCCTCGGCACCGAGGTACCGGACCGCGTCGAAGGCCGTCGCTGCCGCATCGAGCGCACCCGCCGATGCGGGGAACGGCACGGCGCCCCGTGCGGCGATCGTCCGCGCGGTGGCTCCGGGCACGTCGGGCACCAGGTCGCGTTCGCCGAGCCCTCTGGCGATCGCGCGGAACCCGTCGAGCACCGCTGCCGACCAGTCGGCGCGACGGACGGCGGCCTGGGCCGCTTCGAGGAGTTCCCGGGCGGAGCGCAGGTCGTCGGCGTCGAACACCCCGCCGGTGTCGCCGTCACCGGCCCGGGCGCGTCGGCGGGGGAGCCCGCGGGCGACGACGACGAGCACGACGACGGCGACGAGCACCACGATCGCGATCACGAGCGCGGTGCGTGCCGCAGCGGGCGAGTCGAGGCCGTCGGCACGGAGCGACCCGAGCCAGTCGAGGAAGGAGCGCGAGGCACGGTCCCACCACGTCGGCCGGGCACCGTCGTAGGCGGCGCGGTCGAGTTCGCGCTCGAGCAGGCGACGCGCCTCGTCCGGGTCGACCGCCGTCACGCGGAGCCGTCCGGCGGCGCCTGGCCCGAACCCTGCTGCCACGGCTGCTGCTGCTGACCGGGCTGCCACGGCTGCTGCTGCTGACCGGGCTGCCACGGCTGCTGCTGCTGACCGGGCTGCCACGGCTGCTGCTGCTGACCGGGCTGCCACGGCTGCTGCTGCGCCTGCCACTGCTGCGCCTGCCACTGCTGACCGCCCCACTGCTGCTGCGGCGGCCACGGCGGGCGCGCGACGGGCGCGGACGGCGCGAACGGGTCGGCCGGCTGCCCGGAGTCCAGGTGCGACGCGATCCGCTGGTCGAGGGCCTCGGTGCGGATCCGCCGGTCGACGGCGAGGAACGTGGTGATCGACGCGCTCAGCACGTCGGTGATGCACTGCACCGCGATCGCGAGCAGGCTGCCGACGACGATGGCGATGACCGCACCGGTGCCGACTCCCGACGTGCCTCCCGTCTGGCCGAGGGGGTCGAAGGTGCCCCCGATGAGCACGGCGCCGATGGTGAGCGGGATCGACGCGATGGACGCCGCGAACCCGAACACGAGCTGCACGAGCAGCAGGATGCCGAAGGTCCGCCAGAAGGCCCCGCGTGTCAGACGCCACGACTGTGCGGCTGCGGCGAAGACCGGCCGGCCCTCGAGCGCGATGGTCGGGACGGTGAGCACGAAGCGCGTGGCGAGCCACACGACGACGACACCGATGCCGAGCACGAACAGCACGAGCGCCAGCACGAACCACCCGGTGCCGGAGTCGGCGGCACCCATGGCCGCGAACACCCCGAAGAACACGAGTCCGGCCAGGATCGCGAGGACCACGCCGGCCCCGATCTGCACGAGCATCCACGCGACGACGGACCACCGGCGGCCGGCGAGCAGCGCCCACAGCCCCCGGAACGTGGCGCGACGGCCGAGCACCCGCTGCCCGGTGTCCGCGGCGACCGGCGCCACCAGGAACCCGCGACCGAGGTAGGCGAGGAACGGCAGCACGACCGAGAGCAGTGCCGTGAGCGTCAGCGTGCCCGCGACCACCGAGTCGGCACCGCTGCCGCCGTCGAGCGCCGAGAACATCCGCGACTGCAGCGCCTGCTGGCCGAACGTGCTGGCCAACGTCGAGAGCAGACCGAGCACACCGCTCAACAGCACACTCCACAGCAGCAGCACGCGGGCGTTCCGGCGGAAGACCGTGAAGGCGCCGGCCAGGATGTCCCCGAGGCCGAGCGGGCGCAGCGGGATCACCGGACGCGAGCCGCCGGACGGGCCGCCCGGTCGCCCCGGACCCGGCCCCGGGGCGGGCTGCGGCGGCACGGAGAAGCGGGGCGGGCCTCCAGGCAGGGGTCCTGGTCCCTGCGCCGGTCCGGACGCCGGCGGCGTCGGCGCACCCTGCTGCGCACCGCCCGGTGTGTGCCAATCGGACATGACTCCAGCCCCCTCGTCGTGTCGGACCGTGCCAGCGATGCACGGTCCACCCCCATCCTGGCGGAAAACCCGGCGTGGCGGGGCCTCGGCTATCGTGTGGGGACACGTGCCGACCACGGCACCCGCACGCCACCCGGAGTCCAGATCACATGACACCGCGCATCCTCGTCGTCGACGATGACCAGGCCCTCTCCGAGATGATCGGCATCGTGCTCCGCTCCGAGGGGTACGAACCCGAGTTCAGCGCCGACGGCAACGACGCCGTCGACGCGTTCCACGCCACCAAGCCGGACCTCGTCCTGCTCGACGTCATGCTGCCCGGCATCGACGGCATCGAGGTGTGCAAGCGCATCCGCGCCGAGAGCGGCACGCCGATCATCATGCTCACCGCGAAGAGCGACACCGCCGACGTCGTCCTCGGGCTCGAGAACGGTGCCGACGACTACGTCGTGAAGCCCTTCAACCCGAAGGAGCTCGTCGCCCGCATCCGGACCCGTCTGCGACCGAGCGCGTCCGACGCGACCGTCCTGCACGTCGGCGACGTCACGGTCGACGTCGCCGGGCACGAGGTGCGCCGGGGCGACACCGTGATCGCGCTCACGCCGCTCGAGTTCGACCTGCTCCGGGCGCTCGCCGAGAAGCCGAACCAGGTGTTCACCCGCGAGATGCTGCTCGAGCAGGTCTGGGGCTACCACTACAAGGCGGACACCCGCCTCGTGAACGTGCACGTGCAGCGGCTCCGCGCAAAGATCGAGCACGACCCGGACAACCCGAAGACCGTCACCACGGTCCGCGGCGTCGGGTACCGCGCCGGAGGAGCCTGAGCACCGTGCCGCCCTCGACGCGCCCGTCGGGCTCGGCACGCTCCGGGCGGGTCGGTGGGGCCGGCGGCGCCGGCAGCACCACCGTCTCGATCGGTGTCGTCGACCGCAGCCGTCGCCGGATGCGACGCTGGCTCCGACGCGCCTGGCGTCCGATCGCCTACCTGTGGCGGCGCTCGCTCATGTTCCGCTCGGTCGCCATCACCGTGATGACGACGGGACTCGCGGTGGCGATCATCGGCACCGCGGTCATGGTGAGCATCTCGACGAACGTCTACTCGCAGCGCCGCGACCAGATCGAGTCGGAGTCGGCCCGGGCCACCATCGTCGCCCAGGGGATCTTCGACGCGGCGACCGCGGCCGAGGACAACAACCAGTCCGAGCTCGAGACCCTGCAGAACGAGGCGCAGCAGGCGATCCTGTCGAACACGACGAGCCCGGGTGGCACGAGCATCGCCATCGAGCGGAGCCCGGACCAGTCCACCCCGCAGACGCTCCAGACGATCGCCAGCCAGGACTTCCCGGACGCGGTCATCACGGATGCCCTGCGCAAGGAGGTCGGGCAGAACACCGGTCGGCTCAGCCTGCAGCCCGTCGAGCTCGACGACGACGGGCGCCGGGTGCCGGGCCTCGCCGTCGGGTCCACGCTGCAGATCCCGAGCGCCGGCCAGTACGAGCTCTACCTGGTCTACGACCTGTCCGACGCGCAGCAGACCCTGGACTTCGTCTCCCAGACGCTCTCCATCGGCGGTGTGGCCCTGATGGTGCTCATCGCCCTGGTCACGTCGCTCGTCGTCCGGCTCGTCGTCGTGCCGATCCGCGGTGCCGCCGAGACGAGCCGGAAGATCGCCGCGGGGCGCCTCGACGAGCGCATCCCGGTGCGCGGCCAGGACGACCTGGCGACCCTTGCACGGAGCTTCAACGGGATGGCCGAGGCGGTCAGCCGCCAGATCACCCAGCTGGCCGAGCTCTCCCGTGTGCAGCAGCGCTTCGTGTCCGACGTCTCGCACGAGCTGCGCACGCCGCTCACCACCATCCGCCTCGCCGGCGACATGCTCTACGACTCCCGGCACGCGTTCGAACCGTCGGTCGGCCGGTCCGCCGAGCTCCTGCACGCCCAGGTGGAGCGGTTCGAGCTGCTCCTCGCCGACCTGCTCGAGATCTCCCGCTACGACGCGCAAGCGGTGCAGCTCGACACCGAACCGTCGGTGCCGGCGGCGCTCGCCGCGGACATCGTCGAGGAGTTCCGCCCGCTGGCCGAGCGTGCCGGCATCGACCTGCAGCTCGCGACCCCCGGCGGACACACCACGATGCGGCTCGACGCCAAGCGGGTCCGCCGGATCCTGCGCAACCTCGTCGGCAACGCCATCGAGCACGGTGACGCGAAGCCGGTGCAGGTCGTCGTCGACAGCGACGCACGAACCGTCGCCATCGCCGTCCGCGACCAGGGCGTCGGCATGCCGCCGGAGGACGCCGCACGGGTGTTCGACCGGTTCTGGCGAGCCGACCCGAGCCGGAAGCGCACCATCGGCGGCACCGGCCTCGGTCTGGCCATCAGCCTCGGCGACGCGAAGCTCCACGGCGGGCGCATCGACGTGTGGTCCCGACCGGGCGAGGGCTCGACGTTCGTGCTCACCCTGCCCCGCAACGAGCAGGGCACCACCGCCACCTCGGCCATCCCGCTGCCCGAGCTCGACGAGTCGTACGACGGCCCCCGCGCCGTGCGAGAGGAGTCCTGATGCGCCACCGGATCCGCCACGTCCTCGCCGTCGCGCTCGCCGCGGTCAGCCTGCTCGCGGTCACCGCCTGCGCGGCCATCCCGACCGACGGTGCCGTCCGCACCGGGCAGACGATCAAGGACGAGTCACTCTCGGGCGTCGACTTCCGGCCGGACAAGCCGATCACCGGGTCCGACCAGACGGCGATCCTCCGCGGGTTCATCGCCGCCGCCACCGGCGCCCAGGACAACTACGCCATCGCCCGGCAGTTCCTGGCCGCCGACTTCGCCCAGCAGTGGAACCCACGGCAGGGCGTCACGATCCGCGACGGCAGCGGCACCGTCGAACGCGCCGACGACCGCGAACTCACCTACACGATGACGGCCAGCGCCACGGTCGACTCCGAAGGGGAGTACACCCAGGCCGTCCGCCCGACCTCGTCGACGCTGACGTTCCAGTTCGTCCGCGAGGACGGCGAGTGGCGCATCGCCTACGCCCCGGACGGCATCATCCTGTCGCCGGTCAGCTTCGAGTCGGTGTTCCAACCGCACGCGCTGTACTTCTACGACCCCACCTACAGGTTCCTGGTGCCCGACCAGCGCTGGTTCCTCGCCCGGTCCTCCACGAGCACGCGCATCGCGAGCGCCCTGCTCGCCGGCCCCACCGACTGGCTGAAGGGCGCCGTCGTCTCGTCGTTCCCGGAGGGCACCCAGCTGTCCCTCAACGCGGTGACGATCGACAGCGGCACGGCCCTCGTCGACCTGTCGCGCGACGCCCTGGGCGCGAGCACCGTCGACAGGGTCCGGATGCGCGAACAGCTCAGCAAGTCGCTCGCCTCGGTCGCCACCATCTCGTCGGTCTCGATGACGATCGAGGGCGCGACGCTGTCGGTGCCGGACTCCGGGGGAGCGGACGCCCAGCAGAACCCCGACGTCGATCCCCGACCCCTGGTCGACGAGGACGGCGTCGTCGGCTACGCCGCCTCGGGAACCGGCAAGGTCGCCGAACTCGGCAGCGGCGTCGGCGCCGCGATCGCCGGCCTCGACCCGACGTCGATCGCCCTGTCGGCGTCCGGCACCACCGCCGCCGTCGGCAACCGGGACGGCGTCATCGTCGTGCGCGGCAAGGACCGCCTGCGCGTCGATGCCCGCGACGGCCTCATCGCCCCCGCCGTCGACGACCTCGGCTTCGTCTGGGTGGGACAGCAGTCCGACACCCGCCGCATCACCGCGTACGGGCTCGGCGGCGACCCCCACCAGGTGCGCACCACCCTGCCGCGCGGCGACCTCGTGTCGTTCCAGGTGTCCCGCGACTCCACCAGGGCCCTCGCACTCATCGAGACCTCGGACGGCCCCGGCCTGTACGTGATGGCGATCATCCGGGGGTCCGACCGGTCACCGACCTCGTTCGGCGCCCCGGTCCGGGTGCAGGCGGCCAGCGGCACCGCGGTCGACGCCGCATGGGTGAACGACACCGACGTCGCCTCGGTCGGGCAGACCCCCACCGGTCCGAACATCGTGCGCACGACGATCGGCGGCAAGTCGAGCACCCTGCCGAAGCCCGACGGGCGCGCCACCGCCATCAGCGGCGGCGGCGGCGGCGCGCTGTTGCTCCGGATGTCGGACGGCGACGTCCTGCAGTCCACCGGGGGTGGCTGGGACACGACGGGCGTCACCGCCGACGTGCTCGGCGTCCAGCGCTGACGCGACGGTCCTCCACACCCCAGCCGGCCTGGAGGCCCGTCCACCGTCCGGCACCACGGCCCACCACCACCGTCCGGTCACCACCACAGTCGTGGGCATGCCCCCTGACGACGACTCCACCCCGTGGCGTGATGCCCTGCTCGCCGTGCTCGGGCTCTTCCTGCCCGTCACCTGCCTGGGCTGCGGCCGCCAGGACCGCGCGCTCTGCCCACCGTGCCGGGCGGCGCTCGCAGCACGGCCCCGGCGGGTCCGGCTGGTCGCCGGTGTCCGGCTCGACGCGGCCTTCGATTACGAGGGGCTGGTCCGCACCCTGGTCCTCGAGCTCAAGCTCCGGGGGCGGGTCGACGTCGCCCGTCCGCTCGGCGTCCGCTTCGGTGCACTCGTCCGTGCGGCGCTCGCCGCGGCCCCGGACGGCACCGTGGTGCTCCGGGTGCCGCCGTCCCGGGCGGGTGCCCGACGACGTGGGTTCGACCCGGTCGTGCTGCTGCTCGCCCGTGGTGGTGTCCGGCACACGGGGCGTCTCGTCCGCACCGCGGCCGGACGACGGCGATCCGGACCGGGACAGAAGGAGCGGTCGGCGGTGGAACGCGTCGCGGCGACCGTCGGGACCCTGCACGCGACCGGCGTCGACGGCCGCGATGTCGTGCTCGTCGACGACGTCGTCACGACGGGCGTCACGATGGCCGAGGGCGTCCGCGCGGTGCGGGCCGCCGGTGGCCGGGTGGTGCGCTGCGTCGCCGTGGCGACCGTCGACGCCTGACGCCTGGTGAACACCCGGTGGCCGCTGTGTGTCCGGTGAGTGTCCGACGGACTCGCCGCCTCCCCGTGACGCCGACGGTGCGCCGGGTCTAGCCTCGCGACAAGGCGTTCGGGTCGCCGGACGGAGGCGACGCGCCGACACTGGATGGGAGCCGCCACATGGACGTGACGATCACGGGCCGGAACGTCGGGGTCACCGACCGTTTCCGCACCTACGTCGAACAGAAGTCCGAGAAGATCGACGTGCTCGCCGACCGCGCGCTCGCCTTCGAGGTGCGCATCAGCCGCCACAACGAGAAGTCGAGCGGCAGCCAGGGCGAGGACCGCGTGGAGCTCACGCTGATCGGACCGGGGCCGCTCGTGCGGGCTGAGTCCGCGGCGTCGGACAAGTACGCCGCCTTCGACCTCGCCTTCGCGCGGATCATGGAACGCCTCCGTCGGGCGCGTGACCGCCGCAAGGTGCACCACGGTCGGCACCGCCCCACCTCGGTCGCCGAGGCCGCCGGCAGCGGCTTCGACGGCATGGGTGTCGTTCCGGCCGACGGCAAGCTCATCGAGGACGTCGCGACCGGTGCCGTCCCGGTCGTCGACCAGGAGGCCGCCGAGGACGAGAACGAGGTCTACAGCCCGGTCGTCATCCGCCACAAGGTCTTCGAGGCCGCCCCGATGACGGTCGACGACGCCCTCTACTACATGGAGCTCGTCGGGCACGACTTCTACCTGTTCCTCGACGCCGAGACCCGTCGTCCGAGTGTCGTGTACCGACGCAAGGGCTGGGACTACGGGGTGATCGGCATCGACGAGGTGCCCGCCGGCCAGGCGTCGGCCGACGTGGACGCCGACGCGGAGCGTGCAGCCGCGATCGCCTGACCCCGACGCGGAACCTGCGTTCCGCACCGTGTGCGCGGCCCGTTCGCGGGCCGCGCACACCCGTGTCCGCCACAGCCGCGCCGCTCACAGCGCCGTGCGTTCGCGGGTTGCTAGCATGACTGGTCGATCGGGCGCGCAGGTCGCGCGCGACGACCTCGTAAGGAGTTCACGTGGCAAACGTGCTGGAGAAGGTCCTCCGCATCGGCGAAGGACGAACCCTCCGTCGGCTGAAGGCGTACGCCTCGGCCATCAACGACCTCGAGGACGACTTCTCGAGCCTCACCGACGAGGAACTCCACGACGAGACCAAGGAGCTGCGCGAGCGGTACGCCAACGGCGAGACCCTCGACGACCTCCTGCCCGAGGCGTTCGCCGCTGTTCGAGAAGCCGCGAAGCGGACCCTCGGCATGCGGCACTTCGACGTGCAGCTCATGGGCGGCGCGGCCCTGCACCTCGGCAACATCGCCGAGATGAAGACCGGTGAGGGCAAGACCCTCGTCGCGACGACCGCCGCGTACCTCAACGCGATCCCGTCGCGCGGGGTGCACGTCATCACGGTCAACGACTACCTGGCGTCGTACCAGTCCGAGATCATGGGCCGCGTCTTCCGCGCGCTCGGCATGACCACCGGCTGCATCATCGCGAACCAGACCCCGGCCGAGCGCCGCGAGCAGTACGCCGCCGACATCACGTACGGCACGAACAACGAGTTCGGCTTCGACTACCTGCGCGACAACATGGCGTGGCAGGCGTCCGACATGGTGCAGCGCGGTCACTTCTTCGCCGTCGTGGACGAGGTCGACTCGATCCTCATCGACGAGGCCCGCACGCCGCTCATCATCTCCGGTCCGTCCTCGGGCGAGGCCAACCGCTGGTTCACCGAGTTCGCCTCGATCGCCAAGCGCCTCACCCCGGGCGAGGACTACGAGGTCGACGAGAAGAAGCGCACCGTCGGCGTCCTCGAGCCCGGCATCGAGAAGGTCGAGGACTACCTCGGCATCGAGAACCTCTACGAGTCGGCGAACACCCCGCTCATCTCGTTCCTGAACAACTCCATCAAGGCCGTCGCCCTGTTCAAGAAGGACAAGGACTACGTCGTGATGAACGGCGAGGTGCTCATCGTCGACGAGCACACCGGCCGCATCCTGATGGGCCGCCGCTACAACGAGGGCATCCACCAGGCGATCGAGGCGAAGGAGGGCGTCGAGGTCAAGGCCGAGAACCAGACCCTCGCCACCGTCACGCTGCAGAACTACTTCCGCCTGTACCAGAAGCTCTCCGGCATGACCGGTACCGCCGAGACCGAGGCGGCTGAGTTCATGTCGACCTACAAGCTCGGCGTCGTGCCCATCCCGACGAACAAGCCGATGCAGCGCATCGACCAGACCGATCTCGTCTACAAGAACGAGAAGGCGAAGTTCGAGCAGGTCGCCGAGGACATCGCGGAGCGCCACGAGAAGGGCCAGCCCGTCCTCGTCGGCACCACGAGCGTCGAGAAGTCCGAGTACCTGTCGAAGCTCCTCGCCAAGCAGGGCGTGAAGCACGAGGTCCTCAACGCGAAGAACCACGCACGCGAAGCCGCGATCGTCGCCCAGGCCGGTCGCTTCGGCGCCGTGACCGTCGCAACGAACATGGCCGGTCGTGGTACCGACATCATGCTCGGCGGCAACGCGGAGTTCCTCGCCGTGCAGGAGATGCACGCCAAGGGTCTGTCGCCGACCGAGACCCCCGACGAGTACGAGGCCGAGTGGGACGACGTGTTCGCCCGCGTCAAGGCCGAGGTCGAGGAAGAGGGCGACAAGGTCCGCGCCGTCGGCGGCCTGTACGTGCTCGGCACCGAGCGCCACGAGTCGCGCCGCATCGACAACCAGCTGCGTGGCCGGTCCGGCCGCCAGGGTGACCCGGGCGAGAGTCGCTTCTACCTGTCGCTGACCGACGACCTGATGCGCCTGTTCAACTCCGGTGCCGCCGAGAGCCTGATGGGCCGCTCGAACGTGCCGGACGACCTGGCGATCGAGAACAAGCTCGTCGGCCGTGCGATCCGGTCCGCCCAGGCGCAGGTCGAGGGCCGCAACGCCGAGATCCGCAAGAACGTCCTGAAGTACGACGACGTCCTGAACCGCCAGCGTGAGGCGATCTACAGCGACCGCCGTCACATCCTCGAGGGCGACGACCTGCACGATCGCGCGCAGTCGTTCCTCAAGGCCGTCATCGACGACGTGATCGACAGCCACACCGGCGAAGGCTCCCCGGACGACTGGGACCTCGACGCCATGTGGACCGAGCTCGGCACGCTCTACCCGATCTCGATCTCCATCGACGAGGTCATCACCGAGGCCGGCTCGAAGGGCAAGGCGTCGCGTGACTTCCTGGCCCGCGAGATCCTCTCCGACGCCAAGCTGGCCTACCAGCAGCGTGAGGAGCTCCTGGGCGACGAGGCGATGCGTGAACTCGAGCGTCGCGTGGTGCTCTCGGTGATCGACCGCCGCTGGCGCGACCACCTGTACGAGATGGACTACCTGAAGGACGGCATCGGCCTCCGCGCGATGGCGCAGCGTGACCCGCTGGTCGAGTACCAGCGCGAGGGCTACGCCCTGTTCCAGACGATGATGGGGCAGATCCGCGAAGAGTCCGTGGGCTACCTCTTCAACCTCGAGGTCCAGGTGCAGTCCGACGGCGAGAACGCGGTGATCGAGGCCAAGGGTCTCGGCGAGGACGAGGTCTCCGGCCTGGAGTACTCGGCACCGTCGATCGACGGCGAGGTCGAGGTCCGCGACGAGAAGGGTCGCCTCGAGCAGGCGGCGACCGCCCGCGCGCAGCGCGCCCAGGCCGAGGCCGAAGCGGCCGCCGAGCCGGAGCAGGGCTCCGCGTTCGGCAACGCGGCCACGGCCTCCGGTCAGGCCGCGGCGAGCAACCGCGCCGAGCGTCGTCAGGCCGCCAAGAAGAACTAGCGTCCACACAGGACGGACGGGAGGCACGGTGCCAGCTGGCACCGTGCCTCCCGTCTGCCCGCCACCCGGCTACAGGACCCCGATCGCGGTCGCCTGCCACCGTCCGTGTCGCTCTTCGAGCCGCATGGCGACCGCCCGAGCGTGACTGCGCGCGTGCACGACCACCGTCGCCTCGGCGACGCCTGCCGCGGGGCGGCAGACGAGCACGCTGCCGACCCGGAGCACGGGGCGCCCGCGTGCCCGCCGACCGGAACCTCGGGCGTGCGCTGCCACCGCGGCCCGCTGCTGCAGGTGGCGTTGCACGTCGTCGCTGATCCACCGGGTGATGCTGTCGACCTCCCGCGCGCCGGTGAGCACCTCGGCGACGCAGAGCCCGAGCGCCCGCGCCGTCGTCGCCGGGTCCGGGGGGCCGGTCGCCACGGCGGGCTCCGGTGCCGGTTCGACGATGCGCAGCGGCGGTGGGTGCGCCGTCGTCGTCTCGTGATCGATGCGGCGTGCCTGCTCTGCCACCCCTGCCCCTTCCGTCTTTGGAGCGAGCGTATGGGGCGTGCGACATACAAAATACATACCGGTCTGCCCTGTGGACAGGGCGACGTTCTCCACAAGGCGCCGGACCTAGACTGGCTGGGTGTCGACCCTCAGTGACCTCGTCCTCGCGCAAGGCCGTTCCTCGGAAGCAGACGTGGAGTGGCTCCACCTGCTCGTGGGGGACTGGCAGCTCCTCGCCGACCTGTCCTTCGCCGACATGGTGCTCTGGGTCCCGACCGCCGAGGACGGCTCGTTCGTGGCCGTCGCGCACGCCCGACCGAGCTCCGCGGCGACGCTGTTCTACCGCGACATCGTCGGGCAGGAGATCCGCGAGGAGTGGCGCGGCCAGGTGACCGAGAGCTTCGCCGGGTCACGGGTCGTCGACTCCGCCGAGCCGGACTGGTACGAGGACACCCCGACCCGCGTCCGCGCGATCCCGGTGCTCCGCCGCCTGAGCGCGAAGAGCGCCGAGACCACCGAGCGACCGATCGCCGTCGTCACCCGGCACTCCAACCAGGACGAGATGCGGACCCCGAGCCGCCAGGAGCTCAACTTCACCGCGAGCGCGAACGACCTGTTCGGCATGATCGCCACCGGTGACTTCCCGGACCTCGGGGCACCGGCCGGTCCCCGTCGTGGTGCGCCCCGTGCCAGCGACGGTCTGCTGCGCCTCGACACCGCCGGCATCGTCACGTTCGCGAGCCCGAACGGCCTGAGCGCGTTCAACCGGATGGGCTTCGAGGGGGAACTCGAGCGGAAGTCCCTCGCCGAGGTCACCACCGAGCTCATCGGCGCCCAGCTCGACGTCGACGAGTCCCTGCCGCTCGTCGTCACCGGCCGTGCACCGTGGCGGGCCGACATCGAGTCGAAGGGCGTCACGGTGTCGCTCCGCTCGATCCCGCTCCGCGACCACGGTGAGCGCATCGGCGCCATCGTGCTCTGCCGCGACGTGTCCGAGCTGCGGCACCAGGAGCGCGAGCTCATCACCAAGGACGCCACGATCCGCGAGATCCACCACCGGGTGAAGAACAACCTGCAGACGGTGGCGTCCCTGCTGCGGATCCAGGCGCGTCGCACGCACTCGGACGAAGCGCGGACCTCGCTGCAGAACGCCATGCGCCGCGTCGCCGCCATCGCCGTCGTGCACGACACGCTGTCGAGTGGCCTCAGCCAGACGGTGGACTTCGACGAGGTGTTCGACTCGGTGCTCAAGCTCGTGACCGAGGTCGCCGCGTCGCACAACACCACCGTGCACCCGAAGAAGACCGGAGAGTTCGGGGTGCTGCCCTCCGAGGCTGCGACACCACTTGCCCTCGGGCTCACCGAGCTCGTGACGAACGCCGTCGAGCACGGGCTGGACGGCCGTGACGGCGAGGTCGAGATCGTCGCCCGCCGCTTCGACGACCACCTGGAGATCGAGGTCCGCGACAACGGGGTGGGGCTCCCCGAGGGCAAGGTCGGCTCGGGGCTCGGCACGCAGATCGTCCGCACGCTCATCCAGGGCGAGCTCGGCGGCACGATCGACTGGCACACCCTGACGGGCAGCGGCACCGAGGTGACGATCACCATCCCGTTCCGCTGGTTGACCGCCCCCGCTTGACGCCCGGTTCGAGTCCGCAAAACACCGGTGTTCACCGGTCGAACACCCGCGTTCCAGTGTTCGACGCGTGAACACCGGTGTTTTGCAGAAGCCGCCCCGCGCGCACGACGACGCCCGCCGCCCCCGGAGGGACGACGGGCGTCGTGGTGTCAGGCGACCGGGGTCAGGACGCGCGGCGAGCGCGGGCGGCGCGACGCTTCAGCGCACGACGCTCGTCCTCGCTGAGACCACCCCAGACACCCGAGTCCTGGTTGTTCTCGAGTGCGTACTGCAGGCACATCTCGGTGACCGTGCAACGCGCACAGACCGACTTGGCCTTCTCGATCTGGTCGACGGCGGGCCCGGTGTTCCCGACGGGGAAGAAGAGCTCGGGGTCTGCGGTGAGGCAGGCAGCCTTGTCACGCCAGTCCATGTGTGGTGCTCCTTGATGTCGATGCTCGAACGGCAGGCCGGGGCCGTGGCTCGGGGGATCGGACCGCTGACCATGCATGCGGCATGGAGGGGACAACTGTGGGGAGGAGTCCGCAGGAAGCGTGTCTGACGCCCGCGAGACGCTCGGGGGAGGAGCGATGAACCACGGGAGACGCACACCACATCGTGCCGTCCAAACGACCTCCAATATCGTTCCATACTGGTAGGGCCAAATCAAGGGTTCCGATGCTGGAGGATCACTGTGCACGACGACACCCCGAACGACACCGATCCCTCCGCACCCGTCGCGCGCCGGTCGCCGGCGATGCTGGGGCTGCTCGCGGTGGTCGGCCTCGAGTTCCTCGCGCTGGTGGTCGTGACCGTCGTCCTGGTCGTCGAACTGCTCGTCGCCCCGGCCACGAGCATCGCGTCCGGCATCGCCCTCACCGTCCTCGTCGCCATCGCTGCGCTCTGGCTCGGTGCGCTGCTGAACGGCCTGTGGCAGGGCCGGTCGTGGGTGCGCTCCGGGATCATCGTCTGGCAGGTCCTGCAGGGCGCCATCGCGATCGGCGCGTTCCAGGGCGTCTTCCGGGTCGCCGCGGTCGGCTGGGTGCTGCTCGTCCCGGCCCTGCTCGGCATCACGCTGGTGCTGTCGCGGTCGGTGACGGCCGCGCTCGCGCGTCCGGCCGAGTAGCGCGCGCCCCGCACGGGGCGACGCGCCAGCGGCGCGCGGCGCCAGCGCCGGCCGAGCCTGCGAGGGCGGTCTGCAGACAGCGCACTGGAGGCCCGGTGCCGGTTCCGAGAACCGGCACCGGGCCTCCGGTGCGTGGCCGGTCCTCAGACCAGGCCGAGCTTCTTCCGCAGGCTCGCGACGTGCCCGGTGGCCTTGACGTTGTAGAGCGGCAGCTGGACCGCGCCGTCCTCGTCGACCACGATCGTGGACCGGATCGTGCCGGTGACGATCTTTCCGTAGTTGTTCTTCTCGCCCCAGGCCGCGTACGCCTTGTGCACGGCGAGATCGGGGTCGCTCAGCAGCGGGAAGGTCAGCGCCTGCTCGTGCTGGAACGTCTTGAGCTTCGCCTGCTCGTCCTTCGAGACGCCGAGGACCTCGTAGCCGGCGGCCTGCAGCGAGGACATGTTGTCGCGGAAGTCGCAGGCCTCGGTGGTGCAGCCCGGGGTGGAGGCCGCCGGGTAGAAGTACACGATGACCTTCTTGCCGCGCAGGGCAGCCAGGGAGTGCCGGGTGCCGTCCTGGTCGGGCAGCGTGAAGTCGGGGGCGGTGTCGCCGGGGACGAGACGGTCGGTCATGGTGCTCCTTGTTCGCGTCGTGCGCACACGAGTGGTCGTGGGCGCGCGAAACCCATGCTATTGTTGATTCCCGTTGCGGCACGGAAGCCGGAACATGCACCTCTAGCTCAATTGGCAGAGCAACTGACTCTTAATCAGTGGGTTCTCGGTTCAAGTCCGAGGGGGTGCACCGCAGAACGAACGCCCCGGCTCATCGAGTCGGTGCGTTCGTGCGTTCCGGGCAGGTTCTCACGCCGAAGCGGTGACACGCCCGAGGTGTGCAGGAACCGCGGATTCAGTCGGCGGGGACGTCGACGATCCGCTCCTCGCCGATGACAGGTTCGAGCGAACCGGCCGACGCGGCGGCGAGGTCGGCGGTCAGGGCTCCGAGCGCCTCGCGGGGGACCCACACCTCGAAGGTCGCCGCCCGACCGTACTCGGTCGGACCGAGCGTCGCGTGGTGGTGCCGGACCCAGTCGCGCAGCACGTTGTCGAGCCGCCCGGCGTCGGCGTGGTCGACGTCGAAGCGCACCTGCGTCAGGGCCTCGCGACGCACGAGGACCGCCGTGTCGAGTGCCTCGGACACCGAGGTCGAGTAGGCCCGGACCAGTCCGCCGGCACCGAGCTTCACCCCGCCGAAGTACCGCGTGACGACTGCGACGACGTCGGTCAGACCGCGGCGTCGCAGGACCTCGAGCATCGGCACACCCGCTGTGCCGGAGGGCTCCCCGTCGTCCGACGAACGCGCCTGGTCGCCGAGCACGCCGGTGACCATCGCCGTGCAGTTGTGCCGGGCGTCCCAGTACCGCCGGCGGACCTCGGCGATCACGCGGTCGGCGTCCTCGACCCCGGACACCGGTGCGACGGTGGTGATGAACCGGGACTTCGTGATGACGAGCTCGTGCTCGACCGGCGCCGCGACGGTGGCGGGGAAGCGGCGGGGCATGCCCACGAGGGTAGCGGCGCGCGTGCCGGGCGCCCGCGCTAACATGGCGTCCACGCGCCGGACCCACAGGTCGCGCGGACACGGCTGGGGAGGAGTCCGAGATGGACACGGGTGATCTGAAGGGCGGGGCGCTCGACGCCGCCGAACTCGCGCGCCGCCTCAACCTGCTCCTCGACTTCGAGGAGTCCCAGCGTGGCGCTCCGGTGCCGTTCTCCTCGATCGAGGAGTACGTCGCGGCCCACGGTGGGTCGCTGTCGCGGGCGAAGTGGACCTACATGCTCTCCGGCGACGGCCGCCGCAACCGCGACACCGAGCTCCTGCGCCTGCTGGCCGGGTACTTCGAGGTCGACGAACGCTTCCTGCTCGAGGACAGCGAGGTACCGGAACGGATCGGTGCCCAGCTCGCCCTCGTCCGGTCCCTGCGGTCCGCGCGCGTGAGCGGCTTCGCGGCCCGGACCTTCCCCGGCGAACTCTCACCCGACGCGTTGCGGCGCATCGCCGAGGTGCTCGAGGAGGAATCACAGCGGGGGAGCGTCGCATGACCGATGCCCTCGTGGAGGCGTTCTGGGCTCGTGGTGCCGCCGAGGGGTGGTCGGACGTCGACCAGGCCGTCGCCGCCGCGGCTGACGTCGTCGGCAAGCCGATCGTGGTGCGCGAGGAGTCGTTCCTGGCTGCCGAGCCCGTGTGCGGCTTCGTGGCCACCCTCGAGCACGCGCACCTCGTGATGATCTCGCCGACCTCCTCACCGACCTTCCGGTCGTTCGTCATCGGCCACGAGCTCGGGCACGTCCTGCACCGGCACCAGGAGCACGCGCCGCAGAGCGCCTACATCCGCGACGTCATCCCCGACCTGCCCGAGTACAAGGTGGAGCGGGCACTTGCCCGGGGGATGTTCTCGAACACCTACGAGCACGAGGCCGAGGTCTTCGCGGACCGCCTGGCCACCGTGATCCGTCGGCACCGCGGCCGCCCGAGCGCCTTCCGCGGGGTCTTCGGGTGATCATCGCCGTCGTCCAGGCGGTGCTGCTCATCGTCGGGACGATCGTGCTGTTGGTCCTGCAGCGTGGGCAGGACCGCACCCTGGCGTTCACGTTCCTGCTGTTCGCCGCCACCATCGTGACGAACGTCGACCCGCTGTACCGGTGGCTCGACCCGCTGCTGGGCGGGCACAACGTCGTGACCCTCATCAGCGACTGCCTCATGGTGGCCGGGACGAGCACGCTGCTGTGGGGCGTGGCGAAGGCGGTCGGCGCGGCGCGCCCGTGGCTCCGGAACGCGGTCGTGGTCTCCTTCGCCGCGGTCGTCGTGGTGGTCGTCGTCGCGTTCACGGTGCTCGACAAGCCCGCGACCACGACGACGTTCATGCTCGACGCCGGCTCGCACCCGGCGGCGACGGTCTACGCGATCGCGCAGACCGTCTACCTCGGAGTCGCCCTCGGTGCGACGGGGTTCATCTGCGTGCTCCACCTGCGCGAGGCCCGGACGACCACCGACCTGGTGGGACTGTGGGTGCTGGTCCTCGGTTGGGTGCTCGGGGTCGTCCGCATGGTCGTGGTCGTCGTGATGGACGTCGCGCACGTCACCGGCGACCTGGACGTCACGCACGCGCTCTCGCTGCCCTACGACGTCACCACGCCGGGAGCCGTGCTGTGCGTGGCGTCCGGCATGCTCCTGCTCGTCGTCGGGCACCGGATCTCCCGCCGACGTCGGGCACGCCGCGTCGACGATGCACTGCGCCTCCTCGCGCCGCTGCACGACCGTGTCGGCGTGGACAACGCCTACCCGCCCACCGACGACCCCGCGACCCGGCTCAGTCGCCGCATCGTCGAGATCAACGACGGCGTCCGGGGTGCACGGGCGTCCCTGACCGACGCCGAGCGTGCTGCCCTCGCCGACGCCGAAGCCGCGCTCGAGACCGCGTAGTCCCTCGACGCTGTCGAACAGGCCGTGTACAGTCTGTAGCAAGTGCTACAGATCCTGTGGCCTGCCGGGTCGGGACTCGGCCGCGTTGGGGGCGGCCGAGCACCACCCGCCCGGCGTCGCCGTACCGGCATCGTCGCCGCGGACGTTCACTAGGATCGTCCCGTGCTCGTCTTCGCCGCAGTCGTCCTGTTCATCGGCGCCGTCTTCAACGTCGTCACCTGGCCGCGCTTCTTCCAGCGTGTCGCGAAGGACTCCCGTGCCCGCGACGCCGCCGGCAAGCCGACGACGTTCTACACGGTGCACCTCGTGCTCCTGCTCCTCGCGCTCGCCATCGCCGTCGCCTCCGTGATCGCAGGGATCCTGCTGCTGGTCTGAGCCCTCCGAGGCGGCGCGGCCCTGGTCCGGACCACCGTCGGACGGGAGGCCCGTGGCGGCGCCGCCACGGACCTCCCGTCCGCCCCGCCGCACTCGCCGGCCGCTTCAGGCCTGCTTCAGCGGGGCACGGCAGGATCGACCCCATGCGTGTGCTGGTGGTCGACGACGAGGTCCGGCTCGCCGACGGCGTGCGCCGCGGCCTCGAGGCCGAGGGGTGGGCGGTCGACGTCGCGAACGACGGCGTCGACGGGCTGTGGCACGCGCGGGAGTTCCGCTACGACGCGATCGTGCTCGACCTGATGATGCCCGGCCTGAGCGGCTGGGCCGTGTGCGCGCAGCTCCGTGCGGACGGCGACTGGACCCCCGTGCTCATGCTGACCGCCAAGGACGGCGAGTGGGACCAGGTCGAGGCGCTCGACGCGGGCGCCGACGACTACGTCACCAAGCCGTTCTCGCACCCGGTGCTCGTCGCACGGCTGCGGGCGCTCGTCCGACGGGGTGCCCGTGAGCGCCCCACCGTGCTGACGCTGGGCGACCTGGTGGTCGATCCCGCAGCCCGCACCGTGGCTCGCGGCGAGACCCCGGTCGAGCTGACCAGCCGCGAGTTCGCCGTGCTCGAGTACCTCGCACGGCACCCGGGTCAGGTCCGGTCGAAGCGCGACGTCATCGAGAACGTCTGGGACGTCGACTTCGAGGGGGATCCGAACATCGTCGAGGTGTACGTCGGGCACCTCCGCCGGAAGCTCGACCGGCCGTTCGGGCGCACCGCGATCGAGACGGTCCGTGGCGCCGGGTACCGTTTGGCGGCGGACGGTGGCTGAGCGGCCGGCCCCCCGTGCGAGCGGGGCCACGCCGAACCGGCCTCGTCGCCCCCGGTCGGTCCGGGCACGCACCACCCTCGGCGCCGGGGTCGTCGTCCTCGCGGCGCTGGTCATCGGTGCCGTCGCGTTCGTCCTCGTGCTGCGGCTCGTGCTGCTCGACGGCGTGCGCACCTCGGCCGAGACCGGTCTCGAGCAGGTGTCCTCCCGAGTCGAAGCGGACGGTGCGGCCGCAGTGACCGGCTACGAGGACGTCCTGGTGCAGGTGATCGGCGACGGCGGGGCGGTCCTGGCGCACGGCGAGGACGCCGATGGGGCCGCCCTGCCGACCGCCGACGAGTCCCGGTGGACCCACGACGGCGAACGCTGGCTGCTCGTCGCGGACGACGTGGACCTGCCCGGCGGCGGCGAGGCGACGCTCGTCTACGGCGCCACGCTCGACCAGGCCGACACCGCGGTCCGCACCGCCGTCGTGCTCCTCGCCGTGGGGGTGCCCGTGCTGGTGCTCCTGCTGGTCGCGGTCACCTGGGCCGTCACAGGACGCTCGCTGCGGCCCGTGGAGCGGATGCGCACCGAGGTCGAGACGATCCGGGCGGCCCGTCCGGACGCCCGGGTCGAGGTGCCCGACACCGGCGACGAGGTCGCCCGGCTCGCGAGCACCATGAACGCCATGCTGGACCGACTCGAACGGTCTGCCGAGAGCCAGCGGCGCTTCGTGTCCGACGCCTCCCACGAACTCCGGTCGCCGATCGCGTCGATCCGGCAGCACGCCGAGGTCGCCGTCGCGCACCCGGAGCGGACCGAGGTGGCCGACCTCGCCGACGTCGTCCGGTCCGAGGCGGTGCGCCTGCAGGACCTGGTCACCGGGCTGCTCGAGCTCTCCCGCCTCGACGAGGGCGGGATCCGCACGCGGCGCTCCGTCGACCTCGACGACCTGGCGTTGGACGCGGTGGCCCGCGCGCGAGCACGGTCGAGGGCCGGTGACGCGCCCGCGCAGGACGGCGACGCCCCGGCGGTCCGGGTGGACGGCTCGGCGATCTCGGCAGCGCGGGTCCTCGGCGACGAGCGCGTGCTGGCAGGGGTGGTCCGGAACCTCGTCGACAACGCCGTCCGGCACGCGAGCACACGCGTCGCCGTGTCGCTCACCGAGCACGACGGGTCCGCGGTGCTCACGGTCGACGACGACGGCACCGGCGTCCCCGAGGACGAGCGCGAGCGCGTCTTCGAGCGCTTCGTCCGTCTCGACGAGGCCCGCAGCCGGGACGCCGGTGGCGCGGGGCTCGGCCTCGCCATCGTCCGCGACGCCGTGCGGGCGCACGGCGGCGACACGACCGTGGTCACGTCCCCGCTCGGCGGCGCGCGGTTCGTCGTCCGCATCGCACTCGGCGGCTGAACAGGTGGCTTCAGGGCTGCTTCAGCACCCCGACGCGATGCTCGTCCACATGAACTTCCGCACCCAGCACCAGAAGCCCTCCGCCCGCCGCATCGCCGCGTTCGCCGCCCTGCCGATCGTCGCGGCGCTCGCACTCACCGGTTGCGCCAGCGACGACTCCGACGACGACACCGGCTCGGCCGGCTCCGGCTCGGTCGGCTCGTCGGCGACGGACTCGTCGGGCTCCGGTTCGTCGGCGTCCGGTGCGTCCGGCGTCGCGTCCAGCGGCTCGAACACGGCCCTGCTCGCAGCGGTCGCCACCGCACGCGGCGAGGTCGGCTCGGGCACCGTCATCTCGGTCGAGCAGGAGCAGGGCGCCTCCGCCTACGAGGTCCTGGTCGTGACGAAGGACGGCACCGAGCACGAGGTGCACACGAACGCCGACGGCACCTCGGTCGCCGGCACCCCGCAGACCGAGGCCGCCGACGCGGACGACGAGGCCGAGCACGAGCGCTTCGTCGCCGCCGCCGACCTGAGCGTCAAGCAGGCCGTCGACGCCTTCCAGGACCTGCACGCGGGGACCGTGACCGAACTCGGCCTCGACGACCACCTCGGCTCCGTCGTCTGGGAGGGCGACGTGCTCGACTCGTCCGGCACCAAGCACAGCGTGCGCATCGACGCCGGATCCGGTGACGTCGTCACCGACCGCGTCGACACCGACGACTGACCCGGGCACCCGGGCCGCGGGCCCCAGGGGGCCCGGCACCGCGTCCTCAGGACTCCAGCGGCGGGCCGAGCACCTTCCGGATCGCCAGCGCAGCGAGCTGCTCGTCCGGGGTGTCGAGCAGCACGCGGTAGGTGTCCTGCCCGGTGAGGAACTCGACGCAGACGGCGTCCTCGTCGCACGGTCCGAGGCGCCACCCCTGCACCGCGTCCATCGGCACCATGGTTCGCGTCCCTCGCTGGTAGTCGGTCTCGGCCTCGAGACGATCCGCGAACACCCGGAGGCGTCCGTAGGCACCTCGCCAGCTGAGCTGCAGGTCGAGGGTGGGCGAAGCAGAGCGGTCCGGCACCTGCTGATGGTAGCGAGGGGTGCCGGACCGTTCGTGTTCCCGCCGGGGTGCCTTGCGTTCCGGGGACAAGCGGAGCGCTAGCTCCCGTCGCCGTCGCGTCGCACCGAGGCGGCGGGGTCGCGGACGCCGATCGGGTAGGGACCCGTGACGCCCTCGCGCAGGGCGGCGATGCGCAGGATGCGGTCACGCTGCAGGAACCACCCGACGATGAGCAGGGGGATCACGATGACGAGCGACGCGATCGTGTACGTGCCGACGGGGTAGTCGATCGCCATCAGCACGATGACCGAGGCGAGGAACGCCAGGGTGAGCCAGGCGGTGACGGGCGCACCCGGTAGCCGGAAGGTGGGTTCCTTGGCGAGCCCCTGCTTGGCCCACTGACGGAGCCGCATCTGGCACAGGATGATCGTGCCCCACGCCGTGATGATGCCGAGACTGGCGATGTTCAGGGCGATCTCGAACGCCTGGCTCGGCACGAAGTAGTTCAGTACGACGCCCGCGACGGTGAACGCCGCGGTGAGCAGGATGCCGGCGTAGGGGACGCCGCCCTTCGACATCTTCGTGGTCCACTTGGGCGCCGAGCCGTTCATGCCCATCGAGTGCAGCGCGCGTCCGGTGGAGTACAGGCCGGCGTTCAGGGACGACAGGGCCGCGGTGAGCACGACGAAGTTCATGATCCCACCGACGATCGAACCGACCTGCGGGTTGCCGAGCGACGAGAAGAACGTGACGAACGGGCTCTCGCCCTCCTTGTAGGCCGTGTACGGCAGCAGCAGGGAGAGCAGGATGATCGAGCCGACGTAGAAGACCGCGATGCGGAAGACCACGGAGTTGATCGCGCGGGGGATGACCTTCTCGGTGTTCTGCGTCTCGCCCGACGCGGTTCCGACGAGCTCGATCGCCGCGTACGCGAACACGACGCCCTGGATCACGATGACCGCGGGGAGCAGCCCGTTCGGGAACAGCCCGTCGTTGTCGCCCCAGATCGAGAACCCGGTGCGGACGGCCTCGCCGCCGGCCTCGACGGGGAACGCGAAGACGAGCCAGACGATCGCGACGACGAGGAACGCCACGAGCGCGGCGACCTTGATGAGGGCGAACCAGAACTCGAGCTCGCCGAACACCTTCACGGCGACCATGTTCGCGGCGAGGACGACGACCAGGGCGATCAGCGCCAGCAGCCACTGCGGTGCGGCGGTGAAGGCCGACCAGTACTGCAGGTAGATCGCGACCGCGGTGGTGTCGACGATCGAGGTCATCGCCCAGTTGAGGAAGTACATCCAGCCGGCGGCGTACGCGAACTTCTCGCCGTAGAACTCGCGAGCGTACGAGATGAACGACCCCGAGGACGGGCGGTGCAGCACCAGCTCGCCGAGGGCACGGAGGATGAAGAAGGCGAAGATCCCGGCGACCAGGTAGGTCAGCGCGAGCGCGGGGCCCGCGGTGTGCAGGCGTCCACCGGCACCGAGGAAGAGGCCGGTGCCGATCGCGCCGCCGATCGCGATCATCTGCAGTTGCCGGGGCTTCAGGCCGTGCTGGTAGCCCTCCTGCTCGTGCGAGAAGTCGTTCGCCGGCGCTCGGTTGCCACCCGTGTCGTTCTGCGCTGTCATGCGAGAGAACCTACATGCGCACCGGACCGGGCCGTCACGCAAACCCCGGTTCGGGCGAACCGCGACCGCTGAACGTCCGCACAGCTGACGGCGGCCCGAACCTGAACGACGACCGTCGTCCGTTGCTTGCATGGAGGGATGGACATCCTCCTCCGACTCCTCGTCGCGATCGGGTTCGCCCTGCTCGTCACCGCCGTCGTCGCCCTCGTCCTGCACCTGGTCCTCCGGGCGATCGCGCGCCGGGAACGCTGGGCCGGCGTGCTCTCGCGACGGACGAAGCACCCCTTCCGCACCGTGCTGCTGGTGGTCCTGCTCTGGATCGCGTTCACGTCGAGCATCCCGCGGAACGCCGACGCGTACCCGTGGCGCGACGAGGTCGCGCACGCCTTCCTGATCGTCACGATCGCGACCGGTTGCTGGCTCGCGTGCCAGGTCGCGATCTTCCTCGAGGACCTCGGGTTGCACCGGTTCCGCATCGACGTGCCCGACAACCGGCAGGCGCGTCGCATCCGCACCCAGGTGCTCATCATCCGGCGGCTCACCGTCGCCGTACTCGTCATCATCGCGGTCGGCGCGATCCTGCTGACCTTCGACGGGGTCGAGGCGGCCGGCGCGAGCGTGCTCGCCAGCGCCGGTCTCATCTCCGTGGTCGCGGGCCTCGCCGCGCAGTCCACGCTCGGCAACGTGTTCGCCGGCATGCAGCTGGCGTTCTCCGGGTCGATCCGGGTGGACGACGTCGTCGTGGTCGAGCAGCAGTGGGGACGGATCGAGGAGATCACGCTGACCTACGTCGTCGTGCACCTGTGGGACGACCGTCGGTTCGTGCTGCCGTCGACGTACTTCACGAGCACGCCGTTCGAGAACTGGACACGGACCGGCAGCGAACTGCTCGGCGCAGTCGAGTTCGACCTCGACTGGCGGGTCCGGCCGGGGGAGATGCGCGAGGAGCTCGACCGCATCCTCGACCGCACCGAACTGTGGGACCGCCGCGTCAAGGTACTGCAGGTGACCGACGCCGTGCAGGGGTACGTGCGGGTGCGCGTCCTCGCGACGTCGCACGACGCGCCGTCGCTGTTCGACCTGCGCTGCTACATCCGCGAGGAGCTCGTCGAGTGGATCCAGCGCACCCACCCCGACGCCCTGCCGGTCCAACGCGTGCTCATGGTCGACGAGACGGCGCCGCGACGGCGCACAGCGTCGACCGCTGCCGACTCGGCGCTGTTCGCGCCGGGCCAGGAGGACCGCGCGGCGCTCTTCACCGGCCCGATCCAGACGTCCGACATCCCGCCGTCGGAGCGCTGACGGGCGCGTCTGCCGCTGCGGAACCAGGTTCCGTGGACGGTGCTGACGACGGACGGGAGGCCCGTGGCGGATCCGCCACGGGCCTCCCGTCCGTCGTGTGGTTGCGGCCTGGACCTACGGCTGGCGCGCCTTGACCGCGCGGTCGTCCTCGACGACCGTGCCGATCGCCACGATCGTCGTGGCGAGCCACGCGACCCAGGTCAGCGCGAGCCGCCAGTCGCGCGGTCCCTGGCGGGTGGTCTGCAGCACGCTGTAGCCGCTGATGAGCGAACTCCACACCGCACCGTTGAACATGAACTTGCGCACAGAGGCCTCCTGTCGTCGTGCTGACAACGCTACCGGCCCGTACATTGGAGCGCCGCCGGTCACCCTGCCGCGGTGTGTGCCAGAGGAGTGTTCGTGCGTCAAGCGGTCATCGGAGCGGCCCTGCTCGTGGTCGGCGCGGTCTGCGTCGTGTTCGGGCTGCTGCCACTCGACGACCTCGCCGTGCTCGCTGACCGGGTCCTGCCGGTCCTCGGGTTCGTGCTCGGGCTGACCGTGGTCGCCGAGCTGGCCGCGGACGCCGGGGTGTTCGACCGGCTCGCCGACGTCGCCGCCCGGGTCGGTGGCGGACGCACCATCGGGCTCTGGGGCGCGGTCGTCGTGCTCGCAGTGCTCTGCACCGTCTTCCTGTCGATCGACACCACCGCGGTGCTCCTCACCCCCATCGTCATCTCGCTCGCACGGCGTGTGGGGCTGCCCCCGATGCCGTTCGCCCTGACCACGGTCTGGCTCGCGAACACGGCCTCACTGCTGCTGCCGGTGTCCAACCTGACGAACCTGCTCGCCGTCGACCGGATGGGGCTCGGCGGCCCGCTGCCGTTCGCCGGGCTGATGGCCTGGCCCGCGGTCGCCGGGGTGGTCGTGCCGTGCGTCGTCCTGCTCGTGGTGTTCCGCGGCAAGCTGTTCGGCCGCTACTCGCCGGTGTCCGTCCGCACGCCGAAGGACCCGGTGTTCTTCTGGGCGGCCTCCGCCGTGCTGGTCGCGCTCGTCGTCGCCCTGACCGCCGGGGTGACCGTGTGGATCGCTGCGGTCCTGGCCGCCGTGGTGCTCGTCGTGGTCGCGGCGTTCCGGTCACCGTCCGAACTCCGGGTGTCCCGCGTGCCGTGGTCGACCCTGCTGTTCGCCGCCGGGCTCTTCGTCGTGGTCGAGGCGCTCCACACGACGGGCATCACCGACCCGATCGTGCGAGCGCTGCAGGGCGGCACCGGGACCGGCCCGCTGCTGCTGCTCGGCGGTGCGGGCGCGGTCGCCGCGAACGGCATCGACAACCTGCCGGCGTACCTGGTGCTCGAACCGGCCGCCGGGCACGAGGCCGTTCGGTACGCGGCGCTGCTCATCGGTGTGAACGCCGGCTGCCTCATCACGCCGTGGGCCTCGCTCGCGACGCTGCTCTGGCACGCCCGGCTGTCGGCCGAGGGGGTGCACCTGTCGTGGGGCCGGTACATGGCGCTCGGGTGCGTCGTCGCGCCGCTCACCGTGGTCGGCGGGGTCCTGGCGCTCGCGCTCTGACATGGGCGGGGCCTGGTGCCGAGGCGGTGGCGGAGCTTCGGGTGGTCAGAGCCAGTCGCGGGTCTTGAAGACGCGGTAGAGCACGAGCGACGACGCGGTGATGATCGCGAGCGAGGCCCAGAGACCACTCCAGGCGCCCTCGCCCGGGAACTCGACGTTCTGCCCGAAGAAGCTCGTCACCCCGGTCGGGATCGCGATGATCGCCGCCCAGCTCGTGACCTTCTTCATGACGGTGTTCTGCCGGTTCGACGCCAGGTTCAGGGTCGTGTCGAGCACGCTCGACACCGCGTCGCGGAGTTGCTCGACCGAGTCGGCGATCGAGACCAGGTGGTCCTCGACGTCGCGGAAGTACGGGCGGATGCCGTTCGAGATCGTCTCCGCGTCACCGTGCAGCAACGACGCGACGCTGTCCCGCGTCGGGACGACCAGCCGCCGGAGCACCCCGAGGGTCTTGCGGAGCCGGAACGACCGCCGCTGGATCTGCTGCTCGCGGGGGTCGCCCGGTACGAACAGGTCGTCCTCGAGCGCATCGATCTGCCGCTCGAGGTCCTCGACGGTGTCGGTGGCCCGGTCGACGACGGCGTCGAGCAGTGCCCAGACGAGCCAGGGCACGCCGTGTTCGGCGATGTCGGAGTTCGCCGTGAGCCGGTGTTCCATCGGGGCGGTGTCGACGTCGGACCCGTGGATGGTGACGAGGGCCCGTTCGGTGACGAAGGCCTTGACCTCGTGCGTGATCAGGTCACCCTCGTCGTCCGTGCCGCCCACGTCGTAGACGACCAGGAACAGGCTGTCCCGGTACCGGTCGAGCTTCGGGCGCTGACCGTGCTCGACGGCGTCCTCGACCGCGAGCGCGTGGATGCCGAGCTCCTCCTCGATCTGCTCGAGGTCGGCCGAGGTCGGGTCGGTGTAGTCGATCCAGACGAAGGTGTCCGGATCGGCGACGAGGTCGGAGATCCGGTCGACGGGAAAGTCCCGCTCGACCGTGTCGCCCTTGCACCACGCCCGTGTCCTGACCATGCTCGTCAGCCTACTGAGACGGCCGACCCGGGATATCCCGGGTCGGCCGTCGTGGTGCTGCGGAGCCGCTCAGCCGGCTCCTGCTCAGCCGGCTCCTGCTCAGTAGGCGGAGACGAGCTTGCCGTCCTCCACCTTCAGGTACTGGTTCACATCGAACGAGTCCTCGCCGCGTTTCTTGTCACCGAGGTACGAGGTGTAGCTGTACGAGACGCTCCCGTCCTTCGTGCTCGTCACCATCACGGTGCCGGCGCGGGACGCCTCGACCTCCAGCTCGGGCATCGACGTGACGTCGTACTGCACGCCGCCGTCGGCGTCGTAGGGCCCGTACCAGGGGCAACCGCTCAGTGCCCGGAGCTCGGTCTTCTCGGCGCAGTCGTCGATCAGGTCGGTCACGTACTGCTCGGCGTCCTGCTCGAGTGCCTTGGTCGCCTTCGGCGCGAAGTCGACGTAGCCCGACGTGGCCGCGCCCACGGAGACCTTCTCGGTGCCGCCGGTGAAGTACTTCGAACCGCCGACCGAGACCTGGTAGGTGCCGGGGTAGGCGAGGGACGTGAACGTGCCCTCGCTGATCTTCCCGATCTCCTTGCCGCCGACGGTCACGGGTGCACCCTCGAGCACGTCGGAGGCCGTCAGGGTGACCTGCTGGGCGAGGGGCTGCGTGACACGCCACTCGTCCTTCACCAGGAACGAGGTGCCCGTGCGCCGCAACGACACCTGGCCGGAGCGGTTCTTGCCGTCCTGCGTGTAGCTCAGGGTGGCGATCGCGGTGTCACCGGTCCGGGCGACCCGGCCGACGCGGATGTCCGACGGGCGGTCCTTCGCGCTCCCGAGCACCTTCGAGCCGAGCATCGCGGCGTCGTCGGGGACCTCGCTCAGGTCGGCGGCGGTGTCGGCGTCACCGCTGGCGATGGCCTGCACGTAGGACTTGACGGTCGGGGCCGGACCCCACACGTTGGCGCGGAGGACGCTCGTCGTGACCGCGCCGGCGATGACGACCACGATCACGGCGCCACCGGCGATGAGCGAACGGACCAGGATCTTCTTGGACCGCGGGGACATCGGTGCCGGAGCCGGGGCACCACCGCCGATGAACGGCTGCGACCCGTAGGCGGGTTGTGCGCCGTACGGGGGCTGCGTGCCGTAGGGCGGCTGCGACCCGTACGACGGCTGCGCGCCGGAGTTCGACTGCACGCCGTACGCGGGCTCCTGGGCAGGCCCGGCCGGCGGGTACGACGCGTGCTGGTCAGCGACCGGGGGAGTGTTCCACGCGGCGGCAGCCGGCGCGTCCGCGGCGACAGGCGCGTCGGGCGCGACGGGAGCGGCCGGGTCGACGGTCGCGGTGGGCGCGACGGGAGCACCCTGGCCGGCGACGGGCCCGGCCGGGAACGCCTGCGGCACGACGGGGCGGGGGTCCGCCCCGACCAGACGCGACGTCCGCAGCACCGCGGCACCACCGAGGCGGGGCAGGAGCACCGGAGCGAGGTACCGGGCGACGACCTCGATCACGCCGCCCCACAGGGCGAAGACGATCGGCGTCCACGGCGCGACGCCGATCGACCCCGATGCGTCCACGGAGCTCGTGCTGCTCACCTGGTACGAGGCGACGCCGGTGCCGAGGACGAAGAACAGCAGACCGAGTGCGAACCACACCAGCGGGGTGACGACCCAGTCGAGGGTGGTGCGGATCCGGTCGTTGCGGCGGACGGCGAGTGCGAGCCCGGCCGCGACCGAGGTGACGACGACGAACAGCACGACCAGCCAGGTCCAGCCGCCGGCCCCGCCGAACACCGAAGCGCTGTCGCTGGCGGACCCGAAGCCGGAGGTCCCCACCCCACCGAAGAACCCGAGCGCGGTCAGCCCGACCGCGACGTTGCCGAGCAGCAGCGGCAACGCGGAGCCGGAAGAGGGCTGGGCGATGACGGCGACGACGAGGACGACGAGGGCGACCAGCACGACGAGGACCGTGAGCTGCGACGCGGCGACACGCAGTGTGCCGAGCAGGCGGGCGGCGAAGACGTTGCCACCAGCGAGCACGGAGGGCCGGGCGAGGAGCGCGGCCAGGGCACCGATGACGAACGCGCCGAGGATGCTCCCGACACCGACGGCGTGCACCGGCTCGATGACCGCGCCGGACACCGACGGGAACCGGATCGCGAACAGGGCGGCCGCGACGTTCGTGAGCACGGTGGTCACGAGGCCGGAGACCACCGCGGTGACGAGCACCTGCGTGCGACCGAGGCCTCGCGTGCGGATCCGGCGGGTGAGCACGACGGCCAGGACGACCTGCGCGGTGAGCACCAGTGCGGGTACCACGGCGAGCGAGCCCGAACCGGAACCGAGGAACCCGATCGACCCGGACAGGTGCAGACGGCCGAGGTCGGCGAGGGCCACGAGCTGCGCCGGCGCACCGAGCAGGACGCTCACGCCGGAGAGCAGGGACTCCACGTCGGGGGCCGAGCCCGCGCCGAGGTCGGTGCCGGACCCGGTGGACGGAGCGGCCGAACCGCTGCCGCCGGATGCGAGCAGGCCCACGGTGATGAGCAGTGAGAGTCCGGCGACGACGTACGCCGCGACCCAGCCGCCGACGGCGGCGAGCACGGCCGCCAGCCAGTCGCGACCGGAAACGGAGCGCAGGAAGCGGCCGAACGCATCGGACGGCTGCGCGGCAGGGGCGGGCTGACCCGACCACTGCTGCGGGCCTCCAGGCTGCTGCTGCCAGGCGGGCTGGCCGTTCCCGGCGGGCTGGCCGGGAACGTACTGGCCGGGACCGGGCTGGCCGGAACCGGGCTGGCCGGGACCGGGCTGCGACGGCGGGACGGGCTGGTTGGGCGGGTTCTCGCTCACGGCTGGGGGTCCTCTCCGACCGGGAGGCCGGCGCCGCACTCCAGCACCCGTGTCCCCCCGACACGTGCCTGCAGCGTAGCGGAACCGCCGATCCGCCGTGAATGCGCTGTCCCCACGCTGGTAACTTCGGCAGCGCGCCCGGCGCACCACGCCGGTCGTCGCACGACGCCAGCCGTCGCACCACGCCAGCCGTCGCACCCGACGCACCGACGCACCCGACGCACCCGGCCCCGGCCGGGCGGAACGGAGATCACACCACCCCATGCCTGCAGACCGCACCGAACAGACCCGCTACTCGTTCGTCGTCGCCTCCAACCGCCTCCCGGTGGACCGCGTCGTCGACCAGGACGGCAACGAGGGCTGGCGGCACTCGCCGGGCGGCCTCGTCACCGCCCTCGAACCCGTGATGCGCGCGAACGACGGAGCCTGGGTCGGCTGGGTGGGGCAGGCCGAGGTCGAGGTCGCACCGTTCGACAACGAGGGCATCCACATCGTCCCCGTCCCGCTCTCCGACGACGACGTCGAGGAGTACTACGAGGGCTTCAGCAACGACACGCTCTGGCCGCTCTACCACGACGTCATCGAGCACCCGAGCTACCACCGCGACTGGTGGAACGCGTACAAGCGGGTCAACGAACGCTTCGCCGCGCAGATCGCCGAGATCGTCGAGCAGGACGGCATCGTGTGGGTGCAGGATTACCAGCTGCAGCTCGTGCCGGCCCTGCTCCGCGCGAAGCGCCCCGACCTGACGATCGGCTTCTTCAACCACATCCCGTTCCCACCGGTCGGCATCTACGCACAGCTGCCGTGGCGTGCGCAGATCCTCGACGGGCTGCTCGGCGCCGACGTCATCGGCTTCCAGCGCCACGACGACGCCAGCGACTTCCTGCGCGCGGTCCGGCACATCAAGGGCTACACGACCAAGGGCACCACGATCGACGTCCCGGTGGACGACCCGGCAGCCCCGCGCAGCCGCAAGGGCATCACGGTCCGCCACGTCGAGGCGCGGCACTTCCCGATCTCCATCGACGCCGAGAGCTTCGAGGCGATCGCCCGCAAGCCCGAGGTGCAGGAGCGTGCGCGCGAGATCCGCGAGAGCCTGGGCAACCCGAAGACGGTGCTGCTCGGCGTCGACCGGCTCGACTACACCAAGGGCATCCGCCACCGCATCAAGGCCTTCGGCGAGCTGGTGGAGGACGGCCGCATCGCGGTCGAGGACGCCACCCTCATCCAGGTCGCGAGCCCGAGTCGGGAGCGTGTCGACTCGTACGCGGCGCTCCGTGACGAGATCGAGCTGAGCGTCGGCCGCATCAACGGCGACCTCGGAGTCATCGGCCACCAGCCGATCTCGTACCTGCACCACGGCTACCCGCGCGAGGAGATGGTGGCGCTCTACCTGGCCGCCGACATCATGCTCGTCACCGCACTGCGCGACGGCATGAACCTCGTCGCGAAGGAGTACGTCGCCGCCCGCTTCGACAACGACGGGGTGCTCATCCTGTCCGAGTTCGCCGGTGCCGCCGACGAGCTCAAGCAGGCTGTGATCGTCAACCCGCACGACATCGGCGCGCTCAAGGACTCGATCGAGCGCGCGATCCAGATGCCGCGTCGCGAGCGGTCGACGCGCATGCGCGCGCTCCGCAAGCGGGTCCGCGACAACGACGTGGCCCGCTGGTCGCGCTCGTTCCTCGAGGCGCTCGACCGCCACGCACCGCGGAACGCCCAGATCGACCCGTCCGCCGCCGACCCGCGCGAGCAGCACCGCGAGGCACAGACCGACAACATGTCGATCTTCGACCAGGACGCCCAGTCCGCGCGTGCTGCCGAGGACACCCGGGAGGCACGTGATGACTGAGACCACCACCGACCAGACCGCCATCGACGCGGCCCTCGAGACGCTCGCGGCTTCGCCGCGACTGATCGTCGCCCTCGACTTCGACGGCACGTTGGCCCCCTTCGCCGACGACCCCTCGCAGGTCGGCGCGTTGCCGGGCTCGTGGGCCGCGGTCCTGACCCTGCACCGTGCGAAGGACACCGAGGTGGTGCTCGTGTCCGGGCGTCCCCTCGGCAGCCTCGCCGCGGTCACCCACGCACCCGAGGACATGGCGCTCGTCGGCTCGCACGGTGTCGAGTGGCGCGTGGACGGCCACGACGAGGCCGCGCTGTCCGATGACGAGGTCGGTCGTGTGGCACGGATCGGCGCTGCGCTCGACGCGGTCGGCGAACGGTTCCCGGGCGTCGTCATCGAGCACAAGCCCGCCGGGCACGGGGTGCACACGCGCCGCGTCTCCGCCGAGGTCGCAGCCGAGGCGAACGCGGCGGCGAGCCGTGCTGCGCACGAGGCCGACCCGGAGGTGCTCGAGCGCGGTGGCAAGGACATCGTCGAGTTCGCGGTCCGCCACGTCACGAAGGGCGACGCGATCGCCCGGCTCCGCGAGCTGCACGGTGCCGACGCGGTGTTCTTCGCCGGCGACGACGTCACCGACGAGGACGCGTTCCGCGTGCTCGGCGACGGCGACGTCGGGGTGAAGGTCGGACCCGGGGAGACCCGTGCCGGCTACCGCATCGCCGACCCGGCGGCCCTGACCGGGGTGCTCAAGCAGCTGGCGAGGCTCCGCGCGACGCGCTGATCGCGGGCCCGGAGCATGAGAATGCACGGGGGTGCACAGCTGGTATCCCAAAGCGTCCTAGACTCATCCCATGCCTGATATCGACGTCAAGCCGCGCAGCCGGGTCGTCACCGACGGGATCGAAGCAACCACCTCGCGTGGCATGCTGCGGGCCGTCGGTATGGGAGACGAGGACTGGAGCAAGCCGCAGATCGGCATCGCGTCCTCGTGGAACGAGATCACGCCGTGCAACCTGTCGCTCGACCGCCTCGCACAGGGTGCGAAGGAGGGCGTGCACTCCGGTGGCGGCTACCCGCTGCAGTTCGGCACCATCTCCGTCTCGGACGGCATCTCGATGGGCCACGAGGGCATGCACTTCTCCCTCGTCTCGCGTGAGGTCATCGCGGACAGCGTCGAGACCGTCGTCAACGCCGAGCGCCTCGACGGCACCGTCCTGCTCGCCGGCTGCGACAAGTCGCTCCCCGGCATGCTGATGGCCGCCGCGCGCCTCGACCTGGCGAGCGTGTTCCTCTACGCGGGTTCGGTCATGCCGGGCTACGTGAAGCAGGCCGACGGCACGATGAAGGAAGTCACGATCATCGACTCCTTCGAGGGCGTCGGCGCCTGCAAGGCCGGCACCATGAGCGAGGAAGAGCTCAAGAAGATCGAGTGCGCCATCGTCCCGGGCGAGGGCGCCTGCGGTGGCATGTACACGGCGAACACGATGGCCTCCGTCGCCGAGGCCCTCGGCATGTCGCTCCCGGGCTCCGCGGCCCCGCCGAGCGCCGACCGCCGCCGTGACTACTACGCGCACCGCTCCGGCGAGGCCGTGGTGAACATGCTCGAGCACGGCATCACCGCGCGGCAGATCCTCACCAAGGAAGCCTTCGAGAACGCGATCGCCGTCGCGATGGCCCTGGGCGGCTCGACCAACGTCATCCTGCACCTGCTCGCCATCGCCTACGAGGCCGAGGTCGAGCTGTCGCTGGACGACTTCAACCGCATCGGCTCCAAGGTCCCGCACCTTGCCGACATGAAGCCCTTCGGCAAGTACGTCATGGTCGACGTCGACCGCAACGGCGGCATCCCCGTGATCATGAAGGCGCTGCTCGACGCGGGCCTGCTGCACGGCGAGTGCATGACCGTGACGGGCAAGACCGTCGCCGAGAACCTGGCCGAGATCGACCCGCCGGCGCTCGATGGTGAGGTCTTCCGCACGCTCGACAACCCGATCCACGAGACCGGCGGCCTCACCGTCCTCCAGGGCTCCTTCGCCCCCGAGGGCGCCGTGGTGAAGACCGCGGGCTTCGACGCCTCCGTCTTCGAGGGCCCCGCCCGGGTGTTCGACCGCGAACGTGCCGCGATGGACGCCCTGACCGAGGGCAAGATCGAGAAGGGCGACGTCGTCGTCATCCGCTACGAGGGACCGAAGGGCGGTCCGGGGATGCGCGAGATGCTCGCCATCACCGCGGCCATCAAGGGCGCGGGCCTCGGCAAGGATGTACTACTCTTGACCGACGGTCGATTCTCAGGCGGCACAACCGGCCTGTGCATCGGCCACATCGCACCGGAAGCAGTGGACGCAGGTCCAGTCGCTTTCGTTCGTGATGGCGACCGCATCCGTGTCGACATCGCGGCTCGCTCGCTCGACCTACTGGTCGACCCGGCCGAGCTGGAGGCCCGCCGTGACGGCTGGGCCCCGCTGCCCCCGCGCTACACCCGCGGAGTCCTCGCGAAGTACGCCAAGCTCGTCAAGTCCGCCGCCCAGGGCGCGGTCACGGGCTAGCGTCCGACACCCGCACCACCGCCACCACTCAGGCAAGGACCACTCATGCCCACGGAAGCAACTCCGTTGTCCGCGGCCGCCGGTGCACGCCGGTCGCCGGAGATCCTGACCGGCTCGGGAGCCGTCCTCCGGACGCTCGAGCACCTCGGGATCACCGACGTCTTCGGCCTGCCGGGCGGCGCGATCATCCCGTTCTACGACGAGCTGATGGCGTCGACCACGATCCGCCACATCCTCGTCCGTCACGAGCAGGGCGCCGGCCACGCCGCCGAGGGCTACGCCTCGTCGTCCGGCAAGGTCGGGGTCGCCATCGCGACGTCCGGCCCCGGCGCGACGAACCTCGTCACGGCCATCGCCGACGCCTACATGGACTCGGTGCCGTTCATCGCGATCACCGGTCAGGTGTTCTCGACGCTGATGGGCACCGATGCGTTCCAGGAAGCCGACATCGTCGGCATCACGATGCCCATCACGAAGCACTCGTTCCTGGTGACCGACCCGGCCGACGTGCCGGCGACCCTCGCCGCGGCGCACCTCATCGCGACGACCGGTCGGCCCGGCCCCGTGCTGGTGGACATCACGAAGGACGCCCAGCAGAAGTCGGCGCCGTACGTGTGGCCGCCCAAGATCGACCTGCCCGGCTACCGCCCGGTGACCAAGGCGCACGGCAAGCAGATCACCGCGGCCGCGCAGCTGCTGTCCGAGTCGGAGCGACCGGTGCTCTACGTCGGCGGCGGGGTCGTCCGCTCCCGCGCGACCGCCGAGCTGCTCCGCTTCGCCGAGGCGACCGGGGCGCCGGTCGTCACGACCCTGATGGCGCGCGGCGCGTTCCCGGACTCGCACCCGCAGCACCTCGGCATGCCCGGGATGCACGGCACCGTGCCCGCGGTACTCGGCCTGCAGGAGAGCGACCTGATCGTCGCCCTCGGGGCCCGCTTCGACGACCGCGTGACCGGCAAGGCCGACGAGTTCGCGCCGGACGCCAAGGTCGTGCACGTCGACATCGACCCGGCCGAGATCTCGAAGATCCGGTTCGCCGACGTCCCGATCGTCGGTGACGCCCGCGAGGTCCTGGTCGACCTGCTCGACGCCTGGGGCGGCATCGCCGTCGAGGACCGCGCATCGACCGACGAGTGGTGGGCCAAGCTCCACCAGCTCAAGGCCGACTTCCCGCTCGGGTACGCCGAGCCGACCGACGGGCTCCTGGCACCGCAGGGCATCATCAAGCGCATCGGTGAGCTCTCCGGTCCCGAGGCCGTGTACGCCTCGGGTGTCGGTCAGCACCAGATGTGGTCGGCGCAGTTCATCAAGTACGAGCGGCCGAACGCCTGGCTCAACTCCGGTGGCGCCGGCACGATGGGTTACTCGGTCCCCGCGGCGATGGGCGCGAAGGTGGCCCAGCCGGACCGCGTGGTCTGGGCGATCGACGGCGACGGCTGCTTCCAGATGACGAACCAGGAGCTCGCGACCTGCGTCATCAACGACATCCCGATCAAGGTCGCGATCATCAACAACTCCTCGCTCGGCATGGTCCGGCAGTGGCAGACGCTGTTCTACGACGGCCGGCACTCCTTCACCGACCTCGAGACGGGGCACGACTCGCGTCGCGTGCCGGACTTCGTGAAGCTGGCCGACGCGTACGGTGCCCTCGGCATCCGCGTCGAGAAGGCCGACGAGGTCGACGCCGCGATCGAGCTCGCCCTGGCGACCAACGACCGCCCGGTGGTGATCGACTTCGTCGTGAGTCGTGACTCGATGGTCTGGCCGATGGTCCCGCAGGGCGTCAGCAACTCCTCCATCGAGTACGCCCAGGCACTCGCCCCCACCTGGGACGACGAGGACGCCGACATGACGGGAGAAACCGCATGAGCCACGTCCTCTCCCTCCTCGTGGAGGACAAGCCCGGTCTGCTGACCCGTGTCGCCGGACTCTTCGCCCGCCGCGGGTTCAACATCGAGTCGCTCGCCGTCGGCAACACCGAGGTGGACGGCCTCAGCCGGATCACGGTCGTCGTCGACGTCGAGGACCTCCCGCTGGAACAGGTGACGAAGCAGCTCAACAAGCTGGTGAACGTCATCAAGATCGTCGAACTGGACTTCTCGCAGTCGGTCCAGCGCGAGCACATGCTCGTGAAGGTGCGCGTCGACAACCAGACGCGCTCGGCGGTGCTCGAAGCAGTGAACCTGTTCCGTGCCCAGGTCGTCGACGTGGCGACCGACTCCCTGATCGTCGAGGTGACCGGCGACCCCGGCAAGATCCAGGCGATCCTCCGCGTGCTCGAGCCCTACGGCGTCAAGGAGCTCGCCCGCGCGGGCCTCCTCGGCATGGGCCGCGGACCGAAGAGCATCACCGACCGGGTGCGCTGAGCGCCCGTCACACCCTTCCCGGGCGCCGACGGTGCCCGGCACCGACCACAGAACCAAGGAGACACACCCTCGTGACTGACATCGTGTACGACGCCGACGCCGACCTGACGCTCATCCAGGGCAAGAAGGTCGCCGTCATCGGCTACGGCTCGCAGGGCCACGCCCACGCCCTCAACCTCCGTGACTCGGGTGTCGAGGTCAAGATCGGCCTGCAGGAGGGCTCGAAGAGCCGGCAGAAGGCCGAAGAGGCGGGCTTCGAGGTCCACACCCCGGGCGACGCCACCGCCTGGGCCGACGTCGTCGTCATCCTCGCGCCGGACCAGGTCCAGCGCATCGTCTACGCAGAGGACATCCGCCCGAACCTCAAGCCGGGCGCGACGCTCGTCTTCGGCCACGGCTTCAACATCCGCTTCGGCTACATCGAGGCGCCCGAGGGCGTCGACGTGTCGCTCGTCGCTCCGAAGGGCCCGGGCCACACCGTGCGCCGCGAGTACGAGGCCGGCCGTGGCGTCCCCGTGATCGTCGCCGTCGAGGTCGACGCGTCCGGTTCCGCGTGGGACCTCGCGTGGTCGTACTCCAAGGCCATCGGTGGCCTCCGCTCCGGCGGCATCAAGACGACCTTCACCGAGGAGACCGAGACCGACCTGTTCGGCGAGCAGGCCGTCCTCTGCGGTGGTACCTCGCAGCTCATCCAGTACGGCTTCGAGACCCTGGTCGAGGCGGGCTACCAGCCGCAGATCGCCTACTTCGAGGTCCTGCACGAGCTCAAGCTCATCGTCGACCTCATCTGGGAGGGCGGCCTCACCAAGCAGCGCTGGTCGATCTCCGACACCGCCGAGTTCGGTGACTACGTCTCCGGCCCCCGCGTGATCTCGCCGGACGTCAAGGAGAACATGAAGGCGGTGCTCGCGGACATCCAGAACGGTGCCTTCGCGAAGCGCTTCATCGAGGACCAGGACGCCGGCGCTCCGGAGTTCAAGGCGCTCCGTGCCAAGGGCGAAGGCCACCCGATCGAGGCCACCGGCCGTGAGCTCCGCGCGCTCTTCGCGTGGAAGCAGAACGACGGCGACTACGTGGACGGCTCGGCCGCGCGGTAGTCTTCCGAGAACCACTCGACCTGCGAGGCGGCGGTGCACCTGCACCGCCGCCTCGCGATGTGACCCGAACGTTATGCAGCAGCCCTTCTCCAGCCCCGACGCCGCGGACCGGCGTCCCTCCGCCGTGCGCGCGGACGATTCCCGACACCCGTCGGCCGTGCTGCGCACCCGCGGTCAGGACCGCCCCGACCAGCATGGGATGATCGTTCGATGGCGGTGACGAAGCGAGCGGTCCACATCGGCGCCGGCAAGATCGGGCGCGGGTTCGTGGGCCAGTTCCTCGTGGCGAGCGGCTACGAGCTCACCTTCGTCGACGTCGACGAACGCGTGGTCTCGGCGCTGAACGAAGCCGGCCGGTTCGTGGTGCACGAGGTCGGCGAGATGCCGGTCGAGCACCTCGTCTACGGGTTCCGTGCGCTCAGCAGCAAGACCGACCGCGAGCGTGTGGTGCAGGCCATCGCCGAGGCCGACGTCGTGACGACCGCCGTGGGCGCCCGCACGCTCCCGCTCGTCGCGCCGCTCATCGCCGAGGGGCTCGCGGCACGCCCGCTCGAGCGCGGCGACGTCACGATCGTCGCCTGCGAGAACGCGTTCAACGCGACCGACTCCCTGCACGCCAGCATCCGCCGAGCCCCGATCCTCGAAGACCGGGACATCGCCGCCGTCTTCGCGAACTGCGCGATCGACCGCATCGTCCCGGACCAGTCCGGTGTGCTCGGTCAGTCCGGCGGCCTCGACGTCGTGCTCGAGCCGTTCTACGAGTGGGTCATCGAGCGCACCCCGTTCCTCGGCTCCGACGCCGAACCGCCGACGATCGAGGGCGTCACCTGGGTCGACGACCTGCAGCCGTTCGTCGAGCGCAAGCTCTACACGGTCAACACGGCGCACGCCACCGCCGCCTACCACGGCTACGTGCGGGGCATCCGGCTCATCCGCGAAGCACTCGAGGACGACGCCGTCCGCGCCGAGGTCGACGGGGTGCTCGCCGAGACCACCGCACTGCTGGTCGCGAAGCACGGCTTCGATCCCGAGGACCACGCGCGCTACGTCGCCGCGAACCTCTCCCGCATCGCGAACCCGCACCTGCCGGACTCCACGGCACGCGTCGGCCGCAACCCGCTCCGCAAGCTCGGCCGTCGTGAACGCTTCGTCGGGCCGGCGTCGCAGCTCGCCGAGCGCGGCCTGCCCGTCGAACACCTGCTCGGTGCTGTCCGCGCGGCGCTCGCGTTCGACGACGAGAACGACCCGGAGTCGATCGAGCTGCACGCACTCCTGCGCTCCGGGGCGACCGCGCACGCGCTCACCGAGATCCTCACGGGCCTGATGGAGAGCCACCCGCTCTTCCCGGCCGTCCGCGACGTCGTCGCCGAGGTCCTCGCGACGCAGCCGGCCGACGTCTGACGTCGACCTCCCGGCCGCCGCTGGTCTCCCCGGTGTCGTGTCCCTCGTAGAATCGGGGCATGACCACGGCAGCATCCCCACCAGACGGGTCGATCGACCCGGACGTGCCGAACGCCGTCGACACCGACGACGCCGCCCTCAGCTGGGGTGACGCGGACGACGCCACCCACGTCGACGCGGCGCACAACCCGGTGGCGGTGCGTGACCGCGGAGCCCGTGACCCCGAAGCCCCCGAGACCTCCGGCGCGCTCGTCGGGTTCGGCGTCTTCGGTGGCCTCTACCTGCTCTACACGGTGGCCTGGCTCCTGACCGCCTCGACCGCGTACGTCTCCGGCGTCGACACCGTCCTCACGCTCTTCGTCGAGGTGCTCCGCTTCCTCGCGATCCTCGCGCCGGCACTCTGGTTCACGGTGGTGCTCTGGGCAGCGCGCAGCAGCCGCACCCGGACCCGCCTGCTCTGGATGCTCCTCGGCGCCGTCGTGCTCTTCCCCTGGCCGTTCCTCCTGACGCGGAGTTTCGGGTGACCGGGGCAGTGCCGGCGACGACCCGCCGGAACAGTGCCCCCGTGGTCGCGAAGATCGTGGTCTGGGTCGTGTTCGCGGCGCTGTTCGCGTACATGACGGTGCAGGCCGTCGGCAACCTGACGCAGATCAACCAGCGGGTGGACGCCTTCAACGCGTTCCTCCAGACGACCTCGGGTGGAGACTCGCTGCAGACCAGCACCCCGTGGCTGTGGCTCGTGCTCGACATCCTCATCGCGCCGGTCGCGTTCGTCGCGGCGATCGTCATCACCCGGCGCGCGAGCCTGCCCGTCACGATCGCGGTGTTCGTGGTCGCGTTCGCGGGCGCCGGCGCCCTCTGGCTCGACCTCCAGCTGTTCGTCCCGACGCTGCTGGACTTCTGACGCGACCCGCCCACGGCCAGGAGGCTCGGTGCGGCCCCGCCCCGCGCCTCCTGCCGTCGTGTGGTTCTCCACAGGACCGCTCCCGCGGTCGTAACCACCGGCCCGCGTCGATAGCATGGTGGGATACCAACCGTCTCGAGTGAGGAAACAGCTGCTGTGTCGAAGCCGGTCGTCCTGATCGCCGAAGAACTCTCGCCCGCAACGGTCGACGCCCTCGGGCCCGACTTCGAGATCCGGAACGTGGACGGCACCGACCGTCCGGCGCTCCTGGCGGCGCTGTCCGACGCGCACGCCGTCCTCGTGCGGTCCGCCACCAAGATCGACGCCGAGGCGATCGCCTCGGCACCGAGCCTCAAGGTCGTCGCCCGCGCCGGCGTCGGCCTCGACAACGTCGACATCAAGGCCGCGACGACCGCCGGCGTGATGGTGGTGAACGCCCCGACCTCGAACATCATCTCGGCGGCGGAGCTCACGGTCGGGCACATCCTGTCGCTCGCGCGGCACATCCCGGCCGCCCACGCCTCGCTGGCCGCCGGTGCGTGGAAGCGCTCGTCGTACACCGGTGTGGAGCTCTACGAGAAGACCGTCGGCATCATCGGCCTCGGCCGCATCGGCGCGCTCATCACCCAGCGGCTGCAGGCCTTCGGCGTGACGGTCATCGCGTACGACCCGTACGTCACCACGGCACGTGCGCAGCAGCTCGGGGTCGAGCTCGTCTCCCTCGACGACCTGCTCCGCCGAGCGGACTTCACCACGATCCACATGCCGAGGACGCCGGAGACCCTCGGCATGATCTCGGACGCCCAGTTCGCCCTGATGAAGCCGACCGCGTTCGTCGTGAACGTGGCCCGCGGCGGCCTGATCGACGAGGACGCCCTGCACCGGGCACTCACGGCGAACACCATCGCCGGCGCCGGCCTCGACGTCTTCGTCGCCGAGCCCCCGAAGGACTCGCCGCTCCTGGCGCTCCCGAACGTCGTCGTGACGCCGCACCTCGGTGCCTCCACCGACGAAGCGCAGGAGAAAGCAGGCGTCTCGGTCGCCAAGTCGGTCCGTCTCGCCCTCGGCGGCGAACTCGTGCCCGACGCGGTGAACGTCGCCGGCGGGGTCATCGACCCGTACGTGCGCCCCGGCATCCCGCTCGTCGAGAAGCTCGGCCAGGTCTTCACCGCCCTCGCGACCTCACCGGTCACGAGCATCGACGTCGAGGTGCACGGCGAGCTCGCCGAGTACGACGTCAGCGTGCTGAAGCTCGCGGCGCTCAAGGGCGTCTTCACCGACGTCGTCAGCGACCAGGTCTCGTACGTCAACGCTCCGCTCATCGCTGAGCAGCGCGGGGTCACCGTCCGCCTCATCACCGAGACCGACAGCCCCGAGTACCGCAACGTGCTGACGATCCGCGGTGCCCAGTCGGACGGCCCGGCCATCAGCGTGTCCGGCACACTCACCGGCCCGAAGCAGGTCGAGAAGCTCGTCGAGATCAACGGGCACGACGTCGAGGTGCCGCTCGACCGGCACCACGTCGTGATGGAGTACACCGACCGACCGGGCATCGTCGCGGTCTACGGCAAGGAGTTCGGCCAGGCCGGCATCAACATCGCCGCCATGCAGATCTCCCGCGAAGCCGCTGGTGGCCAGGCACTGAGCGTCCTGACCGTCGACTCGCCGGTCCCGGCCGAGATCCTCGAGCACGTCCGCTCGGCGATCGACGCGTCCTCGCTCCGCGAGATCGACATCACGCTCTAGGGAGTGGCGGACATGAGCAGCGCGCAGACCATCCGACTCGCGGTCATCCGTGGTGACGGCATCGGCCCCGAGGTCGTCGACGAGGCCCTGAAGGTCCTGCACGCGGTCTTGCCGAACGACCTCGTGGTGCAGGAGACCCCGTTCTCCCTCGGTGCCGCACGGTACCTGGAGACCGGTGACGTCCTGACCGACGACGACATGGCGGCGATCGCGCAGCACGACGCGATCCTGCTCGGAGCGGTCGGCGGTGACCCCCGTGACCCGCGGCTCGCCGGCGGCATCATCGAGCGCGGGCTGCTCCTCAAGCTCCGCTTCGCATTCGACCACTACGTGAACCTCCGGCCGACGACGGTGCACCCGGCCGTTCCGACGCCGCTCGCCGACCCCGGCGAAGTCGACTTCGTGGTCGTGCGCGAAGGCACCGAGGGGCCGTACGTCGGCAACGGCGGTGCCATCCGGACCGGGACCCCGCACGAGATCGCGACCGAGGTCTCCTTGAACACCGCCTTCGGGGTCGAGCGGGTCGTCCGGTACGCCTTCGCGCTGGCGGACCGACGCCCGCGTCGGCACCTGACCCTCGTGCACAAGAGCAACGTCCTGGTACACGCCGGAGCCCTCTGGCAGCGCACCGTCGCGGCCGTCGGCGCCGAGTACCCGGACGTCACGGTCGACTACCAGCACGTGGACGCGGTCACCATCCACATGGTCCGCGACCCCGCCCGGTTCGACGTCATCGTCACCGACAACCTGTTCGGCGACATCATCACCGACCTTGCCGGCGCGATCAGCGGCGGCATCGGTCTGGCGGCCTCGGGGAACATCAACCCGGACGGCACCTTCCCCAGCATGTTCGAGCCGGTCCACGGTTCCGCGCCGGACATCGCAGGTCAGCAGCTGGCCGACCCCACCGCCGCGATCCGCTCCGTCGCCCTGTTGCTCGACCACCTCGGTCGCGGTGACCTGGCGGCCGCGGTCACGGCTGCGGTGGAGTCCGACCTCGCCGACCGGGGCACCACGCCGCGTCGCACGGCCGAGATCGGCGACGCGATCGCCGCCGCGGCCACGGTACGCACCACCACCGCCTGAGAAGGAGTCCTCCCCATGAGCACCGACACCGCCTTCGGACTCGAGTTCGCCAGCACCCCGTCCGCCGACCGCCGCGCGGCCGCCGAGCGCGAGCAGATCCTCGCCGACCCGGGCTTCGGCAAGCACTTCACCGACCACATGGCGACGGTCGAGTGGACGCTCGACGACGGCTGGCACAGTGCGTCGATCCACCCGTACGGGCCGCTGTCCCTCGACCCGAGCGCGAGCGTGCTGCACTACGCCCAGGAGATCTTCGAGGGGCTCAAGGCCTACCGGCACGCGGACGGTTCGGTGTGGTCGTTCCGGCCGGACGCCAACGCCCGGCGATTCCAGCGGTCCGCCCGACGGCTCGCGCTCCCGGAACTCCCGGTGGAGGCGTTCGTCGAGTCGATCCGGCAGCTCGTGCAGACCGACGTCGACTGGGTGCCCTCGGCGCCCGAGACCAGCCTGTACCTGCGGCCGTTCATGATCGCGACGGAGTCGTTCCTCGGGGTGCGCGCGGCACAGGCCGTCGCGTACCACTGCATCGCGAGCCCGGCCGGTGCGTACTTCACCTCGGGCCCGAAGCCGGTGTCGATCTGGCTGTCGACGCAGTACGCCCGGGCAGGCAAAGGCGGGACCGGTGCGGCGAAGACCGGCGGCAACTACGCGTCGTCGCTGCTGCCCCAGCAAGAGGCCTACGAGCACGGCTGCCAGCAGGTGATGTTCCTGGACTCGGTGGAGGGCAAGTACCTCGAAGAGCTCGGCGGCATGAACGTCGTCCTGGTCAAGTCCGACGGCACCCTCGTGACACCCGACTCCGAGTCCATCCTCGAAGGGATCACGCGTGACTCGATCCTGCAGTTGGCCGAGGACCGCGGCCTGACCGTCGAGAAGCGCCGGGTGACCCTCGACGAGTGGCGTGACGGCGTTGCCGACGGTTCGATCACCGAGGCGTTCGCGTGCGGGACCGCCGCCGTGGTGACCCCGATCGCCGAACTCCGGGGTGACGGCTTCACCATCGGTTCGCCGACCGTGGGGGCCGGGGAACTCACGATGTCCCTGCGCGATGAACTCACCGACATCCAGTACGGCCGTCGTCCCGACCCGCACGGGTGGATGACCAAGCTGACCGACGCGTCCTGATCGACCGGCAGGCGTGGGTAGGGTCGAACGGTGAAGATCGCACGGTTCAGCAGCAAGGGTGAAGACCCCCGGTACGGCATCCTCGACGAGCGCGCTCTGGTGGTGCTCGCGGGAGACCCGATGTACCAGGGGTTCGAGACGACCGGGGAGCGCGTCGCACTCGCCGACGCGAAGCTCCTCGCCCCCGTCATCCCGCGGTCGAAGGTCATCGGCGTCGGGCTCAACTACTCGGAGCACGCCTCCGAGATGGACGAGCGTGCCGGCGACGACCCGGTGGTGTTCCTCAAGCCGAACACCTCGGTGATCGGTCCGGACGAACCCATCCGCCTCCCCGCCGACATCGGCCGCGTCGACCACGAGGGCGAACTCGCCATCGTGATCGGCTCGCTCGCGAAGAACGTCCGGCGTGAGGACTTCGCGAGCGTCATCCTCGGCTACACGATCGCCAACGACGTGACCGCCCGAGACCTGCAGGCGCGCGACGGTCAGTGGACCCGGGCGAAGGGGTTCGACACGTTCTGCCCGCTCGGCCCCGTGATCGAGACCGAGATCGACCCGTCGGACATCCGCATCGAGACCCGTGTCGACGGCGACCTCCGGCAGGCGGCCTCGACGAACGAGATGGTGCACGACATCCCGTCGCTCGTCGAGTTCGTGTCCTCGATCTGGACCCTCCTGCCCGGCGACGTCATCCTGACCGGGACGCCGGCCGGTGTCGGGCAGATCCGCGACGGCGAGATCGTCGAGGTCACCATCTCCGGCATCGGTTCGCTGAAGAACCCGGTCATCGCACGGCACTGACAGCGCTCCCGTACGGCCCGTTCCCCAGGTGGGGAGCGGGCCGTTCGTCGTTGCCGGGGGAGTGCCCAACCGCGGCCCAGGTGGCGACACGCCCGGGATGTGGCCCGGCTTGGCGCTGCCGTTCACCTCTGCGTAAAGTAATCACTCGTTGCCGCTGAGGCGGAGAACGGAACGGCCGAGACGATCACCGGGTTGAAGACCTGGAGATGCAGTCCGGACGGGGTCCCGCTCAGGCAACCAACTCCTCGGAAACATGACCTTCGGTTGTGCGCCCGGGATGTTGTAC